>NZ_AYMR01000017.1 GCF_000633535.1 Leifsonia aquatica H1aii | reverse complement strand
GCCGGAATCTCCTCCGTTGCCGTTAACGGCGCGGCGAGTCGTTCCAGAACTCCTCCGTTGCCCGCACGGCGGTAACGGAGGTGATAGGGCCACAGAACTGCCCGGAAAGCGGGGAACGGAGGAGTTCGGCCACGTCGGGGCCGGGAACTCCTCCGTTGCCCGCATGGCACGTACGCGTTGGCCGCACGGCACGAGCGCGTTGCCCGCACGGCACGAATGTGCGCGGCTAGGCGAAGAGCGGCGCGCCCACGTAGGAGCCCTCGGTCGCGCCCGGGGGCACGGCGAAGATCCCCGAGCCCACGTGCTTGAGGTACTCGTTCAGCAGGTCGCTCCGGGCCAGGCGGGACTGGATCGCGATGAACTGGGTGCGCGGGTCCCGCTGGAACGCGATGAAGAACAGCCCGGCGTTCAGGCGGCCGAGGTCGTCGTTGCCGTCGACGAAGTTGTAGCCTCGGCGCAGCAGCTGGGCGCCGTCGTTCATCGTGGGATGCGCCAGGCGCACGTGCGAGTCCGGGTCGATCTTCGTCCCGCCGTCGGATGCCAGGGCGAGGAAGTTCGGGTCGCTGAACTCCGTGCCGCCCGACAGAGGCGCACCCTCGCCCTTGTCGCGGCCGATGATCCGCTCCTGTTCGCCGAGCTGCTGGCGGTCCCAGTTCTCGATCACCATCCGGATCTTGCGGGCCACGAGGTAGGAACCACCGGCCATCCACTCGGACCCGTCGGAGGCCGCCGCCCAGACCTGCCCGTCGACGACCTTCTGGTCCTCGGACTTGATGTTGGCGGTGCCGTCCTTGAAGCCGAACAGATTGCGGGCCGTCACCTGGCTGCGCGAGGTGGACGAGGTGCGGCCGAAGCCGAGCTGCGACCAGCGGATCGCCGCCCGGCCGAACGCGATCCGGGAGAGGTTGCGGATGGCGTGGACGGCGACCTGCGGGTCCTCGCTGCAGGCCTGGATGCAGAGGTCGCCTCCGCTGGCCGATTCGACCAGGGCGTCGCCGGGGAAGTGGGGGAGGTCGACCAGGGCCGCGGGACGCTTCGCGGCGATCCCGAACCGGTCCTGCCCGTCGGCCGTCGTGAACAGCGTCGGCCCGAACCCGAACGTCAGGGTCAGGCCGCCCGGCGGCAGGTCGAGCGCCTCGCCGGTGTCGTCCGGCGGCTGGTCCGACGGCCCCGAGGCCGGGCCGTACTTCCCGGCAGCTTTGCCCTGCGTCATCCGGGCGGCGGCGACGGTCCAATCGCGCAGCAGCTCGATCAGCCCCGCACGGTCGAGGCCGGGGAGCACGTCGAAGGCGGCGAAGTGCAGGCGGTCCTGGACCGCGGTCGTGATGCCCGACTGGTGCTCGCCGTAGAACGGGTGGACGGCTCCGGCGTCGGCCTGCGCGCCGGAGACGGCGCGGTCGACGGCGATCCCGGCTCCGAAGCCGACGACACCGGCGCCCACGCCGAGGCCGGCGAGGCCGAGCAGACCGCGCCGGGACAGGCCGGAGCGCCCGGGGTCCTCAGTGGACTCCGGGCGCTCCTGGGGTGTTTCCTCGCTCACGCGCCTCCTACTACTTGACGAGGATCGACGTCAGCTGGCTGAGCGGCTCGCTGAGCGCGTTCACCTCGTCCGACAGCTCCTTCACCTGGGCGGTGCTGAGCTCGGTGTAGCTGACGTATCCGTTGCCCGAGGTGTACTGGGCGAGGAGCTTGTCGATCGCGGCGAACTCCGTGTCGAGCGTCTTCGCGGCGCTCTTCCCGGTGCTGCCCTTCTCGATCAGGATGTCACGAACGGTTCCGTACGCGACCTCGGCGCCCTCCACGTTCGCTTTGAAGTCCCACAGGTCGGTGTGCGAGAAGGTCTCCTCCTCGCCGGTGATCTTGCTGCGCGAGACCTCCTCCATCAGGCCGCTGGCGCCGTTGGAGATCTGGTCGAGGGTGAGGGCGAAGTCCTTCGCGTACACCAGGTCGTAGAGCTTCTGCGTGTCGGCCACGAGCTGGTCGCCGAGCTGCTTGCGGCCGGCGGCGTCGGACGGGGTGAAGCCGGCGGGAGCCCACAGGTCCTTCTCGATGCGGTGCCAGCCGGTCCAGTCCTGGCCCTGCTCGAGGTCGGCCTCGCGCAGGTCGAGGGCCGGGTCGATGTCACCGAACTGCTCGGCCGTGGGCTCGATGCGCTCGTAGAACATGCGGGCGGCCGGGTACTGGGCCTTCGCGGCCGCGTCGTCGCCGCTCTCGTACACCGCGGCGAACGCCTTCGTCGCGGTGAGGAGCTGGCCGGCCTGGTCCTTCACGTAGCCGGTGTAGTTGGTGACCGCCTGGGCCACCTGCTTGCTCTCGCTCGCGGTCTTGGTGTCGGCGGCGCCCTTGGTCACGGTGAACGCGGTGACGGAGGTCGGGCTGCCGACCATCCCCTTCTTGCACGCGGTGAAGTAGTCGCCCTCGGCGAGCTGGACGACGTAGTTGACCGTCGTGCCGGGGCCGATGTTCTCCTTCTCGCCGGCGATGCGGAGCTTGTCCTGCGCCAGCACCTCGAACTCGTTGACGTCCGTGCCCTTGTTGGTGACCTGGAAGGTGACGGGACCCGAGGACGCCGTCGCGGTCGACACGGTGCAGCTGTCGTCGTTCAGGGTGACCGAGATCGCCTCGGCCTCGGCTGTGGCCTTGTTCGGGACGCAGCCGGTCAGTGCGGCGGCGAGCGCGGCGGCGCCGGCGATGCTGCCGGCGATGACGCCGAGCGGGCGGTATCGAGCCATGTGGGTGCTGTGCTTTCTCTTCGGGTGCTGTGGAATGCGTGCTGTGTTCGTGCTGTGGTGCGTGCGGTCAGGACGCCACGGGCGTCCCGGCGGGGGTGCCGGCCGGGCCGGTGGCGGGCTTGCGGTGGGCCGCCCGCTGGGCGCGGATGTAGAAGAACGAGACGATCAGGATGTAGCCGAACCACGCGATCACCTGGAACCAGGTGGGCGACGGGTTGAAGTTGATGACGCCGGCGAGCACCGTGCCGTACCAGCTCGACGCGGGGATGGCGGCGCTGATGTCGTAGGCGTGGATGCCGGCGCCCGGGATGACGCCCGCCTCCTGCAGGTCGCCGATCCCGTAGGCGAGGACGCCGCCGGCGACCAGGATCAGGAACGCGCCGGTCCAGGCGAAGAACGTGCCGAGGTTGATGCGGACCATGCCCCGGTAGAGCAGGAAGCCGAGCACGGCCGCCGTCAGCAGGCCCAGCACGGCGCCGACGAACGGCTCCCAGCCGCCGCCCGCGCTGTCGACCGTGGCCCAGACGAACAGCGCCGTCTCGATGCCCTCCCGGCCCACGCTGAGCATGGCCAGGATGACGACGCCCCAGCCCGCACCGACCAGGACGGAGTCGAGCTTCTCGTGCAGCAGGGACTTCATCGAGCGGGCGGTCTTGCCCATCCAGAAGATCATCCAGGTCACGAAGCCGACCGCGACGACGGAGAGTCCGCCCCCGACGATCTCCTGCGCCTGGAAGCTCAGCCCGTACGGCCCCCAGGTGAGCAGGGCGCCGATCCCGAGCGGGACGACGAGGGCGATGCCGACGCCCACCCAGAGCTTGGAGAGCACGTCCTTCCGGCCGACCTTGACGACGTAGGCGATGAGGATGGTGACGATCAGCGCCATTTCGAGGCCTTCGCGGAGGCCGATCAGATAGTTCGCGAGCACAGGTACCTTGCTGGAAGAGGTGGTGGGGGATTGGTAAGGCTAACCTTACCGATCGAGCGTACGTCCTGCCCTCTCGATCTGTCCAGATAGGATGCGAGAATGCTCAGCCGGATCCTCAACGCCGTCCTGCTGGTGCTGGCCGGCATCCTGGTCGGCGCCGTGGGCACGGTGGCGCATCCGATCGACGTCAGCTGGGGTGTGAGCATCCCGCTCGGGCTGATCGGCGCGCTGCTGGCCTTCACGCTCCTGCTGGTCGGTCTGCGGCTGCTCGCGCGCACCCGGGTCCCGGCGATCCTCGCCGCCCTGGGCGCCATCGCGGTCATCCTGCTCTTCACGCAGCAGAGCCCGGGAGGTTCGGTGCTCATCCCGAACACGCTACCCGGTCAGATCTGGCTGGTGGCCCCGCTGCTCATCGCCGCTGTCGTGATCGCGTGGCCCGACGTGCGCCGTCGCGATCCGCGGGCCGCCACAGTTGCGGCCGAACCCGGCCCGTCCCCGGTCGCCGCTCCTGCGGAATCCGGCCCGCGCGTTTCGGAATAAGCTAGTCGAGTAGCTCCTCGGAGCTCTCGCGAAGGGAACAGAACCACCGTGACCTATGTCATCGCCCTCCCGTGCGTGGACGTCAAAGACCGCGCCTGCATCGACGAATGCCCGGTCGACTGCATCTACGAGGGTGAACGGTCGCTTTACATCCACCCGGACGAATGCGTGGACTGCGGTGCCTGCGAGCCGGTCTGCCCGGTCGAGGCCATCTACTACGAGGACGACCTCCCCGAGGAGTGGGCCGACTACTACAAGGCCAACGTCGAGTTCTTCGACGACATCGGCTCGCCGGGAGGCGCGGCGAAGGTCGGTGTGATCGCCAAGGACCACCCCGTCATCGCCGCACTGCCGCCGCAGGCGCACTGACGTGGCGCTGCAGGAGCTCCCGGACTACCCCTGGGACCTGATGGCGCCGTACGCGCAGCGCGCCCGCGCGGCCGCGGCCGATCTGCCCGGCGACGGCATCGTCGACCTCTCCATCGGCTCGCCGGTGGACGAGACGCCGGAGCTGATCCGCGCGGCACTGGCTGCGGCGACCGACGCGCACGCCTATCCGCAGACCGTCGGCACGCCGGCGCTGCGCGAGGCGATCGTCGAGTGGTTCGCCCGCCGCCGCGGTGTGCCGGGTCTCACCGTCGACAACGTGCTGCCGACCATCGGCTCCAAGGAGCTGGTCGCCTTCCTGCCGTTCCTGCTCGGTCTGGGCGAGGGCGACGTCGTCGTGCACCCGCGCGCCGCCTACCCCACCTACGCGATCGGCGCCGCGATGGCCGGTGCCGAGGCGCTGGCGAGCGACGACCCGGCCGAGTGGCCCGAGAACACCCGCCTGATCTGGCTGAACAGCCCGGGCAACCCCGACGGCCGGGTGCTGTCGGTCGACGAGCTGCGCGCCGCGGTCGCCCGCGCCCGCGAGCTGGGCGCCTACCTGGCCAGCGACGAGTGCTACGCGGAGCTGGGCTGGGACGCCCCGTGGGACGCAGAGCGCATCCCGAGCGTCCTCGACCCCCGGGTGATCGGCGACGACCGCCGCAACATCCTCGCCGTCTACTCCCTCAGCAAGCAGTCCAACCTGGCCGGATACCGGGCCGCCTTCGTGGCGGGCTGCCGAACGGTGATCGGGAGACTGACCACCGTGCGCAAGCACGCCGGGCTGATGCTGCCCTCGCCGCTGCAGGCGGCGATGGTGGTCGCGCTGGGCGACGACGGCCACGTGGCGGCGCAGCGCGAGCGGTACCGCGCGCGGCGCGAGCAGCTGCGTCCGGCGCTCGAGGCGGCCGGGTTCCGCATCGACCGCAGCGAAGCGGGACTCTACCTCTGGGCGACCGAGGGCCGCGACGCGTGGGAGAGCATCGGCCGGCTCGCCGACCTCGGCATCCTGGCCGGCCCCGGTCACTTCTACGGCGACGTCTACCCCGAGCACGTGCGGCTGTCGCTCACCGCGACCGACGAGCGGATCGGCACGGCCGCCGCGCGCCTGCGCGCTTTTGGAGAGACCCTCTAACGGGATCCCCGGTGCTTTGCGCGATGCGACAGTAGCCGCACGGGTTCGTTAGGCTGTACCCGCACGAAAGATGCAGCGCTGCCACGATCGGCGCGCGCGGTGATGCCCAACCCCAAGACCTGGAGGCGTTGTGACTGGACTCGGCACCGAGAATGCACCGACGGAGCGGCCCGGCTCCGTCGAGCAGGAGGCGGCCGTCGCCGAGCTTCGCTACCCGGGAGGGGTGGCCGAGTTCCCCATCCTTCCGAGCACGTCCGGCGCCTCGAGCATCGACCTCTCCAGCCTCACCCGGCAGACCGGGTTGACCAGCCTCGACTACGGCTTCGTCAACACCGCGGCGACCCGCTCGGCGATCACCTACATCGACGGCGACCAGGGCATCCTGCGCTACCGCGGCTACCCGATCGAGCAGATCGCCGAGAACTCGTCCTTCCTCGAGACCGCGTGGCTGCTCATCCACGGCGAGCTGCCGACCCCGTCCGAGCTCGCCGACTTCGACGAGCGGATCCGCCGGCACACGCTGCTGCACGAGGACCTGCGCCGCTTCTTCAGCGCCCTGCCGCACGACGCGCACCCCATGTCGGTGCTCTCCAGCGCCGTCTCGGCGCTGTCCACCTTCTACCAGGACTCGCTCAGCGTCTCCGACCCCGAGCAGGTCGAGCTCTCGACGATCCGCCTGCTGGCGAAGCTGCCGGTCATCGCCGCGTACGCGCACAAGAAGAGCCTCGGTCAGGCGTTCCTCTACCCGGACAACTCGCTGAGCTTCGTCGACAACTTCCTGCGCCTCAACTTCGGCACCCTGGCCGAGCCGTACGAGGTCAACCCCGTGCTCTCGCGTGCGCTCGAGCGCCTGCTCATGCTCCACGAGGACCACGAGCAGAACGCGTCGACCTCCACCGTCCGCCTCGTCGGGTCGACGCAGGCGAACCTCTTCGCCTCCGTCTCCGCGGGCATCAACGCCCTCTACGGGCCGCTGCACGGCGGTGCGAACGAGGCCGTGCTCGACATGCTCGCGGGCATCCGCGATTCGGGTGAGAGCGTCCAGAAGTTCGTCGAGCGGGTGAAGAACAAGGAGTCTGGCGTCAAGCTCATGGGCTTCGGGCACCGCGTCTACAAGAACTTCGACCCCCGCGCCCGGCTCGTCAAGCAGTCGGCGGACGAGGTGCTCGCCGCTCTGGGCGTGCACGACCCGCTGCTCGACATCGCGAAGGAGCTGGAGGAGGTCGCCCTGGCCGACCAGTACTTCATCGATCGCAAGCTCTACCCGAACGTCGACTTCTACACCGGCGTGATCTACAAGGCGATGGGCTTCCCGACCCGGATGTTCACCGTGCTCTTCGCGATCGGCCGCCTGCCGGGCTGGATCGCCCACTGGCGTGAGATGAACCTCGACCCGGCCACCAAGATCGGCCGCCCGCAGCAGCTCTACACGGGCAGCCCCGAGCGTTCCTGGCCGACCTCCCGCTGATCCCGCGGCAGGCCGACGCGCGCGCCGTGTTCCGGCCGCTCACCTGCGCCCGGGTCAGCGCGACGCGGGGCGCAGGGTGAGCGTCTGTGCGGCGGCTGCGGCGATGGCGGCGCGGGTGAAGGGCCAGGGGAGGGTCGTGTTCTTCGCCCACAGCTCGGTCTGATCGGTGTAGTGCGGGTCGAAGGCGTGGCCGGAGGCTCCGGCGAGGTTGATCCAACGGCTCCGGTCGAAGTCGGACAGGTCCACGATCATGCGCATCGACGGCACGCGGTCGGCCTGGTAGCCGACGGACGCATCCCATCCCGTCGCCTCGACGATGCTCGAGCCGCCGCCGACCGGGTACGGCCCGCGGTTGAGCAGCCACTCCACGGGGCCGATGCCCGACGTGCCGAGGCTGGCGTTCGTCAGAGTCAGAGTGTGGATCCGGTCCCAGCGCCACCGGGACGGGTCGTCGCCCATCAGTGACCGGGACTCCGTCCAGGCCTGATCGGCGGCGCGCGCGATCATGGAGTCGCGGTCGGTCGTGCCGAGCGCGGAGTCGGCCCACCAGGCGGAGTCGGGCTGCGCGGCGAGGTTCTGCACCACGGCGAACCACCGGTCGCCACCCTCGGGTTGGGCGGAGGACGGGAGCTTGCGGCCGAACGCGTCGCGCAGCAGGGTGCGCCAGAAGACGTTGAAGTACGCGGCCGCGGCGCTGTCGGCGTCGTCGTGCAGATCCCAGCCGGCGAGCAGCGCGGCGCCACGAGCGGCGCCCGAGGATTGGTCGGCGGCTCCGCCGACGGCGAGCAGCAGGGGGACGAGGGTCGCGGCGTTCGCGTCGTACGTGTCGCCCTGGATGGCGGCCATCTGGGCACCCGTGAGCTTCTTCCCGGAGGCGATCAGCGCCTGCAGGCGCACCTCGATCTGGTTGGCCCGGTAGCCGTGCTCCCAGTCCCGGGTGATCATCACGGGGAACGCCGGGCCGACCGCGGCGTTGTTCGCCGTGACGATGTACCCGCTCGGAGGATCGAGCACCGACGGCAGCTGATCGTAGGGCACCGTGCCGATCCAGCCGTACTGGCTCGTCCACCCCGGGACCGGCACGGTGCCGTCCCCGGCAGCACGGATGGGGACCGAGCCGGGCGCCTGATAGCCGATGTGCCCGTCCACGTCGGCGTAGACGAGATTCTGCGACGGCACCTGGAAGTCTGCGGCGGCCGCGCGGAAGCTGTTCCAGTCGCGCGCGGTGTCGAAGGCGAAGATGGCGCCGGCCGTCGGCCCGGGCGTGAGCGCGGTCCACTGCAGGGACAGTTGGAACTGCTGCGCCGGAACCCCGAGCTTGCCGGCCTGATCCTTGGCGATCGCCGCGTAGTCGTCGCTCAGATCGGTGATGATCGGGCCGTGCCGGGTCGAGCGGACCGTGATCGTCACGTCCGCGCCCCCGGCGACCACGATCGTCTCCCGACGCGTCTCGAGCGGGACCTGGGCGCCGTCGTACTCGTAGGTGTCGCCGGTGACCTTCTCGACATACAGGTCGGCGACATCCGGCCCGAGGTTGGTGAACCCCCAGGAGATCCGGTCGTTGTGGCCGATGACCACCCCGGGGAAGCCGGAGAACCCGAATCCGCTGACGTCGAACGGGCACTCCGGTCCCACGGTCCGGCAGTGCAGCCCGACCTGATACCAGACGGAGGGGAGGGAGGCTCCGAGATGCGGGTCGTTGGCGAGCAGCGGCTTGCCGGTCTCCGTCAGGGCACCGGAGACGACCCACGAGTTGGAGCCGATGTCGCTGCCCGCCGGGCCCATCAGCCGGGGGAGCGATTCGAGGCCGGCCGAGACCTGTTCGAGCCGGGAGCGGTAGTCGGCCGGCGGCGCGGCGGTCAGCGCCGCGGCATCGGCGTGCGCTGCTCCGGATCCCGCGGCACCGTCGCCGCTCGCTGCGGGCGCCGTCGCGTCGGGCGTGGTCCGTGACGGGTCCCCGCCGCCCTCGGCGGTGATCGTCGGGTGGGCCCCGTAGTCGTAGCCGGGATGCAGATCCGCGACCTGCTGCGGGGTGAGCTTCGTGGTCAGCAGAGCGCGATCGATCTCGTCCTCGAGATTGGAGCGGAGGTCCCACGCCATCGCCTTGAGCCAGGCGATCGAGTCGGCCGGCGTCCACTTCTGCGGCGTGTAGCCGGGGTTCTGCAGTCCGAGGATCGCGTATTCGACGCTGAGCGCGGCCCCCGAGTGCCCGGCGAGGTAGGCGTTCACCCCGTCGGCGTAGTCCTGGTAGTAGCGGAGAGCGGTGGGGTCGAGGAGCTTCACCTCCTGCTCGGCGACGCGGCGCCAGCCGAGGGTGCGGATGAACGTGTCCGTCGGCACCTGGCTCGCCCCGAACATCTCGGAGAGCCGGCCGGAGGTCACGTGCCGGCGGAAGTCCATCTCCCAGAACCGGTCCTGGGCGTGCACGAAGCCCTGGGCGCGGAAGAGGTCGTCGGCTGTCGAGGCGACGATCTGCGGCACGCCGGCGCCGTCCCGGTAGACGGTGACCGGCTTGGCGAGTCCCGGGACGTCGAGCGAGCCGGACGTCTGCGGGAACGACCGCGTGACCGTCCAGAAGCCGACACCGCCCGCGATCGCGGTGACCACCAGCAGCACGGCGAGCACGCCGCCCACCACCCGCAGGACCCGGTGGTGCAGGCGCAGTCGGGGGGTGTCGTCGCCCACGTCCCTCCTCGCGCTCGTTGCCTCTATGGGACCCTAACGCACGCCGGTGACGAGCGGACCGGGGGCCGGCGCCGGCGACGTCACCGGGAGGTCAGCGCCGCCCAGGCCATCCGCTCCAGCACCGGCCGTACGGCCGCTTCGGCGACGGGCTCTGCCCCCACCCGGGCCGAGTGCGGTGTGGAGTTGATGAGCCCGAACGTCGCCTGCACCCGCACGCGGAGCTCGTCGGCGCGCAGGGAGGGGTGGAGGTCGCCGAGCACGCGCGTCCAGAGCGCGACGTAGCGCCGCTGCAGACGCCGGACCTCCCGCTTCTCCGCGTCCGGGAGGGCGTCGAGGTCGCGGTCCTGCACGCGGATGGTGTCCGGGGCGCCGAGGGCGAAGTCGACGTGGAAGGCGATGAGGGCGCGCAGGGCGCCGGCGGGATCGCCGCTGCCGTCGGCGACCGTCGTTCCGCCGTCGAGCAGACCCTGGCTCACATCGACGAGCAGCGCGGCCAGGACCGCCTGCTTGGACGGGAAGTGCCGGTAGACGGCGGGCCCGCTCACGCCCACGGCCGAGCCGAGGTCCTCGATCGAGACGCCGTTGTACCCGCGCTCGGCGAACAGCCCCGCGGCGGCGTCGAGCAGCGCGGCGCGGCGGTCGGCCTTCGCGCGGCTGCGCTGGGTCGGCCGGGCGGGCGCATGGAGTTCGGTCATCGAGGTCTCCCGGAAGGCTGGACATTCGGGTTAATGAACACTAACCTAAAAACGGGTTAGCGACCACTAACCGAATGTCGACGACGACAGGGAGAACGATGCCCGCCACCACCACCCAGCGCGAACTGGTCGCCGACCTGCGCGCACGCCTCGCGGTCGCGGCGGCGGGCGGCCCGGAGCGCTCGCGCGAACGTCATCTCGCGCGCGGCAAGCTGCTCCCGCGCGACCGGATCGACACCCTCCTCGATGAGGGGAGCCCGTTCCTGGAGGTCGCACCCCTGGCCGCGACCGGGATGTACGGCGACGAGAGCCCGGCCGCGGGAGTCATCGCCGGCATCGGGCTCGTGCACGGCCGGCACGTGATGGTGGTCTGCAACGACGCGACGGTCAAGGGCGGCACCTACTACCCGATGACGGTGAAGAAGCACCTGCGAGCGCAGGAGATCGCGCTCGAGAACCGCCTCCCGTGCATCTACCTGGTCGACTCCGGCGGCGCGTTCCTGCCGATGCAGGACGACGTCTTCCCCGACCGCGACCACTTCGGCCGGATCTTCTATAACCAGGCCCGGCTCTCGGCGGCGAAGATCCCGCAGATCGCCGCGGTGCTCGGCTCGTGCACCGCGGGCGGTGCCTACGTGCCGGCGATGAGCGACGAATCCGTCATCGTGCGCGATCAGGGCACGATCTTCCTCGGCGGGCCGCCGCTGGTGAAGGCCGCGATCGGCGAGATCGTCACCGCCGAGGAGCTGGGCGGCGGGGAGTTGCACGCCCGGACCTCCGGGGTCGTCGACCACCTGGCCGAGAACGACGAGCACGCGCTGGCGATCGTCCGCGACATCGTCGCCACACTGCCTCGGCCCGCGGCTCCCGCCTGGGAGGTCCTCCCGACGCAGGAGCCCGCCCGCGACCCCGCCGGGATCTACGATGTCGTGCCGGTCGACGTGCAGGCGCGCTACGACGTGCACGAGGTGATCGACCGGATCGTCGACGCCGGGGGACTGCACGAGTTCAAACCCGAGTACGGCACGACGCTCGTGACCGGCTTCGCGCACATCCACGGCCATCCCGTCGGCATCGTCGCCAACAACGGCGTCCTGTTCAGCGAGTCGGCCCTCAAGGGGGCGCACTTCATCGAGCTCTGCGATCAGCGCGGCATCCCGCTGCTGTTCCTGCAGAACATCTCCGGCTTCATGGTGGGGCGCGACTACGAAGCGGGCGGCATCGCGAAGAACGGCGCCAAGATGGTCACCGCCGTCGCGACCGCCCGCGTCCCCAAGCTGACCGTGGTCATCGGCGGCTCGTTCGGGGCCGGCAACTACTCGATGTGCGGGCGGGCGTACTCGCCCCGCTTCCTCTGGATGTGGCCGGCCGCCCGGATCTCCGTGATGGGAGGGGCGCAGGCGGCGAGCGTGCTCGCGACGGTCAAGCGCGACCAGCTCGACGCCGCCGGCACCCAGTGGAGCGCCGCCGACGAGGCCGACTTCCGCGCCCCGATCGCCGCGCAGTACGAGGAACAGGGAGATCCGTACTACTCGACCGCCCGCCTCTGGGACGACGGGGTGATCGACCCGGCGGAGACCCGCACCGTCCTGGGCCTCGCCCTCGACATCTGCTCCCGCAGCCCGCTGCCCGAGACCGCCTTCGGGCTCTTCCGGATGTGATCGCCGTGTCCATTCCGTTCCCCTCCGTGCTCGTCGCCAACCGCGGCGAGATCGCCTGCCGCGTCATCCGGACGCTGCGCCGCCTCGGGATCCGCTCGGTCGCGGTCTACAGCGATGCCGACCGGGACGCCCCGCACGTCGCCCTCGCCGATGTCGCCGTACGGCTCGGGCCGGCCCCGGCCCGCGAGAGCTATCTCGACGTGGACGCGATCGTCGCCGCCGCGACCGCGACCGGCGCCCACGCCGTGCACCCCGGCTACGGGTTCCTGTCCGAGAACGCCGAGCTCGCACAGGCGTGCGCCGACGCCGGCCTCGTCTTCGTCGGGCCCGGTGTCCGTGCGCTGGAGGTCATGGGCGACAAGATCGCGGCCAAGCGCGAGGTCGGGGCCCACGGCGTCCCGACGATCCCCGGCATCGCCGAGCCCGGGCTGGACGACGACGCCCTGATCGCGGCCGCCGAACGGGTCGGCTACCCGGTCCTGGTCAAGCCCTCCGCCGGCGGGGGAGGCAAGGGGATGCAGGCGGTGCGCGTCGCGGGCGACCTCCCCGAGGCGCTGCGCACCGCCCGGCGGGTCGCCGCCTCCGCCTTCGGCGACGACACCCTCTTCCTGGAGCGCCTCGTCGACGCACCCCGCCACATCGAGGTGCAGGTGCTGGCCGACACGCACGGCACGGTGGTCCACCTCGGCGAGCGCGAGTGCTCCCTCCAGCGTCGCCACCAGAAGGTCATCGAGGAGGCGCCGTCGCCGCTGCTGGACGCCGCGACCCGTGAGCGGATCGGCGCGGCCGCCTGCCAGGTGGCCGCGAGCGTCGACTACGTCGGGGCGGGGACGGTCGAGTTCCTCGTCTCCGCGGAGGCGCCGGACGAGTTCTTCTTCATGGAGATGAACACGCGGCTCCAGGTCGAGCATCCCGTGACCGAGCTGGTGACCGGACTCGATCTGGTGGAATGGCAGCTGCGCATCGCCGCGGGCGAGCCGCTCGGCTTCGCGCAGAGCGATGTGCGCCTGAACGGCCACGCCATCGAGGCGCGCGTCTACGCCGAGGATCCGGACCGTGGCTTCCTGCCGGGCGGTGGGCGGGTGCTCGCCCTGCGCGAGCCGACGGGGGAGGGCGTGCGCGTCGACAGCGGCCTCGCCGCCGGCCTCGACGTCGTCACCGAGTACGACCCGATGCTGTCGAAGGTCATCGCCTGGGGGGAGGACCGCCCCCTCGCACTGGCCCGGCTCGATGCCGCGCTCGCCGGGACGAGCATCCTCGGTGCGACGAACAATGTCGGCTGGCTGCGGGATCTGCTCGCGGATCGGGATGTCGTCGACGGCACGATGGACACCACGCTCATCGACCGCCGTCACTCGGACCGCGAACCCGCCGCGGCCTCCGTGGCCGAGCTCGTGCTCGCCGCCCTGTCGGCGCACCGTGCACGGACGGCGGAGGCACCAGGTGGGGCCGGTGCGCTGTGGGGCGCCCCCACCGGCTGGCGGATGGCGGGCTCCCGGCCGGTCGGCTACGACGTCGACGGCCACGCCGTCGCCGTGATCGACGGCGGTGCGCGCGTCCGGGTCGGAGACCGCGAGCACACGACCGAGCTCACCGTCCGGAGCGGCCGGCCGGGTGAGCCCGACCGGGCGATCCTCACCGTCGACGGCGTCACCGCCGGCTACGACATCACGGTGGACGGCGCGACCGTCTGGGTCGCCGGCGACGGTCGTACGCGCGGGCTGCGCCTGCGCACCCGCGAGGAGCGCGTGGCCGACGCCCTCGCCGCAGTCGAACGCGGCGACGTCGCCGCGCATCCCGAACTGCGATCCCCGATGCCGGGGACCGTCGTGGCCGTGTCGGTCGCCGACGGAGACACCGTCGCGGCCGGCGACACCGTGGCCGTCGTGGAGGCCATGAAGATGGAGCACCGTCTCCTCGCCCCGATCTCGGGCGTCGTGCGCGTGCAGGTCGCCCCCGGCGACCTCGTGCGGCTCGATCAGCTCGTCGCCCGCGTCGACGCGACACCATCGCCGGACGACGCGGAACCCCATGGACAGTCACCACAAGAGACAGGAACCCCATGACCATGCAGATGACCGGGCGCAGCGCCGCCGCCGACTCCGACGTCACCGGCTTCGAGCTCACCGACGAGCAGCGCGCCCTGCGCGACGAGGTGCGCGACTTCGCCGACACCGTCGTCGCCCCCGCCGCCTACGAGTACGACACCAAGCGCAGCCTCCCGTACGGCATCATCGCCGAGATGGGCCGGATGGGCCTGTTCGGGCTGCCCTTCCCGGTCGAGTACGGCGGTCAGGGCAAGGACTACCTCTCGCTCTGCCTCGCGGTCGAGCAGCTGGGACGGGTCGACCAGTCGATCGGCGTGACCCTGGAGGCCGGCGTCGGCCTCGGCGCCATGCCGATCTTCCGCAGCGGCACCGAGGAGCAGAAGCAGCGCTGGCTGCCGATGCTCGCGAAGGGCGAGGCCCTCGCCGGGTTCGGGCTGACCGAGGCCGATGCCGGCTCCGACGCGTCCGGCACGAAGACGACGGCCGTGCTCCGCGACGGCGAATGGGTCATCGACGGCACGAAGCAGTTCATCACCAACTCCGGCTCCGACATCACGGCCCTCGTCACCATCACGGCCGTCACCGGTGAGGAGCGCCGCGCGGACGGCTCGATCAAGAAGGAGCTCTCGGCGATCATCGTGCCGAGCGGTACGCCGGGCTTCGTCGCCGAGCCGGTCTACGACAAGGTCGGCTGGCACACGTCGGACACCCACCCGCTGACGCTCACCGACGTGCACGTGCCGGAGGAGAACCTGCTGGGGGAGCGCGGCCGCGGCTACGCCAACTTCGTCGCCACCCTCGACGAGGGCCGCGTCGCCTTCGCCGCCCTCTGCACCGGTGCGGCGCAGGGCTGCCTGGAGGAGGCGCTCCGCTACGCGAAGACGCGCAACGTGTTCGGCCGCCCGATCGGCTCCAACCAGCACATCGCCTTCAAGCTCGCCCGGATGCAGGCCCGCGTGCACGCGGCACGGCTGGCGTACTACGACGCCTGCTTCAAGCTGATGGCCGGCCGGCCGTTCAAGATGGAGGCCTCCATCGCCAAGCTCACCGCCAGCGAGGCGGCGATGGACAACGCGCGCGACGCCACCCAGATCTTCGGCGGCTACGGCTTCCTCAACGAGAACCCGGTCGCCCGCCACTACCGCGACTCGAAGATCCTGGAGATCGGCGAGGGCACCTCGGAGGTCCAGCTGATGGTCATCTCGCGGGCCCTCGGCTTCACGGCCTGAGCGGGCTAGTCTGCCCATGCCCGGCGGGGCGCACGACTCGATGGCGAGAGAGGGAGGAACCCGGTGATCGACAAGACGGTGGCCACGGCGGCGGAGGCCGTCGCGGACGTGGGAGACGGCGCCAGCCTGGCGGTCGGCGGCTTCGGCCTGTGCGGCATCCCGAGCGCGCTGATCGGCGCGCTGCTGGAGGCCGGGACGACGGACCTCGAAGTGGTCAGCAACAACTGCGGCGTCGACGATTGGGGGCTGGGCCTGCTGCTCGACAAGCGTCGCATCCGCAAGATGATCAGCTCCTACGTCGGCGAGAACAAGGAGTTCGCCCGGCAGTTCCTCTCCGGTGAGCTGGAGGTCGAACTGACGCCGCAGGGCACCCTGGCCGAGAAGCTGCGCGCGGGCGGGGCGGGCATCCCCGCGTTCTACACCCCGGCCGGGGTCGGCACCCAGATCGCCCAGGGCGGACTGCCGCGGCGCTACGCTCCGGACGGGTCGGTCGCCGTCGCGTCCGAGCCGAAGGAGGTGCGCCGCTTCGACGGCGCCGACTACGTGCTCGAGGAGTCCCTGCGCCCGGCGTTCGCCCTGGTCCACGCGGCGAAGGGCGACCGGCACGGCAACCTCGTCTTCCACGCCGCGGCGATGAACTTCAACCCGCTCGCGGCGATGGCCGGGCGCATCACGATCGCCGAGGTGGAAGAGCTGGTGGAGCCGGGTGAGATCGATCCCGGAGCCGTCCACTGCCCGGGCATCTTCGTCCAGCGCGTCGTCCACGCGCCGGGCGTCGAGAAGCGCATCGAACGCCGCACCGTCCGCGAAGGGAGCCGGCCATGAGCCTCACCCGCACCGAGCTCGCCGCCCGCGTGGCGCGCGAGCTGCGCAACGGCCAGTACGTCAACCTCGGGATCGGGATGCCCACGCTCATCCCGAACTACATCCCGGAGGGCGTGGAGGTCATCCTGCACTCCGAGAACGGGGTGCTGGGCGTCGGGCCGTATCCGGAGGAGGGCGCCGTCGACCCCGACCTGATCAACGCGGGCAAGGAGACCGTCACCGTCGAGCGCGGGGCCGCCTACTTCGACTCGTCGCTGTCGTTCGGCATGGTCCGCGGCGGGCACGTGGACGTCGCGGTGCTCGGCGCGATGGAGGTCTCCGCGACCGGCGACCTGGCCAACTGGATGATCCCCGGCAAGATGGTGAAGGGGATGGGCGGGGCGATGGACCTCGTCTTCGGCGCGAAGCGGCTCATCGTGATGATGGAGCACGTGGATCGCGAGGGACGGCCCAAGATCCTGCCGGCGTGCACGCTGCCGCTCACCGGCGCGGGCTGCGTCGACCGCATCGTGACCGACCTGGCCGTCATCGACGTGACGCCCGACGGGCTGGTGCTGCGCGAAGTCGCCCCCGGAGTCTCCGTCGAGGAGGTCGTCGCCGCGACCGGGGCACCGCTCACGGTGGAGCTGGAGGCCGCGTCGTGAGGGAGGTCGAGCAGCGCGGGCTCTACTACGAGGAGCTGGACGAGGACACGCGCTACCTGCACCGTCCCGGGCGCACGCTGACCGAGGCCGACAACGTGCTTTTCACGACGCTCACCATGAACACCCAGGCGCTCCACCTCGACGCCGCGTGGTCGGCCCGTCAGCCGTTCGGCGAGCGGCTCGTCAACTCGATGCTGACCCTCTCGACCCTCGTCGGCTCCTCCGTCGCCCAGCTGACGCAGGGCACCATCGTGGCGAACCTCGGTTTCTCGGATGTGACGTTCCCGCACCCGATGCACCACGGCGACACGCTGTACGCCGAGACCGTGGTGACCGGCAAGCGGCTGTCGGCCTCCCGGCCGGGCCAGGGGATCGTCACGCTGGCGCACACCGGGCGCAACCAGGACGGCGTGGTCGTCGCCACCGCCACGCGCCAGGTGATGGTGTGGTGCCGCGATGCGCACGAGCGGTCCGTGGCGGAGCAGGCGCGATCGGGGGAGTCGGCGTCGTGACCGACCGTGTGTTCCCGTGGGGTCCGGCCCTGCTGTTCTGTCCCGCCGACCGGCCGGACCGCTATGCCAAGGCCTTGGAGCGGGCCGACGCGGTCATCCTCGATCTGGAGGACGCCGTGGACCCCTCCCGTCGCGCGGCCGCCCGGGAGGCGCTCGCCGCCTCCGACCTCGACCCGGCCCGGGTGATCGTGCGGGTGAACCCGGCGGGCGGTGCCGACCACGACGCCGACCTCGCCGCACTGGAGCTGACGCCGTACCGGTCGGTGATGCTGCCCAAGACGGAGCACACCGCGGATCTGGCGTCCCTCGACGGGATGCGGGTGATCGCGCTCTGCGAGACCGCCGCGGGAGTGCTCGCCGCGCCGGAGCTGGCGCGGGCGGAGGCGGTGCTGGCGCTGATGTGGGGCGCGGAGGACCTCGTGGCGTCGCTCGGCGGCACATCGAGCCGGAACGCGGACGGCTCGTACCGCGATGTCGCCCGCCACGCGCGGTCGGCCGTCCTGCTGGCGGCGGGCGCCGCCGGCGTGCATGCCGTCGACACGGTGCACCTGGACATCGCCGATCTGGACGGGCTGCGGACAGAGGCGGAGGACGCGGTAGCCGTGGGCTTCGCCGCGACGGCGTGCATCCATCCCGGGCAGGTCGAGACGGTCCGGGCGGCCTATCGGCCGACGTCGGAGGAGCTCGCCCGGGCGGAGAGTCTGCTGGCCGCGGCCGAGGCCGCCGGCGGCGGGGTGTTCCGCTTCGAGGGGGCCATGGTCGACGGGCCGGTGCTCGCCCACGCCCGCGCCGTCGTCCGTCGCGCGTCCGCGTCGGGGGCGCCTGGTCAACCGTGATGAAACCGTGATCTAGGTTTCTGTCGCAGTTCACCCGTTTCCCCGTCGCCGCGTCGGGGGTTTGACGTACCCTGCAAGTAGTGTTCGGGAGTAGAAGATTCTCGAATCGATTCGAGAGAACGATCGGGCTGGTCAGCGGCCGGATCGGGTGCAGGGGGATGAGATGCCGCAGCTGCTTCCCCTGCGCTTGCTCGAGACGGTCGGTCTGCGCACCGCTCCGGTGGCCGCCCCGATCGTCGAGCCGTCGACCGACACCGGCGGACCGCTCGACATCGACCCGGCGCTGGAGCGCACCGGACCGCTCTCGATCATCGCCCCGCGCCGCATCGGCGAGAGCGATCTGACCGTCTATCCGCTGTCGCTCGGCGCGAGCGTCTTCGGCTGGACGGCCGACGGCGACACGTCGCTGTCCATCCTGGACCGCTTCGCCGCGCTCGGCGGCGACTTCATCGACACCGCCGACAGTTACGTCGGCGGACGCAGCGAGGTCCTGATCGGCAAGTGGATGCGGGAGCGGCGCAACCGCGACCAGCTGGTCGTCGCGACGAAGGTCGGACGGCACCACGAGAACCCGGGTCTCGGCTCGGTCAGCATCGTGCGCGCCGTGGAGGCGTCGCTCGAGCGACTGCAGACCGACCACATCGACCTGCTGTACTTCCACGACGACGATCCCGAGGTGCCGCTGGAGGACAGCCTCGCGACCGCCGAGTGGCTGATCGAGTCGGGCAAGGTGCGTCACCTGGCCGCGTCCAATTTCAGTGCAGACCGCCTGATCGAGGCGCGCATCCTCGCGTCGTCCGGGCTGCCGAAGTTCGTCGCCATCCAGACCCAGTACAACCTGATGCACCGAGCCGAGTTCGAGAGCGCTCTGCGGATCGTCGCGGCGGCGCAGGGCCTGTCGGTGATGCCCTATTACGCGCTCGCCAACGGGTTCCTGACCGGCAAGTACCGCTCGAAGGGCGACCTGACGGCCGACGCGCGCAGCGTGCGCGCCTCCGCGTACGTCAACCGTCGCGGCCAGCGGGTGCTCGCGGTGGTCGACCGCATCGCCGCCGAGCACGGCGTCGAGCCGGCCAGCATCGCGATCGCGTGGCTGCTGGCCAAGCGCAGCATCGCCGCGCCCGTCGCGAGTGCCAGCCGCCCCGAGCAGGTGGACGCCCTCATGGCCGCGGCCGGCATCCGCCTGACCCGCGCCCAGATGCTCGACCTGGACCGCGTCTCCGAGTAGCCGCGCGCTGCGCGAGAACTCCGGAGTCACGGAGCCGCGCAGCGCCGGCGCCGGTGCGACCGTCCCGCCCGAACCGGTGAGTGCGGCGGCTTACGCCTCGCCGAGGATGCGGTCGAGCGAGCGGTGGAGGGCCGCACCCGCGGCGATCGGGTCGCCGACGTAGCCGCCCGCGAGGGCGCCGTCGCGCGCCAGGATCAGGTCGTCGGCGGCGTCGCCGGGCCGGGGGTGGCCCAGGTCGCGGAAGAGCTGTTCGATCCGCTTGGCGTACCAGTCGCGGTGTGCCGTGACGGCGACGCGTACGGGGTGGTTCTCGTCCGCGAACTGCGCGGCGGCGTTGATGAAGGGGTCGCCGCGGAAGCCGGGGCGCACCGCCTCCTCGTTGATCGAGTCGACCAGTGCGCGTGCGATCGCCTTCGGGTCGTCGCCCGCCTGCTCGCGCTGCGCGAACCACTCGCGCACCTGACGGTCGCGGCCCTCGACGTACGCGATGATGAGGAGGTCCTTGGAGCGGAAGTGCTTGTAGAAGGTCGCCTTGGTCACCCGGGCGCCGGCGATGATGCGGTCAACTCCGACGGTGTGGATGCCCTCCTGGTAGAAGAGCTCGTCCGCGGTGGCGAGGATCTTGACCTTCGACGGCGCAGGCGGCCGGATCGTCGCTCGAGCGGTTACGACCATCGGGCGCGACTCCTTCTGTCACGGGAGGCGGTGGCCGCCCCCTCGGGGGATGGGAACCACCGGACCGGTCGGGACGGGGTCCGGGGGGATGCGACCGGTCCGAGTGGTGAGTCCAGTATATAGGTAGACAGACCAGTCTGTTTGTCCTCAATGCAGAGTCTCAGGGATTCCGAAGCCACTGGCGTAGGGTGGAGGGGATGAACAGCGCAGTCGACCTCCCACTCGGTCTGGCCGACCTCTCTTTCGCCGCTTCCGGCGACGCGCTGGTCCGGCGCACCGTGCTTCCGAGCGGCGTCCGCGTCCTCAGCGAGCAGGTCCCGGGCGCGCGCAGCGCCACCCTCGGCTACTGGGTCGCGGTCGGCTCGCGCGACGAGACCGGTGCGGTGCCGGGCAGCCTCGGCTCCACGCACTTCCTCGAGCATCTGCTGTTCAAGGGCACGCCCTCGCGCAGCGCCCTCGACATCGCCATCGCGTTCGACTCCGTCGGCGGCGAGCACAACGCCATGACGGCCAAGGAGTACACCTGCTACTACGCCAAGGTGCAGGACCGCGACCTGGCCATGGCGGTCGAGGTCATCGGCGACATGCTCACCTCGTCGCTGCTCGACCCGGTCGAGTTCGAGAACGAGCGCGGCGTGATCCTCGAAGAGCTCTCGATGGCCGAGGACGACCCTGCGGACGTCGCGAACGAGCGCCTCTTCTCCGCCGTGCTGGGGGAGCATCCCCTCGGCCGTCCGATCGGAGGCCGCCCCGAGACGATCCGCGCGGCCTCCCGCGACGCCGTGTGGTCGCACTACCGGGCCAACTACCGCCCGCAGGATCTGGTCATCACCGCGGCGGGCGCCGTGGACCACGATCTGCTCGTCGACGGCGTGGTGCGTGCGCTCGCGGCCGCGGGCTGGGACCCGGACGTCACCGCAGCGCCCGTCGAGCGCCGGGCGGCGACCGCCGCGCCGATCCAGCGCGGGACCGCCCTCGTCACCGTCGAGCGCCCGACCGAGCAGGCCAATCTGCTGATCGGGGTCCCGGGCATCGTCGCGACCGACCCGCGGCGCACCACGATGAGCGTGCTCAACTCGGTGCTGGGAGGCGGGATGTCGAGCCGCCTCTTCCAGGAGATCCGGGAGCGCCGCGGGCTCGCCTACGCCGTCTACTCGTTCTCGGGGTCCTACTCCGACGCGGGCGTCTTCGGCCTCTACGCGGGATGCGCGCCGGCGAAGGCCCGGCAGGTCGCCGAGCTGATGCTCGACGAGCTCCACCGCCTCGCCGACCACGGCATCACCCCCGACGAGCTGCGCCGCGCGGTCGGCCAGCTCTCCGGCGGCGCCGCTCTCGCCCTGGAGGACTCCGACACCCGGATGTCCCGTCTCGGCCGCGCCGAGATCAGCATGGGCGAGTTCGCCGATCTCGATGAAAGCCTCCGTCGACTGCACCTCGTCACCGCCGACGACGTGCGCGACCTCGCCCGGGACCTGGCCGACCGCCCGGTCTCGGTCTCCGCGGTGGGAAGCGTGACCGACGACCTGTTCGCCGGCCTCGCCCCCTGAACCGCACCATCCGACGTACTCCCACCGAAAGGTCTCCCGGTGCCCCACTACCTCTACCTCGTGCGCCATGGCGAGCAGCAGGACGCCGAGCACGGCCTCCCCGACGGCCCGCTCTCCCCGCGCGGCAAGCGGCAGGCGCAGCTGATCGCCGAGCGGCTGAGTGGCATCCCGTTCACCGCCATGTACCACTCGCCCCTGGTGCGGGCCGCGGAGACCGCGTCGATCATGGCCGAGCGCATGCCCGCGCTGGAGCCGGAGCCGTCGAGCCTGCTGTTCGACTGCATCCCGTCGGGGCCCACCCCCGACATGCCGAAGGCGTTCGAGTCGTTCTTCGGGTCGGTGACGGAAGCGGAGATCGAGGCCGGTCGGGCCCAGATGGACGACGCCGTGGGCGAGTTCCTCACGCCGGCGCTGGGCGACCGGCACGACCTCCTGGTGACCCACAACTTCGTCATCGGCTGGTTCGTGCGCCACGTGTTCGACGCCCCGGCGTGGCGCTGGCTGGGCCTCAACCAGGCGAACTGCGGGCTCACGATCATCCGGGTGCGCTCGGCGAAGCCGCCGGTGCTGGTCGTGCACAACGACCTGGGGCACCTTCCGGTGGAGCTGCGGACGGGTCTGCCGGAGCTGCAGCCGGTCTGACCGCGCCACCGTCGACGCCGCGGACGCGGCCGCTCCGCAGGTCGCCCTCAGAGCGTCTTGCGGAACCAGTTCGTCGCGTTGGGATTGTCGTTGTACGGCTGGGTCTCCTCGTAGCCGTGCGAGCGGTAGAGGCCGCCCGCCGCCTCCAGGCTGGCGTTCGTGTCGAGCACGACCTCCGTCGCACCGAACCCGCGGGCGCGGTGCTCCAGCTCGGAGAGGATGGTGCGGCCGAGACCACGGCCGCGGTGGGTGGGCGCGACCCAGAGGTGCTTGATCTCGTAGCGGACGACGGGGACGTCGTCGAGGTCGGCCGTGGAGACGCGCAGTTCGCGGATCCCGCCGCAGCCGGCCTCGCCGTCCTCGTCGTAGGCGAGCAGGAAGACCCCGGCGGGCGCGACGAACTGCCCGGGGTCGGGGAAGGTGGTGCGATAGGCGCCCTGCGACGCGGGGAACGTCTGCGCCCGCTCGGCGAAGTAGTCGGCGAGCATGCGGTGGGCGGTCGCGTCAGTGACGGCGACGTCTGCGAAAGACACCATCGGACCAGGGTAGCGCCGCGTGCGCGGTGGAGCGGCCCGCGACGCGAGGGAGGACGTGCGCGCCCGGGTAGGCTGGGCGGGTGACTATTCGCGTGGCCGTCGCGGGGGCGAGCGGAAAACTGGGAAGCGTGGCCGTCCGGCTCATCGAGCAGGCGGACGACCTCGAGCTCGTCGCGGCCCTCGGATCGGCGTCGTCGCCGGACGAGATGCTCGGCGCCGACGTGCTCGTCGACATGACCCTGCCGCAGGTGAGCCCCGGCATCGTCGCCTTCGCCGTCGACCACGGGCTGAACGTGCTCATCGGCACCTCGGGCTGGTCGGCCGATCGCATCCTCGAGCTGGAGCGCCGCGTCGCCGAGCACGAGGGTCAGGGTGCGGTCGTCATCCCGAACTTCTCGCTGGGCTCGGCGCTCGGCACCGCCTTCGCCACCGTCGCCGCCCGGTTCTTCGACTCGATCGAGATCATCGAGACGCACGGAGCCACCAAGGTCGACTCCCCGTCGGGGACCGCGGTGCGCACCGCCGAGCTGATCGGTGCCGCCCGCGCCGGCCGCGGCCCGGTGGATGCGCCGCACACCGACCAGCGCGCCCGCGGCCAGCAGGTGGCGAGCGTGCCCATCCACAGCCTCCGGATGCGCGGCGTCGTCGCCGAGCAGCAGGTGATCTTCGGCGGGGCGGGGGAGACCCTCACCATCCGCCACGACACCGTCGGCCCGCAGGCGTACGAGGCGGGCATCCTGCTCGCGCTCCGCGCCGCCGCGACCGCCACCGGTGTCGTCGTCGGCCTCGACGCGCTGATCGACCTCGGCATCGCCGGCCCGGACGGCGAGCCGCCGCGGCCGACCGTGCGCGAACGTTGAGCGCGAGATGAAGAACCGCATCGCCGCGATCGTCATGGCGATCATCCTGCTCGTCTACCTGGTGCTGGTCTTCCAGCGCTCGCTCATGCTCATCGCCACCGGCGAGCCCGTCGGGGTGATCATGGGCATCGCGCTGCTGCTGCTGCCGATCATCGCCGCGTGGGCGATCGGTCGCGAGCTGCTCTTCGGCGCCCAGACGGAGAAGCTCGTGCGCATCCTCGACGCCGAGGGCGGCTTGCCGGTGGAGGACCTTCCGCACCGCGCGAGCGGGCGACCGCTCCGCGATGCCGCGGACGCCGAGTTCCCGGTCTACAAGGCGGAGGTGGAGGCGGCGCCCGAGAGCTGGCGCGCCTGGTTCCGGCTCGGACTCGCCTACGACGCCTCGGGCGACCGCCGCCGCGCCCGCGAGGCGCTGCGCCAGTCCATCCGGCTCTTCCGCGCGGAGGCGCGCGCCGCGCGCTCCTGAGGACCGCCGTGACCGGCGATCACGCCGCCGTCGGGTGGACCAGCCGTTCCATCGCCTCGCGCACCGTGCGGTCCCGGAAGACGAAGCCGTCGGCGAGCAGACGGGCCGGGACGACCTTCTGGCTGGCGAGCAGCAGCTCGCGACCGGCCTCGCGGAGGGTCAGCGTGATCGCCTTCTCCGGCACCGGGAGCGCGTAGGGGCGGCGGACGGCGGTGGCGAGCGCGCGGATCACGCCGCCGGCGGTCGCCGGGGTGGGACCGACGACGTTGACCGGGCCGTCGAGGTCCGACGAGAGCAGGTGGACGATCGCCGCCGCCTCGTCGTGCAGGCTCACCCACGGCCAGTGCATCCCGCCTCCCGCGATCGGGCCCGCGAGGCCGAGGCGGGCCACCGGCAGCAGCGGCTTCATCGCGCCGCCGCGGCCGATGACCAGCCCGGTGCGCAGCAGAGCGACGCGGGTCTTCTCGGGCGCGAGCCGTGCCGCGGTCTCCCACGCCTCGACGACGTCGGAGAGGAAGCCGGTGCCCTTCGCCGAGTCCTCGGTCAGCTTCTGGCCGGGCCGATCGCCGTAGAAGCCGACCGCCGAGCCGCTCAGGAAGACCGCGGGCGGGCGGGATGCCTGGCGCATGGCGTCCGTGAGCGTCCCGGTCGCCTCCAGTCGCGAGGAGAGGATGCGGCGCTTCGTCGAGGCGGTCCACGGGAAGTGGTTGAGCGACGCCCCGGAGAGGTTGACGACCGCGTCGGCCGTCTCCATCAGGTTCACGTCGATCATCCGCGTCGCGGGCGACCAGTGGAACTCGTCCGCGGACTGCGGCTCACGACGCACCAGGCGCCGCACCTCGTGCCCCGCCTCGGCGAGCTGACGGGCGAGCTCGGTGCCGATCATGCCGGACGCCCCGGCGACGAGCACCCGCACGGGTCAGACCAGGGTGGCGTCGAGGGTGATCGGGATGCCGACCAGCGCTCGCGAGACCGGGCAGGTGCGCTTGGCCTCATCCGCCAGGCGCTGGAAGTCCTCCGCCGACAGCCCCGGAACGCTCGCCTCGACGACGAGGTGGCTGCCGGTGATGCCCTCCGCGGGGTCGAAGCCGACGGTGGCGGTGGTGCGGATGCTCTCGGCCGTGGAGCCGAAGCCCGCCAGCAGGTTCGAGAAGGCCATCGAGAAGCACGCCGCGTGGGAGGCGCCCAGCAGCTCCTCCGGCGTCGTCACGGAGTCGCTGCCCTGCGAGCGTGCCTTCCACGACACGGGGAGGCTCGCGGCGCCCGACGAGTCGAGGGTGACGTTCCCGGAGCCGGAGGTGAGGTCTCCGGTCCAGACGGTGGTGGATGCGCTGGTGACGGGCATGTGTGCTCCTGTTCGCTCCGCCGCGGGTTCGGCGGTGCGTCCAGACTACTGGCGGCCCGCGACACGGTCGCCGGTGTGCGGGGGATTCCCGGTTTTGCCCGTCAGGCCGCCGGGCCGCTGGCGGCGGCGCGGCGACGGACCACGCCCGCGCGGACCAGCAGGAGGTAGATCTGGCAGCCCAGGCAGTAGCCGAACACGGAGTTGAGGAAGGCGGCGACGAACGCGAGGCCGGCCGCGATCGGCAGCGCGGCGGGCACGCCGAGCACGTGCAGGAGCAGGCCGAGCCCGGTGACGACGAGTCCGACCCCCTGGGCGAACGTCGGCGGCGCGGGATCCTCCCGCTCGGCGGGCGGCGCGAGACGTGGCTGCACCAGCCGGCGGTAGAGCACGCCGTACGGGTGGCGCCGGATGCCCGCGGCGGCGCCCCACGCGAACAGCAGGGCGATCGCGAGCAGCAGCAGGGCGGCGGCCGTCGTCGCGCCGACCAGGGCGAGGAAGACGTCGACCAGGAGCAGGACGGCGGTGATGCCCGCGCCGAACCGCGGCGACCGCGGATCGATGCCGGCTGGACGGTCAGGCTGTGACATGGTCGCTCCCGAGGACGCGGTCGAGGGTGGCACGGACGTCGGCGGGCCGGGCGGCGCCGCCGATGCGGGCGCGGACGGTGCCCGCTCCGTCGAGCACGAGGGTGGTCGGTGTCTGCAGCACCGAGAAGCGGTGCGCGAGGTCCGGGCGCGCAGTGAGGTCGACCTCGACGTGGGCGACGCCGGGCTCGGAGCGGGCGGAGGCGTCGAGGACGCGCGCGGTGGCCGGGCACAGGGCGCAGAACTCCGTCGAGAACTGCAGCAGGGTGGCGCGCTCGCCGAACCCGGTGGCGCCCACCTCCGCGGCCCGCACCGTCTCCGCGCGCCGCGCGGTCCGGGCGCGCCCGGTGGTCGCGCGCCAGAGCAGCCCTGCGACGGTGGCGACGGCCACCAGTGCGAGCAGGACGCCGAGCGCCGCGATGCCGTTCATGGTGCGCCGACCTTACGCGCAGCCCGGCCGACCGCGCAGCCCATGTGTCGGAAGATGACGGCGGACGCGGGAGGCGCCGCCCCGGCACGACCCGATAGCCTGGTGCCATGTCTCCCTCTGCGAACCCGTTCGGCCAGGTGCTCGTCGCCCTGGTCACCCCGTTCACCGCCGATGGCGAAGTCGACTGGGCCGGCGTGGAGAAGCACATCGACGACGTCATCACCGCGGGAGCGGACGGCATCGTCGTCACCGGGACCACCGGCGAGACCTCCACCTTGACCGACCCCGAGAAGCTGCGGCTCGTCGAGGTCGGCAAGTCGGTCTCGGCCGGCCGGGCCAAGATCATCACCGGCGGCGGCTCGAACGAGACGGCGCACGCCATCCAGCTCTACCAGCAGAGCGAGAAGGCGGGGGCGGACGGCGTCATGGTCGTCACGCCGTACTACAACAAGCCCACGCAGGCCGGCATCCTGACCCACTTCCGGATGATCGCGGACTCCACCGACCTGCCGGTCATCCTGTACGACATCCCGGGCCGCACCGGGGTGCCGATCAAATACGAGACGATCCTGCGCATCGCCAAGCACCCGAACGTCCTCGCCATCAAGGACGCCAAGGGCGACTTCAGCGAGGTCAGCCGGGTGCTCAACCAGACCGACCTGCTCTACTTCTCGGGCGACGACGCGAACGTGCTCCCGCACCTCGCGATCGGCGCCAGCGGTCTGATCGGCGTGACGGCGAACATCGCCCCCACGCCGTACCGTCAGATCGTGGACGCGGTGAACGCCGGCGACCTCGCCACGGCCACCGCCGCCCACCAGAAGCTCGAACCGCTGGTGCGCGCGGTCATGACCCACGTGCCCGGCACGGTCGCGGCCAAGTACATCCTCCACGGCCTCGGCCGTATCTCCAGCCCCCGCGTCCGGCTGCCGCTCGTCGGCCCGGAGGAGTGGGAGGCCGCCCAGATCGAGGACGAGCTCGATCTGGTCAAGGACATCCCCGGTGTGGACTTCTCCAACTTCCGGCCCGACCGCAATGCGGCCGCCGGTGGAGCGCTCCCCAAGATCGCCGGGACCACGCGGTAGGGGCCGCCGTCACCCAACGGCCCGGGCGCGACGCGCCCCCGACTCATTCGAAACACCTTTAGGAGGGCATATGCCCAACCTCGTCACCGATCCGCCCGCACTCGAACCCGGCACGCTCCGCATCATCCCGACGGGCGGTCTCGGCGAGATCGGCCGCAACATGACCGTCTTCGAGTACGAGGGCAAGCTGCTCATCGTCGACTGCGGCGTGCTCTTCCCCGAGGAGAACCAGCCCGGCGTCGACCTGATCCTCCCCGACTTCGCGCCGGTGCGCGACCGCCTCGACGACGTGCTCGGCGTCGTGCTCACGCACGGCCACGAGGACCACATCGGCGCCGTCCCCTACCTGCTCAAGCTGCGCGCCGACATCCCGCTGATCGGCTCGGGGCTGACCCTGGCGCTGGTCGAGGCGAAGCTCAAGGAGCACCGGATCCAGCCGTACACGCTGTCGGTGAAGGAGGGGCAGCACGAGCAGCTCGGTCCGTTCGACCTGGAGTTCGTCGCGGTCAACCACTCCATCCCGGACGCGCTCGCCGTCGCCATCAAGACCCCGGCCGGGGTCGTGCTGCACACCGGCGACTTCAAGATGGACCAGCTCCCGCTCGACGACCGGATCACGGACCTGCGCGCTTTCGCCCGTCTCGGCGAGGCGGGCGTCGACCTCTTCCTGGCCGACTCCACCAACGCCGACGTGCCCGGATTCACGCCGCTCGAGCGCTCGATCGGCCCGGTGCTCGACAACGTCATCGCCCGCGCTCCGCGGCGCGTGATCGTGGCCAGCTTCTCCAGCCACGTGCACCGCGTGCAGCAGGTGCTCGACGCCGCCCACGCGAACGGCCGCCGCGTCGCACTCCTCGGCCGCTCGATGGTGCGCAACATGACCATCGCCGCCGAGCTCGGGTACCTGAAGGTGCCGGAGGGCGTGCTGATCGACTACAAGAAGGCGTCCGACCTCCCGGACGACAAGATCGTCTACATGTCGACGGGTTCGCAGGGCGAGCCGATGGCCGTCCTCGCCCGGATGGCGAACCTCGACCACCAGATCGAGGTCGGCCCCGGCGACACCGTCATCCTCGCCTCCAGCCTGATCCCGGGCAACGAGAACGCGGTCTACCGCGTCATCGACGGCCTCACCAAGCTCGGTGCCAACGTCGTGCACAAGGGCAACGCCAAGGTGCACGTGTCGGGTCACGCGGCGGCGGGCGAGCTGCTCTACTGCTACAACATCCTGAAGCCCCGCAACGTCATGCCCGTGCACGGCGAGTACCGGCACCTGGTCGCCAATGCGAAGCTGGCGATCGACACGGGTGTGCCCGAGAAGAACGCCATCCTGGCGGAGGACGGCACGGTCGTCGACCTGCGCGACGGCGTCGCCCGCGTCGTGGGCCAGCTCGACCTCGGCTTCGTCTACGTCGACGGATCCAGCGTCGGCGAGATCACCGACGCCGACCTGAAGGACCGCCGGATCCTCGGCGAGGAGGGCTTCATCTCCATCATCGTCGTGGTCGAGGCGGCCACCGGCCGCATCGTCACCGGTCCGGAGATCCACGCCCGCGGTTTCGCGGAGGACGACGCGGTGTTCGACGCCGTGAAGCCCAAGGTCGCCGCAGCGCTGGCCGAGGCCGCCGGCAACGGCGTTCGCGACGCGCACGCCCTCTCGCAGGTCGTGCGCCGCACGGTCGGGCGCTGGGTCAACACCAGCTACCGCCGGCGTCCGATGATCGTCCCGCTGGTCATCGAGGCGTGAGAGCGGTCCGCGGACCGCGGACCGTCCATCCCGGGCGAGGGGCCCGGCAGAAGAAAGGCAGCAGCAGATGGGGGTAGTGCGGCGCTGGGTGTTCCCGGTCCTGCGGATCGTGGTGATGGCGGCGATCGCCGTCGCGCTCGTCAAACTCGCGTTCTTCCCGAGCGGTGAGGCGACGGCGGCCGATCCGGCCGTCCCGACGGGGGAGCTGAGCGATCCCGTCACCGCCGTGGCGACGGGCACGATCGTGAACGACGTGCGGGTGACGGGGTCGGTCGTCGCCGACGACGCCGTTCCCGCCCGGGTGACCGTGGCGGGCACCGTGAACGAAGTGCAGAAATCCGTCGGGGAGCACGTGGAGCCCGGGGACGTGCTGTTCGACGTGAAGGTCGAGACGCCCAGGGATCCGCTGGTCTCCACAGGCCCCGACGGCTCGCAGACCGTCACCGAGCGCAAGCCGCTCGTGACCTACACGGCGGTGACCGCGCCGATCGCGGGGACCCTCAGCGAACTGCCGGTGCTCAGCGGCCAGACGGTGGCGATCGGGGACAAGGCCGGAGCGGTCGCACCTCCGACGTTCTCCGTCACCGGCTCGCTGCCGCCGGAGCAGCAGTACCGACTCGTCGACCGTCCCGACTCGGCCTCGGTCGCGGTGAAGGGCGGACCCGCCCCGTTCACCTGCACGGGCCTCTCCATCAGCACGCCGCCGGCGACCGCGTCGGACGCCCCGGCCGGCGGTGCCGCACCGGGTGCGAACGGCGGATCGGGCGGGGGATCCACGGCGACCGCCACGGTGCGCTGCGCGGTGCCCGGCGATGTCCGGGTCTTCGCCGGTCTCTCGGCCGACATCACGATCTCCGCGGGCAAGGCGGAGGGCGTGCTCACCGTGCCGACCACCGCCGTCAAGGGCTCGGCCGAGAAGGGCATCGTCTTCGTCCCCGACGAGGCGGGCGGCGACCCGAAGCAGGTCGAGGTCACCCTCGGGCTCACGGACGGCACCTCGGTCCAGATCACCGGCGGGCTCGCGGAGGGCGACTCCATCCTGGAGTTCGTCCCCGGGGCTCCGGCCTCCGGCGGGGACGGCTGCGTGCCGACCCCCGACGGCGGCATGATGTGCTCCGGGACCGCGGCGTCGTGAGCCTCCTGCGACTCGAGGGCGTCACCAAGACCGTCCGCATCCCTGATGCCGAGCCGCTCACCATCCTCCACGGGGTCGACCTCGAGGTCGGCGCGGGGGAGAGGGTGTCGGTGGTGGGCCGCTCCGGTTCGGGCAAATCCACGCTGCTGAACATCCTCGGGCTGCTCGATTCCCCGTCCGGCGGCGCGTTCGATTTCGACGGCGTCCCCGTCCACCGGCTCGGCGGCGGTGCGCGCGACCGCAGACGGGGGGCCGCGGTCGGCTTCGTCTTCCAGCAGTTCAACCTGCTCTCCGGGCGGACGGCGCTGGAGAACGTCATGACCCCGCTGCTCTACGCGACGGGGCGGCAGTTCTGGCGCCGTCGGGAGATCGCGGCCGGGATGCTCGACCGGGTCGGCCTCGGCCACCGGCTGGACGCCCGGCCGGAGGTGCTCTCCGGAGGCGAGCAGCAGCGCGTCGCGATCGCCCGGGCACTCGTGCGCACGCCCCGGTTGATCCTCGCCGACGAACCGACCGGCGCCCTCGACGTCGAGACCGGCGCCGACGTGATCAACCTGCTCGAGGAGGTCGCCTCCGAGAACGATGCGGCGCTCGTCGTCATCACGCACGATCCCGCCGTCGCCGCCCGCTCGGCGACCCGCTACCGGCTGGAGTCCGGTCGCCTGCACAGCGCGCAGGAGGTGGCGGCGTGAGGGCGGTCGAGGGGCTCTGGGGTGCGATCCTCGAAGCCTGGCAGGAGCTGCGCATCCACCGCACGCGGGTGCTGCTCTCGCTCATCGGCGTGGGGGTCGCCGTCTGCGCCCTCAGCTCCGTGGTGGGGCTCGCGAACATCGCCGAGCAGTCGATCCGCGAGAGCAACGAGCGCTACGGCGGCCGCCCCGCCCTGATCTCGGTCTACCCGAACGACACCACCGTGGGCGCGGAGCGGCGCGACGCCGCGTGGGCGCGCATCGTCGAACGCCACGACCTCCGCTACACCTCGCAGGTGGAGAGCGGGAACATGCGCGTGCAGTTCCGCACCGGCGCGATGGACGTGCCGACGCAGGCGGTGGACCAACCGTACGCGACGATGCATCGCACGATCGTCAAGGACGGCCGGTGGTTCAGCACCGGGGACGCCGAGAACCTGGCCCCGTCGCTGGTGATCAACGAGGACTTCTGGAACCGGCTCGGGCGGCCGGCGCTGGACGCCCATCCCACCGCCACCGTGCTCCGCGGCGAGCAGAAGGTGACGGCCGTCGTCGTCGGCATCGTCCGCACGCCGGAGGCCCCGGACCAGCCCACGGCGATCGCGCTGCGGGCGGGTGCCGCTGTGCTGCAGGACGCCGACCCGCAGATGTACGGCGCGCCCACGCTGGAGGCCTGGGTTCCTCCGGAGCTGGGCGATCCGATGGCGAAGGCGATCTCGGCGGAGTTCGACCAGGCGCTCGGCGCCGGCTCGGTGAGCGTGAACCGCTCGGACTACCAGGCGTACCAGACGGAGGACCCGCTGCTGGTGCTGAAGCTCCTGGTCGGCGGCATCGCCGGGCTCATCCTGCTGCTGGGTGCGCTCGGCCTCGTCAACATCGCGATGGTCACCGTGCGCGGCCGCATCCGCGAGATCGGGATCCGGCGCAGCGTGGGGGCGACCGGCGCACGCGTGTTCTTCGCCGTCATGATGGAGAGCGTCGTCGCGACGAGCGTGGCCGGCGCGGCGGGCGTCGCCCTCTCGATCCTCATCGTCAAGAGCCCGTGGGTCGAGGAGCTGGTCGGACGCGGGATGGTGGCCGATCCGCCGCCGTTCCCGGCGGAGGCCGCCGTGCTGGGGCTGGTCGCCGCCACCGCCGTCGGCGCCATCGCGGGTCTGCTCCCCGCGCTCGTCGCCGTCCGGGTGAAGGTCATCGACGCGATCCGCTACTGACCGCCTCGCCCGGGTGCCGCGGAGGCCGGCCGCCGCAACCGTAACCTCCCCGAAACACGGGGGCGAGTAGCGTTCCCCCATGAGCGGATACCGCATCCGCCCGGCGGTGGGCGAGGACGCGCGGACCCTCGGCGACATGCTCGTCGAGGCGGTGAACTGGAACGCGCTGCGCGCGCGACCGCGGGTCAGCGTGCTCGAAGACCCCTTCGTCTCGCGGTACATCGCAGGCTGGAAGCGGCCGGGGGACTTCGGCTGCATCGCCGAGGACCACCTCGGGTCGCCGGTCGGGGCGGTCTGGGCCCGGCTGTTCCCCGCCAACGCGCCCGGTTCGGGATTCGTCGCCGTCGGCGTCCCGGAGCTCACCCTCGGGGTGAACCCGCAGTGGCGCGCACAGGGCGTCGGCCGAGCGCTCCTGCAGGAGATCGCCCGACGCGGGGCCGCCGCCGGAATCGCGCGGCTCAGCCTCAGCGTGGAGCGGACGAATTTCGCGCAGCGGCTCTACGTGAGCGAGGGATACGTCACCGTCGCCTCCGACGACCGTGCGGACGTGATGGTGCGGGCGCTGCGCTGAGCCCCGATTTGCGTGTTCCAGGCGCGGGATCCGCGGCCTGTCGCGGGTGCGAAGTAGCGTGGAGACCATGGCTACGAGCACCAAATCGAACGCGCGCTCCGGCGGATCCGGTCGCGGCGGCTCGAGCGCGCGCAAGCCGGCGTCGAAGACGGCCGCCCAGAAGACGGTGGCCTACCCGGCCGCCGACGCGGCGCCGAGCCCTCTCGTGCGCGCCTGGATGGGCCTCGCGCACCTCACCGGTGGAGCCTTTCGCGCGCTCGGACCGGAGAAGCTGAGCAAGGAGGAGCGCCGCGACGGCTTCCCCTTCTTCCTCGTCCTGCTCGCCGTCGCCGGTGCGGTGATCGAGTGGTTCCTGATCAACGACCAGGTGGCCCGCACGCTCGACTCGTGGACGTTCGGCATGCTCTTCGGCCGCGTCGCCTTCGCCCTCCCGGTCGTGATGGTGATGTTCGCCGCCTGGTTGTTCCGCCACCCGAGTTCGGTGCACGACAACACCCGCATCGGCATCGGGGTCGGCATCCTGCTGCTCATGGTGTCCGGCCTCTGCCACCTGTTCAGCCACCACCCGACCCCCACGGACGGCATCGCCGCCCTGGCCCAGGCGGGTGGTGTGCTCGGCTGGCTGATCGCGGCGCCGCTGTCGATGCTCATCACGCCGTACGGTGCGGGTGCGGTGATCATCCTGCTCCTCCTGCTCAGCCTCTTCATCATCACCAAGACACCGCCGAACAAGCTCCCCTCCCGCATCCGCGAGCTCTACTCGTACCTGTTCGGCGCCCAGCTGCCGAGCGACGAGGAGCGGCAGGAGGCGCGCGAGGCCGCCAAAGAGGCGAAGACCAAGCAGGTCCCGCTCGACGGCGTGGACGACGAGCAGGAGTCCGGCGGCAACCTCCCCTGGTGGCGGCGCAACCACTCGCAGCGCGAAGAAGACCCGGAGTACGACGAGGCCGCGTCGCCCGACAGCCTCACCGAGGTGTTCGGCGAGCCGGTGCGGGGCAAAGGCGAGTTCGCCACGGCGCTCGAACCCGACCCCTCCAGCGACCACTACAACACCGAGGTGCTCAGCGAACTGGCCTCCGCCGAGAGCGCGCTCGAGCGCTTCACGGGCGAGGTGCCCGCCACCGCCAAGGCCGTCGCCGCTGTCGGCACGGCCCCCGCGGTGCTTCCCGGCTTCCAGGCGGGAGCAGACGACTTCGACGAGGCCGCCGCCGCCACCGACGAGCCGTCCGACGGCCGCCCCGCCGCGCCGTACCACCTCCCGTCGGCGACGATGCTCTCGGCGGGCACTCCGGCGAAGGTGCGGTCGAACGCGAACGAGGAGATCGTCGCCGCGATCACCGAGGTGCTCACCCAGTTCGGCGTCGACGCCAAGGTGACCGGCTACTCGCGCGGCCCGACGGTCACGCAGTACGAGATCGAACTCGGACCGGGGGTCAAAGTGGAGCGCGTCACCGCGCTGAGCAAGAATCTCTCGTACGCGGTCGCCAGCAATGAGGTGCGCATCCTCTCGCCCATCCCCGGCAAGAGCGCGATCGGTGTCGAGATCCCCAACTCCGACCGCGAGATCGTCTCGCTGGGCGACGTGCTCCGCTCTCCGGCTGCCACCAAGAGCGTCCACCCGATGACCATCGGCGTCGGCAAGGACGTCGGCGGCGGCTACGTCGTCGCCAACCTGGCCAAGATGCCCCACCTGCTCGTCGCCGGCTCGACCGGCTCGGGCAAGTCGAGCTTCGTCAACTCGATGATCACCAGCCTGCTGATGCGCGCCAAGCCGTCCGAGGTGCGCATGGTCCTCATCGACCCGAAGCGCGTCGAGCTGACGATCTACGGCGGTGTCCCGCACCTGATCACCCCCATCATCACGAACCCGAAGAAGGCGGCCGAGGCGCTGCAGTGGGTCGTGAAGGAGATGGACATGCGCTACGACGATCTGGCCAGCTTCGGCTTCCGCCACATCGACGACTTCAACAAGGCCGTGATCAACGACGAGATCGTGCTCCCGGCGGGGAGCGAGCGGAAGCTCAAGCCGTACCCGTACCTCCTGGTCGTGGTGGACGAGCTCGCCGACCTGATGATGGTCGCCCCGCGCGACGTCGAGGACTCGATCGTGCGCATCACCCAGCTCGCCCGCGCCTCCGGCATCCACCTGGTGCTGGCGACCCAGCGGCCGTCGGTCGACGTCGTGACCGGCCTGATCAAGGCGAATGTGCCGTCACGGCTCGCCTTCGCCGTCACGAGCGTGACCGACTCCCGCGTCATCCTCGACCAGCCGGGCGCCGACAAGCTGATCGGCCAGGGCGACGGCCTGTTCCTGCCCATGGGCGCCTCCAAGGCGGTGCGCGTGCAGGGCGCCTGGGTCAACGAGGACGAGATCCAGAAGGTCGTCGAGCACGTCACCCGGCAGGCGCGCCCCGAGTACCGGCAGGACGTCACCGAGGCCGCCGAGAAGAAGCAGATCGACTCCGACATCGGCGACGACCTGGAGCTGCTGCTCGCCGCCGCGGAGCTGGTGGTCTCCTCGCAGTTCGGTTCGACGTCGATGCTGCAGCGCAAGCTGCGGGTCGGATTCGCGAAGGCCGGACGCCTGATGGACCTGCTCGAGTCGCGCGAGATCGTCGGGCCCTCCGAGGGATCCAAGGCCCGCGACGTGCTGGTGACCGTGGAGCAGCTGGCCGACGTGATGGGCCGTCTGCGCGGCGAGGAGCCGTCGGCCCGTGCCGCGGCGGCGCCCGGCGCAGGGTCCGGCGCGGGGTCCGGCGCACCCTCCGCCGGAGCGCCGTCCGGCGGTGGCGCCGCGCCCGCGCACTCCGGTGAGGACGACCGCTACGGGTCCGACCCCGTCGCCGCGATGACCGAGGGCTATCCTGAGGTGGAGGGCGACTCCGGCGAGGACGCCTGGCAGCTCACCGGCAGAGAGTAGATGACCGCGATGTCGTCCGAGACACACCCGGTCGCGGGTGCCCCGGTCCCGCGACCCAGCAACTGGAACGTGCCCAACGCGATCACCGTCGTGCGCATCCTGCTCGCTCCGCTCTTCATCTGGATGCTCCTCGCCGATGCGGGAGCGGACGGCTGGCTGCGCTGGGCGGCGGCGGTGCTGTTCGTGCTCGCGATCGCGACGGACGGGGTCGACGGCGCCATCGCACGTCGCAACAACCTGGTCACCGACCTGGGCAAGCTGCTCGACCCGATCGCCGACAAGGTGCTCACCGGCGGGGCTCTGATCGCCCTGTCGATCCTCGGCGAGCTGCCGTGGTGGGTGACCATCGTCATCCTGGTCCGGGAGATCGGCATCACCCTGTACCGCTTCGTGGTGATCCGGCAGGGCGTCATCGCCGCCTCCCGCGGCGGCAAGATCAAGACGATCGTCCAGTCGGTCGCGATCTCCCTCGCGCTCTTCCCGCTCTGGACGGTGCTGGGCGACTGGGTCTTCTGGGTCAACGGGATCGCCATGACCCTCGCGGTGATCCTCACCGTCGTGACCGGCCTCGACTACCTGTGGCAGGCCTGGAAGGGGCACCAGGCGAAGCGTGCCGCCGCGTGAGCCGGCCGTGACCGCCGACGACGCGACCGCACGGTTGATCGCGCGCCTGCGCGAGACCGGCCGGACCATCGCCGCGGCCGAGTCGCTGACCGGCGGCGAACTGACCGCCGAGCTGACCCGTGTGCCGGGGGCGTCGGCGGTCGTCGTGGGCGGTGCCGTGGTGTACGCCACCGCGCTCAAGCACTCCCTGCTCGGTGTGGATGCCGAGCTGCTGGCCGCGGAGGGCCCCGTGCACCCGCGGGTGGCCGCGGAGCTCGCCGAGGGGGTGCGCGAGCGGCTCGCCGTCGACGGCCGCATGGTCGACGTGGGGGTCGCGACGACGGGGGTCGCTGGCCCCGATCCGCAAGGCGGCCGTCCGGTGGGGACCGTGTTCGTGGGGATCGCCACGGAGTCCGGCACCCGCGTGGTCGAGCTCGCGCTCACGGGGGACCGGGCTCGGATCCGTCGCACGACCGTCGAGCGGGCCATCGCTGAACTGGTGGTCGAGACCGGCGCGTGAGGGGCTCTCCGAGTGGCGTCCGCCGGCGCCGGGAACCGCCGGGAATACCCACTGTTTCGGTCTCGTTACAACTGCTGCATTCACAAGAAAAGCCCAGTCGTCGCCGATATCGTGAACATCAGGGATGCGGTACAGTTGCATCCCCATCGATACGTCGGCAGGGTTGAGAAGGAGGCTCCGAATGATTCTTGTACGTCAGGAAATCGGCGACGTGCTCAGGGACTTCCGCCTGCAGAAGGGCCGCACGTTGCGGCAGGTCGCCAGCAAGGCGAGCGTCGCCCTCGGCTACCTCAGCGAGGTCGAGCGCGGTCAGAAGGAGGCGTCGAGCGAGATCCTCGCCTCGGTCGCCGACGCTCTGGACACTCCGGTGTCGGTCATCATGCGCGAGGTCGGAGACCGCATCGCGGTCCTCGAGGGTCTCGAGCCGGTGATCCCGGACACCGTCCCCGACGAGTTCGTCACGGCGATGGAAGCTCCGCTGGTCTCTCGCTGACGCCGTCGACATCCCCACCACGACTCCAGGACGCCCCGCGCGAGCGGGGCGTCCTTCGTCATGTCCCACCCGTGAGAATGGATCCATGAAGCTCAGCGAGTTCCAGCGCGCCGTCGTCGACGAGTTCGGAAGCGGCTACGGCCAGGCCGTGCTCACCGACCTCGTGCTCGGCGAGCTCGGCGGCCGGACCGCGCAGCAGGCGCTCGACGCCGGCGCGCCGCCCCGCGAGGTCTGGCTCGCGCTCTGCCGCGAGGCCGGGGTTCCGCCGTCGCACTGGCACGGCGCCGGACGTCCGGCCCCGCGCCGCTGACGCCGCGCCGCTGACGCCGACACGCCGATCCGAACGCCTCGAAGATATGTTCGGATGTGGCTAGACTCTCCTCACAACCGCAATCGAAAACGAGTTGTCCACCGATCTCCCGGACGACGGCCCCGTGTCGGACGTTCCTCGTACAGTCGAACTCGTCAGCGAAGCGTAAGAAGGAGAACCGCACATGCCATCACCCGCAGACCGCGAGAAGGCGCTCGAGACCGCACTCGCGCAGATCGACCGTCAGTTCGGAAAAGGCTCGGTCATGCGACTGGGCAGTGACGAGCGTGCTCCCGTCGAGGTCGTCCCCACCGGCTCGATCGCTCTGGACGTCGCGCTCGGCATCGGCGGGCTCCCGCGTGGCCGCATCGTCGAGATCTACGGGCCGGAGTCGTCGGGTAAGACGACGCTGACCCTGCATGCGATCGCCAACGCGCAGCGCGCCGGTGGTATCGCCGCCTTCATCGACGCCGAGCACGCGCTCGACCCGGAGTACGCCCGCAAGCTCGGCGTCGACATCGACGCCCTGCTCGTCTCCCAGCCCGACACCGGTGAGCAGGCGCTCGAGATCGCCGACATGCTCGTGCGGTCGGGCTCCATCGACCTCATCGTGATCGACTCCGTGGCGGCGCTCGTGCCCCGCGCCGAGATCGAGGGCGAGATGGGCGACTCCCACGTCGGCCTGCAGGCCCGACTCATGTCGCAGGCGCTCCGCAAGCTCACCGGTGGGCTCAACCAGACCAACACCACGATGATCTTCATCAACCAGCTGCGCGAGAAGATCGGTGTCTTCTTCGGCAGCCCCGAGACCACCGCCGGCGGCAAGGCGCTCAAGTTCTACGCGTCCGTCCGCCTCGACATCCGTCGGATCGAGACGCTGAAGGACGGCACGGAGGCGGTCGGCAACCGCACGCGTGTCAAGGTCGTCAAGAACAAGATGGCGCCGCCCTTCAAGCAGGCCGAGTTCGACATCCTCTACGGCGTCGGGATCTCCCGCGAGGGCAGCCTCATCGACTTCGGCGTCGAGCACGGCATCGTGAAGAAGTCCGGCGCCTGGTACACGTACGAGGGCGACCAGCTCGGTCAGGGCAAGGAGAACTCGCGCAACTTCCTCATCACCAACGCGGACATCGCGGCGGAGATCGAGAACAAGATCAAGATCAAGCTCGGCATCATCGCGGACCCGAACCCGGTCGAGGCCGGTGCGGCCGATGCCGAGGTGGGCTCGATCGAAGAGAAGCTGCGCGCACGCAAGGGCGCCTGACCACGCGGCCGAAACCCGCCAGCAGTTCCGTCGTCCGTCGCGCGAGGAGGTCTTCATGATCGTGAGATTCCCATCCGATCCGTTCGGTGGCGAGCGTCATGACGCCGGCGCGGGCGGGCCTGTCGGGCGTGGCGGCGAGCGTGACGCCGGAAGCGAGCGGGAAGCCGGGGAGGAGCGTCTTGCCCCGGTGACCCCGCTCCGGCGCCCCGGAGCGGGCAGGGACTCTGCGAAGCGGCCCGCGTCCACGACGCATCCCGCCGGCAGCGGCCGACGTTCCGGGGATGCCGATGCGTCTGCGACCCCACCGGCGGGTGAGGTCGTCGAGCTTCCGGGGGCGACGCGATGGAACAACACGTGGGCCGACGATGGCCGGCCGCTCTCGGCTCGCGCCGAGGGGCGGCCCGCCGTGCCCGAGCCGGACGACGACGAGGCGGGCCGGCAGAGCAAGAAGGTATCGGCGGTCACCATCCGGCAGCTCGCCCGACGCGGGATGTCGCGCTGGGAGCTGGAGCGGGTGCTGCTCAAGCGCGAGATCGAACCGGAGGTCTTCGGCCCGGAGCTCGATCGGCTCGAGACGCTCGGCGTGATCGACGACGCGGCGCTCGCCGTCAGCCTGGCGTTCACGCAGCACAGCCGCAAGGGCCTCGGGCGCACCGCCATCGCGCAGGAGCTCGCCCGACGCCACATCGACCCCGAGCTGATCGAGATCGCTCTGGCCGACATCGCGGACGAGGACGAGGTGGAGCGGGCGACGGAGCTCGCCGTCAAGCGCATCGGTCAGCTGTCGTCGTATGACGACGAGACGGTTCGACGCCGCCTCCACGGCTTCCTCTCGCGCAAGGGGTACAGCTCGGGCGTGGTCCGGCAGGCGATGGATGCCGCGTTCGCCTCCCGGCGGCGCGGGGGCGTGCGCTTCCAGTAGCGGTCCGCGGGTCCCGCCCGGCGCGGATTCCACCGGGGGCGCACGTACCGCGCGGTTCGCTTCCCAGCCGGGCGAACGTAGAATTGGGCGCATCATGAGCATCACCGAACAGCGCAGCGCCGCCTCGGCGCGGAGCACCGCCGAACACCGCGACACCGTCGAACACCGCGATGCCGTCGAGCAGCGCAGCGTCATCGATCCGTCCGTCGCCGCCGTCCGCGCCGACGGCCGGGCGCGCACGTACGAGGTCCGGACGTTCGGCTGCCAGATGAACGTCCACGACTCGGAGCGGCTCAGCGGCTCGCTGGAGGCGGCCGGCTACGTCCCCGCCGACGGCGAGGAAGCCGACATCGTCGTCATCAACACCTGTGCGGTGCGCGAGAACGCGGACAACAAGCTCTACGGCAACCTCGGACACCTGGCCGGCGTCAAGCGGCGGCACGAGGGCATGCAGATCGCCGTCGGCGGCTGCCTCGCCCAGAAGGACAAGAACGTCATCCTCGAGAAGGCGCCCTGGGTGGATGTCGTCTTCGGCACCCACAACATGGGCGCGTTGCCGAGCCTCCTCGAACGCGCGCGCCACAACGACGCGGCCGAGATCGAGATCCTCGAGTCGCTCGAGACCTTCCCCTCGACGCTCCCCACCAAGCGCGACTCGTCCTACTCGGGGTGGGTGTCGATCTCCGTCGGGTGCAACAACACCTGCACGTTCTGCATCGTGCCCTCCCTGCGCGGCAAGGAGATGGACCGCCGACCGGGCGACATCCTCGCCGAGATCCAAGCGCTGGTCGACGACGGCGCGATCGAGGTCACCCTGCTCGGCCAGAACGTCAACTCCTACGGTGTCGAGTTCGGCGACCGGCAGGCGTTCAGCAAGCTGCTGCGCGCGGCGGGGCAGATCGAGGGTCTGGAACGGATCCGCTTCACCAGCCCGCACCCGGCCGCGTTCACCGACGACGTGATCGACGCGATGGCCGAGACGCCGAACGTCATGCCGCAGCTGCACATGCCGCTCCAGTCCGGCTCGGACCGCATCCTGCGCAGCATGCGCCGGTCGTACCGCTCGTCCAAGTTCCTGGGCATCCTCGACCGGGTGCGCGCCAAGCTCCCGGATGCGGCGATCAGCACCGACATCATCGTGGGCTTCCCGGGCGAGACCGAGGAGGACTTCCTCGAGACGATGCGCGTGGTCGAAGCCGCCCGCTTCGCGTCGGCCTTCACGTTCCAGTACTCGATCCGTCCCGGCACCCCCGCGGCGACGATGGAGGACCAGGTTCCGAAGGAGGTCGTGCAGGAGCGCTACGACCGCCTGATCGCGCTGCAGGAGCGGATCTCGCTGGAGGAGAACGAGAAGCTGGTCGGCCGCGAGGTCGAGCTGCTCGTCGCCAACGGCGAGGGCCGCAAGGACGCCGACACGCAGCGGCTGAGCGGCCGCGCGCGGGACAGCCGTCTCGTGCACTTCGAACTCCCGCAGGGGGCCGCGGCCCCGCGACCCGGCGACATCGTCACGGTGCGCGTGACCCAGGCCGCCCCGCACTACCTGATCGCGGACGCGGTCGCGGGGGAGGGCCTGCGCGTCCGTCCCACCCGCGCGGGCGACGCGTGGGACCGTGCCGAGGCGGAATCGTGCGCGGTTCCGGCGCACGGCGCGGCTGCGGCCGGGGGACCCGGCCGGGTCTCGCTGGGCCTGCCCACCCTGCGCACGCGCGAGCCCCTCACCTCGCCGGGCGTCGGGACGATGCCGATCTACGACCCGACGGACGGTCAGCGCTGAGCACCGCGCTCCCCGGCATCGTCGCGATCGTCGGGCCGACCGGCACGGGCAAGACGGACCTGTCGCTGGCCCTCGCCGACCGGCTGCGTGCCCGCGGCCAGGCCGCCGAGGTGGTCAACGCCGACGCGATGCAGCTCTATCGCGGCATGGACATCGGCACGGCGAAGATCGCGCCGAACGAGTGGCGCGGCGTGCCGCACCATTTGTTCGACGTGCTGGACGTCACGGAGGAGGCGACCGTCGCGCGCTACCAGCCCGAGGCGCGTGGGGCCGTGGCGGACATCCAATCGCGCGGCGCCGTCCCGATCCTGGTCGGCGGCTCCGGCCTGTACGTCTCCAGCGTGATCTTCGACTTCCGGTTCCCGGGAACCGACCCGGTGCTGCGCGCCCGTTTGGAGGCCGAGCTCGCCGAGCGCGGCCCGGGGATGCTGTTCCGCCGTCTGGCCGAGGCGGACCCGGAGGCGGCGGCGCGGATCGGCTCCAGCAACGGGCGCCGGATCGTCCGGGCGCTCGAAGTCGCGGAGCTGACGGGTGCGCCCGTCAGCGGAACCCTGCCCGACGCCCCGGAGCCGTGGCGGCCCGTGACGATCCTCGGCCTGGCCGCGCCGCGCGACGAGCTCGTCCTGCGTCTCGATGCACGGGTCGAGCGGATGTGGCAGGCCGGGCTGCTCGACGAGGTGCGCCGGCTGATCCCGCTCGGTATCGAGCACGGGGTGACGGCCGGTCGCGCGATCGGCTACGCGCAGGCCCTGGCCGAGCTGCGCGGGGAGCTGACCCGCGCAGAGGCGATCGCGCAGACGCAGCAGCTGACCCGGCGGTACGCCCGCCGTCAGGTGAGCTGGTTCAAGCGGTACCCCGGTCTGGACTGGCTCGCGTTCGACGACCCGGAGCTGGTGGACTCCGCGCTCGCTAGGCTGTGAGCATGGCGACACTCCACTTCACCAAAGGTCAGGGCACCGGCAACGACTTCGTGCTCTACTCCGACCCCGATGGCCGCCTGCCGCTGACGGCCGCGCAGATCGCCGAGATCTGCGACCGTCACTTCGGCGTGGGCGCGGACGGCGTCATCCGTGCGGTGAAGTCGAAGCACCTGCCGGAGGGCGCCGAGGCGCTGGCCGAGGACGAGGCCGCCGAGTGGTTCATGGACTACTACAACGCCGACGGCTCGGCCGCCGAGATGTGCGGCAACGGCATCCGCGTCTACACCCGCTTCCTGATCGAGTCCGGGCTGGTGGAGCTCGCCGACGGCGACACGCTCGCGATCGGCACCCGCTCCGGCGTGCGCGACGTGCAGCGCAACCTGACCGGGTTCCAGGTGGATCTCGGCCGCTGGGCGCTCGACGGCGGCGAACCGCTGGTGCGCGCCAAGGAGCTGCCGGTCGCCCGCCCCGGACTCGGGATCGACATGGGCAACCCGCACGTGGTCGTCGCGGTCGCCGACGAGAGCGAGCTGGAGGCCGCCGACCTCACCTACATCCCGCACCTCGAGCCGGCGCCGGAGCACGGCGCGAACGTCGAGTTCGTCGTGCCGCGCGAGCCGCTCGTCAAGGACGGCGTCGGCCGCATCCGGATGCGCGTCCACGAGCGCGGCAGCGGCGAGACGCTCTCCTGCGGCACGGGTGCCGCGGCCGCAGCCCTCGCGGTGCGCTACTGGGCCGGCGACGGCGCGCCGAACCAGTGGCGGGTCGATGTGCCGGGCGGGACGGTGGGTGTGCGCATGTTCGCCACCGAGGACGGCGAGCACGTCGCGCTCTCCGGGCCTGCCGAGCTCGTCTACACCGGCACTCTCGAGCTCGCCTGAGCGTCGCATTCGGCACGAATGTCGCGTGAGGCGCGCTCTTTCACGACATTCGGCACGAATGTCGCGTGGGAGCGGGCGGCCGCTCAGTCCGCGGTGCGGGCCGGGCGGTGCGAGCGCAGGACGCGGTACCCCTTGGAGATCGCGGCGCGCGTCGTCTTCAACTCGGGCATGGTCGCCTCGATCCAGCGGTGCAGGGAGTCGCTGCCGAGATTGCGCTGCACGACGAGCCACGCGTCCGAGCCCGGCTCCAAGCGCGGAAGCCAGCGGGTGAGGATGTTGTGCAGCTCGTCCTTGCCGATCCGGATGGGCGGATTCGACCAGATCGTGGTGAACCTGATGTCATCGGGAACATCATCGGGCGTCACGGGGTTAACATTGCTGAGACCGAGCTTCTGCGCGTTCATGCGCACCACATCCAGGGCTCGGGTGTTGACGTCGACGGCCCAGACCGTCGCATGAGGGGATTCGAGAGCAAGTGTGAGAGCCACGGGCCCCCAGCCGCAGCCCAGGTCGAGGAACTGACCTCCGGGCGGCGCAGCGGGGACATGGTCGAGCAGGACTCTCGTTCCCGTATCGATGCGCTCGGGGCTGAAGATGCCGTTCGCGGTCGTCAGCTCGTACGTCTGGCCGGCCAGTCGTACGGTGATCGGCCGCAGGTTCATCTCGCTCTCGGGAGCCGTGGAAAAGTAGTGGTCTCCGCTCGCCATAAGAGGACCGTACAGGACGCAGCCGAACTGACAAACTGGGATGGACCCGGAACGGGGACGAACGATGACTGAACGAACGAATATCGAAGAACACGACGCCGACGATGTCGTCGCGCGCGTGCTGGCGACCGAGAACAACCGCGCGAGCGTGACCCTCTTCGGCAGCGGCGCCCAGGCGCTGCAGTCGACGGGGCTCGCCGACGGCGCGCACGACGGTGAGCAGTTCGACCGGGAGGAGCGCGCGGCGCTGCGTCGCGTGAGCGGCCTCTCGACCGAGCTCGAGGACGTGACCGAGGTCGAGTACCGGCAGCTGCGGCTGGAGAACGTGGTGCTGATCGGCATCTACTCCCAGGGCAGCCAGCAGGACGCGGAGAACTCGCTGCGCGAGCTCGCTGCGTTGGCCGAGACCGCCGGCGCGGTGGTGCTCGACGGCCTGCTGCAGCGCCGTCCGCACCCGGACCCGAGCACCTATCTCGGCCGGGGCAAGGCGGAGGAGCTGGCGGGCATCGTGGCGGCGCTCGGAGCGGACACGGTCGTGGCCGACACCGAGCTCGCGTCCAGCCAGCGCCGTGCGCTGGAAGACGTGGTGAAGGTGAAGGTGATCGACCGCACCGCGGTGATCCTCGACATCTTCAGCCAGCACGCCAAGAGCCGTGAGGGCAAGGCGCAGGTCGAGCTCGCGCAGCTCGAGTACCTGCTGCCGCGTCTGCGTGGCTGGGGCGAGTCGATGTCGCGACAGGCCGGTGGTCAGGTCGGCGGTGCCGGTGCGGGCATGGGCTCGCGCGGACCCGGTGAGACGAAGATCGAGCTGGACCGCCGGCGCATCCACACGCGGATGGCGAAGCTGCGCAAGCAGATCGCCGGGTTCAAGCCCGCCCGTGAGGCCAAGCGCGCCAACCGCAACCGCAACTCGGTGCCGTCGGTCGCCATCGCCGGCTACACGAACGCCGGCAAGTCCAGCCTCCTGAACCGGGTGACCAAGGCGGGCGTGCTCGTCGAGAACGCCCTGTTCGCGACGTTGGACGCGACCGTGCGCCGCTCCGTGACCGCCGACGGCCGGCTCTACACGCTGGCCGACACCGTCGGCTTCGTGCGCAACCTGCCGCACCAGCTGGTGGAGGCGTTCCGGTCGACGCTGGAGGAGGTGGCCGACTCCGACGTGATCCTCCACGTCGTGGACGGCTCGCACCCCGATCCGGCGTCCCAGCTGGCGACGGTGCGCGACGTGATCGGCGAGGTCGGTGCGCGGGACATCCCGGAGATCGTGGTGTTCAACAAGTCCGACCTGATCGGACCGGACGAGCGTCTCGTGCTGCGCGGGCTGGAGCCGGGGGCGATCTTCGCCTCCGCCCGCACCGGCGAGGGCATCGACGAGGTGCTCGCCGCGATCGCACGGCTGCTGCCCGACCTCTCGGTCGAGGTGGAGCTCGTGGTGCCGTACGACCGGGGCGACCTGATCTCGGCTCTGCACGAGCGCGGGCGTGTGCTGTCCACGGACTACGTGGAGGAGGGCACGCGCGTGCGCGCGAAGATCATGCCGGAGTACACGGCGGTGTTCGAACCCTTCGCGGTCTGAGACCGCACCGGCGAACGGGAGGCCGGACGGAGCGCGTGTGTCGAATGATGACACAGGCGATTCCGTCCGGCCTTTCTCGCCTGTAGATTCGGCACTCAACCGCAGCGGGCGACCGCTCGGTGGTGCGACAGCCGAGCCCGGCACCCGCCCGCGAAACCCTGCTCCGCCGTCTTCGGTGGGGCCGGGTGTCCCGTGCCGCTGATCGACCACCTGAGGATGCCATGAGCTGTACCACCGCGCGGTACTCCTTCGAGCTCTACCCGCCGCGCTCCGAGCGGGCCGCCCTCGCGCTGCCCGCCACCATCGACCGGCTCGCCGCCGCGCGGCCGGACTTCATCTCCGTCACCTACGGCGCCAACGGTTCGTCGCGCGCCTCGTCGCTCGACGTGCTGCGGCACATCTTGGAGCACACCGACGTGAGCCCGATGGCCCACCTGACCTGCGTCGGCTCGTCCCACGAGGAGGCCAACCGGCTGATCCGGGAGTTCCTGGACGCCGGCGTGCGCCGCTTCCTCGCCGTGCGCGGGGATCCGCCCGAGAACGCGGCCGCCGGCGACGACGGCCTCGGCGACATCCGCAGCTCGGCCGAGCTGGTGCAGCTCATCCACCGCGTGCAGGCCGAGCGGGTGCCCTACGGCGAGCTGCCGGTGCCCGGGCTGCAGGCCCGGACCGTGCTCGCCCGCCGCGAGCACGTGCAGATCGCCGTCGCGGCGTTCCCGAACGGGCACCCCGCGTCGCACTCGGTCTCGCAGGACATCGACGCGCTGCTGGCCAAGCAGGCGGCGGGGGCCAACCTCGGCATCACGCAGCTGTTCTTCCACGCGGAGGACTATCTGTCGTTCGCGCAGAAGGCGCGGGAGGCCGGGGTCGCGTTCCCGATCCTGCCGGGCATCATGCCGGTCACCTCGCCGGCACGCCTGCGCCGGATGCTCGAACTGAGCGGCGAGGACCTCCCCAGCGACCTGGCCATCCAGCTCGAGGTCGAGCCGACCGACGAGGGCCGGCGCGAGATCGGCATCGAGTGGGCGGCGGGCCTCGGCCGGCGCCTCCTCGACGGAGGCGCCCCCGGCCTCCACCTCTACACCTTCAATCAGAGCGAGGCGGTGCTGTCCGTCCTCGACCGGATCGGCGCGCTGCCCGCCGACCACTCCACGTCTGACCTCAGCGAAAGGGAACCCGCATGACCTCCACCCCCCGCGCCGCCTTCCCGGCCGGCACCATCCTCGGCTACCCGCGCATCGGCCGGCGCCGCGAGCTCAAGAAGGCCGTCGAATCGTTCTGGGCCGGTGCGATCACCGCCGACGAGCTCGAATCGACCGCGGCCGGGCTGCGCGCCGCCACCCGCGAGCGTCTCGCCGCGCTCGGGCTCGGCCGTGCCGACGCCGCGATCCCGGAGAGCTTCAGTTTCTACGACCAGGTGCTCGACGCCGCGGTCACGGTCGGCGCCGTCCCCACCCGCTTCGCCGGGCTCGTGGCCGCGGACGGCACGGTCGACCTGGCCGGCTACTTCACGATCGCCCGCGGCGAGGGCGACAACGCCCCGCTGGAGATGACCAAGTGGTTCGACTCCAACTACCACTACCTGGTGCCCGAGATCGGCCCGGAGACCGACTTCCGCCTGGCCTCCGACCGGATCGTCGCCGCGTTCGAGGAGGCGCGCGCGGCGGGCTTCGTCACCCGACCGGTGATCGTGGGTCCGGTGACCTTCCTCCTGCTCAGCAAGGCCTCGGACGAAGCCCCCGAGGGCTTCCGCCCGCTCTCCCGTCTGGCGGATCTGCTCCCCGTCTACCGCGAGCTGCTCGCCCGGCTCGACGCCGCGGGCGCCCCCTGGGTGCAGCTGGACGAGCCCGCCCTCGTCAGCGAGAGCATCGAGGACGCGCGCCCGGAAGTCCTGGAGGCCGCGCGGCTCGCCTACGCCGAGCTGGGGTCCGCCGCCGATCGCCCGGCGCTCTTCGTCGCAGCGCCCTACGGCAGTCTCGACGACGCGCTCCCGGTGCTCGCGGCGTCGCCCGTGGAGGCGATCTCGCTCGACCTGGTGCGGGGCGAGCTCCCGGCCGGGCTGGACGCGCCGACCGCCGGCTCGCTCGCGACCAAGACCCTCGTCGGTGGCGTGGTCGACGGACACAACATCTGGCGCGGGGACCTGGAGGCGGCCTTCGGCACGCTGACGGAACTGCTGTCGCTCAGCCCGGACGTCGCGGTCTCCACCTCCACCTCGCTGCTGCACGTGCCGCACGACGTCGAGGACGAGCCCGAGCTCGACGCGCGCCTGGCCGGCTGGCTCGCCTTCGCCGACCAGAAGGTCGCCCAGGTCGCCGTGCTGGCGCGTGGGCTGGTGGACGGGCACGAGGCGATCCAGGACGAGCTCACGGCGGCGACGGCCGCGCTGGCCGACCGTGCCTCCGCGCCCGGCGTGCGCGTCGACGCCGTCCGTGCCCGGGAGGCCGCGCTGACCGCAGCGGACTTCCGCCGTGGCGACTACGAGGAGCGGCTGACGGCGCAGGAGGCCGCGCTCGGCCTGCCGTTCCTGCCCACCACCACCATCGGCTCGTTCCCGCAGACCGGGGACATCCGCCGCTCCCGCGCCCAGCTCGTGAAGGGTCTGATCACCGAGGCGGAGTACCTCGCCCGTATGCAGGCCGAGATCGCGCGCGTCGTGGAGCTGCAGGAGGAGATCGGCATCGACGTCATCGTGCACGGCGAGCCCGAGCGCAACGACATGGTCCAGTACTTCGCCGAGAACCTCGACGGGTTCGCCGTGACGCAGAACGGCTGGGTGCAGTCGTACGGCTCCCGCTGCACGCGTCCCTCCATCCTGTGGGGCGACGTCTCGCGTCCGCAGCCGATCACGGTCGACTGGTCGACCTACACGCAGAGCCTGACCGCGAAGCCGGTCAAGGGCATGCTCACCGGTCCGGTGACGATCCTCGCCTGGTCGTTCGTGCGCGACGACCAGCCGCTCGGCGAGACGGCCCGTCAGGTGGCGCTCGCCCTGCGCGACGAGATCGCGGACCTCGAGGAGGCGGGCATCCGCATCGTGCAGGTGGACGAGCCGGCCCTCCGCGAGCTGCTGCCGCTGAAGCGCGCGGCGCAGGAGGAGTACCTCGACTGGTCGGTGGGGTCGTTCCGGCTGGCGACGGCGGGGGTCCGCGACGAGACGCAGATCCACACCCACCTCTGCTACTCGGAGTTCGGCGTGGTGATCGACGCCATCCGCAACCTCGACGCCGACGTGACCAGCATCGAGGCCGCGCGCAGCCGGATGGAGGTCGTGCACGACATCCAGAGCTCCGGCTTCGAGCACGGCATCGGGCCGGGCGTCTACGACATCCACTCGCCGCGGGTTCCCTCCGTCGCGGAGGTCACCGAACTGCTGGAGACGGCCCTCTCGGCCATCCCGGGCCGTCAGCTCTGGGTGAACCCGGACTGCGGTCTCAAGACCCGCGGCTACGACGAGACGGTCGCCTCGCTGCGCAACATCCTGGAGGCGACGCGCGCGGTGCGCGAGCGCGCCTCGGTCGACGCGTAGCACGGACACCGGGGTCGCATCCCGCCGGTTCCGCCCTGGGCGGACGGCGGGGCGCGACCCCGACTCCGTGCGTCAGGATGGGCGCATGGTGCAGATGACGGACGCCGAGTTCGAGGAGCTGGTGGGCACGGTGTTCGACGCGCTGCCCGATGCGTTCGTCGGCCGGCTGGACAACGTGGCGTTCCTCATCCAGGACCAGCCGTCGGGCGACCGGCCCCGGTTGTTCGGACTGTACAGCGGGCGGCCGCTGACCACGCGCGGTGTCTACGGCTTCGGCGAGCTGCCGGACCGCATCACCCTGTTCCGCAACAACCTCGAGGCGAGCTGCTCCAGCATCGAGGAGCTGCGCGCCCGGGTGCGGGTGACGCTCGTGCACGAGATCGGCCACTACTACGGCCTCGACGACGCGAAGCTCCAGGAGCTTGGCTGGGCCTGAGCGCCGCGCGGCACTTTCGTCACGAATGTGGGGTTTGACGCGCGGATTCGCGACATTCGGCACGAATGCGCGGCGGCCCCGGTGAGGGGAGCGGTCAGACCGCGCGGAGGACCGCCACGACCTTGCCGAGGATCTGCGCGTAGTCGCCGAGGATCGGCTCGAAGTTCGAGTTGCGCGGCAGCAGCCAGGTGTGGCCGTCGCGCTGACGGAAGACCTTGACGGTCGCCTCCTCGTCGAGCATCGCAGCGACGATGTCGCTGTTCTCGGCGGTGTTCTGCTGCCGCACGACGACCCAGTCGCCGTCCGTGATGGCGGCGTCGATCATCGACTCGCCGACCACCTTCAGCATGAAGAGCTCGCCGTTGCCGACCAGCTGCCGGGGGAGCGGGAAGACCTCCTCCACCTGCTGCTCGGCCGTGATGGGCACGCCCGCGGCGATCCGGCCGACGAGGGGGACCATCGCGGCGTCGCCGACGGGGGTCTGGTTCTCGAAGTCGACGGACTCCGATGACGTCGACGGCAGGTCGATGAGGATCTCGAGCGCCCGCGGACGGTTCGGGTCGCGCCGCAGGTAGCCGCTCAGCTCGAGCTGGTTGAGCTGGTGCGTCACGGAGGAGAGGGAGGAGAGGCCGACCGCGTCGCCGATCTCGCGCATGCTCGGCGGATAGCCCCGCTGGCTGACGGAGCGCTGGATGGCATCCAGGATGGCGATCTGCTTCTCGCTGAGGTTCTTGCGGCGGCGCGTGCCCCCGCGCGGGGCCTGGTTCTCGTTCGACACGCTCGTCCCTTCGTGACCTCGACCGCATCCGCTCGTCTCGAATGTCGGTGGTGCCTGGAAAGGTGAACTCCAGACAATCGAAACTGTATCCACGATGCGCCCGTAAACAAACATGTGTTCGAGTGTGTCTCGAAATCCGTTCACGGATTTCTTGCGCGCATCGGGTCTTGCGATTTCGAACATTCGAAGATACATTCGGAACACAGCTTCGCATCCGCGATGCATAAGGAGGTCACGGCCATGAGCACGACGGCGATGGTGAGCAGCACGATTCCCGCTCTTCCCGCGGGTGCACGCATGCGGCTGCGTCTGACGCGGCGCGGACGGGCGGTCCTGACCGCCCTCGTGGCCCTGCCTCTGGTGATCGGAGCGCTCGCGTTCACCCTCAAAGGCGGCGGAGCCGTCGCGACGAGCGAGCAGACGCGCGTGGCGTTCCAGCACGTCACGGTCGAGTCCGGCGACTCGCTCTGGTCGGTGGCCGAGCGCATCGCCCCGAGCGCCGACCCGCGCGACGTGATCGCCGATCTGGTCCAGCTGAACGGCCTCGACGCCTCGGGCGTCGTCTCCCCGGGCCAGCAGCTCGCCATCCCGACGAAGTACAGGCACTGATCGTTCCTCGCGCGGGCGTTCCCACACGGGCGTCGCAGCGCGTCGGGCAGCGGTTCGTCATCGACGGGTTCCCGCCCGCCCGCATCGCTAGCATGGACGGGTGACCTCCCTCTCCGATCTCCCGATCCGTGACGACCTGCGTGGACGGACGCCGTACGGCGCCCCGCAGAAGTCGGTTCCCGTCGCTCTGAACGTGAACGAGAACACGCATCCGGTGCCGGAGGGCGTCGCGGCCGACATCGTGGCCCGGGTGGCGGTGGCCATCACGGGCGTCAACCGCTACCCCGATCGCGAGTTCACGGAGCTGCGCGAGGCGTTCGCGCGCTACCTCGGCCACGGGCTGGATGCGAGCCGGATCTGGGCCGCGAACGGATCCAACGAGGTCCTGCAGCACATCCTGCAGGCCTTCGGCGGCCCCGGGCGCAGCCTGCTCGGCTTCGCACCCACCTACTCGATGTACCCGCTGCTCGCCTCCGGCACCGGCACCGAGTGGATCGCCGGCGCGCGCGACGCCGACTACGAGCTCACCCCCGAGACCGCGGCGGCCGAGATCCGTCGCGCCGACCCGGACATCGTCATCCTCTGCTCCCCGAACAACCCGACGGGAACGCCCCTCGACCTCGCCACGATCGAGGCCGCCTACGACGCGTCCCGCGGGATCGTCGTGGTGGACGAGGCGTACGCCGAGTTCATGCCCGACGGCGAGCCGTCGGCGCTCACCCTGCTCGAGGGACGACCGCGCCTGCTCGTCTCGCGCACGATGAGCAAGGCGTTCGCCTTCGCCGGCGCCCGCGTCGGCTACCTCGCGGCGGACCCGGCGGTCGTCGACGCGCTGCGCCTCGTCCGGCTGCCCTACCACCTCTCGGCGCTCACGCAGGCGGCCGCCCTCGGTGCGCTCGCCCACGCGGACGAGATGCTCGCCATGGTCGGGGAGATCCGCGTGCAGCGCGATCGCCTCGTCGGCGAACTCGCCCGGCTGGGCTACGCACCGCACCGCAGTGGCAGCAACTTCGTGCTCTTCGGCGGCGTCGCCGACCCGCACGCGGTCTTCGAGGCGCTGCTCGAGCGGGGGATCCTGATCCGCGACGTCGGCATCCCGAACCACCTGCGCGTCACGGCCGGCACGGAAGCGGAGACGACCGCCTTCCTGGAGGCCCTCGCCGCACTCGGGCGTCCGGCCGCGGCGGGCTCCGCCGTCCCAGTAAACTCGCAGTCATGACGAATCGCACCGCCAGCCTGCAGCGGGAGACCAGCGAGTCGAGCATCGAGCTGAGCCTCGACCTCGACGGGACGGGCGTGGCCGAGATCGCCACGAGCGTGCCGTTCTACGACCACCTGCTCACGGCGTTCGCCAAGCACTCGCTGACCGACCTGCGCGTGCGCGCGAACGGCGACACCGAGATCGACGTGCACCACACGGTGGAGGACGTCGGCATCGTCCTCGGCCAGGCGATCCGTCAGGCGCTCGGCGACAAGAGCGGTATCTCGCGGTACGGCGACGCCCTGGTGCCGCTGGACGAGGCGCTGGTCCAGGCCGTCGTCGATCTCTCCGGCCGGCCCTACCTCGTGCACTCCGGGGAGCCCGCCGGCTTCGAGTTCCACCTGATCGGCGGCCACTTCACCGGCTCGATGGTGCGCCACGTCTTCGAGGCGATCTCGTTCAACGCGGCCATGACCACCCACGTGACCGTGATCGGCGGACGCGACCCGCACCACATCGCCGAAGCGGAGTTCAAGGCCTTCGCGCGCGCGTTCCGCCAGGCGAAGGCGCTCGACCCGCTGGTGTCCGGCATCCCCTCGACCAAGGGCGCCCTGTGACCGCTTCGGGCACTCCCGATGTCGTCGTGTTCGACTACGGCTCGGGCAACGTGCACTCCGCCGTCAAGGCGCTGGAGGCCGCAGGGGCGAACGTCGAGCTGACCGGCAACCGGCGACGCGCCCTGGAGGCCGACGGCCTGCTGGTGCCCGGCGTCGGGGCCTTCACCGCGGTCATCGACGCCCTCCGTGCCTCCCACGGTGACGAGGTCATCGACCGGCGGCTCGCCGGCGGGCGGCCGGTGCTCGGCATCTGCGTGGGCATGCAGGTGCTGTTCGAGCGCGGCGTCGAGCACGGCGTGGAGACGGAGGGACTCGGCGAGTGGCCGGGCACCGTCGATCTGCTGAAGGCGGATGTCGTGCCGCACATGGGCTGGAACACGGTGGACGCGCCGGAGGCCTCCACGCTGTTCGCCGGCCTGCGCGACGAGCGCTTCTACTTCGTCCACTCGTACGCCGCCCAGGACTGGACGCTGGAGGTGACGGGACCGTTCCCGAAGCCGCACGTCACCTGGGCCGAGCACGGCCCGCGCTTCGTCGCCGCCGTGGAGAACGGCCCGCTCAGCGCGACCCAGTTCCACCCCGAGAAGTCCGGCCGTGCCGGCATCCAGCTGCTGCGCAACTGGATCGGCACCCTCTAGCCGACCGCCTCAGCGCATCACCCGTCCGCCCGCGCGGACCCGAACGAGGAAACACAGTGAGCGAATTCAACAACACGCCCAAGCTCGTCCTGCTCCCGGCGGTCGATGTCGCCGACGGCAAGGCCGTGCGTCTGACCCAGGGCGAGGCGGGCAGCGAGACCAGCTACGGCGACCCGGTCGATGCGGCCGCCGAGTGGGCGGACGCGGGGGCGGACTGGATCCACCTCGTCGACCTCGACGCGGCGTTCGGGCGCGGCTCGAACCGCTCCCTGCTCAAGAAGGTGATCCGCCAGGTGCGCGGCGTCAACATCGAGCTCTCCGGCGGCATCCGCGACGACGAGTCGCTGGAGCAGGCCCTCGAGATCGGCGCGACCCGCGTCAACCTCGGCACGGCCGCGCTGGAGAACCCGGAGTGGGCGGCCCACGTGATCGGTCAGTACGGCGAGGCGATCGCCGTCGGACTCGACGTGCGGGGCACCACGCTCGCCGCTCGCGGGTGGACCCAGGAGGGCGGCGACCTCTGGCAGGTGCTCGACCGCCTCGAGGAGGCCGGCTGCGCCCGCTACGTCGTCACCGATGTCACCAAGGACGGCACCCTGCGCGGACCGAACCTCGACCTGCTCCGAGAGGTGATGGACCGCACCGAGCGTCCCGTCGTCGCCTCCGGCGGCGTCGCCAGCCTCGACGACATCGCTGCCCTGCGGGAACTCGTTCCGCTGGGGCTCGAGGGTGCGATCGTCGGCAAGGCGCTCTACTCCGGGGCTTTCACGCTGCCCGAGGCCCTGGATGTCGCGGGATACTGACCCGCTGGACCCGGGCGCACACGGCGGCGCCCGCGCGGACGCAGCCGGCGGTCCCGCCGCACAGCCGACGGAGAAGGGCGCCGATCGGCTGCGGAGCTTCGCGGCCTCGCTCGGCGACTCCGCCGGCCAGCCGTGGGAGGGGCGTCAGTTCGACGACAACCCGTTCGGCGACGACGACGGCACGGCTCCGCCCGAACTGCTCGGCGCCCTCGCGGCCTTCCGGGCGGGCGAGGTGGGCGCGGAGGCGGTGGTGGATGCGCTCCGCTCCTCCCGGCTCCTCATCCCGCTCGTGGCTGAGCTCGGCGACGAAGGGACGACCGAGACGGGGCTCACCGTCGACAAGTCGCAGGAGCTGTCCATCGTGACGGTCTCGGGCCCGGACGGCCGCAGCGTCCTGCCGGTGTTCTCGTCGGTGACCGCCATGCAGATCTGGAATCCCGCGGCGCGACCCGTCCCCGCGGACGGACGTCGTGTCGCGCTGGCCGCGGCGGCGGAGGAGACCGAGATCGTGGTGCTCGATCCGACCAGCGAGACGGAGTTCGTGCTGCGCCGGCCGGCCGTCTGGGCCGTCGCCCGCGGCGAGCAATGGCTGCCCAGCGACCGCGACCCGGCGGTGTCGGCCGCCTTCGACGCCTCCATCGCCACCGAACTCGGCGTGCACGCGGTGACACTGGCCGCCGGCGACCCGAGCCACCGCTTCGCCGGCGAGGAGCTCGTGGTGCGCCTGGCACTCGCGGGCGGACTCACGCGGGAGGAGCTCGACGCCATCCTCTCCCGGCTCGCGCAGCGCTGGGCGGCGGACGACGTGATCGCGACCCGCGTCGACTCGTTGCGCGTGCAGCTCAGCGCGGCCGAATGACCAGCGCGGCCGAATGACCAGTGCGGCTGACTGACCCAGGCGTGACGCTTGCGTCGTCGCGGAACGCTCTCGTAGTCTGAACGGGCCGTGGAGCGCCCTACCGGCGATCGGGGACCGACCGCCGGGCGTGACGCCAGAGATGAAGCTCGAGGCGGGGCCTCCACAGATCGGAGCACCGATGCGTGCCTCATCTCGCACTGTCCTGACCACCGTGCTCTCCGTGGGGGCGATCGCCGTGGCGATCGTGGCGGGGACGACCGTCGCCCAGGCGGCGACACCGGCGCCGCCGCCGGTGAACGCCCAGTTCGACTACCAGATCGGCGGGCCGTACACCCCCGCCGCCTCCGTCGGAATCGTCGATCGAGACCATACGGCCTCGCCGGTGACCGGGAAGTACAACATCTGCTATGTGAACGCGTACCAGACCCAGCCCGACGACTCCACCACGTGGGCGGGCGCGAACAGCGACCTGATCCTGCGCAACGCGAAGGGGGTCAAGGTCGGCGACCCGGAGTGGAACGAGTACCTGCTCGACACCTCCACCGCCGCGAAGCGCACGCGGATCGCCGCCATCGTGAACGGCTGGATCGACGAGTGCGCGTCCAAGGGGTTCCAGGCGGTGGAGCCCGACAACCTGGACTCGTGGACCCGGTCGAAGAGCGGCGGGAAGCAGCTGCTGACGAAGCAGAACAACGTCGACCTCGCGACGCTGCTGGCGGCCCACGCGCACCAGAAGGGTCTCGCGATCGCACAGAAGAACACCACCGAGCTCGGCTCGGCAGGCAAGAACACGGTCGGCTTCGACTTCGCGATCGCGGAGGAGTGCCAGTACAACACCGAGTGCGACGCCTACACCTCGGTCTACGGCAACAACGTGATCGAGATCGAGTACACCGACAACCCGCGCTCCGCGTACACACAGGCGTGCGCCGCGCAGGGCAAGGACATCTCGGTGATCCTGCGCGACCGCGACGTGGTGGCCAAGGGGAACAGCGCGTACCGCTACGAGTACTGCTGAGCGACCGCTGCGCTCAGGGACGTCCGCGGTTGCGCGCGCAGCCGCGGACGTCCCGTGCCGCCGCTGTCACCAGGTGAGGGAGACGCGATGAGGATCGGGATACTGGGCACCGGCGCGATGACGGCGGCGCTGGGCAGGCGGCTGACCGGTGCGGGTCACGATGTGATGATCGGCTCGCGCGACCCGCTGCGCGCCCGGGAGCTCGCGCGCGCCATCGGGGCCGTCGACGGGACCGATCACCGTGGAGCGGCGACGGCCGACGCAGTGATCGTCGCGGTGCAGGACGCCGTGGCGCTCGACCTCGTCGGTTCGCTCGCCGCCGAGCTGGCGGGGCGGGTGCTGATCGACATCGGCAACCCGATCGATCCGCCTCACTTCGAGAGCCGTTACGGAGCGGGACCGTCGCTCGCCGAGCGGATCGCGGAGGCGGCGCCCGCGGCGCGTGTCGTGAAGGCGTTCAACACGGTCTACGCGGAACTGCTCGCGGAGGACGCCGTCGAACCGGTCCAGGTGCTCCTCGCGTCCGACGACGAGCCGGCCAAGGACGTCGTGGCGGGGCTGGTCGCGGCGATCGGGTGCGAGCCGTTCGATGTGGGTCCGCTGCGGATCTCCCGGCACCTGGAGCGGCTGGCCGGCTTCGAGGTCGACCTGGTCGCGCGCGGATACGCGTCGGCCACGGCGATCCGGATCATCGACCGCCGCGGCTGACGCGCACCCGGAGGGGTCAGGCCGTGCGCAGCATCCGGAGGCCGCCGAACAGGGCGAGCACCCCGACGACTCCGACGAAGACGACGAGCACCGGCACGAGCGGCCAGACGATCAGCGCGACGCCGACGAGGAGCACCGGCAGTGCGAGCCCGACGTAGGCGATCAGGAAGATCGCCGCCAGCACCTCGCCCCGCCGCTCCGGCGCGGCCAGCGCGGCGGTCGCTCCGATCGCGGCACGGAACAGCAGTCCGACGCCCGCGCCGGCGAGGATGCCGCTGATCAGGAAGACCGCCAGCGACGCGACGAGCACGCCGACCGCCAGCCCGACCAGGCCGGTGAGCATGAGGACGAGGGCGAGAGCGAGCTGGGTGCGCATCCGGAGCCGCGCGAAGACGATCTGCGACAGCGCCGATGCGGCGAACACCGAGAACGGCACGGCACCGGCGAGCAGGTGCGACGACTGATGCAGGACCCCGGAGACGACGCTCGGGGCGAGCGACGTGAACAGGCCGAAGACGGCGAAGCCCGCGAAGGCGGCGACCGCGGCGGCGGAGAACGCGCCGCGAGCGGAGGCGGGGAGGGAGACACGCTGCGGGCGGTAGGCGGGACGCTCCTCCGCACGTTCGACGGTCTCCGGGACCAGCGCCACGGCGAGGGCGGCCACGGCGAGCAGGACCAGGAACACGACGTAGGGGAGGAGGAGGGGCTGCGGGAGGAACTGCGCGAACGCGCCGCCGATCAACGGTCCGAGCGCGAGGCCGCCGGTGTTGACGACGGTGGAGACCGTCCCGGCCAGGCGCGGCCCTTCGGCCGGGCGGGCGACGGCGCGCAGCTCGCTGAGATGGGCGGTCGCGCTCGCCGTCAGGGCCCCGACCCCGATCCCGGACAGGACGCGGGCGACGATCAGTCCGGAGACGTCGTTCCAGACCAGGAACAGCGCGGCCGCCACGATCTCGATGAGCACGGCGATCAGCACCATCCGTCGCCGGCCCGCCCAGTCGCTGAGGTGTCCGATCAGGAAGAGGCTCGCGATCACCCCGACCGCGTACGCGGCGAAGACGACGGTGACGACCCAGGTGGGGAAGCCGTCCCGCGCCTGGTAGAGCGCATAGAGCGGTGTCGGAACGGTGGAGAAGGCCATCACCGCGAGGAACGCCGCGGCGACGACCCAGAAGCCCGTGCCGTGGCGCAGCTGCCAGCGGCGGGTGGGAACGGCGGGGAGAGGCGAGGTCTCGGGTTCGCGGATCGTGGTCATGCTCCGAGGATGCTCCCGATCGGCGATCGAGTCCAACGGATAACATCGATCCTGGCCATCGAAGGATACGATTGCCGCATGGACACCCGTCAGCTCGCCTACTTCGTGGCCGTCGCCGAGGAGCTGAACTTCACCCGCGCCGCCGACCGCGTGTTCGCCGCTCAGTCGACCGTGTCCGCCGGCATCCGGGCCCTCGAACGCGAACTGGGCACCCCGTTGTTCGACCGCGACCCGCACGGCGTGCGGCTGACGCCCGCTGGGGAGGCGGTGCTGCGGGAGGCGCGCGGCGCGGTCGAGGCGTTCGACCGGATGCGCGACGCGGCGCGCGGGGACGGCGAGCTGCGCGGCGTCGTGCGGGTCGGCATCTTCACCAACCTCACCCCGATCGATCTGCCGTCGATCATGGGTGCGTTCCACCGGCGGCACGCCCTCGTCGACCTCCGCCTCGGCCCGTCGCCGAGCGGCTCGACGGGACTCGTGGAGGACGTGCGCCAGGGGCGGCTCGACGTCGCGTTCGTCGGACTCCCCGACCGGCTGCCGGGGCTGCTCGAGCGCGAGCTCGCCGTCTCCCCGTTCGTCGCGCTGCTGCCGGAGTCGCATCCCCTCGCCGGACGCGCGGAGGTCTCGCTGACCGAACTGGCGGACGAGCAGTGGGTGGACGCGCGCGCCGGGTTCGGCAACCGCGTCACGCTCGACCGGGAGCTCGCGGCTCGGGGGATCGTCCGCCACATCCCGACCGAGCTCTCCGACCTCGGAGAGATCCCGCGGTTCGTCGCGGCGCGCCTCGGCGTCGCCGCACTGCCCGCGCTGACCGTCATCCCGGCGGATGGCGCGGTCGTCGTCCCGCTGCGCGAACGGATCGAGTGGCGGCTCGGGATGGTCGCCCGGCCACGGCCGTCCGCCGCGGCGACGGCCCTCCTCGACCTCGTGTCCGAGCGGTTCTCGCCGTCCCGTACGCTGGAGGGACGATGACCGTCTTCGCCGCCCTCGTCCTGTTCCTCAACGCGCTGTTCAACGTCTTCGCGTGGCCGCGCTTCTTCACCCGGGTCCGGAAGGACGCCCGCGCGCGCGACGCGGCGGGGCGCGCGACACCGTTCCTGGTGGTCCACGCGGTGCTCCTCGGGGTGGCGCTGCTGCTCGCCGTGGCCTCCGTCGTCGCGGGCGTCCTGCTCCTCGTCTGAGGCCCGTGCGGCGTCCGGCCCTCCGTGGGACGATGAACGCATCGGCAGTGGCCGGCCAGCTGACCGCCTGAAGATCACGGCAGCAGCGCGCAGTCCGGAACGGCTGCTGCGAGACGAGCATCGAGGGTCAGCAGCGAGCTCTGGGCCGCGCGGGCGAGCACGACGTACATGGCGTCATACGCGCTGACGTTGTGCCGCAGGGCATGAACGGCGGGCAGCGTGGGCATCATCGGCACCTGCTCGACACCGAGTGCGTCGAACTCACGGAACGCGCGCAGCGCCTGCTCCTCCGTGATCTGCCGACTGAGCGACCACCCGCGGATGACGGAGGCGACCTCCGCCGTGAGGTGCTGCGGCGCCAGCAGGTCGTGGCCGCCGATCAGCGCGGCCGCCCTGTGTCCTGCTTCGGTACCGAACAGGATCTCGGCGACCGCAGACGCATCGACGACGAGCGTCATCGACCCGGGCGCTGTTCGGCGAGGACGTGCGCGGCCGGTGACAGCGTGGCGACGCCGCGGCTCGCGATCCGTTCCAGTAGTTCAGTGCGGCTCGGACGCGTCGCCAGGCGGTCGAGTTCGCGCAGGAGGTAGTCGCTCAGCGAGCGGCCCTCGAGCGCCGCCTTCGCCTTGAGCGCACGGCTGGTCTCCTCGGAGACGTTGCGGACCTGGATCGTCGTCATGCAACCAGCATACAAGACATGCACTTTGCATGCACACCGAGAGCAAACGATCCGGATTGTCGCTCCGTCCAACCCGAGCCTGGTGGAAGACTGGAGGGCATGAGCCTGCACATCACCGCCGACGAGTCCGCGGACGCCCTGCTCGACAGCTCCCCGTTCGCCCTCCTCGTCGGGATGCTGGTCGACCAGCAGGTCCCGATGGAGACCGCGTTCGCCGGCCCGGCGAAGCTGCGCGACCGGCTCGGCGCGCTCGACCCCGCCCAGCTCGCCGCGCTCGACCCCGACACGCTGCTCGAGGCGATGAAGCAGACGCCGGCCGTCCACCGCTTCCCGGGCTCGATGGCCGGTCGGGTGCAGGCGCTCGCCGCGGCGATCGTCGGCGACTGGGGCGGCGACACCGCCGCGATCTGGACGCGGGACGATCCTTCCGGGGCCGAGGTGCTGCGCCGGTTGAAGGCGCTGCCCGGGTTCGGCGAGCAGAAGGCCAAGATCTTCCTTGCCCTGCTCGGCAAGCAGAAGGACCTGCAGGCGCCGGGCTGGCGTGAGGCGGCGGGCGACTACGGTGCGGAGGGCTACCGCTCGGTCGCCGACATCGTCGACGCGGACTCCCTCGCCCGGGTGCGGGAGCACAAGCGAGCGATGAAGGCGGCGGCGAAGGGCTGACCGCCGGCGCCCGACGGCGGCCCGGGTCGTGTCGGGGGTCTCGGCTAGGTTGGGGGGACACCCGACGGAAGGGGCTGCGCGTGTTCGTGCTCGACGGAGTGATCGTCACCAGCGCCAGCGACCTGACCGAGGCGTCGAAGTGCGAGTTCGCCTTCCTGCGCTCGCTCGACGTGAAGCTCGGGAGGCTCGAGAAGGCGCCCGAGATCGAGGACCCGATGTACGTGCGCTCGTCGCGCCTCGGAGACGAGCACGAGCACCACATCCTGGAGCGCTATCGGGAGCGGTTCGGTGAGGCCGTGGCGGAGATCGGGCGACCGGAGTCGTTGACGGCGGACGCCCTCGCCCAGGCGGTCGCCCAGACCTCGGCGGCCTTCCAGAGCGCCGCGGAGGTCGTCTTCCAGGCCACGTTCTTCGACGGAGCCTTCGTCGGCTTCGCCGACTTCGTGGTGCGCCGGCCCGACGGTCGCTACCGTGTGCAGGACTCCAAGCTGGCGCGCAGCGCCCGGGTGACGGCGCTGCTGCAGCTGGCCGCCTACGCCGACCAGTTGCGCCGGCTCGGCGTCGACACCGACGAGACCGTGGAGCTGCTGCTGGGCGACGGCTCCGTGAGCGAGCACCGGCTGTCCGACATCGAGCCCGTCTACCGCAAGCGGCGCGCTCGGCTCCTCGGCATCATCGACGCCCACGTCGCCGATGCCGGCCCGGTGGCCTGGGGCGACCCGCGCTTCACCGTGTGCGGCCGGTGCGACACGTGCGACGCCGAGGTGCAGGCCGCGCGCGATGTCCTGCTCGTCGCCGGCATGCGGGTGACGCAGCGCGAGCACCTGATCGCCGCGGGCCTCGGCACCATCGACGCGCTCGCGGCCTCCACCGGGCCGGTCGACGGCATCCCGGACGGCACGCTCGACGGGCTGCGCGAGCAGGCCCGGCTCCAACTGCGAGCGACGGCGGGCGAGGCCCCTCCGGTGCGTGTCTTCAACGCGCCCGTGCTCGCCGCCCTGCCGCACCCCGACGCGGGCGACCTGTTCTTCGACTTCGAGGGCGACCCGCTCTACACCGAGGGTTCGGGGGAGCGCTGGGGCCTGGACTACCTGTTCGGGATGGTCGACGTCCACGCCGAGTTCACGGCGTTCTGGGGCCACGACTTCGCCGCCGAGCGGGTGGCGCTGGAGTCCTTCCTGGCGTTCGTCCGGGAGCGGCGGGCGCAGTACCCGCGCATGCACATCTACCACTACGCCGCCTACGAGCAGACCCACCTGCTGGCGCTCGCCGCGCGGCACGGCGTGGGGGAGGAGGAGGTCGACGGCCTGCTGCGCGACGGCGTGCTCGTCGACCTGTACCCGCTCGTGCGCAAAGCGGTCCGCGTCGGCTCGCGGTCGTACTCGATCAAGAAGCTCGAACCGCTCTACATGGGCACCGAGCTGCGGCAGAGCGAGGTCACCAACGGCGCCGATTCGATCTCGGAGTACGCCAACGCGCGCGATCTGCTCGCGCTCGGCCGCGACGCCGAGGCGCAGCCGCTTCTCGATGCGCTGGGCGACTACAACCGCTACGACTGCGTGAGCACCCTGCGGCTGCGGGACTGGCTGCTGGCGCGGGCGGCCGAGAACGGCATCCCGGTCGGCACCTCCCCGGTCGACGACCTGGAGGTCCCGCCCGAGGAGTCGCCGCTGCGCGCGGCCCTGCTCGGCTACGCGGGCGATCCGCTCGACCCCCACCGCACCCCGGATCGCGCCGCCGTCGCGCTGGCGGCCGCGGCGATCGACTTCCACCGCCGGGAGCAGAAGAGCTTCTGGCAATCGCATTACGCGCGGCTCATCCAGCCGATCGAGGAGTGGGCCGAGACACGGGACGTGCTCGCGGTGGACTCGGTGCGCGTCGTGCGGGACTGGCACCAGGACGACGGCCAGCGGGTCGAGCGCCGGGAGCTCCTCCTGAGCGGTCAGTGGGGCGCCGGCAGCTCCGTCCGGGTCAGCGAGCGCGGCGGGCCGTACCTGCTGTACGAGTTCCCCGGTCCGTTCCGGCAGCCGCGTGCCCAGCCGGGCTCGCGCACGGCCCGCACCGTCGCCGTGATCGGCGCGACGGACGACGGCTCCGTCATCGTGCGAGAGACCCTGCCGCGCGATGTGCTGCCGTACCGCGACCGGCCCACCGCGCTCACCCCGGCCGCGCCGCCGGACGCCCGCCGGCTCGGCGAGGCCATCCGGGAGTGGGGGACGGGCCTGCTCGGTGCGCTCCAGGCCGGGACCTGGCCGGTCGACGCCACCGTCGACTTGGTGCGGCGCACCCCGCCGCGGACGTCGTCCGGCGCGCTGGCGGAGGAGGGGCCGGCCGACGGGAGCGGCCGCATCGCCGCCGTCGTGGCCAGCCTCCTGGACCTCGATCGCTCCTACCTGGCCGTGCAGGGCCCTCCCGGCACGGGGAAGTCGTACCTGGGCGCGCACGTGATCGCCCGTCTGGTGGCCGACCACGGCTGGCGCATCGGCGTCGTCGCCCAGTCGCACGCCGTCGTCGAGAACCTGCTCGACCGCGTCGTGGCCGCCGGTCTCGACGCCGCCCGGGTCGGCAAGACCGCGAGCTCGACGGCCGACCCGGAGGCCGCCCGTGCCTTCACCGTCCTCCCCACGGACGGTCAGCTGGAGTTCGCGGAGCGGAACGCCGCCGGCGGGTACGTCCTGGGCGGCACGGCGTGGGACTTCGCCAACCCCGGCCGGGTGCCGCGGGACAGTCTCGACCTGCTGGTGGTCGACGAGGCCGGCCAGTTCTCGCTCGCCTCGACCATCGCCGTCGGGGTCGCCGCGCGCAACCTGCTGCTGCTGGGAGACCCGCAGCAGCTGCCGCAGGTCAGTCAGGGGCGGCATCCGGAGCCGGTCGACGGCTCGGCCCTCGGCTGGGTGAGCGACGGTCACGACGTACTCCCGGCGGAGTTCGGCTACTTCCTCGCCGAGAGCCGCCGCATGCACCCGGCCGTGGCCGGACCGGTCTCCGTGCTCTCGTACGAGGGACGGCTGCACGCGCACCCCGACGCGGCCCGGCGGCTGCTCGCCGGGGTCGCCGCCGGCGTCCACCCCGTTCCCGTCGAGCACGCCGGCAACGCGACCGCGTCGCCCGAGGAGGCCGCCGTCGTCGTCGAGCTGGTGCGCGACGTGCTCGGGCGGTCGTGGAGCGACCCCGCTTCCGGTGTCGACGACCACCCGCTCGGGCCGGACGACGTGATCGTCGTCACGCCGTACAACGCTCAGCTCGCCGAGGTGCGGGCGGCGCTCGACGCGGCGGGCCATCCCGCCGTCCGTGTGGGCACCGTCGACAAGTTCCAGGGCCAGGAGGCGGCCGTGGCGATCGTGAGCCTCGCCGCGTCGAGCGCGGCCGACGCCCCGCGCGGGATGGCGTTCCTGCTGATGAAGAACCGCCTCAACGTGGCGATCTCCCGCGCCAAGTGGGCCGCCTTCCTCGTGCACTCGCCGGAGCTGTCCGAATTCCTGCCGACCACCCCGACCGGTGTGACCGAGCTCAGCGGGTTCATCCGGCTGGTCGAGTCCGAACCCGCCTGGTCGACGGCGGCGGACCAGGCTACGGTGGCGGTGTGAGTCCCGAGGAGCTGCAGACGCTCGCGGCCCTCCGCCGGGCACGCGACCTTATCGACCGCGACTACGCGAAGCCGCTGGACGTGCCGACGCTGGCCGCACACGCCTACATGTCGGCCTCGCACTTCTCCCGCCAGTTCCGCGCCGCATACGGCGAGACCCCTTACAGCTACCTGATGACCCGGCGGATCGAGCGGGCGATGGCGCTGCTGCGGACCGGGATGAGCGTCACCGACGCCTGCATGACCGTCGGCTGTACGTCGCTCGGCTCGTTCAGCGCGAAGTTCAGCGAGCTCGTGGGGGAGACGCCCACCAGCTACCGCTCGCGGGAGCACCTCTCGGTCGCCGCGATGCCCGACTGCATCGCCAAGCAGCGGGTCCGCCCGGTGCGGGACCACCAGCGCGGCTGAGTCGAGCAGTTTTGGAGAAGCACGGACCCGCTCCCCGTTCCTAGAGTGAGGTCATGACCATCTCCGTGCACTTCGTCGACATCATCGCCACCGACCCCGCCGAGTCCCTCGTGTTCTATCGCGACGCGCTCGGCCTCGACGTCCTCAACGACGTCGCCTACGACGGCCACCACTGGATCACGATGGGCGTCGCCGGGGAGCCCGGCTCGCAGATCGTGATCTCGGATCCGTACGCCGGCCGCCCCCAGGCCGACGGCGACGCGCTGGCCGCGCTCGTGGCCAAGGGCACCCTCCCCGGCGTCGTCTTCAGCACCGACGACGTGGACGGGCTCTTCGAGCGCGTCCGTGCGTTCGGGGCCGAGGTCCTCCAGGAGCCGATCGACCAGTTCTACGGCTCGCGCGACTGCGCGTTCCGCGACCCGGCGGGCAATATGGTCAAGATCCAGCAGTGGGGCGTCGCAGCGGCCCAGACCGCGTAGCCGCGACCCGGGCCGGGCTCCGCCCCGCGTCCGGAGGCTCAACCGGGCTCAGCCGGGCTCGACCCGGGCTCGGCCGGGCTCGACCGAGACCGGCACGAACTCCCGCACCGGGTGCGCGATCGTCGCCGCGCACGTGCTCAGCAGCGGTGCGGACAGCCGTTCTCCGACCTCCACCCGGACGGGACCCTCGGCGTGCTCGAGTTCGACCGTCCAGCCGTGCGGATGCGGGTGCTCGGCGCGCACGCGGTAGGCGCCGATCGCGTCATCGCCCGAACGGTCGCGGGCGAACGCCTCGGCGGCCTGGGCGACCGTGCTGAGAGAGGTGCGCCCGCGCAAGTAACGCGGATCGATCCGGCCCGCCGCGTGCCGGGCGACCACCGTGAGCGCCTCGCCGGCCGGGACCGCGCCGTAGAGCAGGCCGTGCGGGAAGACGATCATCGTCGCGGCGAAGCGGTCGCCTCCCAGGTGGGAGCACTCCCACGTCTCCTCGGGATGCTCCGCGGCCAGAGCGGCGACGACCGGGCGTCCGCGCACCGCGCAGCACTGGTCGTGCCGCGCGTGACTGCAGACGGCGTAGACCGGGCGGGGGTCCGCGGTGCCCGCGCTCCCGTCCAGGGGGATCCCGAGCAGGTCGCGCGGGTCGTCCACTGCGCCCCAGCGGATCTCCTCGCGGCCGGGCCGGGCGTCCACCACGGCCCATCGCCACGATCGTTGGCCGCGGCGCTCCTCCGCGCGCAGCCCCGTCCGGCGGATGGCCAGCGGGCGCACTCCCGCCGCCTCCGTGCGCGCCACGAGGGCGGCACCGATCGCCGGGTCGAGGGCGGACTCGACGAAGGCGTGGCGCCCCCACCCGCTCTCGATCTCGACCAGCAGCCAGCGTTCGCCGAACCCGGCGGTTCCGGTCAGCGGATCCCCGCGCTCCCGGGCGCGGTCGCTGCAGGGCAGCCAGTCCGGTGCGACGGTCACCGCTCGGCGACCACGACGACACCTTCGCGCAGCAGCCGACGGGCGACGACGACGGCCGACTCGGGATCGAGCCCGGGCAACTGCGCCACCGCGAGAGGACCGTCGTGCTCGCTGCCCGGGTCGAGGAGCCGTGCCACCGCCTCCCGCGCGGCGATCGGGAACGCGATCGTGCGATCCGGCAGGCGCACCGTGACCGTCTCGACCTCGGTCGTGATCGCCGGCCGAAGACCCGGGCGGGCACCGATGACCGTGCGTCCGTCCAATGCGGCGACGGCGTCGACCGTGGTCAGCGGGCGCACGGGTGCGGGCGGCGAGTCCCGCCGCCGCCGGGCACGCAGGCGCTCTCCCACCGCGGCGGCGACGCCGGCCCGGCGGGCGGGGTCGTCGAGGGCGGTGCGCAGCGCGTCCAGCGCCGCCTCGACCTCGCGAGTGAGCGCCGGTTCGTCGGCGGGATCGAAGCCGAGAGGGAGCGAGGCGCGCAGCTCGGGGATGTCGGCCGTGCGCGACACCGCCTCCTCGACGATGTCGGTGCGGGTGTACGCGGCGACTCCCACCGTCAGGTGGATCGACAGGGCGCCGAGCGCGGTCGCCGAATGGATCCAGCCCCGCGGCAGGTAGAGGGCGTCCCCGGGCCGGAACGTCTCGTCGATCGCGGGCGGCTCCTGCGCCCGGGCCGCGACGGCGGTGCGATGGTCCGTCCACGGCTGCCCCCGCAACGGGTCGGGGTGCACCGGTGCGTGGATGCGCCAGTGCTTCTCCCCGGCGATCTGCAGGACGAACACGTCGTGCACGTCGTAGTGCGGATCGAATCCGCGGGAGGAGGCGGGGGTGATGTAGGCGTTCACCTGGCAGGGATGACCCAGTTCGGCGGAGAGCGCCCGCGCGAACCGGGCGATCGGCTCCCACGTCCGATGGAGACCCTGGAGCACGAGCGTGGCACCCGCCGCCAGCTCGGCCAGGACGCGGTCGCCGGAGACCTGGTCTCCGATCTCGGCGCCGAAGCCGCCGCCGGAGGTGTAGCGCGACGGCGGCAGCACGTCGCCCTCCTTCGCCATCCGCGCGAACGGGGTGCGCAGCGCCCGATCGGCCACGAGCTCGTCCACGGCGTCGGGGCCGAACAAGTCGGAGAAGTCGCCGCCGAGATCGGCGGCGCGCGTGAACAGCGGTGCCCGTGCCCAGTTGGCGACGGCGAACTCGGCGTGGGAGATGGCCACGCAGCGCGAAAGCGCGGGCCGGTCGCCCGGCCCGCGCTCGTCGTCCACCATCAAGCGGATCCGTCGGCTCCGCC
>NZ_AYMR01000016.1 GCF_000633535.1 Leifsonia aquatica H1aii | reverse complement strand
CGACATTTGGTCCAAATCGGAGCGGGGTCAGCGGGAGGAGGCGTCGAGCAGCTCGTCCTCGACGTCGGAGTCGGTGCGCTTGAGCGCGCGCTTGCGATCGCGCTCGGCGGCGCGGGCCTTCTCGGCGGGGTCGTTCTCGTTGAGCTTGCGGTACTCGGTGCGCAGCGCGTAGCCGAGACCGAAGAACCCGATCAGCGCGAAGATGATCCACTGGATCATGTACGACCAGTGCAGCCCCTCGTCCTGTGTGGGAGGCTCCGTGACGGTGGGAGTGGGCGCCGACGCCGGGGCGGGCGACTCGGTGTCCAGGAGGCCGTACGCGCCCGTATAGACGGCATCCGTGTCCATCTTCTGCTTCACCACGGAGAGCTGGATGGTGCCGACCTGCCGGCCGACCGCCGTGCGTCCGTCGATGGCGGGCTCGCTGGCCTTGAGCCGGGCCACCACGGTGACCGTCCCGGGCGGGGGAGCAGGCACGTGGTCGGGGTCGTCCGAGTCGTTGCCCGTCGGCACCCAGCCGCGGTCGACGATGAAGAGCGAGCCGTCGGCGGTGCGCAGCGGCGTCAAGACCTCGAAGCCCGGGTTGCCGTTGAACGGCCGGTTGCGCGCGAGGAGCTGCTGGTCGGGCTGGTACGTGCCGGTCACGGTGACCCGCGTCCACTCCTGACTCTTGGAGTACGAGGAGAGCGTCGGCAGCTCGCTGGTCAGCGGCACCGGCTTCGAGTCGAAGTTCGCCGAGATGAGAGCGTTCGCAGCTGCGGCCTCCTTGCTACGTGCCAGCTGCCAGTTGGAGAGGAACCCGCACGCGATCGCGAAGGCGATCGCGAAGGCCAGGTAGCCGAGCCAGCGCTTCGAGAAGGCGAAGCGCCAGCCACCTCCCGCGCTCACGCGGTGGTCCCCTCGTCGACGGACACGGCGGTCGCGTCGTCGAGGGCCCGGACGGCGACGGGGAACTCCCGCGCGGCCAGGAACTCCCGCAGGAACTCCTCGTGCTCGTCGCACGCCAGCCACACCTTCACCCGGTCGGCGGTGTGGATCTTCGGGTTGCGCCACTCGATGCGCCACGACGCCGTCTCGCGGCAGCCCGCGCGCGAACACGTCAGCGGATCCGGCTCTCCGAGTCCGATCACTGGCCCTCCTGCTTCGGGTCGCCGCCGGGGGTCGGCGGAGGTGTCATCGGAAGGATATTGCCCGGACGCTGTGCTTCTCCTCGACGCGGGTCGGCGTGGACGTTCGCGAGGACCACGGCGACATAGGGGAGGAAGATCGCGGCGACGACGGGGACCGCCGCCCACCACCCCGGGACCAGCACGGCGACGAACAGGCAGACGACACGGATGCCCATCGCCACGGAGTAGCGGATCATCCGGTGATGTCGTTCCTCGTCGGGCGAGAGGCCGAGGTTCGTGAGCGTGGGGCGTGAGGTCTTCATGAGGGTTCCCCTCAAGAGTACGTCCATAGACTGGTACCCGTTCGATTCGAGAGGAAATCACCACATGACCACGCAGCGCACCGTGCTCGTCACCGGCGGAAACCGCGGGATCGGCTATGCGATCGCCGAGGAGTTCGTGGCCCAGGGCCACCGCGTCGCCGTCACCGCCCGCTCGGGCGAGGGACCGGAGGGGGCGCTGACCGTGCGTGCCGACGTGACCGACGCCGCGTCGATCGACGCCGCGTTCACCGAGATCGAGCAGAAGCTCGGCCCGGTGGAGGTCGTGGTCGCGAACGCCGGCATCACCAAGGACACCCTGCTGATGCGGATGACGGACGAAGAGTTCGACAGCGTCATCGAGACCAACCTGGGTGGGGCCTTCCGCGTCGTCAAGCGCGCCAATAGGGGGATGCTGAAGGCACGGTTCGGCCGCATCGTGCTCATCTCGAGCGTCGTCGGCCTGTTCGGCGGCGCCGGCCAGGTCAACTACGCCGCCTCGAAGGCCGGGCTGGTGGGCATGGCCCGCTCGATCACCCGCGAGCTGGGCGCCCGCGGAATTACGGCGAACGTCGTGGCCCCGGGCTTCATCGAGACCGACATGACGGCGGCGCTGCCCGAGACGCAGCAGGCCGAGTACAAGAAGAGCATCCCGGCCGGCCGGTTCGCGTCTCCGAGCGAGGTCGCCAAGGTGGTCGCCTGGGTCGCGGGCGACGATGCCGGCTACATCTCCGGCGCGGTCATCCCCGTCGACGGCGGCCTCGGGATGGGGCACTAGCCTCCCGTCGCCCGTCGCCGCGCGCCGCGCGAACGGAGGATGATCGGCCCGGTCCCGGGCGGATCGCCTCCGTTCGCTGCGTTTCGGCCGCACCACGGGCCGAATCGCCTCCGTTGCCCGCGCTGGTCAGCCGCGGAGACCGAGGAGGGGGAGCACCTGCGCCAGGTCCTGACGATCGATCACAAGGTCGGCTTCGGCGCGGACGCGCGGCTTCGCGTTGAAGGCGATCGCCAGTCCGGCCTCCGCCATCATCAGCAGGTCGTTGGCGCCGTCGCCGATCGCGACGGTCCGCCGGAGCGGGACCCCTGCGGCGCCGGCCCACTCGCGCAGAGCCTCGGCCTTGGCGGCGGCGTCCACGATCGGCCCGTCCACCTCGCCGGTCAGCACGCCGTCGCGCACGGCGAGACGGTTCGCCCGCCAGTGGTCGAGCCCGAGCCGGGCCCCCAGCGGGTCGAGCAGCTCGTGGAAGCCTCCCGAGACCACACCCACCCGTCCGCCCGAGGCCTGCACGCCCGCGATGAGCTCGGGCACGCCGTCGGTGACGCGGATGCGCTCGCCGACCCGCTCGAAGACGGACACCGGGAGCCCGGCGAGCGCACGGACCCGCTCACGCAGGCTCTGGGCGAAGTCGAGCTCGCCGCGCATCGCGCGCTCGGTGATCTCCGCCACCTCCGCGCGCGCGCCCGCCTCCTCGGCGAGCAGTTCGATCACCTCGTCGTGGATGAGGGTCGAGTCCGCATCGAGGACGACGACGAACGGGACGACGGGCCGATGGGGGTGCTGCTGCGTGTTCTGTTGTGTGCGTGCTGACGTCATGGAACGACGTGAACTCCCTTGCCGACGACGGTGATGCCGGACTCCGTGACGGTGAAGCCGCGCGCGCGGTCCCTGGCCGGGTCCACGCCGATGCGGGCACCCTCGGCCACCACGACGTCCTTGTCCAGGATGGCACGTCCCACGAACGCGTTCGGCTCGATGACGGCGCGCTCGAACACGACCGAGTCGACGACCTTCGCGCCGGAGTCCACCTTCGCCCAGGGCCCGAGCACGCTGCGCTCGAGGTGGGCACCCGAGATCACCGAGCCGAGGGACACGATCGAGTCGATGGTCGTGCCCAGGGCGCCGCGCCCGTCGCGCACGATCTTCGCGGGCGGCGAGTTGAGCACCTGGCTGAAGATCGGCCACTCGCGGTTGTACAGGTTGAACACCGGCAGTGCGGAGATCAGGTCCTGGTGGGCCTCGAAGAACGAGTCGATCGTCCCGACATCGCGCCAGTAGTAGCGGTCGCGGTCGGTCGAGCCCGGGACGTCGTTGCGGCTGAAGTCGTAGACCCCGGCCTCCTGGCGTGCCACGAAGTCCGGGATGATATCGCCGCCCATGTCGTGGTTGGAGTCGGGGCGGTCGCCGTCGCGGATCACCGCGTCGATGAGCGCGTCGGCGTCGAAGACGTAGTTGCCCATCGAGGCGAGCACCTCGCCGGGCGAGTCGGGGAGCCCGATCGGGTCGCTGGGCTTCTCGCGGAAGGCCGCGATGCGGTCGGGGTGCTCCGCATCGACCTCGATGACGCCGAACTGGTCGGCGAGGGAGATCGGTTGACGGATGGCGGCGACGGTCGCGGCGGCGCCCGAGTCGATGTGCGCCTGGATCATCTGCGCGAAGTCCATCCGGTACACGTGGTCAGCGCCGACCACGACCACGATGTCGGGCTTCTCGTCGCGCAGCAGGTTGAGGCTCTGCAGGATGGCGTCGGCCGACCCGCTGAACCAGCGCTTGCCGAGGCGTTGCTGGGCCGGGACGGACGCGATGTAGGAGTTCAGCATCCCGTCGAGACGCCAGGTCTGCGAGACGTGGCGGTCGAGGCTGTGCGACTTGTACTGCGTCAGGACGACCATCTGGCGCAGCTGCGAGTTGATGAGGTTCGAGAGCGCGAAGTCGATGAGCCGGTACTGGCCGCCGAACGGGACGGCGGGCTTGGCCCGGTCGGCCGTCAACGGCATCAGCCGCTTGCCCTCCCCGCCCGCGAGTACGATGCCGAAGATCTTCCTGCCTGCTGCCATGCCACCACAGTAGAGGCAACCGGAGGGCTGTACTAGCGTTCAGGGCATGCGCGTTGATCTTCTCACCCGGGAGTACCCGCCGGACATCTACGGCGGCGCCGGAGTGCACGTGACCGAACTGGTGCGCGCTCTGCGCGCGGACATCGACGTGGTGGTGCGCTGCTTCGGCGAGCCGCGCGACGCGCCCGACACGGTCGCCTACCGGGTGCCCGCGGAGCTGCGGGAGGCGAACGGCGCGCTGGCGACGCTGGGCGTCGACCTGCAGATGGCGCAGGACTGCGGGGGAGCGGACGTGGTCCACTCGCATACCTGGTACGCCAACGCCGGCGGCCACCTCGCCAAGCTGCTGCACGATGTGCCGCACGTGGTCACCGCGCACAGCCTGGAGCCGCTGCGCCCGTGGAAGGCCGAGCAGCTCGGCGGCGGGTACCGCGTGTCGAGCTGGACGGAGAAGACCGCCTTCGAAGCCGCGGACACCGTCATCGCTGTGAGCGAGGGGATGCGCCGCGACATCCTGAACGCGTACCCGGCGCTCGACCCGGACCGGGTGACCGTCGTCTACAACGGCATCGACCTCGAACGGTGGACGCCGCTCGACGACGGCGTGCGGGCCCGCGCCCTCGGCATCGACCCGACGCGACCCGCCGTGGTCTTCGTCGGCCGTATCACCCGCCAGAAGGGCCTGCCGTACCTGCTGCGCGCGGCCCGGCTGCTGCCCGCGGACGTGCAGCTCGTGCTGTGCGCCGGCGCTCCCGACACGCCGGAGATCCTCGCCGAGGTGAGCGGGCTCGTCGCGCAGCTGCAGGCCGAGCGCGACGGCGTCGTCTGGATCGACCGCCTCCTCACCAACGAGGAGCTGCGGATCGCGCTGACCGCCTCCACCGTCTTCGTCTGCCCGTCGATCTACGAGCCGCTGGGCATCGTCAACCTGGAGGCGATGGCCTGCGGTCTCCCCGTGGTCGGCACGGCGACCGGGGGCATCCCGGAGGTCATCGTCGACGGCGTCACCGGGGGGCTCGTGCCGATCGAGCAGCTGCAGGACGGCACCGGGACGCCCACCGACCCGGAGGCGTTCGTGCGCGATCTCGCGGCGGCGCTCACCGAGGTGGTGAGCGATCCGGAGCGGGCCGCCCGGATGGGCGCGGCCGGGCGGGAGCGGGCGGAGACGTCGTTCAGCTGGTCCGCGATCGCGGAACGGACGCGCGACATCTACCGCTCGGTGAGCCGGTAGCGCCCGGCGGCCCGTCGCGGTCGGTGCCGGCCTCCCCGGATGAGTAGGCTAGGAGTCATGGCCAGCAGCGTTCTCCAGCTCTCAGACGTGTCCGTGCTCCGGGACGGGACCCCCGTCCTGCAAGGTGTCGACTGGACCGTGGAGCCGGACGAGCGCTGGGTCGTGCTCGGCCCCAACGGCGCGGGCAAGACGACGCTGCTGCAGATCGCCGCCGCCGCCCTCCACCCGTCCTCGGGGGAGGCCGTGGTGCTGGGTGAGACCCTCGGCCAGAGCGACCTCGCGGAGCTGCGCCCCCTGCTCGGGTTCGCGTCGAGCGCCCTGGCCCGCCGCATCCCGCGCAACGAGACGGTGCTCGACGTGGTGATGACCGCCGCGTACGCCGTCACCGGCCGCTGGAACGAGCTGTACGAGGAGATCGATGAGCGTCGTGCCCTGCGCGTGCTCACCGAGTGGCACCTCGAGCACCTCGCCCAGCGCTCGTTCGGCAGCCTGAGCGACGGCGAACAGAAGCGCGTGCAGATCGCCCGCTCGGTCATGACCGACCCCGAGATCCTGTTGCTCGACGAGCCGGCCGCGAGCCTCGACCTCGGCGGACGGGAGGAGCTCGTGCAGCTGCTCGGCGGCTACGCCAGCGATGCCAAGTCGCCCGCCATCGTCATGGTCACCCACCACGTCGAGGAGATCCCGCTCGGCTTCAACCGGGCACTCCTGCTCAAGGACGGCCGCGTCACCGCGCAGGGCCCGATCGCCGAGGTGCTGACCGCCGAGAGCCTGAGCGAGACCTTCGGGCTCGACATCGACCTCGTCGAGACGGACGGCCGATACACCGCCCGGGCGCGTCAGGCCACCGCAGGCTGAGTCATCTGCTAAACTCGATAGCTGGCTCCCGAGTCATTCTGCCTCGTGGCGGCCGAGAGCTTTCCGCCCGTGCCTCTGGCGTGCGGGCCTGACCGATTCGAAACCAACGCAACAAGGAAGTCCTGATGAAGACTGGCATCCACCCCGACTACGCTCCGGTTGTTTTCCGCGACCTGGCCTCGGGTGCGACGTTCCTCACCCGTTCCACCGTCTCCAGCGAGAAGACGATCGACTGGGAGGACGGCAACACCTACCCGGTGATCGACGTCGAGATCTCGTCCGAGTCGCACCCGTTCTACACCGGCAAGCAGCGCATCCTCGACTCGGCCGGCCGCGTCGAGAAGTTCAACTCGCGCTACAAGAACTTCGGCAAGTAAGCCGCCGCGGCTCCGGCCGCGCGGTACGAGAGAGGCCCCCGTCGTACGACGGGGGCCTCTTCGTGTCGGTGCGGTAGCGGTGCGGTAGCGGCGCTACAGGATCCTGCCGAAGACCTCGCACAGGTAGCTTCCGGTCCGGGGCTGCTGCTCGATGTCGTGGTGATCGTCGCAGGCCGGGCACGGGATGAGATCGACCACGGATCCGTTCGAGAAGTCCGTCTGCTCGCTGTAGCCGAAGTAGGGCCCTTCGGTGGTGATCGTCGGGTGGCAGAGCTGGTGGGAGTCGTCTACGATCTGAAGCGTCGCGCTGATGCTGATTCCTTTCGTCGATGGTCGCGTCTGTCGCGGCCAGCGAAAGTCTTGCACGATCTTCAGAAAACACCCAGGAATCGGTCGAGGGCGCCCGGTCGCCGTTCCGCTCAGTAGTTGTTGTAGTTGGCCGCGGCGACACCGAGCGTGGCGATCACGATGATCGTGATGATGATGCCGAGGATGATCTCCGCCAGGCCGATGATGATGGCGGCGATGGCGAGGCCGCGTCCCTGCTCGCCGGTGCGCTTGATCTGCGACAGGGCGACGAAGCCGAGGATCACCCCGACGAGGTTGACGAAGAACGCGAGGATGAAGCCCACGATCGCCAGCGTGTTGTAGCCGGGCTGCACAGGCGGGGCGGCAGCGTACTGCGGCTGCTGCTGCGGCGGGAGTGGCTGAGGGTTCAGGTTGGGATCGCTCATGGCGACGACACTAGCGTCCACCGGCGCACCGGAGAACCCCCAGCGTGGGAGGGTCGCGCGCCTGGCGCGCCCGCGCCGCGGCGCGGCTGTGCGGCGGCGCCGCGCCTGCGTTTGCCGCTCTCCACGCAGCCGCGGTCGGTGACCGCTGCTGTTCGGGACAAATGCGGTGCGGCGCTGCACCGCGGTCGTCTCGAACTGCAGCGGACCTTGCGGCGGTTGTCCCGAACGAGGGCGGTCGCGGCGGGGTCCGCCACGCGCGCGTCCGGTCGCCGGCCGGGCTTCGGCGCGCCCGCCCGCCCGCGCGCCCGCCCGCGCGCGGGCGGTGCGGGCGGCCCCGGTGACCGCTGCTCTTCGGGACGTTTGCGGTGCGGCGCCGCAACGCAAACGTCCCGAACGGTAGCGGACGTGGCGGCGGTCGTCCCGAATGCGAGCGGTCGCGGCGGTGGTCGACGTTGTAGGAGGCGGCGGATGCGGCGGCCGGCGCGCAGCGCAGCGCGGCGCAGCGCCGCGGCGCGCGCCGCGGGTCAGCGGAGGGGCCAGTCCCCGGAGGCGGTGAACTCGGGGTCGCGGACGCGGCGCATGTACTCCTGGAAGTCGGCGGCCTGTTCGCGACACCAGTCGATCTGCTTGCGGTGCAGCTCGGCGGCCTCGATGGCGAGGTGCTCCGCATGCCGCTGGGCCATCGCCTGGGCGACGCGTCCGGCCGCGATCGCGTCAGCGCCAGCGTCATGCGCGTCGGTCAGCGAGACGCCGTAGTGGTCCGCGGCGACGGTGAGCGTGCGCTTGCCGGGGCGGAACTTGTCGACGGCGCGGTCGATCACCAGCGGGTCGATGATCGGCCCGGGGGAGGCCAGCGGGGCCACGCCGTGGCGGCGGGCCTCCCGGTCGAGCAGGGTGAAGTCGTAGGGTGCGTTGTAGGCCACCACTGGGATGCCGCGATCGAACAGGCGGCGCAACTGGTCGACGATGGCGGCGACGCCGGCCGCGGCGGCCATGCCCTTCTCACGTGCGAGCGCGGTGGTCACGCCGTGGACGGCCGTGGCCTCGGCCGGGATCTCGACCCCGGGGTCCAGGATCCAGTATCGGCCGTGGACGACCTCGCCCCGCTCGTTCAGCAGGCCGACGTGCGCGGTGACGATCCGGGCCGACTCGACGTCGATGCCCGTCGTCTCGAGATCGAAGACGCCGAGCTCGTGATGCCAACCCATGGATTCAGGGTAGGACGGGCCGCCGACACCACCCGGGAGGCGCACCGGGCGGGTCGGCGACCCGTGCCGCGACAGGGGCGACCGTGGCGGCAGCCGGCCGCGACAGGTGGCAGCCGGCCGCGACAGGTGGCCGCCGGCCGCGACAGGCGGCAGCCGGCCGCGACAGGTGGCCGCCAGCCGCGACAGGTGGCCGCCGGCCGCGACAGGCGGCCGTCAGTCGCGCCGCGGCTCCAGGTGCAGCCAGTAGAAGCTCTGCGTGCCGAGCGTCAGGGTGAACCGGCCGTCCTCCGCGACGGTGGGGAACTCGGCCCCGCCGAACATGTCGTACAGCGTCCGACCCGCGAGCTCGGGCGCGTCCAGCGTGACCGAGATGGGGTTGTGGGCGAACGAGAACACGCAGAGCACGTCCTCCGCCTGATCGCCGAAGTGGGTGCCGCTTCCGGCGTAGGAGCGCACGAACGCCAGCACCGACTCATGGTCGGTCTGCAGCACGCGCATGTCGCCGAGGCCGAAGACGGGGTGCGCCTTGCGCACGTGGATGACGTTGCGCACCCAGTGCAGGAGCGAGCGCGACTGCGCGAGCTGCGCCTCCACGTTCACCTGGTTGTAGTGGTACACCAGCGACTGCACGACGGGCAGGAACAGCTTGCCCGGGTCGGCCGTCGAGAACCCGCCGTTGCGGTCGGGCGTCCACTGCATCGGCGTGCGCGAGCTGTCCCGGTCGGGCAGCCAGATGTTGTCGCCCATCCCGATCTCGTCGCCGTAGTAGAGGAACGGGCTGCCGGCGAGCGAGAAGAGCAGGGCGTGCGCCAGCTCGAGCTCGGCGCGGGAGTTGTCGAGCAGGGGGGCGAGACGGCGCCGGATGCCGACGTTGGCGCGCATGCGCGGGTCGTAGGCGTACCAGCCGTACATCGCCTGCCGGTACTCCTCGCTGACCATCTCGAGGGTGAGCTCGTCGTGGTTGCGCAGGAACACCCCCCAGGCGGCGCCCTCGGGCGTGTCGGTCGTCTCGGAGAGCACCCGGACGAGCTCGGTGGCCTGCTGCGAGCGGAGCGCGTAGAAGATGCGCGGCATGACCGGGAAGTCGAAGGCCATGTGGCACTCCGGCTCCTCCTCGGTGCCGAAGAACGCCGCGACCTCGCGGGGCCACTGGTTGGCCTCGGCGATCATCATGCGGCCCGGGTACTCGCGGTCCACCATCTCGCGGAGCTTCTTGATGAACTCGTGCGTGGGAGGCTCGCCCTCGCCGTTGCCCTCGTCCGACTCGTAGAGGTAGGGGATGGCGTCGAGCCGGAAGCCGTCGACGCCGAGGTCGAGCCAGAACCGGACGATGTCGTACATCGCGTCGTGCACGGCCGGGTTCTCGAAGTTGAGGTCGGGCTGGTGCGAGAAGAAGCGGTGGAAGTAGTACTGGCGACGCGCCTCGTCGAAGGCCCAGTTGGAGTCCTCGGTGTCGACGAAGATGATGCGGATGTCCGGGTACTTGTCGTCGGTGTCGTTCCAGACGTAGAAGTCGCCGTACGGGCCCTCCGGGTCGGAGCGCGACTGCTGGAACCACTCGTGCTGGTCGGAGGTGTGGTTCATCGGCAGGTCGATGATGATGCGCATGTTGCGCTCGTGCGCCTTGGTGACGAGGTCGCGGAACTCGTCGATGGTGCCGAACTCGGGGAGGATCGCCTTGAAATCGGAGACGTCGTAGCCTCCGTCGCGCAGGGGCGAGTGGAAGAACGGCGGGAGCCAGAGCGCGTCGATGCCGAGCCACTGCAAGTAGTCGAGTTTGGACGTCAGCCCGGCCAGGTCGCCGGAGCCGTCTCCGTTGCTGTCGACGAACGAACGCACCATGACCTCGTAGAACACCGCGCGGCGGTACCAATGGGGGTCGAGGGTGAGTCCGGGCAGCGTGATGGGCGCGGTGAAACTCACGGTTCTCCTTCTGGCTCGAGGCCGTAGTGCAAGCGGTTACAACCAGTGAAGTCTAGGGGTTCTGAGCGGTGACCTGTCCAGTCCTGCCGGGACATTCACCGAGTGTCCGCCCAGGGCTTGCCTAGACTTGACCACGATGACCACCTCGACGAGGAACACAGCCTCACCATACGCCGACGCGCTCGGGCGCCTCCCCGTGCGACAGGGTGCGATCGACCTCCTCGGAGGCACCACCCGGTACTGGGATTACGGCGACCCGGACGCCGCCACGACGGTCGTCGTCGTGCACGGGTTCCGGGGCGATCACCACGGCCTGGAGCCGGTGGTCGCCCAGCTGCCGGAGCTGCGGATGATCTCGCCCGACCTGCCCGGGTTCGGCGCGTCGACGCCGCTCACCGAGGCGTCTCACGACATCGAGGGATACGGCCGCTGGCTGCGCGGATTCGTCGCCGGCCTGGACCTCCACGGTCGCGTCGTGCTGCTCGGCCACTCGTTCGGTTCGATCGTCGTCGCGGGGGCGCTGGCCTCCCGCGCCGAGGACGATCCGTTGCGGCCGGACCGCGTCGTGCTGGTGAACCCGATCGGCCAGCCGGCGCTGAAGGGTCCGCGCGGCGTGCTCACCCGGCTGGCGATCTTCTACTACTGGCTCGCGGCGGTGCTTCCGGAGCGGCTCGGCTTCGCCCTGCTGCGCAACCGCCTGATCGTGCGCGTGATGAGCGAGGCGATGGCGAAGACGAAGGAGCGCGGGCTGCGTGGCTGGATCCACGACCAGCACCACCGCTACTTCTCGGCGTTCAGCGACCGCCGGGTGGTGCTCGAGGCCTTCCGCGCGTCCGTCTCCCACGATGTCAGCGAGTTCGCGGCGCGCATCCCGGAACCGACCCTGCTCGTGGCGGCGGTGGACGACGACATCACGCCGATCGAGGCGGAGCGCCGTCTGCGGACGCTCTTCCCGGACGCCCGGCTGGTCGAGATCGCCGGGGTGGGGCACCTGATCCACTACGAGAAGCCGTACGAGGCGGCGGACGCGCTCCGCGCCTTCCTCGGCGAGGAGGCCGCTGAGTGAGGATCCTGTTCGACTGCCGGTACACCCGCATCGGCCGCCACGACGGGATCAGCCGGTACACCGCCGGCCTGGTGACCGCGTTGGCGGAGCGCCACGCCGTCACCATGCTGATCAGCGACCACCGGCAGCTGGAGATGCTGCCGGATCTGCCGTGGGAGCTCATCGGCTCGCCCACGGCGGTCGGTGAGCCGTGGGTGGCCCGCCAGGTGAACGCGCTCGCACCGGACGTCGTGTTCACGCCGATGCAGACGATGGGCGGTTTCGGCCGCCGCTACCGCCTGGTGCTCACCGTGCACGACCTCATCTACTACCGCCACCCGACCCCGCCACGGGACTTGCCGGCGTTCGTGCGCGGCCTGTGGCGGCTCTACCACCTCGCCTGGTGGCCGCAACGGCTGCTCCTCAACCGGTCCGACGCCGTGGTGACGGTGTCGTCGACGACGAAGCAGCTCATCGCCGAGCACCGCCTCACGAAGCGCCCGGTGTACGTCGTGCCGAACGCGGCGGACATGCCCGCCATCCCGGAGGAGCGGGCCTCCCGTCCCGCACCCGAGACCAAGAGCCTGGTCTACATGGGGTCGTTCATGCCGTACAAGAACGTCGACACGCTGGTGCGCGCCGCCGCCCTGCTGCCCGGATACGAGCTGCACCTGATGAGCCGGGTCTCCGACGCCGAGAAGGCGCGCCTGTCCGCGCTCGCCCCGGCCGCCCGGCTGGTGTTCCACGACGGTGCGAGCGATGAGGAGTACGCCGAGACCCTCGCGTCGGCGACCGCCCTGGTGACGGCGTCGCGCGATGAGGGCTTCGGCATCCCGCTGGTCGAATCGATGACGCTCGGGACCCCGGTGGTGGTCAGCGACATCCCGATCTTCCGCGAGATCGGGGGAGAGGCGGCGCTGTTCTTCCCCGCTGACTCCGCGGAGCAGTTGGCCGAGCGGGTGCGGCACCTGGAGGACGACGGCGTCTGGGCCGAGCGCTCCGCGGCCTCCCGCGACGAGGCCGCGCGCTTCACCTGGGCGGCGTCGGCCGAGCACCTGCTGACGGTGCTGACCGCCACGAACGCCCGGGCGGACCGGCGGCGCGGTCGCGGACGCGCGCAGCGCTGACTGCCGTCGCGACCGCCGCGGAGCTCACATCACCGAGGCGGTGAGCAGGTCGCGGTCCTCCGGACCGAGGTTGAACCGGTCGAGGCGCAGCACGCCGTCGTCGTAGACGAAACGGTGCACCGAGCCGTTCGGGATCACCTCACCCGGCCCGGGGAGGGCGTGGTCGGTGACGTGGCGGACGATCGAACCGATGACGCCGCCGTGGCTGACGACGATGATGCTCTCGTCCGGGTGGTCCTCGCCCAGCTCCAGCAAGGCGGGGAGGGCGCGCGTGACCACCTGCTCGCGGCTCTCCCGGCCGGGCACCGGGGTCCCCTCCGGCCAGCGCTCCAGGATCTGGGCGCCGGTCAGCCCCTCGGCCTCCCCGTAGTGGCGCTCGGCCACGGCGGGGAGGGGGTGCGGTTCGCCCAGGCCGACATGCGAACCGATGATGCGCGCCGTCTCGAACGCGCGGCCGAGCGGGCTGGCGTAGATCGCGTCGAAACGGCCTCCGGAGAGCGCGCGGCCCGTCGCCTCGGCCTGCCCACGCCCGGTGTCGTTCAGCGGGATGTCGCTGGAGCCCTGGATGCGCCGGGCGAGGTTCCAATCGGTCTGGCCGTGCCGAACGAGGGAGATGAGGGTCACGCGCGTCCTTCCGTTCCAGGACGCGCCGTGGCGCTGTGCGCTACGCCAGGCGGCGGGAGAGCTCGACGAGCGTCTCCGTCGTCCCTGCGTTCAGCTTAATGGTCGCGCGCAGATCGCCCTTGGTCTCGCCGCGGTTGACGATGACGATGGGCAGCCGCCGGCGCCGGGCCTCCTCCAGCAGGCGGATGCCCGAGTTGACGATGAGGGACGAGCCGGCGATCAGCAGGGCGTCGGCGGAGCGGACCAGGGCACTGGCCTCCCGGTACTTCTCGGCAGGGATGAACTCGCCGAAGAACACGACGTCGGGCTTGAGCCGGCCGCCGCACACCGTGCAGTCGGGCACCTGGAACGCGTCGATGTCGGTGACGATCGCGTCTCCGTCGGGAGCGATCTCGACCGCGCCTTCGGTGTCGATCCACGGGTTGGCCGCGTCGATGCGCGCCGTGATCGCCTCGCGGGCGAAGACCTGACCGCAGACCAGGCACAGCACGCGGTCCATCGAGCCGTGCAGGTCGACGACGCGGCGGGATCCCGCCTGCTTGTGCAGACCGTCCACGTTCTGCGTGATCACGCCGTTCGCGGCGCCGGCCGCTTCCAGGCCCGCCAGTGCGCGGTGCCCGTCGTTCGGCCGGGCGGCGGCGAAGCGGCGGTAGCCCAGGTGGCTGCCCGCCCAGTAGCGCTTGCGGTACCGGTCGTCGGCGAGGAACTGCTGGAAGGTCATCGGCGTCCGCTTGGGGGCGCCCTCGCCGCGGTAGTCGGGGATGCCCGAGTCGGTCGAGACACCCGCACCGGTGAGGACGGCGAAGCGTCGCCCGGAGAGCAGGTCGACGGTCTCGTCGATCGCGCGCGCGACCTCCGGCGTCAGCTGTGTCGTCAGCGTGTCCACTGGCACCTCCCGGTCGTTGCCCTCCTGAGTCTAAACTCGCCAGTTTTCCGATTTGTTTCCGGGGACTGGCAATGTGGACCCGTGCAGATCCATCGTGTGACCGACCTGACCGCCGACGGCCTCGCCGACTACTCCCGTCTGACCGACGTCGCGCTGCGGCGGGTGAGCGAGCCGGAGGGCGGCCTCTACATCGCGGAGTCGACCAAAGTGATCACGCGTGCCCTCGCCGCCGGGCATCGGCCGCGGTCGGTCCTGCTGCAGGAGCAGTGGCTGCCGGACGTCGAGCCCCTGCTCTCCGCCTTTCCGGACGTGCCCGTCTTCGTGGGGGAGGCCGGCGTGCTCGAACAGCTCACCGGATACAACCTGCACCGCGGCGCTCTGGCGGCGATGCACCGTCCCGCCCTGCCCGACCCGCGGGATCTGCTGCGCGGCGCGCGCCGGGTGGTGGTGCTGGAGGACATCGTCGACCACACCAATGTCGGGGCGATCTTCCGCTCGGTCGCCGGTCTCGGCGCCGATGCGGTGCTGGTCAGCCCGCGCTGCGCCGACCCGCTCTACCGGCGCAGTGTGCGGGTGAGCATGGGCACCGTGCTGCAGGTGCCGTGGACGCGCATCCCGGAGTGGGAGGAGGCGACGGGGATCCTGCACGACGCCGGCTTCGACATCGCGGCACTGGCCCTCGCCGACGGCGCGGTGACGCTCGACGAATACGCGGCCGCCCCGCCCGAGCACGTCGCGATGGTGCTGGGCTCCGAAGGCGACGGGCTGAGCCGGACGGCGCTGGCCGCCGCCGACACGGTCGTCACCATCCCGATGCTGCACGGCGTCGACTCGCTCAACGTCGCATCGGCGAGCGCGGTGGCGCTCTGGGCGCTGCGGGCGCGTTCTCAGCCGATGCCGCAGTAGGCGCGTCTAGACTCTCCGCGTGTCCCAGCAAGTCCCGGTCGATCCGCCGCGCCGTCAATCCCGCACGGTGTACCGCCGTCGCCGCTTCGTCGTCTTCGGCATCGGCGGCACCCTCCTGCTCGCGTTCCTGTACGTCGCCGGCTCGCTGCTGACGCCGGTCCCGGCGACCGCGGCCGTGGTCTCCCACGAGAAGTCGATCGTGCAGCCCGCCGCCCAGCTCGCGTGGCCGTCCTACGGGTCGTCGGCGGTGACCGCCCCGGACTACTCCGGTGCGACGGTCTTCCACGGCAGCGACGCGAGCGTGCCGATCGCGAGCGTGACGAAGGTTGTCACCGCCCTGGTGGTGCTCGACGCGAAGCCGTTGAACGGTGACGAGCAGGGGCCGTCCATCTCCTTCACCCAGAAGGACGTCGACATCTGGAACGAGGTCATCGCCGAGGGCGGGTCGTGGGCGCCCGTGCAGGCCGGCATCTCGATGACCGAGAAGGAGGCGCTCACCGCGATGCTCCTGCCCTCGGCGAACAACTACGCCATCTCTCTGGCGAACTGGGCGTACGGCTCGCAGTCGGCCTACGTGGACGCCGCGAACAAGTGGCTCGCGGCGAAGGGCTTCACCGGCACGAAGATCGTCAGCGCCGATGGGCTCGACCCGGGCAACATGAGCACGACGAAGGACCTGCTCGGACTCGGCGGACTGGTGCTCGACTCGCCCGCCCTGTCGTCGATCGTGTCGCAGAAGACGGCGACGCTGCCCGGCGCGGGCGCGCAGGACAACACCAACACGCTCCTCGGCTGGGAGGGCATCGACGGTCTGAAGACCGGCAACACCGACGAGGCCGGCAACTGCCTGCTGTTCTCGGCGGAGGTCGCCGTCGGCAAGGCGAAGGTCCGGGTCCTGGGGGTCGTGCTCGGCGCTCCCACCCACGACGACCTGTGGGCCGGGGTGCAGGCCCTGCTGACCAGCGTGAAGGCGGGCTTCCACGAGGTCTCGGCCTCGACGAAGGGCCAGGTGTTCGGGTCGTACGACACCCCGTGGAAGGCGAGCTCGGATCTCGTCGCGACGACCGCCACGACCTTCGTGGTCTGGTCGGATCAGCCGGTCGAGGTGGCGCTCGAGACGCGCCCGGTGCAGTCCGGGTTCGCGGGCGACGTCGTGGGGAAGGTGACGTTCACCTCCAACGGAAAGACCCAGACCACGGACCTGGCGCTCGCGAAGGACGTGCCCGATCCCGGCTTCGGCTGGCGGTTGGCGCATCCGGGCGGCCTCGGCACCTGAGACCGCCCGGCGCGCGTCACGCGGAGCGGTAGGTCGCCGCGACCGTCCAGAACGACTCGGACGGCTGCATCACCCGGTAGTCGGCCCACGAGCCGTCCACGAAGGTGAAGCGGGCGACCGCGACGCCGCCCTGGGCCTTCTTCCCGGTGTCCTCGATGGCGACGACCTCTCGCCTGGCGAGGCGCTGCTTCAACGCCGGCGGGACGGAGTTCCCGGCCATCCCGAAGTCCCACCAGGTCAGCGCGTCCTCGCCGAGCGAGAGCACCAGGAGATCGGAGTCGCGGCTGAGCTGCTGCGCCGTGGATCCGTCGCCGCCGCCGAGGTGCTTCGACCCGGACGCGGCGTTCTGCACAGCGGAGAGGGCTGCATTGAGCAGCTTGCCGTCCAGCGACACACCGCCACCGCCTCCGCGGGTGTACGCGCTCGGGACGACGCGCGCGGTCGCCAGAGAGACGTCACCGCCGGCGGAGGCGATCTCGGCCGCGTGGTCGACGGCGGGGCCGGTGAAGGCGGAGGCGAACTTGTCGAAGAGACCCATGGTCGTGTTCCTTTCGGTGGGGTGATCAGCGCTGCGGGGCGCGGAGGGCGCGGAGCGCGAGGACGAGCGCGAGCACGGCGAACGCGGCCGCGACACCGGCGACCGTGAACGGGCCGAGCGTGTCGAGCAGGCGGGCGAAGCCGGCGCGGCGACCCGAGGAGCCGACCACCTCGTCCCAGATCGGAGTGAAGCAGAGGACGGCGACGACGACGGCGATCGCGGACGCGCCGAACCAGCCCCAGGGGGTGTCCCGTTCCTCCTCGCTCTCGACGTGCTCGACGGGCGATGGACGGGAATCCGGCTCGGACATGGCGGACCTCTCGGGTGCGGGGCGGTGGTGCGCACGGTGCGCGGGTCCATCGTCCCCGGTTCGGGGGGCAGCGCCGAACAGTCCGAACGAATCCGAACGACGACGCGTGCGGATGTCGGGGACCGCCTCAGGGCACGGCGATCGTGCCGGCGAACTCGGCGCTCAGGCGGGCGGCTCGTTCGTGGCCCATCGCGCTCAGGAGCCGCAGCGCCTCCCCGAGGTGCCGGGCGGCCTCGTCAGGCGTCCCGGCGGCGAGCGCGACGCGGCCGAGGACCTCGTGGGCCCGTGCCTGCTCGGTGATGTCGCCCATGCTCTCCGCCGAGGCGAGCGCCCTCCGCGCGAGGGAGGCTGCGTCGGATGTCCGTCCGCGGTCGAGAGCGATCAGCGCCAGGGTGTCGAGAGCGTCGGCCACAGGGAGGTGGAAACCGGTGCCGTCCACGGCCGCCACGGCGTCGCGGGCGTCGCGCTCGGCCTCGTCGAGCCGACCGACCGCGCGGAGGGCCTGCGCACGGAGGGCGCCGATCTCCGGCAGGACGTCGAAGGACTCGCCGCCGTCGCTCTGCGCCCGACCCGCCTCGAGCGCTGCGACGGCCTCGTGGGCGCGCCCGGCGCCGAGCAACGCGGTCGCCAACGTGACGCTGTGATAGGCCGGAGGGATTCCCGGTGGAGCCTCGGCGAGGAGGGCGCGGCTCTCCGTCTCGGCCGCCGCGAACCGGCCGAGCGCCGCGTCGAGGAAGGCCCGGTTGCTGCGCAGGATGGTGCGGTTCCCCTCGTCGCCGGCACGCTCCGTGACCGTCCATGCCTGGGCGAACAGCCGCGACGACTCGGCGAGGTCGCCGCGGAGGCGCGCGAGGTTGGCCTCGTTGCCCAGCGCGCGTCCCTCGGTGAGCGGATTCCCCGCCCTGCGCGCGACCTGCGCGGCCCGGCGGTAGGCCGCACGGGCGTCGTCCCATCGCCCGAGGCCGCGGTGGAGGTTGCCGATGATGTTCCAGAGGCGCCCCGGTTGCCGCTCGTCGCCGAGCCGCTGAGCGCGGTGCAGGCTGGCGAGCGAGTCGTCGACGCGCCCGAGTTTCTCATACGAGCGGGCCATCGCCTCGGCGAGCGGGCCGCGGCTCCCTGACGGAGCGACCGCGTCCGCGCGTTCCAGCACCGAGACGATCTCGCTCCAGTGCCCGTCGTCCTCCAGGCGGGCGCTCGCGGCCATCGCGAGTTCCACCAGTTCGTCGTGGGCGCCGTGGTCGTGCGCCAGCACTCCTGCGGCGTGCAGCTCGAGCGCCTGATCGCGATCCATCCGGCTGCTCGTGGCGAGCCGGTCCCGCGCGGCCACGGCGAACGCGGCGGCGAAGGCGCGACGACTGCTGAGGGGATCCTGTTCCACGGAGCGGGCATGTGCGTGCGACCGCACCGCGTCGTGCAGCGCCACACCGGGGCCCGGTTCGACGAGGTGCAGGGAGCGCAGGCGGATGAGGGCGCGTGCCGTCGACGGCGACGCGGCAGCGAGGGTCCGCGCGTCGACCGGGGCGGCGAAGAGCGACAGCCGGCGCAGCGCGGACGCCTCCCCGGGGTCGAGGGCCCGGTAGAGGGAATCGAGCAGAGGATGGATGGGCGATCCTGCGGCGGGCACGTCGAACCGTTCCGCAAGATCCTCCGTCGTCCACTCGGGGTGGTCATGGGCGAACCGGACGATCAGGTCGATGGCCAGCCGGATGCCGCCGCTGGTGCGGGCGAGGCGATCGAGTGCCGCCCCGTGCGCATCCGCGCGACCGAGCCCGCCGGCGAGCACGGCCGCGGACGCCTCCGCCGTGAGCGGGGCCAGCTCGATGCGGCGGATGGGGGATGTGAGCCCGCGCGCGGCGGTGAGCGCCTCCAGGCCGTCGAGGGCCGAGCGGCTGGTGACGAAGCAGACGGCGCCGTCCGGGAGGACCGGGACCAGGTCCGCGACGGACCCGGCGTCGTCGAAGACCAGCGCCGCCGGACGTGCGGCGAGAGCGGTCGCGATGGCGGTGCGGAGCGAGTCCGGGGTGGCGGGGGAGCCGCCGCGCGCCCCGATGGAGCGGGCGACGGCGCGGAGCGTCTCGATCGGTTCGGCGGGAGCGAGTACCGCGTGGTACCCCCGCAGCTGGATGAGCTGGACGCCGCCGGGGAGGCGGGCGGACGTGGCGAGCTCGCGAGCGAGGGTGCTCTTGCCGACCCCGGGGAGGCCGGTGATCAGGGTGACGGACGCGGGGACGGAGGGCGCGGGTGCGGGAGCCGGTGCGGCGGCGGGCACCGGCGGAAGGGCGGTCACGACGACGTGACCGCCTGCGCGTGCGCCGTTGAGCGTCTGCGCGAGGTGCCGCCAGCCGTCGGCGCGGTGGGCGTCGTCGGTGAGCGCGAGCACGATGTCGTGGACGAGGTCGACGTCGAGGCGCCGGCGGTCGGGGCGGAAGCAGTCGTACACGGTGACCTTCGCCGGCGGCCCGCCGCGGCCGGCTTCGGCGCGCGATCGTCCGATGCGCCGGGCGATCTCGTCGTAGGAGGGCGGTCCGGCCGTGACACGGAGCGCCCCGAGAGCGCGGGCGAAGCCCTCGAACGAGACGACGTCGTCGGGGACGCCGGGGCGATCGGCGGCGGGCGCGGGGTCGGTGCGGGGCATCGGGCTCCTCATCGATGAGCGGCGGCGGACCGGGCGCGCCCTCACTCCTCCGTGCGGATGAGGAAGGGGCCGGCCTCCGGGCGCTTCGGCAGCACGTGGTCGCCGGAGGACTGGTGGCGGATCCGCCGCACCACCCACGGCACCAGGTACTCGCGCGCCCAGGACAGGTCCTCCGCGCGGGCCTGCCGCCAGGTGCGTGCGGGCAGGGGCTCGGGGTCGAGCGGCTGCAGGTCGTTGTCGACGTTGAGGGCGGCCAGCACCATCCGCGCGACGGTGTGGTGGCCCAGCGGGGCGAGGTGGAGGCGGTCGGGGGCCCACATCCGCTGGTCCTGGATCTCGGTGAGCGCCCACTGATCGGCGACGATGCAGTCGTACTTCGCGGCGATCCTTCGCACGTTCTCGTTGTAGATCGCGACCTTGCCGCGGATGCCGCGGAAGACGGGGGAGAAGCCGACGTCGACGCCGGTGAAGACGACGATGGTCGCGCCGTCCCGGCTCAGCCGTGCGACGGCCTCGTCGAACAGGGCCGCGATCTGGTCGGGGTCCGTGCCCGGCCGGATGACGTCGTTGCCGCCGGCGGAGATCGTGATCAGGTCGGGACGCAGGGCGAGGGCGGGCTCCACCTGGTCGTCGAGGATCTGCTTGATCAGCTTGCCGCGGACGGCGAGGTTGGCGTAGGCGAAGTCGTCTGTCTGGCTGCTCAGCACCTCGGCGACACGGTCGGCCCAGCCGCGGTGGCCGCCGGGGCTGGCCGGCTCGGGGTCGCCGATGCCCTCTGTGAACGAGTCGCCCAGGGCGACGTAGCGGGACCAGGGATGCTGCGCTTCGACCATTCCTCCATTCTGCATCCGGTCGCGCCCGCGTCCAGGCGGATGTCGGACCGAGCCGGTAGATTTGATCCAAGTGGAAACGACAGCAGCGCCCCTCCCCGGCTTCGACCCGGACGCCGAGCCCTCGGCCACCCTCGTGCAGGCGGACGACGATTCCGCGCCGGCGGGAGGGGCCCACGCGGGCAGCTTCGCGGCCGAGCACCTGTCGCCCTCGTTCCCCGAGCGGGCGGCCTGGGGGACGGCCGGAAAGCTCCGGGCCTGGCAGGCGGAGGCGCTCGACGCGTACTTCCGCACCGAGCCGCGCGACTTCCTCGCCGCGGCGACGCCCGGGGCAGGCAAGACCACGTTCGCGCTCCGGCTCGCGACCGAGCTGCTCTCCCGTCGCACCATCGACCGGGTGACCGTGGTCGCGCCGACGGAGCACCTCAAACGGCAGTGGGCGGAGGCCGCCTCCCGCGTCGGGCTCAACCTGGACCCCGATTTCAAGAACGCCGACGGCCGCTACGCGCGGCACTACAAGGGCGTCGCGGTGACCTACGCTCAGGTCGCGATGCGGCCGAGCCTGCACAAGGACATCACCGAGGCCGACCGCACCCTCGTGATCCTCGACGAGGTGCATCACGGCGGCGACGCGCTCAGCTGGGGCGACGGCATCCGCGACGCGTTCGAGCGTGCCACGCGGCGGCTCTCGCTGACGGGGACCCCGTTCCGATCGGACACCGCGCCGATCCCGTTCGTCACCTACCTGCCGGACCGGCAGGGCATCCGCACGTCGCTCACCGACTACAACTACGGCTATGGACGCGCCCTCTCCGACGGAGTCGTGCGCCCGGTCATCTTCATGGTCTACGCCGGGCACATGCGCTGGCGCACCAAGACCGGCGACGAGATGGAGGCGCGGCTCGGCGAGGGCAACACCAAGGACATCACGTCGCAGGCCTGGCGCACCGCCCTCGACCCGAAGGGGGAGTGGATCCCGGCGGTGCTCAGCGCGGCCGACCGGCGGCTGACCGAGGTGCGCGGCGCCATCCCGGACGCCGGGGGACTGGTGATCGCCACCGATCACTACACGGCCCGGGCCTACGCGGACATCCTGCAGCAGATCACCGGCGAGGCGGTGACGGTCGTGCTCTCCGACGAGAAGGAGGCGAGCGACCGGATCGAGGAGTTCTCGAAGGGCGACTCGCGCTGGATGGTGGCCGTGCGCATGGTGTCGGAGGGCGTGGACGTGCCCCGGCTCGCGGTCGGCGTCTACGCGACCAGCGCCTCCACCCCGTTGTTCTTCGCGCAGGCGATCGGCCGCTTCGTGCGGGCCCGCCGTCGCGGCGAGACCGCCTCGGTGTTCCTGCCGAACGTGCCGATGCTGATGTCTCTCGCGAACGCCCTCGAACTCGAGCGCGACCACGCGCTCGACCGGCCCACCGACGAGAACGCCGAGGGGGACCTGTGGAACCCCGAGGACGCGATGATGGCCGAGGCGAACCGCGAGGAGCGGGCCTCGGAGGCGCTGACCGAGGAGTTCGCCTTCGAGGCGCTCGGCTCGGAGGCCAATTTCGACCGGGTGGTCTTCGACGGCAAGGAGTTCGGCAGCTACGCCGTGCCCGGCACCGACGAGGAGCACGACTTCATCGGCCTGCCGGGGATCCTGGAGCCCGATCAGGTGCACGAGCTGCTGCTGCAGCGCCAGCAGCGGCAGGCGCGGCGGTCGTCATCGCGTCCGGCGCAGGCGGAGGGGCACCCTCCGGCGCCGCTGCACCGCACGCTCAAAGAGCAGCGGCAGCTGCTGAACAGCCTGGTCGGGCTCTACTCGAAGAACTCGGGGGAGCCGCACGGTCTCATCCACGCCGAGCTGCGCCGGGTCTGCGGTGGTCCCGCGGTCGCCCAGGCGAGCGTCTCGCAGCTGCAGGCGCGCATCGAGTACCTGCGCAAACGGCTCGGCCGGCACTGAGCCGGCCGAGCCGTCGGGTCGCGAGGGAGACGCTGCGCTAGATGACGCCGAGCGCCAGCATGGCGTCGGCGACGCGCACGAAGCCGGCGACGTTCGCACCGAGCACGTAGTCGCCCGGCTCGCCGTACTCGGCGGCCGTCTCGGCGCAGCTGTCGTGGATGTTCGCCATGATGTCGGCGAGGCGCTGCTCGGCGTAGTCGAACGTCCAGGCGTCGCGGGACGCGTTCTGCTGCATCTCGAGCGCCGAAGTGGCGACACCGCCGGCGTTCGCGGCCTTTCCCGGCGCGAAGAGCACACCGGCGGCACGGAGCACGTGTACGGCGTCGGGCGTGCAGGGCATGTTGGCGCCCTCGACGACCGCGGCCACGCCGTGCGTGGCGAGCGTGGACGCCGCGGTGGCGTCGAGCTCGTTCTGGGTGGCGCAGGGCATCGCCACGTCCACGCGTGTGGTGGCGGAGAGCGCCCAGATGTCGCCGTTGGGGAGGTACTCCGCACTGCCGCCCCGACGGGCGGGGTACTCGCTCAGGCGGCCGCGCTCGACCTCCTTGATCTGGCGGAGCAGGGCCAGATCGATGCCGTCCGGGTCGTGCACCACACCGGAGGAGTCGGAGCAGGCGATCACGGTGCCGCCGAGCTGGTGGACCTTCTCGATCGCGTAGATCGCCACGTTGCCCGACCCGGAGACCAGCACGCGAGCGCCGTCGAGGTCGCGGCCTCGGGTCGCCAGCATGCGCTGAGCGAAGAACACGGTGCCGTAGCCGGTGGCCTCGGTGCGGACCAGCGAGCCGCCCCAGCCGACGCCCTTGCCCGTGAGCACGCCCGACTCGTAGCGGTTGGTGATCCGCTTGTACTGGCCGAACAGGTAGCCGATCTCACGGCCGCCGACGCCGATGTCACCCGCGGGGACGTCGGTGTGCTCGCCCAGGTGGCGGTACAGCTCGGTCATGAACGACTGGCAGAACCGCATCACCTCGGCGTCGGACTTGCCCTTCGGGTCGAAGTCGCTGCCGCCCTTGCCGCCGCCGATCGGCAGGCCGGTGAGGGCGTTCTTGAAGATCTGCTCGAAGCCGAGGAACTTCACGGTGCCCAGGGTGACGCTCGGGTGGAAGCGCAGTCCGCCCTTGTACGGGCCGAGGACTGAGTTGAACTCGACGCGGAAGCCGCGGTTCACGCGCACGTGACCGTCGTCGTCCGTCCACGGTACCCGGAAGATCAGCTGGCGTTCCGGCTCGGTCAACCGCTCGAGCACGGCCGCTTCGGCGTAGCGCGGGTGACGATCGATGACCGGGCCCAGCGAGCCGAACACCTCCCGTGCCGCCTGGTGGAACTCGGGTTCGCCGGCGTTGCGCCGGAGGACGTCGTCGAGCAGGGAGGAGAGAGCCGTGGTCAAGCGGGTACCTTCTTTCGCACAAGGTTCCTGAGTCTACTCTCACGTTTCCGGAGTGTTACAGGGAACCGTTCCGCGCGGGCCGGCGCGAACCGGATGCACCCCGGAAGGGCCGCTCACTTCCTATGCTGGTGCCATGGCGACCGCATCCACTCCCGGGCAGCACCCCGACGAACCGCACCGCGAGGGCCTGGCCCAGCGGCTGAACTGGCTGCGGGCAGGGGTCCTCGGCGCGAACGACGGCATCGTCTCCGTCGCCGCGGTCGTCGTGGGCGTGGCGGGGGCGACCCCGGAGACCCCGGCGATCCTGACCGCCGGCATCGCCGCGCTGGTCGGTGGCGCGATCTCCATGGCGCTGGGGGAGTACGTCTCGGTCAGCAGTCAGCGGGACAGCGAGCATGCGCTCATCGCGAAGGAGCGGCGGGAGCTGGCGGAGATGCCCGAGGAGGAGCTCGAGGAGCTGACCGGCCTCTACGAGGCGAAGGGGCTGCGCCCCGAGACCGCGCGCCAGGTGGCGCTGGAGCTCACGGAGCGCGACGCGCTCTCCGCCCACCTCTCCGTCGAGCTCGGGCTCGACCAGGACGACGTGGTCAGCCCGTGGCACGCCGCGCTCGCCTCGGCGGTCGCGTTCACGATCGGCGGCATCCTGCCGCTGCTGACGATCCTCCTGCCGGACGCGGCGCGCATCCCGGTGACCTTCGTGGTCGTCCTGGTGGCACTGGCGATCACCGGGTACGTGGCCGCGTGGATCGGCGGCAGCCCGCGCGGCCGGGCGATCCTGCGGGTCGTGATCGGCGGGGCGCTCGCCCTGGCGGCGACGTTCGCGATCGGGGCGCTGCTCGGGACGACCGGCGTGGTCTGACGCCGGCGCTCGGGCTCCGCCGCCTCAGCGGAAGTCGCGGGAGGCGGTGCGCACACCGGTCTGCAGCGGCTCCAGCCGATCGGCGATCACATTGACCACGCCCTCCTCGCTGCGCTCCAGGATGCCGCGCACGATCATCGCCGGCGCCTGCCGGGCCACCCGCCGGTAGCGGTTCCAGACCCCGACGGGGCAGACCACGTTCACCAGCCCGGTCTCGTCCTCCAGGTTGAGGAAGGTGACCCCGGCCGCCGTCGCGGGGCGCTGCCGGTGGGTGACCACGCCGCCGACCTCGATCCGGCGTCCCGACTCCGACGTCGCCAGCATCTCGGCCGTGCGCACGCCCCGGGCGGCGAGGGCCGGACGCAGGAAGCGGATCGGGTGGTCGTCGGTCGAGATGCCGGTCGCCCACAGGTCGCTCGCCAGCTGCTCGGCCGGGCTCAGCAGCGGCAGCAGGGGAGGCTGCACGGTGATCGCGGTGCCCGGCAGGAACTCGGGGCGGTCCTGCGCGGCGTTGCCGGCCTCCCAGATCGCCTGGCGGCGGTCGAGGCCGAAGCCCTCGAACGCACCGGCGGAGGCGAGCGCCTCCAGCTGCGCGACCGTCAGGCCGACGCGGCGCGAGAGGTCGGCGAGGTCGCGGTAGGCGCCCTGGGCCTCCCGCTCGGCGACGATGCGCTCGGCCAGCTTCTCGCCGATGGAGGTCACTCCGGCGAGGCCCAGCCGCACGGCGTGGCCGGCGTCGCGGCGATGCGCTGCGTAGTCGAGCGGGACGGCCGGGTCGAACGGGTCGATGGGAGGCTGCTCCTCGACCCGGCACGGGTCCATCCCGGTCGGCCCGGGCCGGTCCCCGTCGAGCGGTTCCAGCACGGGGAACACGCCGGAGCGCTGGATGTCGGGCCGCTGCACCACGACCCCGTGCCGGCGGGCGTCGGCGGTGAGGGTGCGTGGCGAGTAGAACCCCATCGGCTGCGCGCGCAGCAGGGCGGCGAGGAACGCGCCGGGGTAGTGCAGCTTCATCCACGAGCTGACGTAGACCAGCAGCGCGAAGCTGATCGCGTGGCTCTCGGCGAAGCCGAAGTTCGCGAACGCTTCGATCTTCGCGTAGATCGCGTCGGCGTCGTCGCCGGTGATGCCGTTGTGCGCCATCCCCGTGTACAGCTTCTCGCGCAGGGCCCCGATCTTCTCCACCCCGCGCTTGGAGCCCATCGCCCGGCGCAGCAGGTCGGCGTCCTCCGCGGTGCAGTCGCCCACCGCGACCGCCATCTGCATCAGCTGCTCCTGGAACAGCGGCACCCCCAGCGTGCGCTCCAGCACCGGTTCGAGGGCGGGATGCAGGTAGGTCACCTGCTCCTGGCCGAGCTTGCGGCGGATGTACGGGTGCACCGCCCCGCCCTGGATCGGGCCGGGGCGGATGAGCGCGATCTCGATGACGAGGTCGTAGAAGGAGCGGGGCCGCAGCCGGGGCAGCGTGCCGATCTGCGCCCGGCTCTCCACCTGGAAGACGCCGATGGAGTCGGCGCGGCAGAGCATGTCGTACACGCCCTGCTCCTCCTTGGGGATGGTCTCCAGCGTCCACTGCTCACCGAGCGCCGACGCGATCGCGCGCATCGAGTAGTCGAGCGCGCTCAGCATCCCGAGCCCGAGCAGGTCGAACTTGACCAGGCCCATCCACGCGCAGTCGTCCTTGTCCCACTGCAGCACCGTGCGCCCCTCCATGCGGGCGTGCTCGATCGGGCACACCTCGCCGACGGGCCGGTCGGTGAGCACCATGCCGCCCGAGTGGATGCCCAGGTGCCGCGGGAACTTCAGCACCTGCTGCGCCAGCTCCACCACCGCGTCCGGGATGTCGTGATCGTCGGTGGCCTCGACGTGCGACCAGGAGTCGATCTGCTTGCTCCAGGCGTCCTGCTGGCCGGTGGAGTGGCCGAGCGCCTTCGCCATGTCGCGCACCGCGTTCTTGGGCCGGTAGGTGATCACGTTGGCGACCTGCGCCGCATTGTGCCGGCCGTACTTCGCGTAGACGTACTGGATGACCTCCTCGCGGCGGTCGGAGTCGAAGTCCACGTCGATGTCGGGCTCCTCCTCGCGCATGCTGGAGAGGAAGCGCTCGAACGGCAGGCCGTACTTGATCGAGTCGACCGCGGTGATCCCGAGAAGATAGACGACCGCCGAGTTCGCCGCCGACCCGCGACCCTGGCAGAGGATGCCCTGACTGCGGGCGAACCGCACGATGTCGTGCACGATCAGGAAGTAGCCGGGGAAGTCCTTGGCCTCGATCACGTCGAGCTCGCGCTCGATGCGCTTCCGCTTCTCGGGGTGCGCGTCGAGGTCGGGGTAGCGCTCGGCGGCGCCGCGCCAGGTCAGCTCACGCAGCCAGCTCATCGGGGTGTGCCCCTCCGGGACCTCCTGCTTGGGCAGTCGCGGACGGGCGCTGCGCAACCGGAAGGAGAGGTCGTCCGCCACCTCCACCGTGCGCTCCACCGCGCCCGGGTACCGCGCGAACCGGGCAGCCATCTCGCGCCCGCTGCGCAGGTGGGCGGCGGCGGAGGCGGGCAGCCAGCCGTCCATCTCGTCCAGGCTGCGCCGGGCGCGCACGGCCGATACCGCGGTCGCCAGCGGATACTGCGCCGGGGAGGCGTAGTGGACGTTGTTGGTCGCCACCACGGGCAGACCGAGCCGGTCGGCGATCCGCGCCAGCGCGTCGTTATCGGTCGTGTCGTGGGGGTTGCCCTGGTCGATCAGCTCGACCAGGACGTTGTCGCGGCCGAACAGCTCCGCCAGCCGGGCGACCTCGTGCTCGGCGGCGCGCTCGCCCTGCTCGGCCAGCGCCAGGCGCACGTCGCCCTTGCGGCAGCCGGTCAGCACCATCCACTCGCCCGCGGCTTGCTCGGCCAGCTCGGGCAGGCGATAGACGGGGCGCCCCTTCTCGCCGCCCGCGAGCTGCCCGGCCGTGATCGCGGCGGCGAGGCGGTGGTAGCCCTCCTGCCGGCGGGCGAGCACGACCAGGTGGCTGCCCTCGGGATCGGCCTCGCCGTTCTGCGGCCGGCTCAGGGTGAGCGAGAGCTCGGCGCCGAAGACGGTCGTGACCCGTTCGTACGCCTCAGCGGCCTCGGCCAGGTGCACGACGCCGTAGAGGCCGTCGTGATCGGTCAGGGCGAGGCCGTGCAGGCGCAGCCGGGTCGCCTCCTCCAGCAGCTCCTCCGGGGAGCTCGCGCCGTCGAGGAAGCTGAAGTTGCTGTGGGCGTGCAGCTCGGCGTAGGGGACGTGTCCGGTCTCCGGCTCCTCCGGGATGGGCTGCGGCACGTACTTCTGCCGCTTGCGCGAGGAGGGCCGCTCGACCGCCTGCTCGCCGGTGCGGCGGCCGGAGAGCCGCCGCTCGAACTCGGCCCACGGGATCGGCGGGTTGTTCCAGCCCATCAGCGGCGCCCCTCTTGTGCCGACGCGCTCGCGCGCCCGCTGTTCACAGCGCACCCGGCGACCGCAGCGGGGTCGCATCCTGTCGCTCCGGGCACCGCGAGCGACGATTCGCGACCCCGCAGCGCGTGGCGCCGGGGGAGGCGGGTGCGGCAGGGGAGAGGAGGCACCTAGTCATAGCGGGCCTCGGCGAACCAGCCGCCGGCGGCGAGGCAGAGCAGCCACGCGGTGCCGTCGGCGTCGACCAGCTGGAAGCGATGCATCGCCCGGGCCAGGGCGGCGTCCCACCAGCGCTCGCGCACCGGCCAGGGGCCGGCCCAGGAACCGACCTCACGGGCGTCGTGCGGCCGGCCGGTGGGGGAGAAGAGCGCGATCGGGGCGCTGAGATCGCCGCGGTCGGTCACCTCGACGGTCTCGCCGTCCCCGGTCAGCACCGCCACCGGCCGCGGCACTTCGAACACGGTCGAGGGCGCGGGAGCGGGCAGCGAGCCGGGCCACGGCTGCTCGGACCGGGAGGCGCCCACCGGCCGGTCGCCCCACGGCACCAGCACCTGGCGCTCGGTGAGTCCGCGGCCGCCGCCGATGGTCGCGGTGAGCACCGCCTCGTGCCCCAGCATGCTCTGCACCCGGGTGAGGCCGTGGTGGATGCGCTCGTCGGCGCCGCCTCCCCACAGGCCGTCCTCGTGGTGGCCGATGTCGTCCACCGCCTCCGGCACCAGTCCCACCCGCACGATGGGCGAGGCGAGGCCCGGATCGAGGGCGCCCGAGCCCTGCAGTTGCCAGCGCACGCGGTCCACCACATCCCCCGCCGAGAACAGCCGCGGGTGCAGCCAGCTGCGTTCGCTGATGCGGCCGGCCTCGTCGGTCACCTCCACCCGCAGCGTGGTGCAGACCAGTCCGGCCTTGGTCAGGCCGCCGACGAACTGCTCGGCCGTGCCGCGGACGGCGAAGGTGACCTGGTCGACGCGGTCGAGGGGAGGCTCGAACTCGATGGTGCGATCCAGCTGCTTCGGCGGGGTGCGCGGCACGACCGCAGCGCCGTCGAGGCCGCCGGCGAGGTCGTGCGCGTGCTCGCCGCGCTCCCCGAACCGCTCGCGCACGTCGAGCCGGTCGAGGGCGGCGAGGTCGCCGAGGGTGTGCAGGCCGAGGCGCCGCAGCAGCGGGGTCAGCTCGGTCAGACCGAGCTGGGCGATCGGCAGCGGGGCGAGGAAGGCCGCCGAGCCGCCCGGCGCGATCACCCGCACGCGCGCGGTCCGGGTGGAGCGGGCGGCCTGGCCGGCGGCGAACGGTCCGTCGGCGATGCCGGCGCGGGCGTCCGGCAGCCCCAGCCCCTCCAGGCAGCGCAGCAGTTCGGCGGCGGCCTGCTCCTCGCCGCCGTAGTACCGGGCCGGGCCGCGCGCCCGCAGCAGGAAGGCGCCGGGACGCAGTGGCTGCACCCCGGGGGCGATCTCCTCGATCGCGGCCAGCACCGGCTCGAAGGCGCGTTCGTCCAGCACGGGGTCGTAGGGGAGCACCTCCAGCTGCGGGCAGCGGGACTGCGCTTCACGCATCCGCAGCCCGCGCCGCACACCGTCGGCACGGGCCGCGGCGGAGCAGGCGAAGACGACGCCCTTGTCCATCAGGGCGATCGGGGCGTCGTCGGCCAGGGCCGGGTCCGCGCGCCGGGCGGCGATCACGGGCCAGTCCGGGCACCAGAGCACGATCGCGCGGGTGACCTCGCGCATCTAGCCCACCGCCTCCAGGCGCGTCGGGCCGGACGGGCGGAAGCTCTCGTCGGGGGCGGGCAGCCAGAGCTCGGCGCGCCGGCGCGGCCCGGACCCGCCGCGCGGCGCCGACTCGACGGTCACCCGCCGGGACGAGAGGTAGCCGGCCCCGGTGCCGAGGCCGTCCCAGCCGCTGCGCGCGACCGAGAGCGTCGCCTCGGCCTGCGGCCAGTCTCCCGCGACGATCAGCGTCGACTCCCGTTGCCGCAGCCGGGCGCCCAGCCGGGCGACATCGCCGTCCTTCGCCCGGGCAGGCGGAGCGACCGCCACGACCGCGAGCACGTCGACCACGGCCGCGGTCACGGTCAGCCACTGATCGCCGGGGTGCGGCACGAGCACGAGCCGTTCCAGGTCGATCCCGAACCGGCCGGCCGCCTCCGCGCCGAAGTCGGGCATGCCGACCACCCCGCACCAGGCGCCCGCCGCGCTGGGGCCGGCGAGCAGCGCCATCAGGAGGGTGGTGGAGCCGTGCACCGCGTAGGCGGCGCCCGCCTTGAGCGCCCCGCCCGGCAGCAGCGGGCCGAGCGCGGGATGGGTCTCGAGTGTGCGGCTCTCCAGCTTGGTCGCCTGCATCTGCCGGATGCGCGACTGCAGCTCGTGCACCTGCGCCCGGTCGACGACCGGGTCGGCGAAGGCGGGTGCGGTGGCCGAGGACATGCCTCCATTTTCGAACACATGTTCGAACAGCGCAAATGCATTCTGGGGTACAAACGCTCTGGGGTACGAACGCTGTGGGGGTACGAACGCCGTGCCCCGGCGAGGGGGACGCTACGCCGGCTCGGTCACGAAGTCGATCAGATGCTCCACCCGCCCGAGCAGCTCCGGCTCGAGGTCGGCGAAGGTACGCACCTGACCCAGGATGCGCTTCCACGCCCGCGCGATGTCGGCCTGACTGTCGTGGGGGAGGCCGAGCGCGGCGCAGATCCCGCGCTTCCACTCGATCGACCGGGGGATGGACGGCCACGCCTCCAGACCGACCCGAGCCGGCTTCACCGCCTGCCAGATGTCGATGAAGGGATGCCCGACCACGAGCACGTGCGCGCCGTACGGCCCGCGGGCCACGGTCTCGGCGATCCGGCTCTCCTTGGAGCCGGGCACCAGGTGGTCGACCAGCACGCCGATCCGGCGTTCCCGGGTCGGAGCGAACTCGCGCACGATCGCATCGAGGTCGTCGACGCCCTCCAGGTACTCGACGACGACGCCCTCGACGCGCAGGTCGTCACCCCAGACCCGCTCGACGAGCTCGGCGTCGTGCCGGCCCTCGACGAAGATGCGGCTCGCCCGCGCGATGCGGGCCTTCTGCTCGCCGACCGCGAACGAGCCCGACGCGGTGCGGCCCTGGCCCTCCGGCATGCGCTTCGGGGCCACCAGCCGCACGGGTTCGCCGTCGATCAGGAAGGCCGAGCCGAGGGGGAAGACGCGCTTCTTCCCGAAGTAGTCCTCCAGCTCGACGGTCTGCGCCTCCAAGCGGGTGATCGCGCCGCAGAAACCGGTCGTCGACTCCTCGACGACCAGGTCGCGCACGGCCTCGACATCGGGCACGGCCTTCTTGCCGGCCGTTCGCCATCCGGGGGCCAGCACATCGGATCCGTAGCGGTCGTCCATCACCCCAGGAGGCTATGCGATCCGGCGAGACGGGCGCGGGAGGCACGCCCGTCGTCCGGGAGGCACGCCGACCGATCCGCCCCTCGGGCGACGGCTGCCGCTCAGTCGAAGATCCGCACCAGCCGCCAGGTGCGATCGGCGGCGTCGTGCCGCACGTCGAACACGTGCGCGTCCCCGCTGTCGCTGGTCGCCTGGAAGCGCCAGCCGCCGATCGTCCGCGGCAGGGCGCCCACGTCGTAGCGGTGCATCCCGAACGGGCGCCACCACTCGGGCACCTCCGCCCAGACGGTCGGCATGTCGCTCACGCGGTAGCGCGTGGACCGCCAGATCAGCCGCAGCGGGATGCCGTCGTCGGTCGTCCACACGGCGACCGCTTCGTCGACATCGGTCATCGCAGTCACCTCCTCGATTCGAACGGATGTTCGAATGCGAGTGTAGACCGAGCCGCGGACACGCGCATCCCGGACCCGGTGACGCGCGGTTCGCATACTGGCATACTGGGCCGCATGAGCGACCTCAACGACCCGTCCGGCGCGACGCTGCGCCTCAGCAACGACGAGCGCGAGCGTGCCGTCGCGGCCCTGCAGGCGCACGCGGCCGCGGGTCGTCTCGACGACGCCGAGCTGCAGTCGCGCATCGCGTCGGCCCGGTCGGCGGTCACGCGCGGCGACCTCGCCCCGCTCTTCGCCGACCTCCCCGGCACGCTCCACCTCGACGACCACGGGACCCCGTCGCCCGGGAGCGCCCCGTCCGCGGCATCGTCGGCTGCCACCGCTCCGGCGGCCTCGTTCGGTCCCGGCCCGACCCCTCCGCCCGCCGACCCGTACGGCGACGACCGCTACCGGCCGAACAACCGTTGGGGCCTGCTGGTGGTCTCGGTGATGCCGTTCATCGCGGTCATCCTCTTCTTCGTCACCAGCGGCATCTGGGGCTACCAGTACAGCTGGCTGTGGTTCCTGCTGATCCCGCTGGCCGGCGCGCTCGTGTACGGCGTGGACGGGCCGCGGCGGCGCTAGTCCGTCGCGCTAACCCAGCGCGGTCCCGAAGAGCAGTCCGAGCACGTAGGTCGCCGCGGCGGCGCCGTAGCCGATCGCGAGCTGCCGCAGCGCGCGCTTGAGCGGCGATGCGCCCGAGAGCAGTCCCACGATCGCGCCCGTCGCGAGCAGCACGATGCCGACGAGGCCGGCCGAGACGAGCACGGCCGCCGTGCCGCCCAGGCCGAACAGATAGGGGAGGATCGGGATGAGCGCTCCCGATGCGAAGAAGCAGAAGCTCGAGACGGCGGCACTCCAGCCGTTGCCGATCGCCTCGTGCTCGTCCTCGACCGGTGCCGTCGCCGCGCCGACCGGGATATCGGACGTGTACGCCTCCAGGGTCCGCAGGGTCTCTCTGGCGCGCTCCTCGGCGTCGGCGGGAGTCATGCCACGGGCCCGGTAGACCAGCGTCAGCTCGTTCGCGTCCACGTCGAGGTGGGGGAGCGCCTCCCGCGTGTGCGGGTTCGGGCTGGACGCCTCCAGCAGCTCGCGCTGCGAGCGCACCGACACGTATTCGCCCGCGCCCATCGAGAGCGCTCCGGCGAGCAGCCCGGAGATGCCGGTGAGCAGGACGACGTGCGTCGCCACGCCGCTCGCGCTCACGCCGAGCACGAGGGCGAGGTTGCTCACCAGGCCGTCGTTGGCGCCGAACACCGCCGCGCGGAAGGTGCCGGAGAGCCGCTGCCTGCCGCGTGCGGCGAGTGCACGCACGACCTCCTCGTGCACCTGCTCGTCCGCCGCCATCTGCGGCGTGGCGTCGGCGTCGGTGGCGTACGGCGACCGGGCCTCCGCGCGCTGCGCGAGGGCCAGCACGAACACCGAACCGAATCGGCGAGCGAGCCAGCCGAGCATCCGGGTACGCACGTCTCCGCGCAGCGGCCTGCCGACCTGGTCGCCCAGGAGGTCGAGCCAGTGCTGCTCGTGGCGGCCTTCGGCGTCGGCGAGGGCGAGGAGGATCTCCCTCTCCTCGCCGGTGCGGCGCTGGGCGAGGTCGCGGTAGACCGAGGCCTCGGCGCGCTCGTCGGCCAGGTAGCGCCGCCACCGCCGGATGTCGGCGGGGGTGGGGGTGCGCTCGGTGCTCGTCATCGCGAGAAGTCTAGGCGACCCCTGTCGCCGCGTCGCGGAAGCGGTCGGCCCAGACGGCGGCGAGCTCGCGGACCGCGTCCGGACTCTCGATCACGAACGGTGCGCCGGCCGCCGCGAGACCGAAGAGCGCCCACTCGGGGCTCTCTACCGTCATTCGGACGCGGGAGGTCCGATCGTCGGCGGCGGAGACGGTCGCCCAGCGGCCGATGGCCTCCTCCACCCGGTCGTAGGGCGCCCTGACGACGGCGTCGACGACCAGCGGAGCGGCCGTGGGGGAGAGGGAGGCGCGCACGTACTCGGCCGCGTCCTCGGCGGGCAGCTCCCGCGGCCGGAATCGCGCGCCGGTCGCGCGCGGCTCGGCCAGCCGGTCGAGCCGGAAGCTGCGCCAGTCGAACCGGGTCAGATCGTATGCGACCAGGTACCAGCGGCGCCCGACGGATACGAGCCGGTGCGGCTCGACGGTGCGCCGTGTCTCCTCGCCGCCGCGGGCGACGTAGGTGAACTCGAGCCGTTCCTCGTCCCGGCAGGCCTGGGCGACGGTGGTCAGGGTCGTCGCATCGGCGACGGGGCCGCCGCGCATCGCCGTCGCGAGCGTCGCCACACGCAGCGCGTCGACGCGCCGCTTGAGGCGGGGCGGCATCACCTGCACCGCCTTGGCGAGCGCCCGCACCGACGCCTCCTCGACTCCCGCGATGCCGCTCTGTGCGGCCGTGCGCAGGCCGACCGCGAGCGCGACCGCCTCCTCGTCGTCGACCACGAGGGGAGGCAGGGAGGCGCCGGCGGCCAGTTGGTAGCCTCCCGCGACCCCGCGCGTGGCGTCGACGGGGTAGCCGAGGTCGCGCAGCCGGTCCACGTCGCGGCGCAGGGTGCGCGCGGAGACCCCGAGGCGGTCGGCGAGCTCGCTGCCGGGCCAGTAACGATGGGTCTGCAGCAGCGAGAGCAGTTGCAGCGTGCGCGATCCCGTGCTTGCCATGCCCTCCAGTGTGCACCGGATAGCGGTCGGATCGTGACCGCTATCCGGTGGTGCGCGGCTGGAGGGCCGGGGCGCCGGGGCGCGAGAGAGTGAGCACGGCCTCCGTGATGTGCGGGTCGCGTTCGAGGTCGTCCTCGACGATGGACAGATCGGATGCGACGTCCGACTCCCGGTCGTTTCCCACGAGGTCGACGGCCGCGACGAGGAAGAGACGCTCCGGACCCACGAACTCGAGGTGCAGGTAGGTGACCTTCTCGACCTCGGGGTGGCGCAGGAGGCCCGCGAGCACGGCCTGATGCGCGCGCTCGGGGGCGGGCTCGCCGAGCAGGAAGCGGCGGTTGCGGTCGATCAGCACCACGGCGACGACCGCGAGGAGCACCCCGACCAGGATCGAGCCGAGGGCGTCGAAGACCGCCTGCCCGGTGAGCTGGTGCAGCAGGATGCCCGCGAAGGCGATCACGAGCCCGATCAGCGCGGCCGCATCCTCGGCGAACACCGCACGCAAGGTCGGATTGGAGGTCATGAGCACCTGCTCGACCGTGCCCGTCCCGCGCTCGGACGCCAGTGCGTGCGCCTGCCGGTAGGACTGCAGGAACGAGATCCCCTCGAACACGAACGACACGGCGAGGACGAGGTAGGCGATCAGGTAGTCGGCCTCCGGCTCGTTCGCGCCCAGTTCGGACACGCCGTGCATGATCGACACGACGGCCCCTGCGGTGAACAGCCCGACCGCGGCGAACAGGCTCCAGACGTACGACTCCCGGCCGTAGCCTCCCGGGTGCGCGTCGTCGCGGGGGCGGGCGGCCGAGCGCTCCGCCTGCAGCAGGAAGATCTCGTTGCCCGAGTCGGCCCACGAGTGCGCGGCCTCGGCCACCATCGAGGCCGATCCGGTCAGCACGGCCGCGACGGTCTTGGCCACCGCGACGAGCACGTTCGCGCCGAGGGCGAGGATCACCGTGAAGACGCTGGAGGATTCCCGCTTCGAGGCCATGGCGGCCACGATAGTCCCCGTCCCCCCGCTGAGATTCGTGCCGAATGTCGACTATCGGCGCCTGATTTCGCACATTCGTTACGAATGTGCAGGGCGGGAACGACGAAGGCCCCGATCGTGAGACCGGGGCCTTCTGCTGTGTCCGAGGGGGGACTTGAACCCCCACGCCCTATACGGGCACTAGCACCTCAAGCTAGCGCGTCTGCCATTTCCGCCACCCGGACGGGTGTTTCCGGCCTCCGGACGAACCGGCTGCCGAAGAAAGACATTAGCACGGATGTCGGGGCCGGATTCACATCGGCCGAGCATCCCGGGCGTGGCGCGTCACTCGCCGTCACCGCGCGGGCGTCGCGGCCTCGGCGCCGGGTAGCGTGGAGGTCATGACCGACGACTCCACTCGCGACGACTCCACGCTCGACGAGACCGCGATCATCGCCCGCGATCTGATCCGGTTCGACACGACGAACTATGGGGAGGGGAAGTCCAACGGCGAGACGGATGCCGCCGAGTACGTGGAGGCGCGACTGGCCGCACTCGGCCTGAAGCCGCAGCTGTTCGACTCCGACCCCGGTCGCACCAGCGTCGTCGCCCGGGTGCCCGGCCGCAACGCCGACAAGCCCGCCCTCGTGGTGCACGGCCACCTCGACGTCGTGCCCGCCGACCCGCGCAACTGGAGCGTGGACCCCTTCGGCGGCGTGATCAAGGACGGCCTGCTCTGGGGTCGCGGTGCGGTCGACATGAAGAACATGGACGCGATGATCCTGACCGCGGTCGGCGACATCCTGAACGCGGGGGAGCAGCCCGAGCGCGACCTGGTCGTCGCGTTCTTCGCCGACGAGGAGGACGGCGGCCGTCGCGGCTCGCACCACCTCGTCGACCACCACCCCGAGCTGTTCGCCGGTGCGACGGAGGCGATCAGCGAGGTCGGCGGGTACTCCATCGACCTGGCCGGCAGACGCGCCTATCTGCTGCAGACGGGGGAGAAGTCCCTGGTCTGGATCAAGCTGATCGCCCGCGGCCGCGCCGCGCACGGCTCCCGCCTGATCCGCGAGAACGCCATCACCCGGCTCGCGGAGGCGGTCGTCGCCCTGGGTCGCACGGACTGGCCGATCCAGCTGACCGCGACCACCACGCGGCTGATCGACGAGCTCGGCCGGCTGCTCGACGTCGACCCCGAGCGGGTCGGACCGGACGAGGTCGTCATCCGCACCGGCACGGCCGCGGGCTTCATCCTCGCGACCCTGCGCGCCACGACCAACCCGACGCTGCTCGAGGCTGGCTACAAGCACAACGTCATCCCGGACACGGCGGAGGCGCTCGTCGACATCCGCACGCTCCCGGGCGACGAGGACCGCGTGCTCGCCGAGGTGCAGCGCCTGATCGGCGACGACGTGGAGATCCAGATCATGCACCGCGACATCGGCCTCGAGGCGGAGTTCGGCGGCGAGCTCATCGACGCGATCACGGGCACCCTCGAACGGCACGATCCGGGAGCGCCGGTGCTGCCCTACCTCCTCTCCGGGGGCACCGACAACAAGGCGCTGAGCAAGCTCGGGATCACCGGCTACGGCTTCGCGCCGCTGCGGCTGCCGAAGGACCTCGACTTCCCCGGCATGTTCCACGGCGTCGACGAGCGCGTGCCGCTCGACGCGCTAGTGTTCGGTAGGGCCGTGCTCCGGGATCTGCTCAGCTCGTACTGAGTCGCCCGCGGACCGCCCTCCGCCCGCCCGACCGAACCTCCCGGAAAGCGACGCATGGAGTTCATCAACGCCCTCATCCTCGGGCTCGTCCAGGGACTGACCGAGTTCCTCCCGATCTCGTCGAGCGCGCACATCCGCATCGTCGGCGAGCTGCTCGGCACGGGCGCCGACCCGGGCGCGCGGTTCACCGCGATCATCCAGCTCGGCACCGAGGCCGCCGTCCTGCTGTACTTCTGGAAGGACATCACGCGGATCGTCTCGCGCTGGTTCCTGGCGCTGTTCGGCAGGATCCCGCGCAGCGATCCGGACGCGAAGATGGGCTGGCTGGTCATCCTCGGCAGCATCCCGATCGTGGTGCTCGGCCTGTTCTTCCAGGACGCGATCGAGACGACCTTCCGCTCGCTCTGGATCGTCGCGACGACCCTCATCGTGTTCGGCATCCTGCTCGGCATCGCCGACTGGGTGGGGTCGAAGACCCGCCGGCTCAAGGAGCTCACCTGGGGCCACGGCATCATCTTCGGCTTCGCGCAGGCACTCGCGCTCATCCCGGGCGTGTCGCGCTCGGGCGGCACCATCACCGCCGGGCTCTTCATGGGCTATCAGCGCCGCGCCGCCGCCCGCTACTCGTTCCTGCTGGCGCTGCCCGCCGTGTTCGGCAGCGGCTTCTACCAGCTCTACAAGGCGATCAAGGAGCCCTGCACCGAGGCGCTCGCGAAGGCGGGGACCTGCACGGTGGAGGTGTTCGGCCCGGCCGAGACCGCGGCGGCCACCCTGGTCGCCTTCGTCGTCGGGCTCGCCGTCATCGCCTTCTTCATGGGCTACATCTCGCGACGCAGCTTCCTGCCGTTCGTGATCTACCGCGTCGCCCTGGGCGTGCTGCTGATGATCCTGCTCGGCACGGGCGTGCTCGCGGCCTGAGTCGACCGCGGGTCGCGCTCAGCCGCGGCGCGGGTCGCGCTCAGCCGCGGCGCGGGTCGCGCTCAGCCGCGGCGCGGGTCGTCCGGCGCGCGTCCGGCCGTCCCGCCGTCGCGGCCGTCCTTGCCGTCGCGCCGGCGCAGGTAGCGCTCGAACTCCTGCGCGATCGCCTCGCCGCTGGCTTCGGGGGAGTCGACCGTGTCGCGGGCCTGCTCGAGCTGCTGGATGTATGCCGCCATCTCCTCGTCGTCGGCCGCGAGCGCGTCGATGCCCGCCTCCCACGCCGACGCCTCCTCGACCAGGGACCCGCGGGGGATGGTCACGTCGACCAGCTCCTCGAGCTTGTCGATGAGCGCGAGCACGGCCTTGGGGCTGGGTGCGTTGTGCACGTAGTGCGGCACGGACGCCCAGATCATGATGGTCGGGATGCCGACGTCCTCCGCGCCCTCGGCGAGCGCGCTCAGGATGCCGACCGGCCCCTCGTAGGTGGAGCGCTCGACCCCGAGCTGGGCGCGCACGGAAGCGTTCTCGCTCGACGCGAACACGGAGATCGGGCGGGTGTGCGGCACGTCGGCGAGCATCGCGCCGAGGAAGACGATCGCTCCCACGTCCGCGGCGAGCGCCACGTCGATGATCTCGGCGGTGAAGCTGCGCCAACTGCGGGAGGGCTCGGTGCCGACCAGCAGGAAGATGTTGCCGGCGTTGTCGCCGGTCACGCTCAGTTCGGCGTCGTCGGCCAGGTCTTCCGGGATGTGCCCCGGGATCGCCGGCCCGTAGACGATGGCGGACGGCCAGACCAGGCGGCGGCGCCCGTCCTCCTCCTCGACGACGGGGCGGTTGAACTGGAAGTCGAAGTAGAGCTCGGGGTCGACCTCCGCCACGGGCACGACGTCGAGCTGCTCCTTGAGCGTCTTCACCGCCCCGCTGGCCGCTTCGCCGGCGTCGTTCCAGCCTTCGAAGGCGACCACGAGGATGCGCCCGTCGAGAATGCTGTCTGCGTCAGTCACTGAGCTCTACCTGGTCCTCTCCATGCGACCGTTCGACCGCCGTCCCTCCAGAATAGGCCCGAGCGGGTACCGATAGACTTGTGGCCCGTGACCTCACCGCTCCCCGCCACCGCCTCCGACCGTTCGCTCCTCCCGGCCGCCGTGCTCTGGGACATGGACGGCACCCTCGTCGACACCGAGCCCTACTGGATGGCGTCGGAGGAGGAGCTGGTCTACTCGTTCGGCGGGTCCTGGACCCACGACGACGCCCTTCTGCTCGTCGGGCAGGGCCTCTGGACGTCCGCGGAGATCCTGCGCTCCCACGGCGTCGACATGGAGGCCGACGCGATCGTCTCCTGGCTGACCGACCGGGTGCAGCACAAGCTCGAGACGGAGGGCGTCCCGTGGCGGCCCGGTGCGCGGGAACTGCTGTCCTCGCTGCGCGAGCGCGGCGTGCGCACGGCCCTGGTGACCATGTCGGTGCGCCGGATGGCGGAGCAGATCGTGGCGCAGATCCCGTTCGACGCGTTCGACCTCATCGTCAGCGGCGACGAGGTGGAGCAGCCGAAGCCGCACCCGGCGCCTTACCTGCGGGCCGCCGAGCTGCTGGGGATCGACGCGCGCGACGCGGTCGCGATCGAGGACTCCCTGGTCGGCCTGGCGTCGGCGGTGGCCTCCGGCGCGACGGCCATCGGCGTGCCGCACATCGTCCCGCTGCCGGAGTCGGACGAGCACACCCTCTGGACCACCCTGGACGGCCGCACGGCCGATGACATCGCCGCGGTCGTCGCGGCGCGCACGCAGACCCCGAAAGCGTAGAGACCCGATGAACGAGACCCCCCGCAGCTCCGGCCCGTTCCGCGCGGGAGACCGCGTGCAGCTCACCGGCCCCAAGAACCGGATGAACACCATCACGCTGGTGCCCGGCAAGCTTTTCCACAGTCACCGCGGCGTGCTGGAGCACGACGCCGTCATCGGTCTGCCCGACGGCTCGGTCGTGACGAACAACGCCGGGGTTGAGCATCTCGCGCTCCGTCCGCTGCTCACCGACTTCGTGATGTCGATGCCGCGCGGTGCCGCGATCGTCTATCCGAAGGACGCCGCGCAGATCCTCGCCCTGGCCGACATCTTCCCGGGCGCGACCGTGGTCGAGGCCGGCGTCGGGTCCGGCGCGCTCTCGCTGTGGATCCTCCGCGCGATCGGCGCCGCGGGCCGGCTGCACTCGTTCGAGCGGCGCGAGGAGTTCGCCGAGGTCGCCCGCGACAACGCGGCCACCTTCCTCGGCGCCGACCCGGACAACTGGACGGTCACCGTCGGCGATCTGCAGGAGGCGCTCCCCGCCACTGTCGAGCCCGGCACCGTGGACCGTGTGGTGCTCGACATGCTCGCGCCGTGGGAGACCCTGGACGCGGTCACCACGGCCCTCAAGCCAGGCGGTGTGGTCATCTGCTACGTCGCGACCGTCACCCAGCTCTCCCGCGTCGCCGAGGCGATCCGCGCAACCGGGCACTACACCCACCCGCAGTCGAGCGAGACGATGGTCCGCGGCTGGCACGTGGAGGGTCTCGCCGTCCGTCCGGACCACCGGATGATCGCGCACACCGGCTTCCTGCTCACGGCGCGCCGCCTGGCACCCGACACGGTGCTCCCGGAGCTGAAGCGTCGCCCGTCGAAGAGCGACTACTCCGACGCGGACGTCGAGGCGTGGACACCGGGCGCGCTCGGCGAGCGTCAGTCCAGCCCGAAGAGCCTGCGGAAGCGGGTGCGGGAGGCCGCCACCAGCGCCGAACTGTCGAAGGCCCGCGACCGTGCGGACGAGGACGCCCCGACCGTCGACTAGCATGAGGAGGTCGTGAGGTCACGCACCTCCGGCCTCCCCACCGATCGCATCGAAAGAGGACCCGTGCGCAGAGCTACCGCACTCGTCGTGGCCGCCGGCCTGCTGGCCGTCGCGCTGACCGGCTGTTCGTCGAACCCGAACGCGAGCTGCGACGGGGCCCTCCCGTCGGGCAAGGCCTCCGACCTGGTCACCGCGACCGGGAAGCTCGGCGGCACGCCCACGGTGAAGGTGCCCGCGCCGATCGACACCACCACCTCGCAGCGCACGATCCTCACCGAGGGCAGTGGTGAGAAGGTGCAGCGCAATCAGATGCTCGAGGTCACCTACACCGTCGTGAACGGTGCGACGGGCGAGGTCGCGGGCAGCAGCTCGGCGAAGCAGCTCTACGCGACCGGCACGGATGCGGTCAGCAAGGGCCTGCTGTGTGCGCCGGTCGGATCGCGAGTGGCGATCGTGGTCTCCCCGAAGGACTCCGGCGCCGACACGGGGTCGGGTACGCCCTCCCCGTCGCCCATCTACGTCATCGATGTCGTCAAGGCCTACCTCTCGGCGGCCGACGGGGCGGTTCGGCCGTCCGTCTCCGGCTTCCCGACCGTGGTGCTCGCGCCGACCGGTCAGCCGGGCATCACCATCCCGTCGTCCGGCGGGGCGCCCACCACCGTGCGCAGCGAGCTGCTGAAGGCCGGCGACGGCGCCGAGGTGAAGAAGGACAGCCAGGCGATCCTCCAGTACACGGCCGTCGGCTGGGAGGAGAAGAACGTCGTCACGAGCAGCTGGACGAGTTCGCCCGACCTCGTCGACATCGCCAGCGGACAGAGCTCCCTGCAGAACCAGAGCAGCTCGGTGCTGCCGCAGTCGATGCTGAAGGAGCTGGTCGGCCAGAAGGTCGGCTCGCAGGTCGTCATCGAGACGCCCAAGGACGGCAATTTCCCGGCGGCCGCCTGGGTGGTCGACATCCTCGGAGTGCGCTAGCGCGACTAGGATGGACGGGTGTCCCGTTCCGCGTCTTCGCCCTCGCGCGTCCCCGTCGAGGAGCGGTTGTTCAGCCTGGTGCTGGCGCTGCTCGCCACGGAGACGGGGCTGACGAAGAACGAGATCCTGTCGACCGTGCAGGGCTACCGCCAGCGCTTCGCCGCGCACGGCGACAACAGCAGCCTGGAGCGCCAGTTCGAGCGCGACAAGGACGACATCCGCGAGCTCGGTGTCCCGCTGGAGACCGTCGAGTCCCCGGAGGCGTCCGGCAACAACCAGCTGCTGCGCTACCGCATCCCGAAGGGTGCGTACGACCTGCCGCAGGACGTGGCGTTCTCCCCGGAGGAGATCACCCTGCTCGGCCTGGCCGCGACGGTCTGGCGCGAAGGATCGCTGTCGGGCGAGTCGCGGCGCGCCCTGATGAAGCTGCGCTCCCTCGGCGTCGAGGCCGACGAGCCGATCGTCGGCTACGCCCCGCGGCTGCGGGTGAGGGAGGCGGCGTTCGAGCCGCTCAGTCAGGCGCTGGAGCGGCACGCGATCGTCCAGTTCCCCTACCTCAAGCCCGGTGAGACCGCGTCGCGGCTGCGCACGGTGGCACCGCTCGCGCTGGTGCAGCACCAGGGGCGCTGGCACCTGCAGGGCATCGACCAGGAAGCCCAGGGGTCGCGCACCTTCCTGCTGTCGCGCATGGTCGGCCCGGTGAAGGTCACGAACCGCACGTTCGAGCCGGAGGGCGACGGCTTCGCGGAGCGTGCCCTCGCCGACCTCGACGTGATCTGGGAGGCGAACGTCGCCGAGATCCGGGTCGACGCGGGAACCGACGCGGCCACGCGATTGCGCAAGCGCTACGGCGACGCCGTGCCCACGACCGGTGACGGCGAGGCGTTCACCCTCACCGTGAACTTCTCCGACATCAACGTCCTGGCCGATCAGCTGGCGGGCTTCGGCCCGGAGGTGCTGGTCGTCTCGCCGCCCGAGCTGCGCGCCCAGGTGCTGGACCGGCTGCTCGCCACTGCGCGGGCGCACGGAGCGGGGGAGGAGCACGATGGCTGAGCGCCGCCGGCCGATGCAGGCGCAGGACAAGCTCGCGTTCCTGCTCGCCCTCGTGCCGTACCTGATGGATCGCGACCGGGTGAGCGTGGCCGAGGCCGCCGCCCACTTCGGCGTCGAACCGGAGCAGCTCCGCGATGCGGTGCGGCTGATCGCGGTGTCGGGCGTCCCGGGGGAGACGAACGCGTACCAGCCGGGCGATCTCTTCGACATCGCGTGGGACGACTTCGAGGACAACGACCGGATCGTGCTCACCCACCAGGTCGCCATCGACGACTCCCCGCGCTTCTCGGCACGGGAGGCGGCCGCGCTCATCGCCGGGCTGCAGTACCTGACCGCGCTGCCCGAGAACGCCGACCGCGACGTCATCGGCTCGCTGATGGCGAAGCTCGCGCGGGGCGCGTCCGCGGCGCCGAGCGAGGTCGCGGTCGCACGCTCGGAAACCGACGAGGCCCTGGCGGTGATCCGCGATGCGGTCATGGCCGGGACCCGGCTCGACTTCGACTACCGCAACTCGCGCGGCGAACGCGAGCGGCGCCGCGTCGACCCGCTGCGGGTGGAGTCGATCGACCAGGACTGGTACCTGCGCGGGTGGGACCACGCCCGGACCGCCCTGCGCACCTTCCGGCTCGACCGCATCGAGGGGCTCACCGCCACCGACGTGCCGATCGCGTACAGCCCCGGCGATGTGACCCTCCCCGAGACCCTCTTCGAGGGCACTCCCGACGATCAGCTGGTCACGATCGAGGTGTCGGCGTCGGCGATCCCGCTGATCGAGGATTACATCCCCGAGGGGGCGGAGCGCCGCGAGCACGACGGGGTCGTGCGCACCAGCGTGCGTGTGGCCCACTTCCACGGGCTCAAGCGTCTGGTCGGCGGACTCTCCGGCGTCCTCACCGTGCTCGACCCTCCCGAGGCGCGTCGCGTGGTGGCGGAGTGGGCCGCGGCCGGCGCGGCACGGTACCGGTAGGATTCCGAGATGCCGTGGTGGTCGTGGTTGGTCATCTGGACCGTGCTGGTGCTCGGTCTGCTCGGCATGCTCGCCGCGTTCGCCTGGAGCCTGTTCCGCAAGCTCATGGGGGCGGTGGATGAGGCGTCCGCCCTGCTCGAGAAGGCGGACGTGCTGCAGTCCCGCGTTGACGACCTGCGGGAGGAGGCCTTCCATCCCGCCGTCTTCGCCGACGCCGCGGAACTCCGCGCCGAACGCGCCCAGGCGCGGGCCGACCGGGAGTTCGCAAAGCAAGCTCGCAGGGACGCCCGGGTGCGGCGCGGTAAGCTTCTCATCAAAGCGGACCCCTCGCGCTTTGAATTCGTGACTCGAAGGACTTCATAATGCTCGGTGGACTCACCGGATGGCATCTGCTCATCATCCTCGCAGTGATCCTGCTCCTCTTCGGCGCGCCGAAGCTTCCCGCCCTCGCCAAGAGCATCGGTCAGTCGATGCGCATCTTCAAGGGCGAGGTCAACGAGATGAAGAAGGACGGCAAGGACGCCGACGCTTCGTCCGAGACGGCTGCGTCCGACTCGTCGGCTGAAACCAAGCCGAAGCCGTAACGCGGTGGCCTCCACCAAGCGAGGCAAGAACCGCGAAGGGCGGATGTCGCTCGCAGAGCACTTCGTCGAGCTTCGCAAACGCCTCTTCCGGTCGGCGATCGCCCTTCTGGTCGGCGCCGTCATCGGCTGGTTCCTCGCCGATTTCGTCATGGACGCCCTGCGCGGGCCGATCACCCAGATCGCCGAGCAGCAGGGCCGCGACGCGACCCTCAACTACGACAGCATCACCGGTGCCTTCGACCTGAAGATGCAGGTCGCCGTCACGATCGGCGCCATCATCTCGAGCCCGGTCTGGCTCTACCAGATCTGGGCGTTCTTCGTTCCGGCGATGACCCGGAAAGAGCTCAAGTACGCGTTCGGCTTCTTCTTCACCGCGGTCCCGCTGTTCATCGCGGGCGGTGTCGTGGGCTGGTTGCTCGTCCCGCACATCGTCAGCCTCCTCACCAGCTTCGCGCCGGAGCAGGATGCCGCGATCATCGGGGCGAAGACGTACTTCGACTTCATCATGAAGCTCGTGCTCGCGGTCGGCATCGCCTTCGTGCTGCCGGTGTTTCTGGTGCTGTTCAACTTCATCGGCATCCTGAGCGCCAAGTCGATCATCGCCTCGTGGCGGTGGGCGCTCATCCTGATCGTCCTCTTCACCGCGATCGCCACGCCGGCGGCGGACGTGCTGTCGATGTTCCTGCTCGCGATCCCGATGGTCGGCCTGTACTTCGCCGCGTACGGCGTGGCGTGGCTGCACGACCGCCGCGTGGCGAAGAGCGCGGATCGGCTGGAGGCCGAGCTGGCGGCATAGTCTGGTCGGGTGACCGACCAGCAGCTCTCCCCGGCCGAGCGTTTCGCCGCCTCGCGCCAGCGCGCCAGCCAGCCCGTGCTCGAGACCTTCCGCGCCGGGCTGCGCTTCGACCTCGACCCGTTCCAGCGGGAGGCGTGCGCGAGCCTGGAGGAGGGTCGCAGTGTGCTCGTCGCCGCGCCCACGGGCGCGGGGAAGACGATCGTCGCCGAGTTCGCGGTCTTCCTGGCGATGCGCGAGGCCAACGCGAAGGTGTTCTACACGACGCCGATGAAGGCGTTGAGCAACCAGAAGTTCCAGGAGTTCGTCGACGCCTACGGGCCCGAGTCCGTCGGGCTGCTCACGGGCGACACGAACATCAACTCGCACGCGCGCATCGTGGTCATGACGACCGAGGTGCTGCGCAACATGCTCTACGCGGACTCCGACCTCCTCTCGGATCTGGCGTTCGTGGTGATGGACGAGGTGCACTACCTCGCCGACCGGTTCCGCGGGGCCGTTTGGGAGGAGGTCATCATCCACCTGCCGTCCGAGGTGCGGATGGTCTCGCTCAGCGCCACCGTCTCGAACGCCGAGGAGTTCGGCGACTGGTTGCAGGCCGTGCGCGGAGACACCGATGTGATCGTCTCGGAGGAGCGTCCGGTTCCGCTGGAGCAGCACATCCTGATGCGCTCGAAGCTGATCGACCTGTTCGACTCGTCGGGCCTCGCGGCGACCAACCGCGTCAACCCGGAGCTGGTGCAGATGGCGCGCTACGGCGGCCGGGTGCTCAGCAGCAGGCAGACGCGGGACGTCGGCCGCTACCACTCGAAGGGCGGCCGGCCGGACTCGTTCCGGATGGAGCGGGCGGCGTTCGTCGAGCTGCTGCGCGAGCGCAACCTCCTTCCGGCGATCTTCTTCATCTTCAGCCGCAACGGCTGCGATGCCGCGGTGCGGCAGACCCTCCGCTCGGGGGTGCGCCTGACCGAGCGGCACGAGCGCGACGAGATCCGCGCGATCGTGGAGGAGCGCTGCCGCACGTTGCTCGACGAGGACCTGGCGGTGCTCGGCTACTGGGAGTGGCTGGAGGGTCTGGAGCGCGGGGTGGCCGCTCACCACGCGGGCATGCTCCCGGCCTTCAAGGAGGTCGTCGAGGAGCTGTTCCGCCGCAAGCTGGTCAAGGTCGTCTTCGCCACCGAGACGCTCGCGCTCGGCATCAACATGCCCGCGCGCACCGTCGTGCTGGAGAAGCTGGAGAAGTTCAACGGCGAGGCGCGGGTGCCCATCACGCCGGGGGAGTACACGCAGCTGACCGGCCGCGCCGGCCGCCGGGGGATCGACGTCGAGGGGCACTCGGTCATCCAGTGGGAGGACGGCCTCGACCCGCAGTCGGTCGCCTCCCTCGCCTCCCGCCGCAGCTACCCGCTGAACTCGAGCTTCCGGCCCACGTACAACATGGCGGTGAACCTGGTCGACCAGTTCGGGCGGCCACGCACCCGGGAGATCCTGGAGTCGTCCTTCGCGCAGTTCCAGGCGGACCGCGCCGTCGTCGACCTGGCGCGCAAGGTGCGGCAGCAGGAGGAGTCGCTCGCCGGGTACGAGGAGGCGATGACCTGCCACCTGGGCGACTTCCGCGAGTACTCGCGGATCCGGCGCGAGCTCACCGACCTGGAGCGCAAGGGCGCCAAGCTGGACAACGTCTCCCGCGCCGACCGCGACAAGCGGCAGCGACAGCTGGCGGCGCTGCGCAAGCGGATGAAGGACCACCCCTGCCACCGCTGTCCCGACCGGGAGAAGCACGCACGCTGGGCGGAACGCTGGTGGACCCTCAAGCGCGAGACGGATCGGCTGAGCGCGCAGATCCAGTCGCGCACCGGCGCGGTCGCGAAGGTGTTCGACCGCGTCTCGGACGTGCTGCTGGAGCTCGGCTATCTGGTGGAGGACGAGGGCACGACGGCGCTCACCGTGCACGGGCGCACGCTCAAACGGATCTACGGCGAACGTGACCTGCTCGTCGCCGAGTGCCTGCGCCGCGGCGCGTGGAAGGAGCTCGACGCCCCCAGTCTCGCTGCGATGGCCTGCGCACTCGTCTTCGAGCCGCGGCGCGACGAGGGGCTCGCGCACGAGCGGTCGCTCCCGCGGGGCGCCTTCCGGCCGGCGCTCGAGCGGACGATCGACCTGTGGAGCCGACTGGACGATCTCGAGCGGGAGAACCGGCTCCCGGGCAGCGAACCGCCGTCGACGACGCTGTCCCTGGCGATGTACCAGTGGGCGCGCGGCGGCGCGCTCGACGCGGTGCTGCGCGAGGCGGACATGGCGGCGGGCGACTTCGTGCGCTGGACCAAGCAGACGATCGACCTGCTCGACCAGCTCTCCCTCGTCGCGCCGGGGAACGTGGGCCGCACGGCCCGTCAGGCGCTGGATGCGATCCGCCGAGGAATCGTGGCGTACTCCGCGGTTGCCTGAGCGGCGCCCCGAGCCGGATGCTTTAGGCTCTCCCTTCGTGACCCGAACGCCGCGCGCCCCCCTTCCGCTCTGGCTCGCGGTGCTGATGGCGATCGCCGCCGGGCCGGTGCTGGACGCGGGCTTCCCGGACAAGGACTGGTGGCCGCTCACCTTCGTCGGCATCGCCATGGTGCTGCTCGCACAACGCGGTCGCCGGGCGGGCTCCGCGTTCCTCGTCGGCTGGCTGGCGGGGGAGTCGTTCTACCTCGTCCACGTGGCGTGGACCGCGCTCTACCTCGGTCCCGTCCCCTGGGTGGCCCTGTCGACCCTGGAGGCGCTGTTCTGGGGCGTGGGCGGCATCCTGATCACGCTGGCCTACCGCTGGGTGCCGAAGGCCTGGCCGGGCGTCTGGGGGCGGCTGGGGCTGCTGACGGTGATCGTGTCGGGGCTGTGGGTGCTGCGGGAGTACGTGACCGGCTCCTGGCCGTACGGCGGCTTCTCCTGGGGCCGGGCGGCCGAGTCCCAATCGGAGAGCCCGTTCGCGCCGCTGGCGGCCTGGCTCGGGATCTCCGGCCTGAGCTTCGTGATGGTCTGGCTCGTCGGCCTGATCGTGGAGCTGGGCTTCGCGATCGATCTGCGCCCGCTCGGGCGCGCCGTACTCGCCCTCGGGGCGGTCGCGCTGGTGCTCGCGATCCCCGCCTGGCCGACGCCGACCCACGGCACCACCCGTATCGCCGCGGTGCAGGGGAACGGACCGGCGGGATACTTCGACGATGCCCCCGTCGGCGCCGTGCTGGACGCCCAGGTGGCCGCGACACTCAAGATCGCCGATCAGAAGGCCGACATCGTGGTCTGGCCGGAGGGTGCGGCGATGCCCGACCCGACGCGCGACCCGTCGTCCGCGGCGATCCTCGACGCCCTCAGCCGCAAGATGGACGCGACGTTCGTGGTCGGCACGATCACCTACCGCGACGGCAAGTACTTCAACACCTCGCTGCAGTGGGAGGCGGGCAAGGGCGCCGTCGACTACTACGACAAGAAGCGCCCGATCCCGTTCGGCGAGTACGTGCCCGACCGCGCGTTCTGGCGCCCGTTCGCACCCGATCTGATCGATCTGATCGGCCGGGACTACACGCCCGGGACGCGCGACAACGTCTTCGACATCGACGGCGTGCGCGCCGGCATCTCGATCTGCTTCGACATCGTCGACGACCAGCTGCTGACCGACATGATGCGGGGCGGCGCGCAGGTCATCCTGGCGCAGACCAACAACGCCGATTTCGGCGAGACGGACGAGAATCAGCAGCAGCTGGCCATCGCACGGCTGCGGGCGATCGAGTCCGGCCGGGCGCTGGTGAACATCTCGACGGTCGGCAGCAGCCAGATCATCGGCCCGGACGGTCGCACGATCGCGGAGATCCCTCCGTTCGCGCCGGGCAGCATGATCGCCGACGTGCCGCTCGGGACCACGACCACCCCGTCGACGCTGCTGAGCCGGGGCATCGAGTTCCTCGTGGCCGGCCTCGGACTGTTCGGCCTCCTGGTCGCCGTCGGCGGCCGCCGCAACCCGGCCCCGGACGTGAGAAGGCCGCTCCCACCGATGCGGTGAGAGCGGCCTCTGGTCGTCGTGCGGGGTCAGGCGCTGTGCTTGCGCTCCCCGGTGCCGCGGCGCGCCCGCAGATACTGCAGACGCTCCTCCAGCAGTTCCTCCAGCTCGGCGCGGGTGCGGCGCTCCAGGAGCATGTCCCAGTGGCTCCGCGGCGCCTTGACGTCGGAGTGGTCGACCTCGACAGGGGTGTCGCCGACGAGCAACCGGGCCTCGTGTCCGCAGTGGCGGCACTCCCAGGTGTCGGGTGCATCGGCTTCGGCCGAGAACACGGTCTCGGTCTCCTTGCCGCATTCGGGGCACAGGTAGGTGTAACGGGTACGCGGAGAGTAAACCACGCCTTCTTCGCTCTGTAAGCTCTGGGCGCCGAGTCTCATTCCGCGCAAACTGCGATCTGCCATCGTGTGGTCTCCTCTTCGCGCGAATCCTCACTGTTATAAACCGTCAAGCTGGGGATTGTCTTTCCGGGACGCCCGTTCTCCCAGGACGCTCACAGTGTCCCAGAAGACTCACAGCCGCCACCGAGGCTGGCGGGTGCGTCAGCGGGAGGCGATCAGACTCGTCAGCAGGTCGCAGCGGTCCGTCACGATGCCGTCGACGCCGAGGTCGAGCAGACGGCGCATGTCGGCGGGGTCGTTGACCGTCCAGACATGCACCTCGCAGCCCGCGGCCTGGATCGCCCGGACCGTACGTGCGGTGACGACGCGGACGGGACCCTGCCGCTCGGGGACCTGGACGGCCGCGAAACCACGGAGCGCTCGACGGACCAGCGGCCGCAACCCGGCCTTCGCACCCAGCAGCGCCGGCACCATCTCCGGCACCGACGGCGACACCGCGACGCCCGGGAGCGCCCGTGCGACCGCCTCCCTGCGCCTGCGGGAGAAGCTCGTCACGAGCACGCGCTCGGTCGCGCGGGCGTCGCGGATCGCCTCGACGGTGGAGGCCGCAGCGCGGGCGTCCTTGATGTCGATGTTGACGCGTGCCTCGGGGAAGGCGTCCAGCGCCTCCGCCAGCGAGGAGAACGTCTGACCATGTCCGAGGTCCACCCGGCGCAGCTCGGCCATGCGCAGGTCGGCGACGAGCCCGGGGATGCCCGCGACCCGGGCGAGCTCGGGATCGTGGCTGATCACGGCCACGCCGTCGGCGGAGGCGTGCACGTCCGTCTCCAGGTGCGTCGCCCCGGCCGTCAGTGCGTTGAGGAAGGCGAGCAGGGTGTTCTCGGGCGCGTCGAGGGCGAGCCCGCGGTGCGCGATGACGCGCGGGCCCCGTCCGCTCAGGAAGCTCACGCCGGGGGAGCGGGCGGGCCGCTCTCTGCGGCAGCGGCGGCGGCCGCTGCGCCCTTCTCTCCGAACGCCTGGCCGATGCCCTTGAGCGCCTCGGTCAGCTCGCTCGGGATGATCCACAGCTTGTTGGCCGGACCCTCGGCGATCTTCGGCAGGGTCTGCAGGTACTGGTAGGCGAGCAGCAGGTTGTCGGGGTTCCCCTCGTGGATGGCTCCGAAGACCGTGGTGATGGCCTTCGCCTCACCCTCCGCTCGGAGCACCGCGGCCTTCGCGTCGCCCTCGGCACTGAGGATGGCCGCCTGTCGGCGTCCCTCGGCGTTCAGGATCTCGGATTGCTTGTTGCCCTCCGCAGTGAGGATGACGGCACGACGGTCCCGCTCGGCGCGCATCTGCTTCTCCATGGAGTCCTGGATGGAGAGGGGCGGGTCGATCGCCTTCAGCTCGACGCGCGATACGCGGATGCCCCATTTGCCGGTGGCCTCGTCGAGCACGATGCGCAGCTGGCCGTTGATGTTGTCGCGGCTGGTCAGCGCCTGCTCGAGGTTGAGCCCGCCGACCACGTTGCGGAGCGTGGTGGTGGTGAGCTGCTCGACGGCACCGAGATAGTTCGCGATCTCGTACGTCGCCGCGCGGGCGTCGTTGACCTGGAAGTAGACGACGGTGTCGATGGAGACGACGAGGTTGTCCTCGGTGATCACCGGCTGCGGCGGGAACGAGACGACCTGCTCGCGCATGTCGATGAGGGGCCGCACCTTGTCGACGAAGGGCACCACCACGTTCAGTCCGGGATTGAGCGTCTTGTGGTACCGGCCGAGCCGTTCCACGACGCCGGCGCGCGCCTGCGGGATGATGCGGATCGCCCGGAACAGGGTGACCAGCACGAAGATCACGATGATCGCGATGATCGCGATCACCACCACGGTCGTGACCACTTGGCTGGAATCGTTCACGACGCACTCCTCTCGGTGATGCCGTCGGCGCCCGAGGGCACCGGGGCAGGGGTGACGACGGCTGTCGCACCCTCGATGGACACGACCACGACGTGCTCGCCCGGCACGAGGTCCGCCGGCGGGGCCGCGACGACGGCTCCGTCCGCTGCGGTGGCGAGCCGCGCGGTCCAGGTCTCGCCGATCGCGAGCTTCACCAGTCCGCCGGTGCGGGACACGGTCGAGACCACCAGGCCGCCCATGCCGATCAGCGCGGCGACGTTGCTCTTGGCCGGATCCCCGCCGCGCTTGAGCATGCGCAGCAGCGGGGGTCGGATGAAGAAGAGCAGGAGGATCGAGAGCACCGCTGCGATGATCAGCTGGCCCCACCAGGGGGTGCCCACGAGACCGGACACCAGGCCGCCCACACTGCCGACCGCGATCATCAGGAAGACGAAGTCGAGCGTGAGCATCTCGATGATGATGAAGACCAGGATCAGCACCAACCAGGCGATCCAGGCGAAGGATGTGATGTCCATGATCGGGCCCCCCTTCCTTGCGCGTCCTGACTAGACGTTATCAGGTGCGGACCGCGCGGACGGGAACCCACTTGGTAGTCTCAGGATGCAGTTTTCCGCACACTCTAGGAGTCTTCCGTGTCCAATCCCCTCGCCCCCGGCTCGCTCGCCGGTACGCGCGCCCTCGTCACCGGTTCGTCCCGCGGGATCGGCGCCGACACCGCGCAGTACCTCGCCGAGGCCGGTGCGAACGTCGTCATCAACTACCGCAACAAGGAGGCGCGCGCGGTGAAGCTCGCGGACTCCCTGCGCGCGGGCGGCGCCACGGTGCTCACCGTCGGGGCGGACCTGACGGACCCGGCGTCGGTCGGCACGATGTTCGACACGGTCGCCGCCGAGTGGGGCGGCCTCGACCTGCTGGTGCTCAACGCCTCGGGAGGCATGGAGTCCGGCATGGCCGAGGACTACGCCATGCAGCTGAACCGCGACGCGCAGGTCAACGTGCTGAACGCCGCCCTGCCGCTGCTCGGCTCGGGTTCGCGGGTCGTCTTCGTGACCAGCCACCAGGCGCACTTCATCCGGACGACACCGACCATGCCCGAGTACGAGGCCGTCGCCCTGAGCAAGCGGGCGGGGGAGGACGCGCTGCGCGCCCTGCTGCCGACGCTGGAGGAGAAGGGCGTCGAGTTCGTCGTCGTCTCCGGCGACATGATCGAAGGCACGATCACGGCGACGCTGCTCAACCGGCTCAACCCGGGCGCGATCGACGCTCGCAAGGAGGCGGCAGGCAAGCTCTACAACGTGAGCGAGTTCGCTGCCGAGGTGGCCGCGGCCGCGGTCGATCCGATCCCGGAGGGCCACACGCGACTCGTCGGCGACACGTCCAGCTTCCTGCCGGTCGACGAGTAAGGGGCCTGCCGTGAAGTCCACCGACCTCGAATTGCTGACCGGCGTCTCGACCCCGACTGTGCACCCCGGAGGCGGGCGCGCCGTGGTGTCGGTGACGCATCCCTCGTTCGCCGCCGACGCGGCCGTGGGACAGCTCTGGACCATCCCGCTCACCGGCCACGCCGCCCCCCGGCGGCTGACCCGCGGGTTCCGGGACTCCGCGCCGACGTTCTCCCCGGACGGCCGCTTGCTCGCCTTCGTCCGTTCGGCGCCGAAGACGGCGCCGCAGATCTTCGTGGTGGACGCCGCCGGCGGCGAACCCGTGCAGGTGACCGACCGGAAGCTCGGCGTGTCCGCCTTCGTCTGGGCGCCGGACGGCCGCTCGCTCGCGTTCGTCAGCCGCGAGCCGGAGCAGGGTCGGTACGGGACGGTCGAGGGGATCGACGCCGGTGCCGAGCGCCCGCGTCGCTTCGACATCCTGAACTATCGCGCGAACGGTCTCGGCTACATCACGGACCGCAGGGCGCACCTGTTCCTCGTTCCGGTGCCGGAGGTCTGGGCCGAGCCCGCGATCGTCCCGGTCGCCGACTACGACGGGTCGACCGCGCCGGCGCCCGCGGTCGCCGAGCCGCTGCAGCTGACCGACGGTCCCTGGGACGACGGGTCTCCGGCGTTCTCGCCCGACGGCAGCACGCTCGCGTTCGTCTCGGCCCGTCACGCCGGACGCGACGGCGATCTGCGCGAGAACGTGTTCCTGCTGCCCGTGGGGGCGGAGGGCGCCGCCGGGGAACCGGTCGACGCCACCGGTGCGCACGGCGACTTCTCGGTCGCCGAGCTCGCGTACGGACTCGACGGCGTGCTGTTCTTCACCGCTCAGGAGGTCGGGGAGAGCGGCCGCGACTTCGTCGGGCGCAACGCGTCGCTGTACGCGATCGACCGAGCCGGTGCGGCTCCGCGCCGCCTCACCGACGCGGAGACCCAGGACTTCACCGAGTCGGACATCGTCGCCTACCGCGACGACTCGGTGCTGGTGCGCGACCGCAGCCGCGGCGCCCTCGTGCTCACCGAGGTGGCCGTCGACGGGACGACCCGGCGGCTCACCGACGACACCACCGTGGTGAACGGCGTCGGCGTCGCCGGCGACGTGGTGGTGCTGAGCGTGGCGGACGCCGGCACCGCCGGTGACGTCGCCCTGCTCGGAGAGGACGGCGTGCGGCGCCTGACCGACTTCTCCGCTGCGCTGCGCGCCACGGGGATCGTCGCGCCGCGCGAGCTGACCGTCACCGCGCGGGACGGCTACCCGGTGCACGGCTGGGTCGTCGTGCCCGAAGGGGAGGGCCCGCACCCGGTCCTCCTGAACATTCACGGCGGTCCGTTCGCCGCCTACACCGGTGCGCTGTTCGACGAGGCGCAGGTCTACGCGGCGGCCGGGTACGCGGTCGTCATGTGCAACCCGCGCGGCTCGGCGGGCTACGGCCAGGAGCACGGGCGCGTCATCCGCCAGCGGATGGGCACCGTGGACCTGACCGACGTCCTCGACTTCCTCGACGGGGCGATCGCTGCGACCCCTGGTCTCGACGGCGACCGTGTCGGGATCCTGGGCGGATCGTACGGCGGCTACCTCACCGCGTGGACGATCGCGCACGAGCACCGGTTCGCCGCTGCGATCGTCGAGCGCGGCTTCCTCGACCCGGAGGCGTTCGTCGGCACCAGCGACATCGGCAGCTTCTTCGGCGACGAGTACACGGGCACAGACCCCGCGCTGATCCGCTCGCAGAGCCCGCAGGCCGTGGTCGGCGACGTGCGGACTCCGGCGCTGATCATGCACTCGGAGCTGGATCTGCGCTGCCCGCTGCCGCAGGCGGAACGCTACTACGCCGCCCTCAAGCGCAACGGCGCCGAGACCGAGCTGGTCGTCTTCCCGGGCGAGGATCACGAGCTGAGCCGCAGCGGACGCCCGCGTCACCGTCGGGAGCGGTTCGACATCATCCTGGACTGGTGGGCCACGCACCTGCCGTCCGCGCGCAACAGCGCCTGACGGGAGCAGCCTCCACCGATGACGACGGCCCCGCCTCTTCCCGAGGCGGGGCCGTCGTCGCGTGTGCGGGAAGCGGCGGCTATTCGGCCGACGTCGTCAGCACATCCCGCCCGAAGGTGAAGGCGCGCACGATGCCGATCGCCCCGAGGACGATGAGCGAGATCGCCGCGAACAGGATGAGGAACTCGGCGGAGGAGGCCGGGAGCACCAGGACGACGATGCCCGCGAGGATGCTCAGGATGCCGAACGCGATTGCCCAGCCCGAGTTCGGGGTGCGACCCGACTCGGCCAGCGCCATGACGCCGTCGATGATCCAGCCGACACCGATGAAGGCGACGGCGAAGATCACGAGCACGGCCGCAGCCGTCGCGACGTTCTTCAGCGCGACGACGCCGGCGATCACCAGCAGCACCCCGAGCAGGATGTTGAGCGTGCGCAGGCCACCGCCGATGCCCTTGCTGAAGATGCCGATGGCCAGGCGCATGACGCCGGCGACCACGAAGTAGATCCCGAGGAAGACGGCCAGCACGGCGATGGTCTTCACCGGCCAGAACAGCAGGACGATGCCCAGCACGACGGCCACGGCGCCGGTGATGCCGATCGTCGCGCGGATGCCGTTGATCGCGGAGCGGGTGAGGTTCTTGGCGTCGAGCGCGAAGTCGTGCAGGACGGTGTCGACGGGATCGGTGGCAGACATCGGGTAACCCTTTCGGTGTGTGGGCCGCGCAAGATGCGTCCCGTGCAGAACAGTAGCGCCCCAGCCGTGCGGCGCGGCGGCAGGGGCGGCCCGCGCGTGTCCTCCTGCTCGCCTGGTGGTCACGACACGCCGCCAGGCGCTCCATCGTGGCGGCGTGTCGCGACCACTGGTTCAGATGCGTCAGCCGTACGCGAGGTAGCGGGCCGGCTTGCCGTCCTCCCGCAGCTCGAACAGCGGCGTGAGACCGGAGGCGTCGAGGACGGCGAGCTGGTGCGTGACGAGCTTGCTGGTGACGTACACGGTCGAGTGCAGCGACCAGTCCTCGCGGAACCACGAGCGGAGCGCGCTGAGCAGCTGCGCGTCGAGTGGGCGTGCGTTCGATGGCGCCGCGCGTACCCAGAAGTAGACGACCGCGTCCACGTCCTCCCACGTCTCGTCGTTCAGGGGCGTCACGTGCGCCGCCGCGAGGAAGGCCGCCTCCGTGGGGAACACGTACACGCAGCCCAGGCACGCGACGTCGTCCGGATCGCGAATCGTGAACGTGAAGGCCCGACCCTCCTCGTGCCGCCGGGCGAGCCCCTCCAGATCGGCTCGATTCGCCTCGACGGTGAAGTCGTCCGCGGGCCACCCTGTCTGCTCCCATTCTCGGAGCAGGTCGCGCGTCGCCATCACGGCGTCGTAGTCCGCAGCAGCATCGTCCACGGTGATCGGACGCACGGCGAACTCGGTGGAGCGCAGGCCGGAAGGGACGGCTTCGCCCGGCGCAGGTAGCGGCACGGTCACCTCCGGGGGTCGTCGACGCGGGATCGGGCCCAGCGTACGCCCGGAGGGTACGGCGCACGTCGGCGCGGTGCGGCGGAGCCGAGCCAAGCGGAGCCACCATCGATGTGTGCGTTTACAGTTGTTTGTAGACGTATATATTGGTCACTATGACGGAGTTCGTGAGTGTGAATGAGGCCGCCGAGGAGCTGCGAGTGCAGCCGCGGACGGTCCGCGACTACATCCGTTCCGGTCGTCTCCGGGCGGCGCGGATCGGTAAGCAGTACCGGATCCGGGTCGAGGACCTGCAGCTGTTCGCCGGGGGAGCGGTGCCTCGCGCCGACGCCGGCACGGCCGTCGCGGCGCTCCCGGGTGGGCGACCGGCCGTGGACCAGGGGGTCGGGGCGTCCCTGGCCACCGTGATCCTCGACATCGACACCCGGGATGTCGCGTCCGCTGAGCGCGTGACGACCCTGGTGGCGTCGCGCGGTTTCGGCGCGGGCGTCGACGTGCACCTCTCGACCATCGCGGGGTCGAGCGTGTTGAAGGTCGTCCTCACCGGTGCCGTGGGAGGCGTTCTCGACACGGCGGCCGCTGTCCGTCGTGTTCTGGAGCTGACCCATGACTGAGCTCGCGAGCGCGTTCCGGTCGGCCGGCGGTGAGCGGGAGGTCCGGCGAGCCTTCGACGCGACGGTCGCTCGGCTGGCTCCCGCCGCGGAGCACCTCCGGTTGGAGACGTCGTCCGGTGTGGTCCACGGTCTCGCGGCGGGTCCGGTCGGGGCGCCGCCCGTCGTCCTCCTGCACGGTTCGGGAGCCACCTCCATCGGCTGGGCGGCAGAGCTCGCCGACCTCGGCCGTGACCACCGGGTGATCGCGCTCGATCTGCCGGGTGAGGCCGCGTCGGGCCCGGGGGAGCGGCTCCCGCTGGAGCCGGGTGTGCATGCGGCATGGCTGATGGAGGTGCTGAATGCGCTGGCCGTGGCGAACCCGATCGTCGTGGGGGAGTCGCTCGGCGGGTGGGTCGCGCTGGATGCGGCGACCAGCGACCCGGACTCCCTCCGTGGCGTGCTGTTGCTGTCTTCCAGCGGTATTGGGCCGCGCCGGGTGGCACCGTTGATCGTCGCGGGACTGCTGGCCGGAGCCGGGGAGTCCGGCCGGACGCGGGCGCTCCGTTACCTCACGGGACCGCATGGCGCGCGTCCCGCGGCGGCGGCCGGGTCGTCGTCGGAGCTCACGGCCTTGGCGCTGACGACGTTCGCGCACTTCCGTCCGCGGACCGACGCACTGCCGGTCTTCTCCGACGAGACGCTGGGCCGCAGCACGACGCCGGTGCGTGCCGTCTTCGGTGCGCGCGATCGGATGCTCGACGGGCGCGCTGCTGCCCGCCGCGCCCGCGTTGCGATCCCGGGTGCCGAGGTGGAGCTGCTCGACGGGGTCGGCCACCTGATCCCGGGCCGCGCCGACCGTGTCGCCGCCTTCGTACGCACGGCGTCGGGTTCGTAGGGGGCCGCGGGGCGTGGCGTTCCGGCGCGTGGAGTCCCGGGCGCCGGGTCCCGGTGCGTGACATCCGTGTGGGGGAGGCTCAGTCTGCTCGGTCGCGGCCGTGGTCACCGACTCGGTCGTCGTCGTCATCGTCGTCGTCGTCGAGGAGCATGCCGACCGAGGTGGCGCACGCGTCGCCTCGCCAGGCCTCGATGCCCTCGCGGATCGCGAAGACTGCGATGACCAGCCCTGCGAGCGGGTCGGCCCACCACCAGCCGAACAGGCTGTTCAGCAGTAATCCGATCAGGACGGCGGCCGACAGATAGGTGCAGATCAGGGTCTGCATGGAGTCGGCGACGGCGGTCGCGGAGCCGAGCTCGCGTCCGGCGCGGCGTTCGGCGAGCGACAGGAACGGCATGATGACGACGCTCAGTGCGGTGAGGGCGATGCCGATCGGGGAGTGGTGCACGTCGACGCGAGCGAGCAGCGTCAGCAGCGCCCCGCCGGTGACATAGCCCGCCAGCGCGAAGAACGCGACGGCGATCACCCGGAGCGTGGGCTTCTCCCAACGCTGCGGGTCGCGGCGGGTGAACTGCCACGCGACGGCCGCCGCCGAGAGGACCTCGATCGTCGAATCCAGCCCGAACCCGATCAGTGCGGCCGACGACGCGGCGCTCCCGGCGGCGATCGCGACGACCGCCTCCACCAGGTTGTAGCCGATGGTCACCGTGACGATCCAACGGATCCGGCGGCGCAGGACGGCGGTGCGGGCGGTGGCGGCGGGGTCGGTGATCGTCACGAGAATGATAGTAAAGCAAATGCTGTATTAAAAACCAGGGGAGTGCCGGTGGGAGCGGCGTGCGGCTACTCGACGTCGATGGTCGTGCCGTAGCCGGCGCAGGAGCCCGACCCGCTGTCGGCGCAGTCGTCGTACGCCGTTCCCGTGACGGCGATGTAGGCGGTGCCGTGTGGGAAGTCCGCCGGAACCGGCACGGTCGCCGTGAAGGAGCCGTCCGGCTTCACCGGAGCGTTCACGGCCTGCGTGGTCGATTCCCGATGCGTGAGCCGCAGTGTGTATGTGTGCGCGGACGAGTACCCCAGGTCGCACGATGCGGCGGTGCTCGAGACGGTGACCGTGGAGCCGGCGGTGACCGTGGAAGGCGTCGCCGTGACAGCCTCCGGGAAACATGTCGGCGTGCGCGCGCATCCACCGACCATGAGTGGCAGCACGGCGACCGCGAGTGCCGCACACGCGGCAACGAGACGTCGGTGAGCCATTCTTCCTCCATCGGAGATGCGCGGGCACGTGCGAATGCGTTGCGCCCACACTATTGGCCGGGGGTGCCGGAACTCATCGACCGAACTCCATTCTTAGTGCGCTGATAATGCACATTATGTCAGGTCGTGCGGTGACGACGCGTCTCCTGCTACTGTCGTAGAGCTTTCGCGTAGTTGGTCGAGGAACGATCGACCAGCCGATTTGGGGGATCTTCGGGGATGTTGAGGCGGGGTTCTACTGCTGTGTCCGTGAGCGGGCGCGGCAGCGTGAGTGTGGCCGTGCTGGCGATCGTGTTGACTCTGGGTGTCAC
>NZ_AYMR01000015.1 GCF_000633535.1 Leifsonia aquatica H1aii | reverse complement strand
AGCCCGCGCCGGATCACGTCAGTTCAGAGGGTCCAAGCCCTCGTAGAGGCTGCTGCCGGACTGCGGGACTGGTACTCGGGTCTGGATCAGTTGGTGGTCGAACCACTTCGCGAGCCTCCTACGTTTTAGCGGCGCAGTGGCGTTAGAGCGTGGACGCGAAACTCGAGTCTCGGCTGACGACACACAGCGAACAGGTTCAGCTGCTCGGAGCCGAGCTTGACTGGCAGCGTACTTCCTACATCGCTCGAGTTTCCGCGGCGAACTCTCGCGAGGCGCTCCTTATCGGCACGGCTAGCATCGCGGCCGGCTTTCAGGTCGCGGTCGCGACCAGCCCTTGGCAGGTGGCGTCCGCCGTCGCGACAATCGCTGCGGCTTTCCTTGGTGCGGCAGCAATGTGGCCTCGGGGCGGCGACGAACTGAACATCGACCCTACGGCTAGGTGTAGTTCCCCGTGAGGTTGTGAACGCACACATCGTGCCGAAGATCGGAGACCTCTCGGTGGGTGAGGCGAAGCCGGCCCGATTGCAGCCATTTCTGAATAGCGTCGAAAAACTGAGCGGCGCCGGCGCAGCGAACAACTGCCGGTCGACCCTGAGCGGAATGATGAAACTGGCAGTCGTCAAGGGTGCCTTCGACCGGAATCCAGTGCGGGAGCTGGAACGGATCTCGCGGCCGCAGGAAGAGTCCCGAGCCGCTTCGGCGCTCTCATCCAAAGAGATTCCCACGTTTCCTGGAGCAGCTTCGCGCCGGTCCCCACCTGATCGAGCACGACACCGTCGAACTGGTCGAATTCATGCTCGTTTGCGGCGGGCGAGTGGGAAAGTCTGTGCGCTAGATGTATCGTCAGTCGACTTCGTTGCCGGCGCGGCAGAGCTCGATGCGGTGAATGTGCGCGTTACGGAAAAGGGGATGGTGCGTCAGTCATTTCCCAAGACCAAGAACACGCGGCGAGTGCATCCGCTCCCGAGTCGGAAGATGGACATGCTCCGTCGTTGGCACGAGCGGCTCGGCGAATTCGCTTCATCGCTCTTCCCGACTCGGGTGATGACGCTGCGAGATCCGTCGAACACTCAGCGTGAGATTCGGGACCGACGCGATTCGTGGAGCTACCTCAACCTGTCAACTCACTCCCTCCGGAAGACGGTGGCCACCATGCTCGAACAGGCGGGCTTGTCTGGAATCGAGATTGCCGACGACCCCGGTCACGGAACCCAGCAATGGCACAGGACGTCTTCAGGAACACCATCAAGGGCGCGACGCGCGCGGCCGAGGTGCTGGACAAGCGCCTAGAGGGCCCAATCTGAAAGTGCGGGGTTTGTACGGGATCAGCGATCACCACAAAAGAAAAACCCCCGGCTGACCGAGGGTTTTGTGGCTCCGACCGGCATCGATCCGGTGACCTTTCGATTTTCAGTCGAACGCTCTACCAACTGAGCTACAGAGCCTCACCGCCGAGGCGGTGAGAGACGGAAGCCCTTCCGTGGGGGAAGGGCTTGTCGCCGTGGCGACCCTGACGGGACTTGAACCCGCGACCTCCGCCGTGACAGGGCGGCACGCTAACCAACTGCGCTACAGGGCCTTACTTTTTTCAATTGTATCTGACGTCCGACGCTCGCGAGGACGGGTGACCCCAACGGGATTCGAACCCGTGCTGCCGCCGTGAAAGGGCGGTGTCCTAGGCCGCTAAACGATGGGGCCGGGTTGTCACGATCCGCTTGCGCTTCACGACGACCACCGACGCACAAGCATACGGAAAGTGGGGGATGAATGCGAATCGGTGGTGCATCCCGGGCGGGTCCGGGGTATCCGCGCGTCCCCGAGGGAGCCGGCCGATCGGGCGACGCCCCACGCAAATGCCCGGGATCGAGGGATGCCCGTGGGTAGATTGCCAGCGACGGCTCCCCCCGCCGTCCGCGTGAATCACGCGCCATCCACCCCGTATTCGCCCACCGATCCTGGGCATCGCGGGAGCATGTTGGTAAAGTTGCACGAGTTGACTAGCGATACCCGTGCGACTGGTGTGACGAACGATACGACGACATGTGTGAACGAAGCGGGTTCGAGGTGACGATGAAACGCGGGATGAGTGGAGTCGGGGCGTTGACCCCCTGGAGGCGCAGCGGCGCGGTGCGCGCCGCGATCGCCGCTGCCGCCATCGCGGTGATCGCCGCGGTGGGATCCGTCGCCCCTGCCTACGCGGACAACTATCCGAGTTGGCAGGACGTCCAGAACGCCAAGGCGAACCAGGCCACCGCCTCCGCCCAGGTCGACAAGATCAACGGGCTGATCAGTCGGCTGAAGGGCGAAGTCGCCGCTACGCAAGCGGAGGCCGAGCAGCGCGGTAAAGAACTGCAGATCGCCGAGGCGAAGTTCGACGACGCCAACATCAGGGCGCAGGACCTCGAGAAGCAGGCGGCGGAGAGCCAGCAGAAGGCGGACGACGCCAGCACGCAGGCCGGCAAGCTCGCCGCCCAGCTGTACCGCACGGGCGGGCGCAACCTCACCGCGAACCTGTTCCTGAGCGGCAACGGCGCGTCCGGCACCAACCCCGACAAGCTCCTCTCCGACCTGGGCAGCATGTCGAAGCTGGCGCAGCAGTCCAACCGGGTCTACTCCGACGCGAAGGCCGCGCAGAACACGGCGACCGCGCTCTCCGATCATGCGGACGTCGCCAAGGCCGAACGCGCGAAGCTCCAGGTGGCCGCCCAGGATGCGATGCAGGCGGCGATCGCCGCGGCGAAGGCCGCGCAGGACACGCTCGCCGAGCAGCAGAAGCAGATCGTCGTGATGCAGGCGCAGCTCGCCGCCCTCACCGACACCACAGCCCAGACGGTCGCCGGATACGAGGCGGGCGTCGCCGCTGCGGCAGCTGCGGCGGCCGCGCGCGGATCGGGAGGCCTGCCCGGCGGATACGTCGGCCCGCAGGGCTGGGCGGTCCCCGCCGCCGGGCCGATCACCGACGGCTTCGGTTCCCGCCCCTCGCCCGGCGGCATCGGCAGCACTTTCCACCAGGGCATCGACATCGGCGCCGGATGCGGTTCGCCGATCTACGCCGCGCACAGCGGCACCGTGATCTACGCGGGCTACTACGGCTCCTACGGCAACTTCGTGCTGATCGACAACGGCGGCGGCATCAAGACCGGATACGCGCACATCCGCGACGGAGGCATCCTCGTCGGCATCGGTCAGGGCGTCGGCGCCGGCCAGCCGATCGCCCGCGTCGGCACCACCGGCGCCTCCACCGGATGCCACCTCCACTACGAGGTGCGCATCGACGACGTGAAGATCGACGGCATCCCGTTCATGAGAGACAGGCAGGCACCCCTTGGCTGAGAACGACAAGACTGCGACCACCGACCGGTCGTCGCGCAGCAGGACCGGACTGGCGATCGGCGCCGGCGTCATGGGGGCCGTCACCGCATCGATCGGCATCGTCACCCCCGCGCAGGCGGTCGACTACCCGTCATGGAACGACGTGCAGCAGGCGAAATCGAGCGTCGCGAACCAGCAGGCCATGGTGGCGAACATCACGGCGCTGATCGGGACCCTCCAGTCGAGCGTCGATGCGGCGAACATCGCATCCGCCAAAGCGGCTGAGACGTACCTGCAGGCGAAGCTCGCCCTCGAGCGCGCGACCGACAAGGAGACCGACCTGCAGAAGCAGGCGACGGCCGCGGCCGACAAGGCCAAGACCTCGCAGATGCGCGCGGGCCTGCTCGCCTCGCACCTGGCGAAGTCCGGCGGTGGCGACGTGACGGGCCAGCTGATGCTGAACGGCGGAGGTTCTGGCTCCGAAGCCGACAAGCTCCTGTTCCAGCTCGGAACGATGAGCAAGCTCACCGAGCAGTCCAAGGCCGTCTACGACCAGGCCACGAAGGACAAGAACGCCGCAGAGTCGCTCAAGGCGCAGGCGACCTCGGCGAAGACCGCACGGCAGGACCTCGCGACCCAGGCGGACACCGCTCTCGCGGCGGCCCAGTCCGCGCAGAGCGCCGCCGAGGCGGCCCTCTCCCAGCAGCAGACCAAGTCGACCGAACTGGTCGCCCAGCTCGCGACCCTGAAGAACACGTCCGCACAGGTCGAAGCGGCGTACCTCCAGGGCGAGCAGGTCAAAGCGGCGGCCGCAGCCGCGGCGGAAGCGCAGCGCAAGGCGGCCGAAGAAGCGGCGGCGGCGCAGCCCCCGGCCGGTGGCGGCGGCAATGGAGGTGGTGGAGGCGGCGGCACGTCCCCCGCCGGAGGCGGAGGCGGAGGCGTCGTGGCGCCCCCGAATGGGAACGTCGTGCAGACCGCGCTCAACTTCGCCTACGCGCAGCGCGGCAAGCCGTACGTGCTCGGCGGCGCCGGCCCGAACACGTGGGACTGCTCCGGCCTCACGATGAAGGCCTACGCCTACGCGGGCGTCTACATCGGCGCCCACTCGGTGAACGACCAGTACTACACCGCCCGCAACCGCGGCCAGCTCGTCTCCTACGGGGCCAAGCAGGCCGGCGACCTGATCTTCTGGGGCAGCGGTCCCGGCAGCTTCTACCACGTCGGAATCTACATCGGCGGCGGCCAGATGATCGCAGCGCCCACCGAGGGCGATGTCGTCAAGATCCAGTCCGTCTGGGGCTCCCCCTGGTACCAGGTGGCCCGCCCCTCCGCCTGACCGGCGCGTCCGGCCCCGAACAGCAGAAACGCTCCCGATCGAGTCGATCGGGAGCGTTTATGCTGTGCTCGGAGGCACCGGGTCGTCAGTGACCCTCGGCCTTCAGCTTCTCGAAGCCGGCCTCGACGATCCTCTCGGCCTCGGCGGCGTCGCCCCAACCCTCGATGTTCACGAACTTGTTCGGCTCGAGGTCCTTGTAACGGGCGAAGAAGTGCTCGATCTCCTTGCGGGTCTGCTCCGGGACGTCGGTGATGTCCTGGATGTGCGCCCAGCGCGGGTCCTTGGCCGGCACGACGACGACCTTCGCGTCGCTGCCCGCCTCGTCGCTCATGTTCAGCACGCCGACCGGGCGGACCTTGACGCCCACACCCGGGAAGGTCGGGTACTCGAGCAGGACGAGCGCGTCCACCGGGTCGCCGTCCAGGCCGAGGGTGTTCTCGAAGAAGCCGTAGTCCGTCGGGTAGACGAAGCTCGTGAAGAGCACGCGGTCAAGGTAGACGCGACCGGTCTCGTGGTCCACCTCGTACTTGTTGCGGCTGCCCTTGGGGATTTCGATGACGACGTCGTATGCGGCCATGTGCCGTTCTCCTTAGCTCTCGGAAAGACTGCAATAACGTTACTGGATGCACGTCAACGGTTCCCCCGAGCGCCGCCCTCGTCTGACTCCTCCGATCGCGGACGTCCGTCGCGCCGTGCGCGACGCGCTCGCGACGGCCGCGGTGCTGCCCGCGCCCGACCCGCATGACGACCACGGGCCGCGCCGTCCGCATCCCCTCGCGCCGGGCGCCCTCGTGCTGGTCGGGCTGAGCGGGGGAGCGGACTCCCTCGCACTCGCCGCCGCGACGGCCTTCGAGGCACCGCGCGCCGGATACAGCGCCGGCGCGGTCGTCGTCGACCACGGTCTGCAGGAGGACAGCGCCGCCGTCGCCGAGCGCGCCGCGGAGCAGGCCCGCGGGCTCGGTCTCGACCCGGTGCTCGTCGAACGGGTGACCGTCGCGGGGGCGGGAGGCCCGGAGGGCGCCGCCCGCACCGCGCGCCACGCCGCGTTCGAGCGGGCGTGCGCCGCCACCGGCGCCGAGCGCATCCTGCTCGCCCACACGCTCGACGACCAGGCCGAGACCGTCCTCCTCGGCCTCGCCCGCGGCTCCGGCCCGGGCAGCCTGCAGGGGATGCTGCCGGACACCGGCGTGCTGCTGCGGCCGCTGCTCGGCCTGCGGCGGGAGGCGACGCGCGCATTCTGCACCGACTCCGGTCTGGAGGCGTGGGACGACCCGCACAACGACGATCCCGCGTTCACCCGGGTGCGGGTGCGGAACCAGGTGCTGCCGGTGCTCGAACGCGAGCTCGGACCCGGTGTCGCGGAGGCGCTCGCCCGTACGGCCGAGCAGCTGCGCGAGGACGACGAGGCGCTCGACGGACTCGCCCTCGAATGGGCGCTGGAGCTGGTCAGCCAGACCGACGACGGCGCGGTCGCCCTCGACATCCGCGGCCTCGCCGCCGATCCGCCCGCGCTGCGCCAGCGCATCATCCGCCTCGTGGTCTCGGCCGAGTTCGGCGTCTCGCTCACGCGCACCCACACCCTCGCCGTCGCGGAGCTGATCACCGACTGGCACGGCCAGGGTCCGCTCAGCCTGCCAGGCATTAGAGTTGAGAGGCAGAACGGGCTGCTCACGTTTCACCCCAACACCTAAGGACAGCACCTCCCCCATGGAACTCACGGACGTCGAGAACGACCTGACCGAGATTCTGATCACCGAGGAGCAGATCCGCTCCCGCATCGCCGAGCTCTCACGCGAGGTCGAGCGCGACTACGCAGGCAAGGACGTGCTGCTCATCGGCGTGCTGAAGGGCGCGGTCATGGTGATGGCCGACTTCGCGCGCGAGCTCAAGCTGCCGGTCACGATGGACTGGATGGCCGTCAGCTCCTACGGCAGCGGCACGCAGTCGAGCGGCGTCGTGCGCATCCTGAAGGACCTCGACACCGACCTGAGCGGCAAGACCGTGCTCATCGTCGAGGACATCATCGACTCCGGCCTCACGCTCTCCTGGCTGCTCGCGAACCTGCACAGCCGCGGCCCGGAGTCCATCGAGATCTTCACGCTGCTGCGCAAGCCGGACGCGGCGCGGGTCGAGATCGACGTCAAGTACGTCGGGTTCGACATCCCGAACCAGTTCGTCGTCGGCTATGGCCTCGACTACGACGAGCGCTACCGCACCCTGCGCGGTGTGGGCATCCTCGCCCCCGCCGTCTACAGCTGACGCGACCGCCCGCCGCGGGGCGCCCGTCGAGCGGGCGGAATGTGCACGTGAGAACGCCGAGAGTGCGGACTATTCGCCCTCTCGGCGTTCTGCTGCGCGGGGGAGTGGATTCCCGGGCGTGTTGCAGGCGTGGCGCATACTGCGCGCCCAGAGCGAACACGCAGCCGACCCACAGAGCCGAAGCGGTACTGTGGTCGCACCATGAACGTCAAGAAGATCTTCCGCGGCCCGATTCTCTACGTCGTGCTTGCGATCATCATCGTGTGGATCGGCTCGAGCCTGATCACGATGTCGGGTTTCAAGGGAGTCTCGACCCAGAAGGGTCTCGAGCTGCTCGCCGACGACAAAGTATCGAGCGCGAAGATCGTCGACGGTGAGAACCGCGTCGACCTGACGCTGAAAGAGGCCGACGGCTCCCTCGGCACCCAGGTGCAGTTCTACTACGTGACGCCGCGCGGCGCCGACGTGGTGAAGGCGGTCGACGACGCGAACCTGCCCAAGGGCTACGACGACGAGGTGCCGCAGCCGAACTGGTTCGCCAACATCCTCGGCTTCCTGATCCCCGCCCTGCTCATCGGCGTCTTCTTCTGGATCATGATCTCGGGCATGCAGGGCGGCGGCAACAAGGTCATGCAGTTCGGCAAGTCCCGGGCGAAGATGGTCACCAAGGAGACGCCGAAGGTCACCTTCGACGACGTCGCCGGGTCGGACGAGGCCATCGAGGAGCTCGAGGAGATCAAGGACTTCCTCAAGGAGCCGGCCAAGTTCCAGGCCGTCGGCGCCCGCATCCCCAAGGGCGTGCTGCTGTACGGCCCTCCCGGAACCGGCAAGACCCTGCTCGCCCGCGCCGTCGCGGGTGAGGCGGGCGTTCCGTTCTACTCGATCTCGGGCTCCGACTTCGTCGAGATGTTCGTCGGCGTCGGCGCGAGCCGCGTGCGTGACCTGTTCCAGCAGGCGAAGGAGAACTCGCCGGCCATCATCTTCATCGACGAGATCGACGCGGTCGGTCGGCACCGCGGCGCCGGTCTCGGCGGCGGTCACGACGAGCGCGAGCAGACGCTGAACCAGCTGCTCGTCGAGATGGACGGCTTCGATCCGAAGACCAACGTCATCCTGATCGCGGCGACCAACCGGCCTGACATCCTCGACCCCGCGCTGCTGCGCCCGGGCCGCTTCGACCGCCAGATCGGCGTGGACGCCCCCGACATGCTCGGCCGCAAGAAGATCCTCGAGGTGCACGGCCGCGGCAAGCCGCTGGCGGCCTCGGTCGACCTCGAGGTGCTGGCGCGCAAGACGCCGGGCTTCACCGGCGCCGACCTGGCGAACGTCCTCAACGAGGCCGCCCTGCTCACCGCCCGCTCGAACGCGCAGCTGATCGACAACCGCGCTCTCGACGAGGCCGTGGACCGCGTGATCGCCGGGCCGCAGAAGCGCACCCGCGTCATGAAGGACCAGGAGAAGCTCATCACCGCGTACCACGAGGGCGGCCACGCCCTCGCCGCGGCGGCCATGCGCCACACCGACCCCGTGACGAAGATCACCATCCTCCCGCGCGGCCGCGCCCTGGGCTACACCATGGTCATGCCGCTGGAGGACAAGTACTCCGTCACCCGCAACGAGCTGCTCGACCAGCTGACGTACGCCATGGGCGGCCGCGTCGCCGAGGAGATCGTCTTCCACGATCCGACCACCGGCGCGTCGAACGACATCGAGAAGGCGACCTCCATCGCCCGCAAGATGGTCACCGAGTACGGCATGAGCGCCGACATCGGCTCGGTCAAGCTCGGCCAGGCCAACGGCGAGATGTTCCTCGGTCGCGACATGGGCCACCAGCGCGACTACTCCGAGCGGATCGCCGAGCGGGTGGACACCGAGGTGCGCGAGCTCATCGAGAAGGCGCACGACGAGGCGTGGGAGGTGCTCAACAACAACCGGGCCGTCCTCGACCGCTTGGCCGCCGCGCTGCTCGAGCAGGAGACGCTCGATCACAACCAGATCGCCGAGATCTTCACCGACGTGGTGAAGCTGCCGGAACGGCCGCAGTGGCTGTCGAGCGACAAGCGCCCGATCTCCGACGTGCCGCCGATCGACTTCCCGAAGGCCAAGGCGCCGATCGACTCGGGCGCCGTCGACGGAGGCGTGGACTCCGAGCCGCCGTCGAAGCCGAAGCGTTCGCCGGCCATCAAGCCGCGGCCCGCGACCGCCTAGTCGCCTACCGAATGACCGGTTTCGATCGCGCACGCATCGAGGCGGCCGTCGCCGAGATCCTCGCCGCCATCGGCGAGGATCCGTCGCGTCCGGGCCTCGTCTCCACGCCGTCCCGGGTCGCCGACGCATACGCGGAGTTCTTCTCCGGCCTCGGGGTCGATGCGGCGGCCGAACTCGGCGATCCGGTGCCCTTGGAGTCGGACCGCGCCGAGACGGTGGTGGTGCGCGATATCGCGTTCCGCTCGGTCTGCGAGCACCACCTGCTGCCGTTCCTCGGCGTCGCCCACGTGGCGTACCTCCCCGGGGAGTCCGTCGTCGGCCTCGGGCGCATCCCGCGGGTCATCGACGCTCTGGCCGCACGTCCGCAGATCCAGGAGCGGCTGACCGAGCAGATCGCCGACGCGATCGAGAGCGGCGCCGGCGCGCGGGGCGTGCTCGTGGTGCTCGACGCCGCGCACGCCTGCGTGACCACCCGCGGCCCCCGCCAGACCGCATCCACGACCGTCACCGTCGCCGCCCGGGGCGCCTACACCGACCCGGTGGCGCGTGCCGAGCTGATGGCGCTGATCGGAGGCGGCGGGGCGTGACGCTCATCATGGGCGTCCTCAATGTGACGCCGGACTCCTTCAGCGACGGGGGGCTCTGGTTGGAGCCCCATGCGGCCGTCGAGCACGCGTTGGAGCTCGTCGCGCAGGGGGCCGACATCATCGACGTCGGCGGCGAATCCACCCGGCCGGGCGCCCTGCGCGTCGAGCCGGAGGAGGAGCGCGCCCGCGTGGTTCCCGTCATCGCCGCCCTCGCCTCCAACGGGGTCACGGTGAGCGTCGACACCCTCAACGCGTCCACGGCCCGAGCCGCCGCCGACGCGGGCGCCGCGATCATCAACGACGTCTCCGGCGGCCTCGCCGATGCGGGCATGCCCGACGCCGTGCTCGACACCGGCCTGCAGTACGTGGTCATGCACTGGCGCGGGAGGCTCGACTCGGCCGACTCCCTCGCCGTCTACACGGACACGGTGCGGGAGGTCCGGAGCGAGCTCTCCGCCCGCATCACCTCCCTGCTCGACCGCGGTGTCGACCCGGCGAAGCTCATCCTCGACCCCGGTCTGGGCTTCTCGAAGACGGGGGAGCACAACTGGCAGGTGCTCGCCGGTCTGCACGAGATCGAGACCCTCGGCTACCCCGTGCTGATCGGCGCCTCCCGCAAGCGGTTCCTCGGGGCTCTCCTCCCGGCCGACGCGCCGGTCGCCGACCGCGATGCGCCGACCGCCGTGATCTCCGCCCTCGCGGCGCAGGCCGGGGCGTGGGCCGTGCGCGTGCACGATGTCGTCTCGACCAGGATCGCCCTCGATGTCGTGCGGGCATGGCAAGCTGGACGCGATGACTAGCACCGAGGCGGCCGACGCGATCATCCTCACGGGTCTGCGCGTGCGCGCGCACCACGGGGTGTTCGACTTCGAGCGCGAGAACGGACAGGACTTCGTGGTCGACGTGACCGCGCACCTCGACCTCGCGCGCTCCGCCGCGACCGACGACCTCGCACAGACCGTCCACTACGGCGAGCTGGCCGAGGAGGTCGCCGCAGCCGTGGAACGCGACCCGGTCGACCTGATCGAGACCGTCGCCGAGCGCGTGGCCGCCGTCGTGCTGGCGCATCCGCCCGTGCAGTCCGTGGAGGTCACGGTGCACAAGCCGGATGCCCCGATCTCCGTGCCGTTCGGCGACGTCGCCGTGCGCATCGTGCGGAGGCGCTCATGACTCCGGGCGCGGCGCGGCAGCAGCGGATGCGGGTGGGCGCACCCGCCGTGCTGGCCTTCGGCAGCAACCTGGGCGACCGCGTCGCGACCATCCGCACCGCGCTCGACGCGCTGCGCGGCGAGCCGGGCATCCGCGTGGAGGCGGTCTCGCGTCTCTATGAGACGCCGGCGCTGAAGCTCGACGGCATCGACGAGGACGCGCCCGCCTACCTGAACGCGGTCGCCCGCATCGACACCGTCCTCGATCCGCTGGCGCTGCTGGCCGCGGTGAACCGGGTGGAGGACGCATTGGGCCGGCTGCGGGCCGAACGCTGGGGCGACCGCACCATCGACATCGACATCGTCGACTACGACGGCATCGTCTCGGACGACGCGCGCGTCACGCTCCCGCACCCGCGCGCGCACGAACGGGCGTTCGTGCTGGTGCCCTGGCTCGACGTCGATCCGGAGGCCGTCCTGGCCGGGCACGGCCGGGTCGCCGAGCTGGCGGCGCAGGCGACGGATCCGGTGACCCCCTTCGGCGCGGAGACGCTCGAGGCCGCCGAGCCCGACGACGCCGAGCCAGACGCCGCCGAGCCCGACACCGCCGAGCCCGACGACCAGGACGGAGCCGACCGGTGAACCGTACCCGCCCCACCTCGCTGATCGGGCTCGGCATCGTCGGTCTCGTGATCGGCTTCCTCGGCGAGCTGGCCGCCTCGGCGATGGGCGTCGCCGTCTTCATCCCGCCGCTCACCCTCCCGATCACCCTCGTCGCGGTCGCCGCCATCATCGTGGCATTCGCCGTGCCGATCCGCCGCGCGGTGCGGGGGCGCTCCGCCCGCCGCATCGACCCGTTCCAGGCGACCCGCATCGTGGTGCTCGCCAAGGCCTGCGGGCTGAGCGGTGCCCTGCTCACGGGGGCCGGGATCGGCCTCCTCGCGTACCTGCTGAGCCGCGACGTGCTCCCCGGCGGGAGCTCGATCCTGCTGACCGTGCTCGCGACCGTCGGGGCCGTCGTGCTGCTAGTCGCGGGCCTGATCGCCGAGAGCTTCTGCAGCCTCCCGCCCGAAGACGATGACGCCGACGACCCGGAGAGCAGCCATGTCCACCCCCACTGAGCCGGCCCGGACTCGCATCGACCTGAACGTGGGCGACTGGCGTCGCGTCTCCTCCAAGTACGTCGTCGTCGTGATCGTCGGCACATTCATCAGCGGTCTGGTCGCCTCGGCGGTCGCGACCTTCCTGTGGCTGGTGGCCGGGTGGACGCTCGCCTGGATCGCGTTGATCGCGATCGTGGTCATCACCCTCGTCGCGCTCGTGATCGCCCCGCGCCGCGCCCGATCGATCGGCTACCTGGAGCGGGCGGACGACCTGCTCTTCCGCCGCGGGATCATGTATCAGCGGTTCGTGTCGGTGCCGTACGGCCGCATGCAGCTCATCGACATCAACCGCGGCCCGGTCGGACGGATGCTCGGCCTGGCCGATCTGAAGTTCGTGACCGCGGCCGCCTCCACCGGTGTGGTGATCCCGGGTCTGCCCGAGGCGGACGCCGCCGAGCTGCGCGACCGTCTGGTCGACCTGGCCGAGAGCCGGCGGGCCGGGCTGTGACCGACGGCACTCCCGGCGCGACCCCGCCTCCACCGGGTCCGCTCCCGGGCGGCCCGCTGACCACGGTTGAGCGGGCGGCGGAGCGGTTCACCGACGGCGAGTGGCACCGCCTGCACCCGGCCACCCCGCTGCTGCGCGGCGGCATCGTCTTCATCGCCGTGCTGGGCTTCGTGCTCTCCAACCTGCGGGAACGCCTGGTCGGCTTCTTCGTCGGGGCGCCCGACTACGGCGGAGACCCCCTCGACGAGATCTACAACCGCGGCTGGGAGGGCTGGGCGCTCCTCGGCGTCGCCGTCGTGCTGATCCTCTGCCTGGGCGCCTTCTACCTGTCCTGGCGGATGCACACGTTCCGCATCACGGGCGACACCGTGGAGGTGCGCAGCGGCATCCTGTTCCGCACGCAGCGCAAGGCGCGACTCGACCGTATCCAGGGCATCAACGTGGTCCGGCCGCTGATCGCCCGGCTCTTCGGTGCCGCGAAGCTCGACATCACCGCCGCAGGGCACGACGCGAACCTGCAGCTCGCCTACCTCGGGTCCTCCCTGGCGGACGGGCTGCGGTCGGACGTGCTGCGGCTCGCCTCGGGCGTGCGCGCGGCCGAGGCGCGGGAGCGTGCGGGTGCGGACGCCGGCGGCGCGGACCGCTCGGGCACGGCCATTGGCGACGCCACGACGGCCGGGGCGGCGACGCCGCGCACCGCCGCGGTCGGCGACTTCGTGAACCGCCGGGTCAACGAGTTCCTGGCGCCGGAGCTCGACCCGAATGCGGCACCGCCGGAGTCGGTGGTGAAGATCCCGCCGCTGCGCCTACTCGGGTCCCTCGTGATGAGCGGGTTCACCGTCTTCGTGATCGTGGTGATCATCCTCACCGCTGTCGGCGCGGCCACCGGCTGGCTGTGGCTCGCCCTCATCGTGCTGCCCGGGCTGATCGGGTCGGCCAGCTTCTACATCAACCGCTTCACCAAGTCGCTGCGCTACTCGATCGCGGGCACTCCGGACGGCGTCCGCGTCGGCTTCGGCCTGCTCAGCACCAGCAACGAGACGCTCCCGCCCGGGCGCATCCACGCCGTCCAAGTGCTCCAGCCGCTGCTGTGGCGACCGTTCGGCTGGTGGCAGATCCGCATCAACACCGCGGGCCACTCGCACGAGAGGGGAGCGGCCGGCCAGGCGAACACCACGACGCTGCCGGTCGGCGACGCGACCGACGTCGAGCGCGTGCTCGCGCTCATCCTCCCCGGCCTCGCGACCGAGGAGCACCGCGACCTGATCCGCACCGGGATGACCTCGCGCGGACGGGACGACTGGACGGGCAGTCCGCGCCGGGCGATCTGGCTGCGGCCGTTCTCGTGGCAGCGCACCGGGTACACGCGGGTCGACGGTGCGGTGCTGCTGCGCCACGGCTTCGTCTGGCGGCAGCTGGTGATCGTCCCGCTCGCGCGACTCCAGAGCATCAAGCTCGAACAGGGGCCGATCGATCGCCTGCTCGGACTCGCCGAGGTCGACTTCCACACCGTGTCCGGTCCGGTGCACCCGCGGATGCCCGCGATGGATGCCGCCGAGGGCATCCGGCTGTTCGAGCGGGCCTCCGCGGACGCGATCGTCGCCGGCCGGACGGATCGCAGTCATCGCTGGGGGGAGTCCGCATGAGCCCGATCGAGCGCTCGGGGCGTCTCGGCCTGGGCATCATCGGCGCGGGACGCGTGGGCCCGGTCTTCGGAGCGGCCCTGGCCGGAGCCGGTCACGCCGTCGTCGGCATCTCGGCGGTCTCCGCAGCGAGCCGGGAGCGGGCGGAGGCCATGCTCCCGCACGCGCCGGTTCTCGAGGTGCCCGTGCTGGTCGAACGCAGCGAGCTCGTCATCCTGGCCGTCCCCGACAGCGAGCTGCCGGGACTGGTCGCCGGCCTCGCCGCGACCGGCACCTGGCAGCCGGGGCAGATCGTGCTGCACACCGCGCCCGGATACGGCGTGGAGGTGCTGCGTCCGGCGGCCGCTGCCGGTGCCATCCCCTTGGCGGTGCATCCCGCGCTCGACTTCACCGGCACCAGCCTGGATCTCGCGCGACTGGCCGAATCGTGGTTCGCCGTCACCGCGGCCGCACCGGTGCTGCCGATCGCGCAGGCCCTCGTCGTCGAGATGGGCGGAGAGCCGGTCGTGGTGGCCGAGCAGGACCGGCCCGCGTACGCGGAGGCGATCGCCACCGCGACCTCCTTCTCGCGCTCCATCGTCGAACAGGCCACCGGACTGCTGCGCGACATCGGTGTGGAGAACCCCGGCTCGTTCCTCAGCTCGCTGGTGCGCTCGGCCGTCGACAACGCGCTGACCCAGGCCGGGGCCGGCCCCGCCCTCGATGTCGAGGACGTGCTGCAGGCGCTGCGCGACGACGAGAGCGCGCGACCCGGCCACGGCGACCCCGAGGACGACGGGCGTGGCTGGTACCTCCGCGGCGAGTAGCCTGGACTCCGGCCGTCGCACGGCGCCACCCGTCCTGGGCGCCGCGGCCGAAGGGGAGAGAATGCCGCACGTCGTCACCACCATCGCCGAACTCCGCGCCGACATCGCGCGCGCCCGCCAGGAGGCGGGTCTCGCCGAGCCGGCCGGCGACGCTGCGCGGAGGGTGGTGCTGGTGCCGACGATGGGAGCGCTGCACGACGGCCACCTGCGCCTAGTGGGCCAGGCCCGCGACCTCGGCGATTTCGTCGTCGTCTCGATCTTCGTGAACCCGCTGCAGTTCGGCCCGGGGGAGGACCTCGACCGCTATCCGCGCACGCTGGAGGCGGACGTGGCAGCCCTGGACGGCCTCGCCGACGTTGTCTTCGCACCGAGCGCGGCCGAGATGTATCCGCAGGGCGAGACGTCCACCCGGGTCACCGCGGGCGAGGTCGGCACGCTCTTCGAGGGAGCCTCCCGGCCCGGCCACTTCGACGGGATGCTCACCGTCGTCGCGAAGCTGTTCGGCATCGTCCAGCCCGACGTCGCCGTCTTCGGGCAGAAGGACGCCCAGCAGGTGCACCTGGTCGGGCGGATGATCGAGGACCTGAACCTCCCGATGACGCTCGTCGTCGTCGACACCGTCCGGGAGGACGACGGTCTGGCGCTCTCGAGCCGCAACCGCTTCCTGCAGACGGCGGACCGTGCCGCCGCCGTCGCGCTGTCGGAGGCGCTCGCGGCAGGCGCCGGGGCGGCGGCAGACGGCCTGGAGGCTGCCCTGACCGCCGCGCGGACGCGCATCGACGGCGAGCCAGCGGTTAAGCTGGACTATCTCGTGATCGTCGATCCGCTCTCGTTCCTCGAAGCGACGCCCGGCCACCACGGTCAGGCACTGATGCTCGTCGCCGCCCGCGTGGGCACGACGCGTCTCATCGACAACCGGCGCATCACGATCCCCTGAGCAGACATCGACGCCGCACCACCGAGACACACCACCGACGACACCGCGACACCGCCGAACGGAAGACACACACCGATGACCGACGCGCCCACCCCCCAGGCCGACCTCACGGATGACGAGATCAGCGAGCAGAAGGCGGTCCGGCTCGGCAAGCGCGAGCGCCTGATCGCTCAGGCGGAGTCGGCGGCCGGCGGCGCGTACCCGGTGCAGGTCCCGGTGACGACGACCATCCCGGAGGTCCGCGCGGCCTGGGAGCACCTGGCCGCCGACGAGTCCTCGGGGGAGACCGTGGGCGTCGCGGGCCGCGTCGTGCACCTGCGCAACACCGGGAAGCTGTGCTTCGCCGTGCTCCAGTCGGGCGATGGCACGCGCATCCAGGCCATGGTGTCGCTGGCGGCCGTCGGTGAGGAATCGCTGGTCGCCTGGAAGGAGCTGGTCGACCTCGGCGACCACGTCTTCGTCACCGGCGAGGTCGCCTCCAGCCGCCGCGGCGAACTGTCGATCATGGTCAGCGGGTGGGAGATCGCCTCCAAGGCGCTGCTGCCGCTCCCGAACCTGCACAACGAGCTCAGCGAGGAGACCCGGGTCCGCTCCCGCTACCTGGACCTCATCGCGCGCGAGCAGGCCCGTAAGACCGTCCTGGACCGCGCCGCGACCATGGCGAGCCTGCGCGCGACATTCGCCGGCCGTGGCTTCGTCGAGGTCGAGACCCCGATGCTTCAGGTCATCCACGGCGGCGCCTCCGCCCGCCCGTTCGTGACCCACTCCAACGCGTTCGACACCGACCTGTACCTGCGCATCGCGCCGGAGCTCTACCTCAAGCGCGCCGTCGTCGGCGGCATCGACCACGTCTTCGAGATCAACCGCAACTTCCGCAACGAGGGTGCCGACTCCACGCACTCGCCGGAGTTCGCGATGCTCGAGGCCTATCAGGCGTACGGCGACTACAACTCGATCGCCGATCTCACCCAGACGCTGATCCAGAACGCCGCACAGGCGGTGTCCGGTTCGCACGTCGTCACCTGGGCCGACGGCACCGCGTACGACCTCGGCGGCGAGTGGGAGCGCATCCGCATGTACGACAGCCTCTCCGAGGCGATCGGCGAGGAGATCACCCCCGAGACCCCGATCGCGCGCCTGCGCGAGCTGGCGGCCGACGCGGGCATCGAGATCGAGCACCCGCTGGCAGGCAAGTACGTCGAGGAGCTGTGGGAGCACCACGTGAAGGGCGACCTCGTGCGCCCGACGTTCGTGATGGACTTCCCCGTCGATACCAGCCCGCTGGTGCGCGCCCACCGCTCGCGCGAGGGCGTCGTCGAGAAGTGGGACCTCTACACCCGCGGCTTCGAGCTGGCGACCGGCTACTCCGAGCTCATCGACCCCGTCGTGCAGCGCGAGCGCTTCGTCGAGCAGGCGAAGCTCGCCGCGGCCGGCGACAACGAGGCCATGCGCCTCGACGAGGAGTTCCTCCGCGCCCTCGAGTTCGGCATGCCGCCGACCGGAGGCATGGGCATGGGCATCGACCGCCTCCTGATGGCGATCACCGGCCTCGGCATCCGCGAGACCATCCTCTTCCCCCTCGTCAAGTAGCAGGCCGCACTCTCTGCCGACTCGAGCGTGGGGAGCTCAGCCGCGGCGTTGCAGGTGGGCGCGGGTGAGCTCCTCGACCTGCTCGTCGGTCAGGTCGTCCACCTTCTTCGCCTCGCGCCGGTCGAGGCGCATCCACCGCACGAACAGGATGACGAGGATCGGAACGTCAGCGAACTCGGCGATGAACCAGAGGAGATCGCCCGACAGATGCTGGTCGTGCAGCGCGTTCGGGAACCAGATCGGCAGCCTGCCGGTGATGCGCGCCGCCCCGTCGAGCACGCTGTCGTTGAGCCGCAGCAGCAGGCCCGGGATGGCGTCCAGCAGCAGCTCGACGAACGCCAGCAGGAACTCGACCGTGATGAAGAAGCCGGTGCGCACGATCGAATGCGCGGCGATCGGCAGCACCAGCAGCATCCCGGCCAGCGGGACGAGCACCGAGATCGACCACTCCGACCACACGGAGTCGCGCAAGACGGCCGCCACCGGGGTGAGGAACACCAGGAACACGGCGCAGGCGAACACGGGGGCGAACATCGCGTTGCCGAGCACCCGCACCGGGCGGGACCGCAGAACGCGGTCGGTGCGCTCGCGCCCGGTCGTCGACAGGGCGACCCGGGCGAGCGCGATCGGCCGTCCGAGACTCATCAGCGCAGGCACGACGAACAGCAGCAGGGCGATCCGGGTCGTGAACGCCCAGCGCAGCTCGCTGCTGTATGCGCCGAGGAAGCCGAACGAGATCCACGCGTACGACCCGAGGCCGAACAGCAGGAACCACACCGTCAGCCGGGCGGGCCAGCGGTGGCCGTGTCGGCGCAGACGGAGCACCCCGGCGAGGTACAGCGCGGCGGCCGCGACGAGCAGCACGGCGGCCGCCGGGTCGAACGACCAGGTGGTCAGGAAGACGGTGACGGGAGGCGTGGCTGACTCCATTCGCGGGTGGTGGCGCCCTATTGTCCCTCCGCTTCGCTACGGTATCCCTGTAGGTGCTTCGCTCTGAGCGCGCCTGCGACCGAGAGGACCGGATGGACGCAGGTTTCCTGAGCACCGCGATCGTCGTGCTGGCGCTGCTCGTCGACTTCATCATCCGCGTGGTCGCGATCATCGTCGTCCCGCGCAACCGCAAGCCCACCTCGGCGACCGCGTGGCTGCTCGCGATCTTCCTCATCCCCTACATCGGTGTGCTGTTCTTCCTGCTCATCGGCAGCTACAAGCTCCCGAAGAAGCGGCGCGACAAGCAGATGGAGATCAACAACTTCATCATCGAGTCGACCGAAGGGATCGAGCGGGTGCGCCGCGACCACCCGTGGCCGCCCTGGCTCGAATCGGTGGTGCAGCTCAACCGCAACCTGGGCGCGATGCCGCTGGTGGGCGGCAACCGGGCCAGCCTGAACGGCGACTACGCGGGCTCGCTCGCCGCGATGACCACCGAGATCAACGCCGCGCGCAAGTACGTCCACGTCGAGTTCTACATCCTGTCGCTCGACGAGACGACGACGCCGTTCTTCGACGCGCTCGCCGACGCGGTCGCGCGCGGAGTGACCGTCCGGGTGCTGCTCGACCACATCGCGTCGGTGCGCACCCGCGACTACAAGAGGACCATCAAGCGGCTCACCGAGATGGGGGCGCGCTGGCAGCTGATGCTGCCCGTCCAGCCGTTCAAGGGCAAGTACCAGCGGCCCGACCTGCGCAACCACCGCAAGCTGCTCATCGTCGACGGCCGCGTCGCCTTCATGGGTTCTCAGAACATCATCGACCGCAGCTACAACAAGAAGTCCAACATCCGCCGCGGGCTCAAGTGGAAGGAGCTCATCGTGCGGCTGGAGGGACCGATCGTCGCCGGTCTCAACGCGATCTTCATCACCGACTGGTACAGCGAGACCGACGAGCTGCTCCGCCGCGAGACGGAGCCCATCACCGATGAGATCGACCCGGACGAGCTGGATGCCCAGGTCGTGCCGTCCGGGCCCGGATTCGCCGGTGAGAACAACCTCCGGCTCTTCCTCGCCCTGCTCTACTACGCGCAGGAGCGCATCGTCATCACCTCGCCGTACTTCGTGCCGGACGAGTCGATGCTGACCGCCATCACCACGGCCACGCAGCGCGGGATCGCCGTCGACCTGTTCGTCTCCGAGATCGGCGACCAGGCGCTCGTCTACCACGCGCAGCGGTCGTACTACGAAGCGCTGCTGCGGGCGGGGGTGCGGATCTGGATGTACAAGGCGCCGTACATCCTGCACGCCAAGCACTTCACGATCGACGACGACGTCGCGGTGATCGGGTCGAGCAACATGGACATGCGCTCGTTCCAGCTCAACATGGAGGTCTCGCTGATGGTGCGCGGGCGTTCGTTCGTCGCGGAGATGCGCGCGGTCGAGGACGGCTACCGCCGGGACAGCCGCGAGCTCACGCTCGACGAGTGGATGAAGCAGCCGCTGCGCTCCACCGTGCTCGACAACCTCGCGCGCCTGACCTCCGCGCTGCAGTAGCGCCGCATCACCTTCGTGCCGAATGTGGCGAAAGCGCGAGCCTTTCGCGACATTCGTGCCGAATGTGCGCCGGGCGTCAGGGCTTGGGGGTGAGGCCGCGGCGGGCGCGCTCTTCGGCCTCCATGCGGGCGTAGACCTTACGCTCGGTGCGGTCGGCATGCACGATCTTGCGCATGATCATCCAGAACAGGAGGCCGACCAGCACGGTCGGCGCCAGGGACCACACGATGCCGCCGATGATGTCGTTCATAACGCGCTCATCGTAGCGTGCCCGCCTGTGCGCGCGCCGTGGCGCCCGTCCCGCCCCTCCCGCCTTTCCCGCGTCCGCCTCCCGCCCCTCCCGCATCCGCATCCGCATCCGCTCGAAGTTCACGTCGTTGCTCTCATTCCGCGGGAATGGGCGCAACGACGTGAACCTCGATGGGGTCGGCGCGCGAATGGGCGCGACGACGTGAACCTCGGCGGGGTCAGCCGCGCGGCTTGAGCCGGACCGTGGGGAGTTCGGGGGCGGGCAGCGCCGCGCCGTCGTAGCCCTCGACGGTGCCGAAGCGGCCGTGCGGGTCCACGCCGCCGATCACCTCGGCCTGCCAGTGCGCCCGCGCCGCGACGATGTCGTCGTGGTCGCGGCCGATGAAGTTCCACCACATCACGATCTGCTCGCCGAGCGGCTCCCCGCCGAGGAGCACCAGCCGGGCCGGACCGTCGTCGCCGACCACGACCTCCACCGCGTCCCGGCCGGGGGCGAGGTACGCCAGGTGGGCGACCGGCACGGCGGTGCCGGCCACGGCGACCGCGCCGGCGTCCACCAGGACACCGTGCTCGAACGCGGTGTCGAGGGGGATGCGCAGCGATGCGCCCGCCGGCGCGACGATCTCCGCCCCGACGAGCGGGGAGAACACGGTCGCCGCGGTCCCGCTGCCGGCCAGCTCGCCGACGAACGTGCGCACCGTCGCATCGCCGAGCACGGACGCGACGGGAACATGGTGCTCGAAGAACGGCGCGACCTCGCGGGAGGCCGCAGGCAGCGCGACCCACAGCTGCACGCCGTGCAGCACCCGCGCCTCCGGCGTCGACACCTCCGAGTGGCTGATGCCGTGGCCCGCGGTCATCAGGTTCAGCTCGCCCGGTCGCACCAGGGCGTGGCTGCCCGCACTGTCGCGGTGCTCGATCTCGCCCTCGAACAGCCAGCTCACCGTCTGCAGCCCGGTGTGCGGGTGCGGCGGGACGCGCATCCCTCCGGTCGCCGCGACATCGTCCGGGCCGTAATGGTCTATGAAGCACCAGCCGCCGATGAGGGAGCGACGGCGCTGGGGCAGGGTGCGCCGCACGTTCATCGCGCGCGGACCGCCGAGCGGGACCTCCCGTGGCTCCAGGATCTCGACATCGCCGCCCGTTGCCGGGGCGGGCTCCGCGACGGCCGTGCCGACCGCGAGCACCTCCGCCGGGTCGCGTTCCAGGTTGCTCATAGCGGCATCCTAGGCTTCGACGGGTCGCGTGGAGGTTCGGCTTCCTAGAATGGGTCCGTGCCCCGGACCGCGACCCGCCCCCTGACCTCCCTCGCCGGAGGCGTGCTTGTGCTGGTCGCGCTCGCCGGTTGCGGCATCAAGTCCCAGCAGCAGCCGGTGAAGGACTACACCGGGGAGCCGACAGGGGTGGAGGCTCCGGCCAGCAGCGCGGGCGGGGCGTCCTGGGCCGCCTGGCTCGACGACGGCCGCCAGTTCGGGATCGTCCTCTACGGCAGCTCGACCTGCCCGCCCACCGTCCAGTCCATCAGCGTCACCGGCGACAACCAGCTCAAGGCGACCTTCTCGCCCGCCCCGGGCGGCGTGTGCACGCGCGATTACGTGCCGCACACGACGGTGTTCACCACGCCGAAGGGTGTGACGACCACCTCGGACGTCACGATCGCCGTCCCGGACGGCACGCTCACCATCCCCGGCCTCCAGGGCTGAGCGGGCCGACGGCCTGGACCCGGATCAGCTCTTCGTCAGATCCTGCGCGAACATCACGATGATCCCGCTGGGGCCGCGCACGTACGAGAGCTTGTAGACGTCCTGGTAGTTCGCGACGCCCCGCAGCGGGAAGCAGCCGTGCCTCGCCGCGATGGCGAGCGCCTCGTCGATGTCGTCCACCTGGAAGGCGACCCGGTGCATCCCGATCTCGTTCGGGAGGGTCGGCTCGGTCTCGATCGCGTCGGGATGGATGTACTCGAAGAGTTCGAGCTGCCCGTGTCCATCCGGGGTCTGCAGCACCGCGATCTTCGCGTGGTTGCCGTCGAGTCCGACGGCGGTGTCGGCCCACTCACCGCTGACCTCGTCGCGCCCGAGGACGCTTAGGCCGAGGTCGGTGAAGAAGGCGATGGTCTCCTCGATGTCGCGGACGGCGATGCCCACGTTCTCCAGTGCGATCGGCATGCACCGCACACTAACCCCCACCCCGGGGCGGCCCGGACGCAACCCCGTCACGCCCACGGCGAACAGGCGCCCGGCGGGCGGGGTGCGATGGTTACTCTCTTTGTATCGATGCCGACCCTGCAAGGCGTCGCGAGGAGTAGACATGTTCGAGAGATTCACCGACCGCGCCCGTCGCGTCGTCGTCCTGGCCCAAGAAGAGGCCAAGATGCTCAACCACAACTACATCGGCACGGAGCACATCCTGCTCGGCCTGATCCACGAGGGTGAGGGCGTCGCCGCCAAGGCGCTCGAGTCGCTCGGCATCTCGCTGGACGCCGTCCGCGAGCAGGTCCAGGACATCATCGGCCAGGGCCAGCAGCAGCCGACCGGGCACATCCCGTTCACCCCGCGCGCCAAGAAGGTGCTCGAGCTCAGCCTCCGCGAGGCCCTGCAGCTCGGCCACAACTACATCGGCACGGAGCACATCCTGCTCGGCCTGATCCGCGAGGGCGAGGGCGTCGCCGCCCAGGTGCTCGTGAAGCTCGGCGCCGACCTGAACCGCGTGCGTCAGCAGGTCATCCAGCTCCTCTCCGGATACCAGGGCAAAGAGCAGGTCCAGGTCGGAGGCAACGATCAGACCACCGCGCAGGCCGGTAGCCAGATCCTCGACCAGTTCGGCCGCAACCTCACGCAGGCCGCTCGCGACAACAAGCTCGACCCGGTGATCGGACGCGAGAAGGAGATCGAGCGCGTCATGCAGATCCTGTCGCGCCGCTCCAAGAACAACCCCGTCTTGATCGGCGAGCCCGGTGTCGGCAAGACCGCCGTCGTCGAGGGCCTCGCGCAGGCGATCGTCCGCGGCGACGTTCCCGAGACGCTGAAGGACAAGCAGCTCTACACGCTCGACCTCGGCTCGCTCATCGCCGGCTCGCGCTACCGCGGCGACTTCGAGGAGCGTCTGAAGAAGGTCACCAAGGAGATCCGCACCCGCGGCGACATCATCACCTTCATCGACGAGATCCACACCCTGGTGGGTGCGGGTGCCGCGGAAGGCGCGATCGACGCCGCCAGCATCCTGAAGCCGCTCCTCGCGCGCGGCGAGCTGCAGACCATCGGCGCGACCACGCTCGACGAGTACCGCAAGCACTTCGAGAAGGACGCCGCCCTCGAGCGCCGGTTCCAGCCGATCCAGGTCAACGAGCCCTCGCTGCCCCACACGATCAACATCCTCAAGGGCCTGCGCGACCGCTACGAGGCGCACCACAAGGTGTCGATCACGGACGGCGCGATCGTCTCGGCCGCGAACCTCGCGGACCGCTACATCCAGGACCGCTTCCTCCCGGACAAGGCGATCGACCTGAT
>NZ_AYMR01000014.1 GCF_000633535.1 Leifsonia aquatica H1aii | reverse complement strand
CCCCGGTGGAGCCCCGGCCCGCTCGCCGACAGCCCCCTCGCCGAGGGACCGCTCGCACCGGACCCGCTCACCGCCGCCCGCGCCCTCGACGGCTCCGACCCGCTCGCGACCTACCGCGATCGGTTCGTCGGGGTGCTCGACGGCACCGGGGTGAGCGCCTACTTCGACGGCAACTCCCTGGGCCGGCCGACGCTGGCGAGCATCGACCGGGTGCAGCGCTTCCTGGTCGAGGACTGGGGCGGCCGGCTCATCCGCGGCTGGGACGAGGAGTGGATGGAGCTGCCGTTCGCGATCGGCGACGCCCTCGGCAGCGCCGCACTCGGCGCGGGCGCCGGCCAGACCTTCATCGGCGACTCCACCACGGTCCTCCTCTACAAGCTGGCGCGCGCCGCCGTCGACGCCCGCCCCGGCCGGAGCACCATCGTGCTCGACACCGACAACTTCCCCACCGACCGCTACCTTCTCGAAGGCATCGCACGCGAGCGCGGCCTCGACCTGGTCTGGATCGAGGCCGACACCGAGGCGGGCGTGACACCGGAGCAGGTCTCCGCCGCGGTCGGGCCGCAGACCGCTCTCGTGGTGCTCAGCCACGTCGCCTACCGCTCCGGATTCCTGGCCGACGTGCCGGCCATCACACGGATCGCGCATGACGCCGGAGCGCTCGTGCTCTGGGACCTCTGCCACTCGGCCGGTTCCGTCCCGGTGGAATTGGATGCGTGGGGCGTCGACCTCGCGGCGGGCTGCACCTACAAGTACCTCAACGGCGGTCCCGGGTCGCCCGCCTTCGGATACGTCGCCGCAGCCCTGCAGGGCGAGCTGACCCAGCCGATCCAGGGCTGGATGGGCACGAGCGATGTGTTCGCGATGGGGCCCGAGTACCGCCCGGCCGACGGCCTCCGCCGCTTCCTCAGCGGCACACCGCCGGTGGTCGGCATGCTCGCGATGCAGGACACGATCGCGATGATCGCCGAAGCCGGGATCGACGCGGTGCGAGCCAAGTCGGTGGCGCTCACGTCCTTCGCGGTCGCGCTCGCGGACGAGTGGCTGGCACCGCTCGGCGCAACCCTGGCGAGCCCACGGGATCCGGACCGCCGCGGGGGGCACATCACGCTCAGCCACCCCGCCATGCGGCAGGTGACGGCGACCCTCTGGGAGCAGGACGTCATCCCGGACTACCGTGATCCGGACGGGCTCCGGCTCGGCCTGTCGCCGCTGAGCACGAGCTTCGAGGAGGTCCGCCGCGGGATGGCCGCCGTGCGGGACGCCCTCGGCACGCTGACGCATGACTGACGCGGGCGGCGCCCGCGAGGATCTCGAGGCGAGCTCCGGGAGCGCCACCGCCCTCTTGCGCACCCTCGTCGGCAGCGTCCTGCGCCCGCTGGGCGGGTGGATGTCGGCCGCCGGCACCGTGCAACTGCTCGGCTCGCTCGGCATCCCGTCCGCGACGGCACGGTCGAGCATCGCCCGCCTGGTCGCCCGGGGCGTGCTGCGGCGTGCGCTCGGCGACGACGGCGCACCCGGGTACGCGCTGGATCCCGCGGCCGTCCCGATGCTGGAGCGCGGCGACGCCCGCATCTTCGGCGAGCGCCGCCCGTCCGACGGCTGGTGCCTGGTGTCGTTCTCCTTCCCCGAGCGGCAGCGCGCCCTGCGGCACCAGTTGCGGCGCCGACTCGCCGCGATCGGCTGCGGCGTGGTCGCCGACGGTCTCTGGATCGGGCCGGCGTCCCTGGAGCAGGAGCTGGCGGACGTCGTGGCCGAGTTCGATGCCGCGCTGTTCGTGGGGGCGACGCCGCACGGCCCGCTGGCCGAGGGTGTGGCCGCCTGGTACGACCTCCCCGCCCTCCGGCAGGTGCACGAGTCGTTCCTCGCCCGGTTCGGCGCGGCCGACGCGTCCCCCGCGATCGGGGACGAGGAGGCGTTCGCGCTCTGGGTGCGCGCGCTCGACGAATGGCGTGTCGTGCCGTACCGCGACCCCGGCCTCCCGCGTGCCGGCCTCCCCGCGGACTGGCCGGGCGACGCCTCCGCCACCCTGTTCGCGCGCCTGCGGACGGCTCTCGAGCACCGGGCCGTCGGTCACGCCTCCCGCGTCGCCGGGCCGGACCGCGTGGCCGCCGCCGCACGGTAGAATCGCAGGCGAACCCCCCGACCGCGAGCGAGCAGGAGCGCACCTTTGTCGACGATCGTTGTGGAAGTCATGCCCAAGGCGGAACTGCTCGACCCCCAGGGCAAGGCCGTCGCCGGCGCCCTGTCCCGGATCGGCAAGGGGCAGTTCTCCGGCGTGCGCGTCGGCAAGCGCTTCGAGCTGACCGTCGACGGCCCGATCGACGACGCCACCCGCGCCGCCGTCCGTGAGATCGCCGACGAGATCCTCTCCAACTCCGTGATCGAGGACGTCGTGGGCATCCACTACCCCGACGAGGCGGACGCCTGATGCGCATCGGCGTCATCACCTTCCCCGGTTCTCTGGACGACCGCGACGCCCTGCGCGCCGTACGGCTCGCCGGCGCCGAGGCGGTCGCCCTGTGGCACGGCGAGCACGACCTCCAGGGCGTCGACGCCCTCGTTCTCCCGGGCGGTTTCAGCTACGGCGACTATCTGCGCTGCGGCGCGATCGCGAGCCTCTCGCCGATCATGACCGAGGTCGTCGACGCCGCCGGCCAGGGGATGCCCGTGCTCGGCATCTGCAACGGCTTCCAGATGCTCGCCGAGGCGCACCTCGTCTCCGGCGGCCTCATCCGCAACGACCACGGCAACTTCATCCGCCGCGACCAGGCGCTGACCGTCGAGAACACGGACACCCCGTGGACGAACGGCTTCGAGCAGGGCCAGGAGATCGTCATCCCGCTCAAGAACGGCGAGGGCGGCTTCATCGCGTCGGCCGAGGAGCTGAAGCGTCTCGAGGGCGAAGGCCTGGTGGCGTTCCGCTACCACGGCGTCAACCCGAACGGCTCGCTCAACGACATCGCGGGCGTGCGCAACGAGCGCGGCAACGTGGTCGGCCTCATGCCGCACCCCGAGCACGCGGTCGAGCCCGGCTTCGGCCCCGACACCCATGACGCGATGCGCTCCGGCGTCGACGGCCTCACCTTCTTCACCTCCGTCATCCGCTCGGCGCTCGTGGAGGCCTAGCCGCGACGCGCGGCGACGCCCCGTCACGAGCGGGATGCAACCTTTTCGCGCGAGCGGACATACGTGGGTATGAGACAAACCCCGGGGGATGAGGCCGAGCGCTGGGAGTCCGCTCGCGCGGGCGATCCCGTCGCGTTCGGTGACCTCTACGATCGTCACCGTGATCGGATCTACGGTCACGCACTGCGCCTGGTGCGCTCGTCGCACGATGCCGAGGACGTGACGGCGCTCGTGTTCCTGGAGGCGTGGCGCCGACGCGCGAATGTCCGCCTCGTCGACGGCACCATCCTCCCGTGGCTCTTCGTGACCGCGACCAATGTGGTCCGCAACCACGAGCGCACAGCGCGGCGGCACCGATTGGCGATGAGCTCCCTCCCGCCGGCCGACGTCGCACCTGACCACGCGGACGAGATCGACGAGCGGATCGACCGGGAGCGGCCGACCGCCGACCTCCGTGGCGCGTTCGCCGAACTCTCCGCTCGCGATCAAGACGTCGTCACCCTGTGCGTCCTCGAACAGCTTCCGCTCGCGGAAGCCGCCCAGACCCTCGGCGTCCCCCTGGGCACCCTCAAGTCGCGACTCTCGCGCGCCAAGGCGAAGCTGAGCCGCACGCTCTCCTTCGATGTGGATACCGATCTGACGGCCGGAGGTGCACGATGAACGCCGAGAAGCCCTTCGACGAGACCCGTAGTGCTGCGATCAAGCGCATGCTGATGAACACGGTGGCGGGAGCCCCCGAGCCCGACCCGTCCCGACGGCGACGGGCCGGGCTGATCGCGGGGCTCGTCGCAGCCGCCCTGATACTGGCCGGTGGATCCGCCGCCGTTGCTTTCAACGCGGGCGGGATCTTCCGTCCGGCGGAGGTGACGCCGTCGTCCCCGTCGCCCGTCCCGACGACGACGCCCACCTCCCCCCCCACCCCGACGCCGACGGCCCCCGCCCAGCCGGCGGTCCCAGGCTCGACCATCCCGCTCGGCTGCCCCGATCTGGCAGAGGCCGCGTCGGGTTCGCTCACGAACCCATCGCTCTCGTCTGACAGCTTCTACCGCGTGGTCGACGCTGCGCAGGAGCAGGCCGGAGTGCTGCACTGCCAGTGGAACGCGAACGGGGCGTCCGGGTTCATCACGTTCGACGCAGTGGCGGACGCGCAAGCCGGACGCGCCGACATCGAGGGTCTGCGGGCCGAGGGCGCGACGTCTCTCGGCGCGGGAGAGACCAGCGCGTGGTCGTGCGAGCAGCGCGATCTCGGCTGTTCCGTCTCCGTGGTGGACGGCGCCTACTGGTTCACGCTGAACCTTCAGGGCAGAGGGCTGACCAGAGAGGCGGCCGGCGCTGCCTTGACGACGGCGGCGGACGGCATCCTCGCTCAGTTGCGCGCCCATCCCGACCCTGTCCCCGCCTGGACGCCCCCTTCGAACGTCTGGAACGGAGCCGACTGCTCGGCTCTCTCCGCGGCGCCGATCGCGACGATTCTCGGCACGCCGGGAATCACGGGGCCGACGCCGACGAAGTACGGCGCCGTCAACGCCATCGACGCATACAGCGGCGACATCGGCTGCAAATGGTACGTCGGCTCCGACGCGCAGACCGCTCCGGACCAGCCCCGCTCCATCGCCGTGGACCTCGCTCCCGGTTCGGCTTGGGCGTGGGGTCGCAGGGACGTCACGTTCGCCTCGCTCGAATCCGTCGCCGTGTCGGGCGCCGATCAGGCCGAGCTGGTGTGCTTCACCTCCGAGGGCACCCCGATGTGCTGGCTCGACGTCCTCGCCGATGACAGTTGGATGCGCGTCGACTCGGAAGCGGCGACGCTGCCCGGCGACCGGGAACGGTACATCGCCGTTGCGGAGGCGGTGTTGGCACAGCGCTAGTCCGCTACCCCAGTGGCGTGTAGACGACCAGCCGGAGCTCGGGGTGGTCGGTCGGCGTCAGCTGGTGGTGCTCGTACCGCGCGGTGACGCCGTCCGGGAGGCGGAACAGCCGCTCGCGGGAGGCGAACCCGCTGATGTCGTAGTGCTCCCACGCCGCGCGGAACTCCGGGCTCGCCGCGCGCAACCGTTCGACGAGCGTCCGCACGCCCGGGTCTCCCGCCCGCGCGCCGGTCTCGGCGCGGAACTCGGCGAGGAACCGTGCGCTGGTCACATCCCAGTCGGGCAGCAGCTCGCGCACCGCGTCGTCCGTGTAGACCAGCCAGAGCAGGTTGCGGTCCTCGGCCGGCACGTCGCCGACCCGCGGGTACAGCCGGGTGTACGCCTCGTTCCAGCCCGCGATGCCCCAGTCGGGCGCGAGCGCGAACGCCGGGTTGGGGTCGATCGCGTCGAGCAGGCGCTGCAGGTGGGGAGGCGCATCCTCCACAGCCCGCGCCGCAACGGTCGGGGCGAGACCGAACCCGGCCAGGGAGAGCACGAACTCCTGCTCCGACAGGGGCAAGCGGAGGGTGCGGGCGACCGCGTCGAGCACCGACCGCGACGGGTTGATCGGGCGTCCCTGCTCGAGCCAGGTGTACCAGGTGACGCTGACGCCGGAGAGGTAGGCGACCTCCTCGCGCCGCAGACCGCGATCGCGCGTGCGCCCGACCGGCGGGAGGCCGTAGTCGGCGCGCGGGGCCTGCTCGCGCCGGGAGCGCAGGAAGCGCCCGAGCTCGCGGCGGCGGTCCTCGGTGTCTGGCACGGAGTCGATACTAGTGCTCTCACTACTAGTATCACTGCTGACTTCCGCTCCCGCGCGCGCGGCCGAAGGATGGGACCATGCCTCCCCTCCGTTCACGCACCGTCACGCACGGCCGCAACATGGCCGGCGCCCGCGCACTGCTGCGCGCCGCCGGCGTCGCCCGCGAAGACTTCGGCAAGCCGATCATCGCGGTCGCGAACAGCTTCACCGAGTTCGTCCCCGGCCACACGCACCTGCAGCCGGTCGGCCGCATCGTCTCGCAGGCCATCCACGACGCCGGCGGCATCGCCCGCGAGTTCAACACGATCGCCGTCGACGACGGCATCGCGATGGGCCACGGCGGGATGCTGTACTCGCTGCCGTCGCGCGAGCTGATCGCCGACTCCGTCGAGTACATGGTCAACGCGCACTGCGCCGATGCGATCGTCTGCGTCTCCAACTGCGACAAGATCACGCCGGGCATGCTGCTCGCGGCGCTGCGCCTCAACATCCCCGTCGTGTTCGTCTCCGGCGGCCCGATGGAGGGCGGCCGGACCACGCTCGTCGACGGCACCGTGCGCAAGCTCGACCTCATCTCGGCGATCGCCGACTCCGCCAACGACAGCGTGAGCGACACCGACCTGTTCCGCATCGAGGAGAACGCCTGCCCGACCTGCGGTTCGTGCTCCGGGATGTTCACCGCCAACTCGATGAACTTCCTCACGGAGGCGCTCGGCCTCGCGCTGCCCGGCAACGGCTCGACCCTCGCGACCCACACCGCGCGCCGCGCCCTGTACGAGAAGGCCGGCGCGACCGCCGTCGAGCTGGCCCACCGGTACTACGACCAGGACGACGAGTCCGTGCTCCCCCGCTCGATCGCGACCAGCGCGGCCTTCGGCAACGCCATGGCGCTCGACATCGCGATGGGCGGGTCGACCAACACCATCCTGCATCTGCTCGCCGCGGCGCGTGAGGGCGGCATCGACTACGACCTGACCGACATCGACGCCCTGTCGCGCCGCGTGCCGTGCCTGTCGAAGGTCGCGCCCAATGGCGCCGCGCTCGTCGAGGACGTGCACCGCGCCGGAGGCGTCCCGGCCCTGCTGGGCGAGCTGGACCGCGCCGGACTGCTCGACCGCGGCGTCCACAGCGTCCACGCCGCGACGCTCGAGACCTGGCTGGCCGACTGGGACATCCGCGGCGGCTCCGCGACGCCCGAGGCGATCGAGCTGTTCCATGCGGCCCCGGGCGGCGTGCGCTCGTCGTCCGCCTTCTCGCAGTCCGAGCGGTGGCACGAGCTCGACCTCGACGCCGAGACCGGTGTGATCCGGGATGTCGGCCACGCGTACTCCAAGGACGGCGGCCTCGCCATCCTGCGCGGCAACCTCGCCCCCGACGGCGCCGTGGTGAAGACCGCGGGCGTCGACGAGAGCATCCTCACCTTCAGCGGTCCCGCCGTCGTCGTGGACTCGCAGGAGGCCGCGGTCGAGGCCATCCTCGGCAAGCGGGTGAACGAGGGCGATGTCGTCGTGATCCGTTATGAGGGGCCGCGCGGAGGTCCCGGGATGCAGGAGATGCTCTACCCGACGTCGTTCCTCAAGGGGCGCGGACTGGGCGCGAAGTGCGCGCTCATCACCGACGGCCGCTTCTCCGGCGGCACCTCCGGCCTCTCCATCGGACATGTCTCTCCCGAGGCGGCGGCGGGCGGCCTGATCGCCCTCGTCGAGGACGGCGACACGATCAGCATCGACGTGCACACCCGCGCGCTGCGCCTGGACGTTCCGGACGCCGTGCTCGACGCCCGCCGCGAGGCCCTCGAAGCCGGCCGCGGCTACCGACCCCTCGACCGCGACCGTCCGGTGTCGGCGGCGCTGCGTGCGTACGCCGCGATGGCGCTGTCCGCCGACAAGGGCGCCGCGCGCGACGTCGACCAGCTCGAGGAGCGCGTTCGTACTTTCGGGTGATTCGCCGACGGCGGGGATCCGTCAGGCTGGAGGGATGACCCCCCGCCTGCTCTACCGCATCCTCGCCGTCGCCGAGGCGATCACCTGGACCCTCCTCATCGCGGGGATGGTGCTCAAGTACGCGGTCGGGGTCGGCGACTGGCCCGTGACGGTGGCCGGCCCGATCCACGGCTTCGTCTTCATCGCCTACGCGATCACGGCCGCGCTCATCGGCGTCAACCAGCGCTGGCGGCCTGGCCTCATCGTGCTCGCAGTCGCGACCGCCGTCATCCCCTACGCCACGGTCCCGTTCGACCTCTGGGCCGACCGCACCGGCCGGCTCGACGGCGGCTGGCGCACGACGCCGACGGACGATCCTCGCGACCACACCTGGTTCGGGAGGCTCTTCCGCTGGATGCTGACCCACGTCGCCGTGCTGGCCACCTCCCTCGCCGTGCTCGCGATCGTCATCATGGCCGCGCTGCTCGTGATCGGGCCGCCCAAGCTGTCCTGAGCCGGGACTCCCCGCGCGCCGCTCGACCCGCTACCGTGTCGCCTGTTCGCACCGATCATCGACGACGGAGGGCACCATGGCAGGCAAATTCGAGCTCTACAAGGACAAGGCGGGCGAGTACCGCTTCCGGCTGAAGGCCGCGAACGGCGAGGTCATCGCGACCTCGGAGGGCTACGCCAGCAAGTCCGGCGCGCAGAACGGCATCGCCTCGGTGCAGAAGAACGCCCCGACCGCAGAGATCGTCGAACTCGACACCTGAGCGTCCTCCTCCCCCTGTGGATGAGTCGCCCTCAGCTGTCGCGACACGCCCTTTTTCGCGCCCGTTCACGGCGTGGGAGGGCGCGTCGTGACCGTTCAGCGGCGGGGCTTGGGAGGGAAGGCGGAGACGAGGGCGTGGGCGCGGGCGATCCAGGCGCGAAGGCGGTCGGGGTCGTCCCGCCACGCCTCGGGAAGAGCGACGTAGCCTCCCATCGGTCGCTCGGCCGGCCCGTACGGCCCCGCGCCGTCGACCGCGAGCAGCTCGTCGCGCGCAGCCTCGTCCGGAAGCCGCACACCGAGCGCGTCACCGAACGTCCCGGCGAACATGTTGCCGTTGACGAACGCCGCGACGTTCGCGAACATCGGCTTGACGACGACCCCAGGCGCGTCGGGAACCACGGAACGGAACAACTCCTGCGTCTCCTGCGACGGCCGTGGCACGTGCATGGCGGGCCTCCTTGTGCGCCAGGGTAATGCGGCAGGCGGCCGTTCGGGAACCGCCCGCGGGCGTTCGGAAACTACCTGGACGATCGGACTCCACCTGGACGATCGGCTTCGACGGCATCGGGCCGATGACGCTCGGGATGCCGATGGCGGAGGTGAACGGCGCGACGCCCACGATGTCCGACGAGACGGACGACATCTGCCGTCCCGGACAGCTGGATCTCGTCGCGCCGGACGGCTTGGCGCTCATCGTATTCGGACCTGCCGCGAGCGGCGACCGGGTCGGGAGCCTCCACCTCGGATTCAACTTCGACGTCGGGGGAGTCAGAACCCTCGCGACGCCGCGGACGGATCGCGGCATCGGAATCGGCTCCACGGTCGCGGATATGTTCGCCGCGTATCCGGGGATCCAGGAGACCGGCTCGTACGGTGAGCTCAGCCACTACTACGGCATCGACGGAGGTCACGGCACCTGGATCGTGTTCGGCACACTCCACGACACGGTGAACGCGATCACCGTCGGTCCGTCCTCCACGATCCCCTCGGAGTACTGCCCCGCCTGATACGCCGGCCGCTTCACCGCCCGCACCGCCCTGTGGATGAGCCGACCTCATCCGTCACGACACGCCCTTCTGCGCGCCCGTTCACGGCGTGGGAGGGCGCGTCGTGACGTCTCAATCCTGCCGACCCCTCGGGCCGGTAGACTGGCCTCCATCCCCCGCTTCCGCCTGCAGCCTGGAGTGCCCGCGTGACCGACACCACCGCCCAGCACGTCGTCGACACCGTCGCGAACGCGATCGAGACTCCCGAGAAGGAGCAGCCGTTCGCGGCGCTCGGCCTCAAGGAGGACGAGTACGCGCAGATCCGCGAGATCCTCGGCCGCCGCCCCACCAGCGGCGAGCTGGCGATGTACTCGGTGATGTGGTCGGAGCACTGCTCCTACAAGTCGTCGAAGATCTACCTGCGCCAGTTCGGCCAGAAGGTCTCCCCCGCCATGAAGAAGAACCTCATGGTCGGCATGGGCGAGAACGCGGGCGTCGTCGACGTCGGCGAGGGCTGGGCGGTCACCTTCAAGGTGGAGTCGCACAACCACCCCTCCTACATCGAGCCGTTCCAGGGCGCCGCGACCGGCGTCGGCGGCATCGTGCGCGACATCATCTCGATGGGCGCGCGCCCGGTGGCCGTGATGGACCAGCTGCGCTTCGGCGCCATCGACGACCCCGACACCGCGCGCGTCGTCCACGGCGTCGTCTCCGGCATCTCGTTCTACGGCAACTGCCTCGGCCTGCCGAACATCGGCGGCGAGACCTACTTCGACCCGATCTACCAGGGCAACCCGCTGGTCAACGCCCTGTCGGTCGGCGTGCTGCGTCACGAGGACCTCCACCTCGCCAACGCCTCCGGCGCCGGCAACAAGGTCGTGCTCTTCGGCGCCCGCACCGGCGGCGACGGCATCGGCGGCGCGAGCATCCTCGCCTCCGACACGTTCTCCGCGGGCGGCCCGACCAAGCGCCCTGCCGTGCAGGTCGGCGATCCGTTCGCCGAGAAGGTGCTCATCGAGTGCTGCCTGGAGCTGTTCCGCGACAAGCTCGTCGAGGGCATCCAGGACCTGGGCGCTGCCGGCATCTCGTGCGCGACCAGCGAGCTCGCCTCCAACGGCGACGGCGGCATGTACGTCGAGCTCGACAAGGTGCTGCTGCGCGACCCGTCGCTCACCGCCGAGGAGATCCTCATGTCGGAGAGCCAGGAGCGCATGATGGCGGTCGTCAAGCCCGAGCTGCTCGACGCCTTCCTCGCCGTCACCGCCAAGTGGGATGTCGAGACCAGCGTGCTGGGCGAGGTCACCGAGACCGGTCGCCTCGTCATCGACTGGAAGGGCGAGGAGATCGTCAACGTCGACCCGCGCACGGTCGCCGTCGACGGCCCGGTCTACGAGCGCCCGGTCGCCTACCCGACCTGGATCGACGCGCTGCAGGCCGACTCGGCGTCCCGCCTCCCCCGCCCCGAGGGCGGCGACGCTCTGCGCGAGCAGGTGCTGGCGCTCCTCGGCTCCGCCAACCTGGCCGACAAGGGCTGGATCACCGACCAGTACGACTACTTCGTCGGCGGCAACACCGCGCTCGCGTTCCCGGATGACGCCGGCATGGTCCGCGTCGACGAGGAGAGCGGGCTCGGCTTCGCCATCGCGACCGACGCGAACGGCCGCTACTGCCAGCTCGACCCGAAGGAGGGCGCCAAGCTCGCCCTCGCCGAGGCCTACCGCAACGTCGCCGCCTCCGGCGCCGTGCCCGCCGCGGTCACCGACTGCCTCAACTTCGGCAGCCCGGAGAACCCCGAGGTCATGTGGCAGTTCTCGCAGGCCGTCGAGGGCCTGTCGGACGCCTGCCTGGAGCTCGAGATCCCGGTCACCGGCGGCAACGTCTCCTTCTACAACCAGACCGGCGACGTGCCGATCTTCCCGACCCCGGTCGTCGGCGTGCTCGGCGTGATCGACGACGTCGCCCGCCGCATCCCCGCCGGCTGGCAGGACGAGGGCGAGAACATCTACCTGCTCGGCGTCACCCGCGAGGAGCTCGACGGGTCGGCCTGGGCCGGCACCATCCACGGCCACCTCGGCGGACGCCCGCCGGCGGTCGACCTCGCCGCCGAGCGCACGCTCGCCGAGACGCTGCACGCGGCGTCGGTTGAGGGCCTCGTCTCCTCCGCGCACGACCTCGCCGACGGCGGCCTCGCGCAGGCCCTCGCCGAAAGCGTGATGCGTTTCGGCGTCGGCGCGCGCGTCTGGCTGGGCGAGATCGTCGAGCGCGACGGCGTGGACGCGGCGACCGCGCTCTTCAGCGAGTCCACCGCCCGCGTCATCGTCTCGGTGCCGCGCGAGGACGACGTGAAGTTCCGCGGGCTCTGCGAGGGCCGCGGCGTCCCGCTCCTGCGCATCGGTGTCACCGACGCCGAAGTGGGCACCCAGCCGGTGCTCGAGGTGCAGGACCAGTTCACGATCGGCCTGGAGGAGCTGCGCGCGACGCACCGCTCCACCCTTCCGGAGCGTTTCGGCCCGGTCGTCGCCTGACGCCTCCCGACATCCGCACAGCGGGGTCGCATCCTGTCGTTCCAGCCCGCCCGGAACGACGGAGTGCGACCCCGCTGTCGCGTGCGGACGGCGCTCGTCGGACGCCCGGCCGCGACACGGGCGGTCACACGATTCCGTGACGGTGCGACCGGCTGCCAGGCTGGGAGCACCATGACCCAGCACAGCATCGATCGTCTCTCCGGCCGCTCCGTCGTCCTCGTCGGAGGCGGCTCCGGCATCGGGCTCGCCGTCGCGCGCCAGGCGGTCGCCGCCGGTGCCCGCGTGCACCTGGGAGGCCGCACGGAGGAGACCCTGCGGCGGGCCGCCGCCCAGCTGGGCGCGGCCGCATCCTGGGGTGTGGTCGACACCTCCGACGACGACTCCGTCGGCCGCTTCTTCGAGCCGGTGGAGACCGTGGACGCGCTGCTGACGACCGCCGCGAGCTACACGACGGGTCCCTTCACGACTTCCACGATCGAGGAGGCTCGCAGCCCCTTCGAGTCCAAGTTCTGGGGCCAGTACCGGGTCGTCCACGCCGCCCTCCCGCTCCTGACCCCCGACGCGGCCGTCGTGCTCATGTCGGGCGCGGCGAGCGTGCGCCCCGCCGGACCGGCCGCCGCCTATGTCGCCGCGAACGCGGCCGTCGAGGGCCTGGCCCGGGGCCTCGCCGTCGAGCTGGCACCCGTGCGCGTCAACGCCATCGCTCCCGGGACGATCGATGGCAACCTGTGGGCGCAGCGCTCCGCAGAGGTGCGGGAGGCGGCGTTCCGCGGTTTCAGCGCGACCACCCTCCTCGGCCGGCCCGGCACGGAGGACGAGATCGCCGACGCGGTCGTGCATCTCTTCACGAACACCTACACGACGGGCTCGACGCTCTACGTCGACGGCGGCTACGCGCTGCGCTGACCCACCAGCTCGGCCTGCCGGCGCGAGAAGATCCGCACCCGCTGCTGCGTCAGCAGGATGCCGACGATCACGATGAGGGCGCCCACCGGCTCGTTCCAGCTGAGGTGCTCGCCCAGCACCAGGATGCCGAGAGCGACCCCGACGACCGGAGTCACGTACGTCACACCGGAGGTCGCGGTGGGTCCCCACGCCCGCAGCACGTTCATGTTCCAGATGTAGACGACGCCCGTCCCGAGCATCCCGAGCGCCAGCAGGCTGAGCAGCACCGGCCAGCTGAAGGTGATCGGTCCGAGGGCCACGAACGGCGTCAGCACGATCATGATGACCGCGGCGATGCCGATGTTGAGGAACGCCGTCGTGGTCGCCGGGATGGCGCGGTGGCTGATGAACCGGCGGATGTAGCCGAAGCTGAAGCCGTAGCAGGTCACCGCGCCGAGGCAGGCGAGCTGGCCCCACACGCTGCCGCTGAGGGCGGCGATGCTCCAGGGGCCGACCACGACCACGACGCCGACCACGCCGACGAGCACGCCGAGCACCTGATCGCGGTTGAGCTTCTCGACCCGGAACGCGACGGTCACCATGATGGCCGTGGTGATCGGCGTGACCGCGTTGTAGATGCTGGCCAGGCTGGACGACACGTACTGCTCCGCCCAGGCGAAGAGCAGGAACGGCACGACGCAGTAGCTGATCGCCACGACGGTGAAGTGCAGCCAGACGATCGGCTCCCGCGGCAGCCGGCTGCGCAGCACGAGGACGATGACGCCGAGCGTGATCGCACCGAAGACGAGGCGCGCCCATGCGACCTGCCCGAACGAGACCCCGTCGAGCGCGATCTTCATGAACAGGAAGCTGGCGCCCCAGATGAGCCCCATGGCGATGAACTGCAGCGCGACCTTCATTCTGCGAGGCTAGCGGCTGCCCCCGACGCCGGCTGGCGGGAATCGGACCCGGCGTCGCAGTCTGTCCGGACCTGTGCGATGTCTGGCCGTATCTCCCTCCCGGAGGCCAGACTGGAGCCCGGGAATACTCCGGCAGTGCCTGCGTTATATGCGTTTGCATAGAAACGGCGAGACGAAACCCACAAGGAGCCAGCCATGCAGTACGGACTCTTCTCCGTCAGCGACATCACCCGCGACCCGGTCTCGGGCCACACCCCGAGCGAGGCCGAGCGGATCGACGCGATCGTGAAGATCGCGACCCACGCGGAGGAGGTCGGGCTGGACGTCTTCGCGATCGGCGAGCACCACAATCCGCCGTTCTTCTCCTCGTCGCCCACGACGCTGCTCTCGCACATCGCGGCCCTGACGAAGACCCTGACGGTCACCACCTCGACGACCCTCATCACCACCAACGACCCGGTGCGCATCGCCGAGGAGTACGCGATGCTGCAGCACCTCTCCAAGGGCCGCATGGACCTGATGCTCGGCCGCGGAAACACCGGACCGGTCTACCCGTGGTTCGGCAAGGACATCCGGCAGAGCCTGCCGCTCGCGCTCGAGAACTACAACCTCCTGCACCGCCTGTGGCGCGAGGACGTCGTGGACTGGGAGGGACGCTTCCGCACCCCGCTGCAGGGCTTCACCTCGACCCCGCGCCCGCTCGACGACGTGCCGCCGTTCGTCTGGCACGGCAGCATCCGCACCCCGGAGATCGCCGAGCAGGCCGCCTACTACGGAGACGGCTTCTTCGCCAACAACATCTTCTGGCCCAAGGAGCACTACCAGCGCCTGATCGCCTTCTACCGCGAGCGGTTCGAGCACTACGGCCACGGCACCGCGAAGGAGGCGATCGTCGGACTCGGCGGCCAGGCCTTCATCGCGAAGAACTCGCAGGACGCCAAGGACCAGTTCCGGCCGTACTTCAACGAGGCCCCCGTCTACGGCAACGGCCCGACGATGGAGGAGTTCACCGAGGCGACGCCGCTGACCGTCGGCAGCCCGCAGGAGGTCATCGACACGACGCTGACCTTCCGCGAGTGGGCGGGCGACTACCAGCGTCAGCTGTTCCTGATGGACCACGCGGGCCTGCCGCTGAGCACCGTGCTCAAGCAGCTCGACCTGCTGGGCGAGGAGGTCATCCCCGTGCTCCGCAAGGAGACTGAGGCCCGCAAGGACCCGGAGGCACCCGAGGCACCGACGCACGCCTCCCTCGTCGCCGCCAAGTACGGCGACGTCGAGCCCCGCCAGCCGCGCCCGAACGCCAACCGCGGCGACAACGTGACCGGCGCCTCCCCCTATCAGGACACCGAGGAGCAGTTCCAGGCGACCTTCCCGTCGCTCTGAGCGGCGAGACGGACCGGAACCGAGAGAAGGAGATGATGACGAACACCGAGCAGCGCCCGTTCCGGGTGGTGGTGGTGAACGCCGGCGTGAGCGACCCGTCGTCCACCAAGATGCTGGCCGACCGGCTGGCCCTGCGGGCGGAGGCCGCCGCGCAGCGTGACGGCCGCACGGTCGAGACGCAGCACCTCGACCTGCGCGAGCTGCTCCCGGAGCTGCCGGCGGCGCTCGCCTCCGGGCACCTCGGCCCGAAGTTCACGAAAGCGGTCGAGGCGCTGAAGTCAGCCGACGGGATCATCGCGACCGCGCCGGTCTACAAGGCGGGACCGAGCGGGCTGTTCAGCTCGGTCTTCCAGGTGCTCGACAACGACCTCCTGATCGCGAAGCCCGTCGTGCTCGGCGCGACCGCCGGCACCGCGCGGCACGCACTGGTGGTCGACGAGCAGATGCGGTCGATGTTCGCCTTCCTGCGCACGATGACCACGCCGACGTCCGTGTTCGCCTCGACCGAGGACTGGCAGGACAAGTCCCTCGGCAAGCGGATCGACCGGGCGGCGCGCGAGCTCGTGGTGCTCATGGAGAGCGAGGTGGAGGCCAAGATCACCGACGCCTCCTGGGACCACTACCAGCACGAGTTCGGCTCGGCGGGCGGCAACGAACTCGGGATCGACCTGGACTCCGACCTGATGAAGCTGGCCGCCGGCGGCTCCCTCGGAGCACCCCGCTCCTAGCACCGCCCACGGAAGCGGGCCCCGTCCACCGATGGGGCCGCTTCCGTCTGCCCGAGGGCGCTCCCGCGCTAAGGTTGCGGGTAGACGAGGGGAGTTTCCGGGTGGATGCCGTGAGCGTGCTGCAGTGGATCGGCGTGGTGGTGTGCCTGATCCTCGCGCTCACCGGATTCATCCCGGTCGTCGCCGCCGCAGTCACCTTCCTCGTCATCCCCTTCCACGCCTGGATCAACCACTACAAGAAGGCGGCGCCGTACTTGCCGCGAGTGGCCATCGTCGTGCCCGCCTGGAACGAAGGCGCGGTCATCGGCGCCTCCATCGACCGGTTGATGAAGCTCGACTACCCGAAGGAGGCGCTGCGGATCTACGTGGTCGACGACGCCTCCACCGACGACACCCCCGAGGTGGTGCGCAGCCGCGAGGCACAGTACCCGGGCAACGTGTTCCTGTTCCGCCGCGAACAGGGCGGCCAGGGCAAGGCGCACACCCTCAACCACGGCATCAGCCGCATCCTCGAGGAGGACTGGATGGAGGCGCTCCTCGTCATGGACGCCGACGTCATCTACCTTCCCGACTCGCTGCGCCGCATGACCCGGCACTTGGCGGATCCTGCGGTCGGGGCCGTCTCGGCGTACATCCGCGAGGGCAGCAGCGTCGGGCGCAACTACCTCACCAAGTTCATCGGCGTCGAGTACGTGCTCTCGCAGCCCGCCTCCCGTCGAGCGCAGAACGTCATGGGAGCCCAGGCGTGCCTCGCGGGCGGTGCCCAACTGCACACGCGCGAGAACATCGTCGCGATCGGCGGCCGCATCGACACCTCCTCGCTCGCCGAGGACACCATCACGACGTTCGAGACGCAGATCCAGGGCCGCACGGTCGTCTTCGAGCCACACGCGCACGTACTGGCCGAGGAGCCGAGCCGGGTCGACGCACTCTGGAAGCAGCGACTGCGCTGGGCCCGCGGCAACGTGACCGTGACGGCCCGCTACGCGAAAGTCTGGTTCCGCCCGTCGAAAGTGCACCACCTCGGTGGGTTCATGTTCGGCCTCATGTGGTTCAGCCTCCTGCTGCTCCCGCTCATCATGGTCGTGTCCGCGGTCGGGCTGACGGGCCTGTTGTTCCTCCAGTCGCCGTTCGCGACGGGGGTCTTCCGCGCCCTGTGGATCAGTGCGTCGCTCGCCTACCTGTTCGTGCTGCTTCTGGGCTCGCTGACCGATACGAGGACCTCCCGCCACGCACTCGGCCATGTGCTCCTCTTCCCCGGCATCATCAACATGCTGGTGATGGTGACGGCACTGTTCCCCACGCTCATGCTGGTGCGGCTCCCGGCCGTGTTCGGCGTCACTCTGAGCGATGCGGGCCTGCTCGTGCTCACGCTGCTGATCTACATCTGGATGCCGGTCTCGATGCTCGTCGCCTGGCTCGCCCGCGTGGTCGAGAAGCGCCGGGCGCTGCGCTGGCTCGCGCCGATCCTCGTGTACCTGGCGGGGTACGGCTCGCTGCTGTGCGCAATCACGCTCGACTCCTACTTCAAGGAGCTCGCCGGCGCCGAGGCGCGCTGGGACAAGACCGAGAAGGTCGGCCGCGTCGCCGTCTGAGCGCGCCGACCTCGTCATCCCACCTCCACCGAGGTTCACGTCGTGGTCGCTACACGTGCGGAATGAGCGCAACGACGTGAACCTCGCGCGAGGGTGACGGGTACCGCTCAGCCAGCGATCTCCGTCGCGGCGCGCACGATCAGGTCGGCGACGACATCCGGTCGGGACACGTAGATCGCGTGGCTTCCCGGGGTCTCGCTCACCGTCGAGCCCATCCGCTCCGCCATGCTCGACTGTGCGACCGGCGGAATCATCCTGTCCTCAGTGACGTGCAGATACCAGCTCGGCTTGACCCGCCAGGCGGCATCGGTGACCACCCCGCCCAGCGCATCGACGCCCCACGGGACCTGCGCGTCCCCCATGAAAGCGGCTTCGGCGTCGGAGACGTCCGCGGCGAACGCCTCATGGAACCTCGACCGATCGAGGAAGAGGAAGCCGTCGACCGGCGGCAGGATGGGCGGCTGGGGCCCGTCCGCCGGGAACGTCGCGAGGAGCGAGTTCACCGACTCGCCCGTGTCGGGTGCGAAGGCCGTGACATAGACGAGCGCGCCGACCGCGTCGTGCGTGCCCGCCTCCGTGATGACGGCCCCTCCGTACGAGTGTCCGACGAGAACGGCTCCGCGCTCGACGGTGTCCAGCACCGCACGGGTCGTCGCCGCATCGGCCGCGAGGGAGATGGTGGCGTTCTGCACCACCCGCACCTCGTACCCTTCGGCGCGCAGCCGGTCGTACACTCCGCGCCAGCCGGAGCCGTCGACGAATCCTCCGTGGACGAGGACGATGGTGGGTCTGCTCATGATCGCTCCTTCCTCTGCCGGTGGCCGCACGGGCTGTGCGGAGCGTCGCCGACGGCGCCCACGATCCGCTCGCCCAAGGCGCCGGCGCGCGGATCAGGACGAACGGTGTGCGGATCTCCGTGCACACCGAGGCATTGACCGGAGGATGGGCCCAGTGCTGTACTGACCGTGACCGATGGAGGCGGCGATGCCCGACGAGACGATCTCGACGTCCTCGGTGGATCCTGCCGATCGGGAGGCCTATTGGCGGCATGTGCTCGGTGAGACATTCGCCCCGGTCCTCCTGGATGGCTGGGACGACCACCCGCACCCCTCGGCGCAGCTGAGGGGGACGCGCAGAGGGCCGCTGCTGCTGGCCGAGCTGGCCGCGACCCCGCACGTCCACCGACGGACCGAGCCGCAGATCAAACAGGCCGACTCGCTCTTCTTCCAGGTCGCGGTCCTCACGGGCGGGTCGGCATCGCTCGAACAGGACGGCCGCACGGCACTGCTGGCGCCGGGCGACTTCGTCGTCTATGAGAATGCGCGCCCGTTCACCTGGCGGTTCCACACCCCGTGGGAGGTCGCTGTCCTCTCCGTGCCTGCCGACGAGGTACGCCTCACCCCCGCTGAACGGACGTCGGTGAGTGCCCGCACGCTCTCCGGGACGACGGGCCTCGCCGGCGTGGTGGCCCGCTTCGTCCGCGACACCACCCGCCACGCCGCGGAGATCCCCGCCGACGACGCGGGGCAGGTGCTCGGCCTGGCGACGGATCTCGTCGTCGCCCTCCTGGCGGCCTCGTCACGCACCGACCGGACGGACGCCCGCCATCGGACGACCATGGCCCGGATCACGGGCTACATCACCGACCATCTGCGCGATCCGACTCTCGGCCCCGAGGAGATCGCGGCGGCGGCGCACATCTCGACCCGGCTGCTCCACAAGCTGTTCGAGCGGGAGGAGCGCACGGTCGCCCTGTACGTACGGGACCGACGTCTGCACCTGGCCCGGCGTGAGCTGCTGGACCCCCACGCTCCCGATCGGAGCGTTGCCGCGATCGCCCACGGCTGCGGCTTCGGGGACGTCAGCGGCTTCACCCGCGCCTTCCGGTCCCGCTACGGCACCACCCCCGGCGCCCTCCGCGCCTCCGCGCGTGCCACGCAACGCGAGAGGTGAGTCGTTGCGGGTCGCAGTCTCCCGCGACCCGCAACGACTCACCTCTCGGCGGCGGGTCCGTCAGTCGACGATGGTGATCTTGACGGGGATGTTGCCTCGGGTGGCGTTGGAGTACGGGCAGACCTGGTGCGCCTTCTCACCGAGCTCCTCGGCGACGTCGCGGCTCACGTTCGGGACGTAGACGTCGAGCTCGACCTCCAGGGCGAAGCCGCCCTCACCGTTCGGGCCGATCCCGACGCTGGCCGAGACGGCGGCGTCGGTGGTGTTCTGCTTCTCGGCGCGGCCGACGGCGTGCAGAGCGCTCAGGAAGCACGCGGCGTAGCCTGCGGCGAACAGCTGCTCCGGGTTGGTGCCCTCACCGGAGCCGCCGAGCTCCTTCGGCGGGCGGGTGTCCATGTCGATCAGGTCGTCCTCGCTGCGGACGTGGCCGTCGCGGCCGCCTCCGGAGGCGTGGGCGATGGCGGTGTATGCGATTTCCATGGTCTCAGCCCACTCCAGCGGTCTGAACGGCGACTGGGAACCGCGTGAACAGTGCGGGTGTATAAGGCGATAGCGTGGAGACATGAAGGTCCGCGGGATGGTGCAGAGCAGCGAGACGAGCGAGCTGACGGCCGAGGCGGACGACGCCGAGACGGCGCGAGCGCTGGTCGAGGAGCAGGTGCCGGCCGGGCACGAGCTGCTGCGCGTGCACAACGCCATGCCGCGCGGCGGCCGAGTGATCTCCACGGCGCTCCTGCGGGTCGCGGCGGTCACCGAGATCGAGGCCGAGGGCGTCGACTACGCTGCCGCACGCGACGCCCTGCGAGCCGCCGTGCCAGAGGGCCAGCGGTTGCTGTCCATCACGGTCGTCGCAGAGTAAGCCGACGCCGGCCTCGGCGTCAGGCTCGGCCGAGGGGGAGTTCGACTCCGGCCGCCTCCTCGAGCAGCGGCAGCAGGCGCGCCCCCACACGTGGCGAGCGCGACTCCCTGGTGGGATGCGCGTGCGTCGGGATGCCCTTGGTGCGCGCCACCGGCCCGAGGTAGTCCTCTCCGTTCAGCGTCGGGTCGAGCACCGCCCGCACAGGTGCCCAGGCGCCGTGGTCCTTGCCCTGCGTCCAGGCCGCCTGGAGGTTGTCCACGAACCGTTTGAGCCGTGTCGGCTGGTTGACCCCGCGGATGCCGGGCGTCCGACCGGACGTCGAATAGCCGGGGTGCACGACCAGGCTCGTCACGCCGCTCCCGGCCGCGCGGAACCGCCGGTCGAGCTCGAACCCGAAGGCCTGCGCCGCGATCTTCGATCGCGAGTAGGCCCGCCACGACGTGTAGGAGTGCTCGAGCTGGAGGTCGTCGAGTCGGAGCCGTCCCAGTCGGGTGGCCAGCGACCCGAGGGTGACGATCCGCGCCCCGCCGGTCCGCTCCAGGGCGGGCAGGACACCGGCGACCAGGCGGACGTGCCCCAACACGTTCGTGGAAAGCACCAACTCGTTGCCGACCTCGTCGGTCCGGCGCTCGCGCGGCGGGTGCACGATCCCCGCGTTCAACACCAGCGCGTCCACGCGTTCCCGCTCCCGCAGGTGCTCGGCCGCGGCGTCGATGGAGGCGCGGTCCGTGACGTCCAGCGGCATCGCCTCGACACGCGCGCCCGGGACGCGGCGCCGGATGGCGGTCACGGCCGCTTCGGCCCGTTCGGGATCACGGCAGGCCAGCACGACCCGCGCGCCCGCCCGGGCGAGCTGCTCGCCCGTGAAGAAGCCCACACCGGCGTTGCCGCCCGTGATGACCACGGTGCGGCCGAGGGCGTCCGGCAGCGCCGACGGATCCCACACCATGCGCTTACTTGCCGCTCTCGGTGGCGATGCGCTCGTGGTGGTGGATGACCTCGGCGATGATGAAGTTCAGGAACTTCTCCGCGAACGCCGGGTCGAGGTGGCTCTCCTCCGCGAGGGCGCGCAGGCGCTGGATCTGCTCGCGCTCGCGCTCCGGGTCGGCTGGGGGGAGGCCGTGCTCGGCTTTCAGCGCCCCGACCTGCTGGGTGAACTTGAAGCGTTCCGCCAGCATGTGGATGACCGCCGCATCGATGTTGTCGATGCTCTGCCGGATACTGTGCAGCCGCTCGACGACGGCGGAGTCGGTCTCACCCATGCTCCGACACTACCGGGTCAGAGGCTGGGCGACGGCTCCGCGAGCACACGGGTCAGCACCGGCCGCGTGGCGAGCAAGGCCAGCCACGCCAGCCCCAGACCGGCCACGAGGCAGCCGAGGATCACGGCGATGCTCGCGGGCGCGACGATCAGGCTGAGCCCGGCGAGCGGGAACACCACCACGCCCGCGACGAGCGCCGACCCCACCGTGGTGATCCGCAGCGGCGAGAGCACGGCACGCCCGCGGGCGGCGTTCATCTCGCTCACCGGCATCCCCAACCGGTCCAGGCTGACGTAGAGGTCGCGCCGGTCGAGGATCGCGGCGGCCTGGTTGACGCCCGCTGAGCACGCGACCATCAGGAACGACGCGATGACGGTGATCAGCACACCGGTGCGGATGTCCGAAACGAGCTGGGCGGTCTGCGCGTCGGCGTCGCCCACGGCCCCGACGAGCGCGACGCCGACCCCGGCGAAGACGGCCATGAAGCTCGTCATCGCGACACCGGACACCTGCCGCCACGCAGCCTTCGGGGACTCCAGGATGCTCCGTGCGGCGAGGAGTCGACGCGCGGTGGCCGCGCGTCGCGCCTGCCGGGAGGCGAGCAGGCGGAGCACCCACGGACCCACGAGGTTGAGCACGGCGACCGCGCCGCCGAAGCCGGCGCCGAGCACGGCGATGATGACCGCGACGCTGCCGAGACTCCCCAGCGCGCTCATGACCGCGTAGACGAGGCCGACGACGGCGATCGCGATCACGACGCGCAGCCAGTGCGTCCGCGGTGCGTCCTGCCGGGTCCGCACGCCGAGCGGCGAGAGCACGACCCGGCGCAGCCCGACGACGGCGCTCACCGCGGCGAGCGCCGCGACACCGACGACGGCGAGGGCGATCCATCCGGGGCCGAGCAGGACCGCCATCCCGAGGGCCTCGCCTCGGAAGGGGAGGAGTCCGACGAGCGGGACGCAGACGAGGTAGAGGACGACACCGGCGAGCGCGCCGAGCACGGCGAGCGCGGTCGACTCGATCACGGTCAACGCCGTGACCATCGCCGGAGTCGCGCCGAGCAGCCGCAGGCCGGCGAGCCGGTCGTCCCTCCGGCGGGCGGAGAGACGGGCGGCCGAGCCGCCGAGCGCGACGAGCGGCACCACGAGCAGGGCCAGCGCGATCACGGCGAGTGCCTGGTAGAGCGGGGCCATCTCGTCCGTCCAGGAGAAGAAGGCGTGCGCCCCTCCCGCGACGATGAGCAGCAGGGCGGTGACGATGGCGAACGCGACGACGGGGAGGGCGACCGTCGAGCGGTCGGCTGCGCCGCGGCGGGCGAACAGCCAGGCGAGGCGGAGCGTGGTCATCGAGTCTCCTCCGGACGGGTGCGGGCCTCGTCCACGATGCGGCCGTCGGCCAGCCGGAGCACTCGCGAGCAGCGGGCGGCGACGCTCTCGTCGTGCGTGACGACGATGAGGCTGCGGCCTCGGCCGGTGGTGGAGGCGATGAGCGCGTCCATGACCTCGGCGGAGGTCCGCGAGTCCAATGCCCCGGTCGGCTCGTCCGCGAACACCACCGACGCCCCGCCGACCTGCGCCCGCGCGATGGCGACACGCTGGGCCTGTCCGCCGGAGAGCTGACCGATGCGGCGCTGCTCCATCCCGGCGAGGCCGAGCGCCGCCAGCCAGGTCGCGGCGTCCTGCTCCGCGGCCGCGCGGGGCGCGCCGGCCAGCATGAGCGGGAGGGCGACGTTCTCGACCGCGGTGAGCTCTGGCAGCAGCAGACCCTGCTGGAACACGAAGCCGAACGCCTCGCGGCGCAGCCGCGACCGTTCCGTCTCGCCCAGGGCGGTCACCTCCACCGGGCCGTGCGCTGCCGCGAGGACGACGGAGCCCGTGTCCGGGCGGACGATGCCGGCGAGGCAGTGCAGGAGAGTGGTCTTGCCGGAACCGGAGGCGCCCATGATCGCGACGGACTCCCCGGGTGCGATGGCGACATCCACACCGGCGAGGGCCGCGGCGGATCCGTAGGTCTTGGTGAGCCCGGAGGCGCTGAGCACCGGAGGGGCAGCGACGAGTGCGTTCATGTCTCCATGCTCGCCGTCGCGGCCCCGCCGCACATCGGACGATGGCGTCATCCTGCTGCGTCCGCGTCATCCTCCCGATGGACCGCCCGGTCCTCCCGGCGGACCGTTCGGTCCTGGCGGCGGATCGATCGGTCCTCCCGGCGGACCGTTCGGTCCTGGCGGCGGATCGATCGGTCCTCGCGGCGGAGGAGGCCCGGTGAGTACGGTGGAGGAGTGAACCAGAGCCACGAGAACGCGCCCGTCGACGAGCAGTCCGCCCACGAGGTCGAGGAGGCCGGGCTGCGGCTCGCCCTCGTCGACACGTCCGACGTCGAGGCGTTCGACAAGTGGCTCCGCGCGGATCAGCGCGGGTTCCACAGCGGCGCCCCGTCGAAGGAGGTGCTCCAGGAGTCGCGGGAGTACCTCGCCGACCGTCGCACGACGGCCGTGTACGACGACGCGCTCCCGTCGAAGGAGCCCGTCGGGACCGTGAACGCGTGGGTCGCGCCATTGACCGTGCCCGGCGGCGCCCGTGTCGGCAGCTGGGCGATCAGTTCGGTGACCGTCGCCCCCACCCACCGGCGGCGCGGCATCGCCCGCGCCCTGCTGGGCGGCGAGCTGCGCACCGCGCACCGGCTGGGGCTGCCCCTGGCGATCCTGACGGTGTCGGAGTCGGTCATCTACGGCCGCTGGGGCTTCGGCCCGGCCACCTTCGCCAGCGACTGGCGCGTCGACACCAAGCGCGCGCGCTGGGCGGGCGGTCCGACGACCGGGCGCCTCTCCTTCACCGAGCCCGACGACTACCGCGAGGCCGGGTACGCCGTGCTCGACGCGACGATGGCCGCCCGCCCCGGCGAGATCGGACTCTCGCCGTACCTGGCCGACCGGCTGATCGGGCCGTTGAAGGACAGCGAGAACCCCGAGCGCTACCGCCTGGTGCGCTACGACTCCCCCACCGGCGAGCCGGAGGGCTTCGTCAGCTTCGCCGTCAAGGGGAACGACGACTTCGTGCGGCACACGGTGGAGGTCAACCACCTCGCCGCGGCGACCGACGAGGCGCTCACCGCACTCTGGCGGTTCCTGCTGGAGCTCGATCTGGTCGCCGAGGTGCGCGCGTGGGGGCTCGGCGTCGATGAGCCGCTGCCGGCCCTCGTCACGGACATCCGGGGCGCTGCCGTCAGCGGCATCCGCGACCACCTGTGGGTGCGCATCCTGGACGTCCCCACCGCGCTCACCACCCGCCGCTACGAGCGCGACGGCGACCTGGTGCTGGAGGTGACCGACGATCTCGGTCTGGCCGGGGGCCGCTTCCGGCTGTCCGTCACGGACGGGGTCGCGACCGTGACGGAGACGGCGGACACACCCGACGTGACCCTGCCGGTCGCCTCCCTCGGCAGCGTGTACCTCGGCCACGACATCGCCCGCGCTCTGAGCGTGGCCGGCCGGATCACCGGCGACACGACGGCCCTCGACCGCCTGTTCCGCACCGCCGTCCCGCCCCGCCTCGGCACCTGGTTCTGAGGCAGGGGCCGGTCGGCCGGGCCGGCGCACGCCGATCCGGCCGACCCGAGCCTCAGCCGCGCACTCGGCGGCGAGCAGCCACGACCAGCCCCGCCCCCGCGAGTGCCACGACGGCGGCCGCGCCGATCGGGAGCAGGGGGAGTGTGCTGCCGGTGTCGGCGAGGCCGGTCCCCGAGCCGGTCGCCGGCCCGGGAGCCGGCGTCGGCGGGCCCGGGGTCGGGGTCGGCGTCGGAACCGGGGTCGACGCCGTCACGGTCAGGGCGGCGGAGGCCGTCGTCGCGGTGTTGTCCGCTCCGGGGCCGGTGAAGACCGCCCGGTAGAGGGTCCCGTCGTCGGCGCTCGTCGTGTCCGGCGTGGTGTAGTCGGGAAGGGTGGCTCCGGCGATGTCGGCCCAGGTCGTGCCCCCGTCGGTGCTCGACTGCCACTGCACCGTGATCGGGCCGGTCCCGGTCGCTGCCGCGGTGAATGTCGCCGCCGACCCCTCCGTCACGCTCTGCGGGGACGGGTCGGTGATCACGCTGACCGGCACCGGGACGACCGTCAGGGTCGCCGCCGCGGTGGTGACGCTCGCCCCGACGACATCGGTGAAGACCGCACGGTACCGGGTTCCGCTGTCGGCGAGGACGGTGGCGGGAGTCGTGTAGCTCGCGTTGGTGGCTCCGGCGACGTCCGCCCAGGTCCCGCCGCCGTCCGTGCTGGACTGCCACTGCACGGTGAGCGGGGCGGCACCGGTGGCCGCGGCGGTGAAGGTGGCGGTCGACCCGTCGGGGACGGTCTGCGAGACGGGGTCGGTCGTCACGGTCGGCGGCACCGGCACGACCTCGGTGAGGACGGACGCGGTGATCGACGAGACGAACACGTGGTGTGTCGTCGGATCGGCGGCCGGGTAGTAGGCGCTCGTGACCCCCGGCAGCGACTGCACCACCGCTCCCGTCGACTGATCCAGGATGCCCAGGGTGCCGCCGGCGGTGAACGGCTGCGTCACGAACCCGGACCCGAGGGCCGAATCGATCGTCTGGTAGTACGTCGTCGAGAGCGGGAGCGTCCCTGTCTGCGTGTTCGACGCGACCGAGAATACCGGCATCGTGGCGCCCAGCTGCTGCGAGACGAACGCCTGGCTGCCACCCGTCGACAGGGTGACCTGGTGCACGGAGGCGAAGCCGGTCCACGTGCTCGCCACGGTGCCGGTCGCCGTCGTGACCACGTAGACGTTGGCGTTGTTGTTCGGGACGAACAGCGTCGAGCCGTCCGCGCTCTCCGTCACCGTCTCGCTGGCGCCGGGGAGGGTCAGGTTCGCCAGCGCGACCGGCGCTGCCGGCGCCGTGAGATCGTACACGCTCAGGAAGGCGGACGAGAGGTTGGCGACGAACAACCGGGAGCCGTCGTGGGAGACGGTCACGCCCACGGGGGAGTTGCCGGTCGGCAGAGTCGCGACGACGGTGTCCGTCGCCGGGTCGATCACCGAGACGGTACCCGGGAGGTTGTTGCCGGTGTACTGGGTGACGTACACCACTCCCGTCGGCCCGATCGCGAGATTGAACGGCTGGTTCGGCACGGCGATGGTGCGCTGCAGGGTCAGCGTCGCCTCGTCGTACACCCACACGGCGGAGCTGTTGCGCCCCGCCACGTAGACCAGGCCGCGTGCCGGGTCGACGGCGACCCCCGCGCCGACGGCGGGGAGCTGGATCTGTCGCGCGACCTGGTAGCTCGGGACGGCGGCGGACGCGGTGGGCGCGGGAGCGATCGCGAAGCCGATGGCGGCGGCGAGCGCGGCAAGGAGGAACGCTGCACGCATCCGCATGCCGGACACCTCCTGTCGCCTCGGGGGCACAAGCTGTGTGCGCACTCTACGCGCGGTGCGGTGGTCGTGGAAGGTGGTCATCGGAAGTGGTCCTCTTCGGGTCGAGTGGTCGGGGTTGTGCGGGCCGCGCGACGGTCGTCGCACGGCCCGCGTCCGGCGCAGGGACCCGTTCCCCGGCCGGACGGTCCGGGCGCACCCGGACGTGGGAGCCCGAACCCGAATCGGGCATGCCCACACTCACCTCATGCGCGGATCGCCGAAATGTGACGCGGATCCTCGAATTTCCAGGGAACGGCCCGTGACGACCGCGATCGGAGCGTTCGCTCAGCGACCGGGTGCGATACTGGTGCCGCGCGCCCCGTCCCCGCGCTCTCCGCCTCGTTCCCGACCGAAGGCGGTCCCCCGCAGCCGCCGGCCGTGATGCGATCACGCCGCGGATGGCTGCGTCAGCCTGCCTGCCTTCCGCCCCGATGCCCTGCGTCCGCACCCGAAACGAGGATCGCTGTGACCGACGCCGCCGTTCACGCCCTCTCCGACACCGAACTGGTCTCCTTGACCCGTGCGGGCGACCCGCGCGCGTTCGCGGAGCTCTGGAACCGTCACCATGCCGCCGGGCGGAGTTTCGCACGCACGCTGTGCCGCTTCGACGCGGACGATGTGGTCGCCGAGTCGTTCGCCCGCATCTTCCGCGCCACGCGGGCCGGAGGCGGTCCGCAGGCCGGCTTCCGCTCGTACCTGTTCACCAGCATCCGCAACCTCGTGGCCGAGTGGGCTCGCCGCGACCGGGAGACCGCGACTCTGGAACCCGACCTGCTCGAGGACGACCGGTTCTCGGAGAGCAGCATCCTCGCGACGATCGACCGGGACCTGACCGTCCGCGCCTTCCAGACGCTCCCCGAGCGCTGGCAGCAGGCGCTCTGGTACTCCGAGGTGGAGGGGCTGACCAACATCCGCGTCGCCGAGCTGCTCGCGCTGAAGCCGAACGCCGTCGCGCAACTGACCCGGCGCGCCAAGGAGGGGCTCCGGGAGGCCTGGATCCGCGCGCACCTGGCCACGGCCGAGCCCGGTTCCGAGCATGCCTGGGTCATCGACCGACTGGCCGTGCGCGCCCGTCATCGGCTGCCCGGACGCGACTCGCGGCGGTTGGAGGCGCACCTCGACGCCTGCGCAGCCTGCACCCTGGTCGCGGCGGAGGCCGAACAGACGGCCTCCCGGCTGCGCGTGGTGCTCCTCCCGCTGCTGATCGCCGGCGCCGGAGCGGGAGCATTCGATGCATTCGGCCGGGGACCGTCGGCCACCGCGCGCGAGAGCACCGCACGCGAGAGCACCGCACGCGAGAGCCCCGCACGCGAGAGCACCGCACGCGAGAGCCCGGCGCGACGGCTCCGCGGCACGCGTTCGTCGCAACGCCTCCTGCCCCGATGGGGAGGGGCTGTCGCGGTGGGAGTCGCCGGTCTGGTGCTGACGAGCGGGGCCTTCACCACCCCCGTCCCCCTGCTGCCTCCGGACACCCGGTCGCCGGTCCCGGAGAGTTCCGGACCATCGGCACCCTCCGACCTCCCTCTGGAACGCCCCGTCGCCGACTCATCGTCGTCGCGCCGCCCTGCCCCGGACGCCGGCGACGGCGGCCCCGGAGCCGGACGGACCGCGCCCGGTGCAGAGACGTCCGCCCCCGATGCGGAGACGTCCGACGCCTCGCCCGGGGCGCTCCCGGCGGCGCCGCTCCCGACCGCACCCGGCGCGGGCGCGGACGTTCCCGTGCCCCCGCCGGCGCCGCCGACACGACCGGCACCACCGACCTACGCGGTGACCGCGCAGACGACGATGCCGGCCCAGGGCTCGGGCGTCGCCATCGACTCCGCGAGGGGGCTCGTCTACGTCGCCGCACGCTGGGCCGGAGCCGTGTATGTGTACGACGAGACGACGATGGCACTGCTGCGCACGGTCGAAGTGCCGAACGAGCCGTACGGGATCGCCGTCGGCCCGGCCGGGCACGTCTACGTGAGCCAGTACACCGGCAACAACCAGCCGGGAACACTGTCGACGATCGCGCCCGGCGCGACGACCGTGACCTCGACGGTCGCCACGGGACGATCTCCGGTCGGGGTCACCCTCTCGCGCGACGCACGACTGCTGTACGTCGCGAACTACTCGTCGCCCTTCCTCAGTGTCTTCGGCCTGTCGGACGCCGCCGCACCCTCCGCCTCCGCTCCCCTGGGCCTGCAGAACGCCGGGGAGACCGTCGCCCAGAGCCCCGACGCGACGACGCTGTTCGTCGCCAGCCCCCTCTCGAACAGCGTCGAAGTCCTCGATGCGCACACCGGTGCGCACCGCGTGACCTGGACGGGGCTGTCGTCACCGCACCAGGTCGGCCTCAGCGCCGATGCGGAATCGGCGGTCGTCACTCAGCAGCTGGGGACCGCTGCCGCCGTCTTCTCCGTCGCCGCGAACGCCCGGGTCGCCGAGGTCGCCCTCCCGAACGCGTACTACCTGTCGGAGGACCCGGCGCTGGGGCTGCGTTTCGTCAGCCAGCCGTTCACGGCGGGCGGCTCCCTGGCCGTCGTCGACCAGGAGGGCCGGGTGCTGCAGTCGCTCTCCGGGATCACCGGCGCGTACTACACCGCCACCGATCCCGAGACGGGCGTCACGTTCGTCACGTCCCTCTCCTCGAACGCGCTCACGCGAGTGGGCGCCACCGACGGCTGAGCGGGACGCTCAGTCGACCAGGTCGTGGCGGACGACGATCTCGTCGCGGGCCGGGCCCACGCCGATCGCCGAGATGCGGGCGCCGGACATGCGCTCGAGCGTCAGCACGTAGTCCTGCGCGTTCTTCGGCAGATCCTCGAAGGTCCGGGCGCCGCTGATGTCCTCGGTCCAGCCCGGGAACTCCTCATAGATCGGCACCGCGTGGTGGAAGTCGCTCTGCGACGCCGGGACCTCGTCCATGCGCACGCCGTCGACGTCGTAGGCGACGCAGACCGGGATTCGCTCGATGCCGGTGAGGGTGTCGAGCTTGGTCAGCACGAAGTCGGTCACGCCGTTGATGCGCGCGGTGTACCGGGCGACGGGGGCGTCGTACCAGCCGGTGCGGCGCGGGCGGCCGGTGGTGGTGCCGAACTCGAACCCGCGCTCGCGCAGGAACTCGCCCCACTCGTCGAACAGCTCGGTCGGGAACGGGCCGGCGCCGACGCGGGTCGTGTACGCCTTGACGATGCCGATGACGCGGTCGATGCGGTTCGGGCCGATGCCGGAGCCGATGGCCGCGCCGCCCGAGGTCGAGCTGGAGGAGGTGACGAACGGGTAGGTGCCGTGGTCGACGTCGAGCATGGTGGCCTGGCCGCCCTCGAAGAGCACGTACTTGCCGTCCTCGAGCGCGCGGTGCAGCAGCAGGGAGGAGTCGACGACCATCGGGCGCAGGCGCTCGGCGTAGCTCAGCAGCTGCTCGACGATCTCGTCGACCGAGATCGCACGACGGTTGTAGACCTTCACCAGCAGGTGGTTCTTCTGGTCGAGGGCGCCCTCGACCTTCTGGCGCAGGATGTTCTCGTCGAAGAGGTCCTGGATGCGGATGCCGACGCGGTTGATCTTGTCGGCGTAGGTCGGGCCGATGCCGCGGCCGGTGGTGCCGATCTGGCGCTTGCCGAGGAAGCGCTCCGTCACCTTGTCGATGGTGCGGTGGTACTGCGTGATCACGTGGGCGTTGGACGAGACCTTGAGGCGCGAGACGTCGACGCCGCGGGCGATCAGCCCGTCCAGCTCCTCGAAGAGCACCTCGATGTCGACCACCACGCCGTTGGCGATGACCGGGGTCACGCCCTCGGTCAGGATCCCCGACGGCAGGAGGTGAAGCGCGTACTTCTCGTCACCGACGACGACCGTGTGCCCGGCGTTGTTTCCGCCGTTGAACTTCACGACGTAGTCGATGCGGCTGCCGAGGAGGTCGGTCGCTTTGCCTTTGCCTTCGTCGCCCCACTGGGCGCCGATGATCACGATCGCGGGCACTGTCCACGTCCTCTCGATGGATGGGCGCACCGGCGCGTCACACGGACGACCGCTGCACTCGATCCTATCGCGACCCGTCTGCGGGGGCGGTCGAGGGGGTCTGCGGCGGCCCGGGGCCGCGGAACCGAGTCCGGCGTTCCCCGGCACGACCGCCGCTGCGGGGCGCGGTAACATCTGATCGTGCGCATTTCAGTGTTGTTCGGCGGAGCCAGCGAAGAACGGGATGTCTCGATCGCGAGCGCGGCGCAGGTGGTGACGGCGCTCCGCTCCCGCGGACACGACGTCCTCGCGGTCGACACCGCGCACGGAGCCCTCACCGCGGCGGACGAAGAACGCATCCTGACCTCCTCCGTGGCCGTCGAGCCGCCGTCGGGGCAGGAGATCGAGGCGCTCGCGCCGGCGAAGGGGGCGTCGCTCCGCCTGCCCGCCGCGATCGGAGACAGCGACGTGGTGTTCCTCGCCCTGCACGGCGGATCGGGGGAAGACGGACGCATCCAGGCGCTGCTCGATCTCGCGGGACTGCCCTACACGGGCTCCGGTCCGCTGGGGAGCGGGCTGGCCATGGACAAGGACATCGCCAAGACCCTCCTCCGCGCCAATGGAATCGACACCCCCGGCTGGCTCCTGGCGCCGACGACGGCGGAGATCGTCGCCGAGACGCTGAGCTTCCCGGTCGTGGTCAAACCCACGGCTCAGGGTTCTACGGTCGGACTGTCGGTGGTCCGAGCGCCGGAGGAGCTGGCGGCCGCGATCGAGATCGCGTCGCAGTACGGCCCCGCCATGGTCGAGCGCTTCATCCGCGGCCGCGAGCTGACGGTCGGCGTGCTCGACGGAGAGCCTCTCGCGGTCGGAGAGATCCTCCTCCCTCCCGACGCCGCCTTCACCTACGCGGAGAAGTACCAGCCCCACGCGGTCCACGAGCAGTTCCCGGCCGACCTCCCCGACCAGGTCGCCGACGCCGTCCGGGCGGCCGCAGCGCACGCGCACGCCGTCCTGCGGTTGAGCGGGTACAGCCGCTCGGACTTCCGCCTCGACGAGGACGGTCGGCTCTGGATCATCGAAGCCAACAGCCTTCCCGGCATGACCGCGACCAGCCTGCTCCCGCAATCGGCCGCCGTGCTCGGAATCGACTACGCAGAGCTCTGCGAACGCATCTGCCACCTCGCGCTCGAGGGCGATCACTAGGCCCGGCAGCCGCGTTCCGAACCCCCGGCTTGCCGCGAAGGGGACGTGACGCCTTCCCGAGAGCTGAGGAAAGTTCTACATTGTGCGGGTGGCGTCCTTCCTGTACGCGCTGGGCCGGATCGCCTTCCGGCGGCGCCGGAGGGTCCTCGCCCTGTGGCTGCTGGTGGCGGTGCTCATCGGGGCGGGCGGTGCACTGCTCAGCCACGGCACGGACAACACGTTCACCATCCCGGGCACCGAGTCGCAGGAGGCGTTGGATGCGCTCGCCCGCACCTTCCCACAGGTCAGCGGTGCGTCGGCGCAGCTGATCGCGGTCGCTCCGCCCGGAGAGCGGGTCGACGACCCCGCGTTCGAGTCGGCGGTGGAGCAGACGGTCACGGCGATCGGACGCATCCCGCAGGTGACGAGCGCCTCGTCGCCGTACTCCGGACCGTCGACCGGCAATGTGAGCGCGGACGGGTCGGCGGCGCTCGTGCCGATCCAGCTCGCGGTGGCGACGACCGCCGTGCTGCCGTCGACGGCGGACGCGCTGCAGCAGGCGGGCCGCGATCTGGAGAAGCAGCTGCCCGCCGGGTCGCAGGTCGCCGTCGGCGGCCAGGTGTTCTCGTCGTCCCCCGCGGGCATCAGCGTCACCGAGCTGCTCGGCATCCTGATCGCCTTCGTGGTGCTGCTGTTCACCTTCGCCTCGGTGGTCGCAGCGGGGATGCCGCTGATCACCGCGCTGCTCGGCTCGCTGATCTCGCTCTCGCTGATCTTCGCGGCCACCCACTGGCTGACGATCGCATCCACCACGCCACTGCTGGCCCTCATGCTCGGGCTGGCGGTGGGGATCGACTACGCGCTGTTCATCATCTCCCGGCACCAGGAGCAGGTGAAGCACGGGATGGACCCGGAGGAGTCCGCGGCCCGCGCGGTCGCCACGGCCGGGTCCGCCGTGGTGTTCGCCGCGGTCACGGTGATCATCGCGCTGGTCGGGCTCGCCGTCGCGAACATCCCGTTCCTGACGACCATGGGCGTGGCCGCGGCGGGAGGGGTGGCGATCGCCGTGCTGCTGTCGACGACCCTGACCCCCGCGCTGCTCGGTTTCGGGGGGATGCGGGTGGTGGCGAAGCGGTACCGCGCGGGCGGGGCGCCGACGGCGCGGGCCGCGAAGCCGGCGCGGAAGACCCGGCGCGCACGCACGCACCGCCCTCGCGCCGAGCATCCCGTCGCCCTCGGCTGGGTGCGCGGCATCACGCGCTGGCCGCTGGTGACCGTGCTCGCCGTCGTCGTCCTGCTGGGGGTGGCGACGGTGCCGGCGGCCTCGCTCCGGCTCTCGCTCCCCGACGCCGGCTCGCTCGACGAGCAGGAACCGGCACGGATCACCTACGACCTGATCGCCGAGCACTTCGGGCCCGGCTACAACGGCCCCCTGATCGTCACCGGCTCGGTGATCGGAAGCTCCGACCCGGTCGGGTTGATGAACGACCTGGCGGCGGAACTGCGCACCGTCCCCGGCGTCGCGGCCGTGCCCCTGGCGACCCCGAACCCGGACGGGGACACCGGGATCGCCCAGGTGGTCCCGACCGGCGCCCCGGACTCGGAACAGACCCAGGAGCTCGTCGCCACCCTCCGCTCGATGCACGACCACTTCGAGAAGGAGTACGGGATCGACACCGCCGTGACCGGGTACACGGCAGCGGGCATCGACATCTCCGAGCGGCTCGGCGGAGCACTGCTGCCGTTCGCCCTGCTCGTGGTGGGGCTCTCCCTCGTGCTGCTGGCGATGGTGTTCCGGTCGATCGTGGTGCCCGTCACGGCTGCGCTCGGCTACCTGCTCAGCATCGGAACCGCCTTCGGCGTGACCAGTCTCGTCTTCATGAGCGGCTGGCTCGCCGGACCGCTGCACGTCGCCCACCTGGGCTCGATCATCAGCTTCATGCCGATCATCCTGATGGGGGTGCTGTTCGGCCTCGCGATGGACTACGAGGTGTTCCTGGCCAGCCGGATGCGCGAGGAGCATGTCCGTGGAGCGGCCCCGACCGCAGCCGTGCACGGCGGGTTCGTCGGCTCCGCGCGGGTGGTGACCGCCGCCGCGGCGATCATGTTCGCGGTCTTCGCGGCGTTCATCCCCGAGGGCGACGCGAGCATCCAGCCGATCGCGCTGGGCCTGGCGGTCGGCGTGGTGGTCGACGCGTTCATCGTGCGCATGACGCTGATCCCCGCGGTGCTCGTGCTCGCCGGCCGCGCCGCCTGGTGGATGCCGCGCGGGCTCGACCGGGTGCTCCCGCACTTCGACATCGAGGGGGACGCCCTGCAGCGCGGGCTCGAGGCGGCCGACTGGCCCGAGCCGGGCGATCGGATCGCGATCGCCGCCGAGCACGCACAGCTGGGCGCCCACGGCCGCACGGTCGTGACGGTGGATGCGCTGGTCCCGGCAGGCGACGTACTGCTGGTGCGCGAGGAGGATCCGGTCGCCCTCGGCGCGGCGCTGTACGGGATCGCCGGGCGCGGGCCGATGAACGGCGGGCGGCTGAAGGTCGCCGGTCTGGTGCTGCCGGTCCGGCGGAGCGCCGTGCGGGCACGCGTCGGGGTCGCGCGCGTGGGAGACGGCGCCGACCCGATCGCGGCCGTGCGGATCGCGCTGTCGGGCGCCCCGCGCATCCTGGTCGTCGACGGGGCGGACCGCACGGCGGGCGAGGCCGCGCACGCCGAGCTCGCGGTCGCACTCGACCGCGCGTGGACCGACGCGCGCGACGCCGGACGCCCGCTCACGCTCGTACTGGGAGGCGGCCCGGCGGCCGATCTGAACGCCCTTGCGCCGCTCGGGGCGGTGCAGCACGTGACACCGCCCGGCGCCCCGCCACCCGAGCCGTCCGCGGGGAGCGCCCCGCCCATCCAGGAACCGGAGCCCCAGCCATGAGACGCACGCCCTTCTCCGCCCGGGCCGGCACGGAGCGGCTGACCCCTCTCACCCTCACCGGGCTCGCCCTCGTCCCGCTGATCGTCGCCGGCGTGCTCGCGTGGGCGCTCTGGGCCCCGGGGCAGGACCTCGACCGCGTCACCGCCGCCATCGTCAACGACGACACGCCTGTGACGGTGAACGGGACGACCGTTCCGCTGGGACGGCAGTTCGCCGGGGCGCTGATGTCGGGAGGGAGCGCGACGGTGTCGTCCGGGTCGCCATCGACCGCGTCCGGAACGACCGCGACCCCGAAACCCACGACGACCGCCGCTCCCGCGCCCGCCACGACGGCGACACCGACGCCGACCTCCACCGCCTCCCCGGCCGAGGCGCCGCCCGCCGCGGACCCGCAGAACTTCGACTGGGTGCTCACCAACGACACCGAAGCGGCCTCGGGGCTGACCAGCGGGCGGTACGCGGCCGTGGTCACGATCCCCTCGTCGTTCTCGGCGAACGCGCTCTCTTTCTCCGGACCCGCCGCCCAGGCGAAGCAGGCCGCCATCACCGTCCGGACGGGCGCGGCCGTCGCCCTCCTGGATCCGGCTCTCACCGCCGCCCTCACCCAGACCGCCACCGCTGCGCTGGGGCGCCAGCTCACGGTGCAATATCTCGGAAACGTGTATCAGGGGTTCAACACCATCAACGCGCAGATCGGCACGGCGGCATCGGGAGCGGCGGGCCTCGCCTCGGGGGCGGACTCGCTCGCCCAGGGGACGCAGCAGCTCGCCGCAGGCGCCGCGAGCCTCGCCTCCGGCACGCAGTCCCTGGACTCCGGGGCGCAGTCCCTCGCCGCGGGACTCGGGACCCTGAGCGCGCAGACCGCCGCGCTCCCCGCCCAGTCCGCGCAGCTGGCGCGGGGAGCGGCGGCGGTGGCGGGAGCGACGGACGCGGCAGCGGCGAAGACCTCCGCCGTCGTCGCCTCCCTCACACAGGCGCAAGCGCAGGCCTGCCCGGGCGTGCTCTGCGCCGCGGTGACCGACGCGCTGACGAAGGCGACCGCCGCGAACGACGGCATCGGCACGCTGGACGCGGTCGCGGACGGTGTCGCGACCGGCAACCAGCAGCTCGCGGCCGCTCTCCCCCGGGTCGTCGACGGCATCGACCAGTCCGCCGCCGGCGCCGCACAACTCGCGAGCGGAGCAGCGCAGACCAGCAGCGGTGCGGCCTCGGTCAGCAGCGGCGCCGCCTCCACGGCGAGCGGAGCCGCCCAGGTCGACGCGGGCTCCCAGCAGCTGGCGAGCGGTCTCACCTCGGCCGTGAAGAGCATCCCGACATACTCCGACGCCGATATCGCGACGCTGACCGGCGTGGTCTCGCAGCCCGTCGTGGCGACGCAGGAGGCGCCTCCGCCCGGTGTCGCGACGCTCCCGCTCTTCCTCGTGCTCGCGCTCTGGGTGGGGGCGATGGCGACGGCGTACGCGCGGCGAGCGGTTCCGGGGCGCGACCTGCTGACCACGGCGCCGTCGCTCGGCATCGCCCTGCGCAGTGCGGGCGTCACGGCTCTGATCGGCGCAGGTGAGGGCCTGCTCGCCGCCGGTCTCGCCCAGTTCTGGCTCGGGCTGCGGCCCGACCTGTGGCTCGAGCTCGGCCTCGCCGCCGCGTTCGCCGGGGCCGTGTTCTGCCTGATCAACCAGGCGCTGGCGGCCGCGTTCGGCGGCGTGGGACGTCTGCTCGCGCTCGCCGTCGGGCTGCTCGCCCTCGTGGCCGGGATGTCGTCGACGGTGCCGCCTCCCGTCGCCTCGCTCGCCGGGGCGATGCCGACCGCGCCCGCACTGTCCATGCTGCGGGCGATCGCCTCGGGGGATCCGGGCGGGGCTTGGGGCGGGGCGGGCCTGCTCCTGCTCGTTGCCGTCGTCGCGCTCGCGCTGCTGTTCGCGGCGATCGCCGCTCGCCGAACCGTCCGTCTGCGCGACTTCGCCCCCCACCCGCGCCCCGCCTGACCATCCCCCGCTCCCTCTCTGTTCCCTCCCCGTTCCCTCTCTCACCGAGGTTCACGTTGTTGCCCTCATTTCGGCGAAATGAGCGCAACAACGTGAACCTCGGCGGGGAGGGGTCGCGCTAAGTTGCACATGAGTGTGCAAGAAGCGTAGGATCGAGGCATGCCCGCCTCCCCCGCCCGTGCCCCGCGACGCGATGCCGCCGCGAACCGGGAGGCCCTCCTCGTCGCCGCGGCGGCGGCCCTGAACGAGGACATCGACGCCTCCCTCGAGACCATCGCCGCGCGCGCCGGCCTCAGCCGCCGCGCGCTCTACGGCCACTTCGCCAACCGCGACGACCTGCTGGTGGACGTGTTCACCCGCGGAGCCGCCCGCCTGGCCGCCCTGCTCGACCCGGTGTCGCACCCCGACGCCCGAGTGGAGATCGCCCTCTTCGGCGCGACGCTCTGGGCCGAGGTCGAGCACATCCGGGTCAGCGCAGCGCTCGCCGTGCGCGGCCCGCACCGCCAGATGGTCGCGACCGCCCTCGACCCGGCCCGCGCCCGGTTGCGCTCCACGATCGAGCGCGGGATGTCCAGCGGGCAGGTGCGCACCGACCTCGACCGCGAGACCGTCACCCGACTGGTCGAGAACGCGGCCGTCGCCGTGCTCGACGAGGCCACCCGGGCCGGGCTCTCCCGCGAGGCCGGCCATCGGCTCGTCATGCTCGCCGGGCTCGGCGCCGCCGGACTCGGCTGGCAGGAGGCCGACGCGCTGATCGACAGCACCCCCGAACTCGCATTCGTCCCGGAAGAGGATCGTGCGCCGCAGAACGGCCGCATCCCGGAGGAGAACCGATGAAGATCGCACTCGACTCGGTCGCGAAGGGCCCGCGCAACGCCGCCCTCCCGCCGACCAGCGTCGCCTACGCCACCGGGCAGGCCGTGCTCGCCCGCGCCGAGACGGAGCAGCGCCCGACCGTGCTCGGACTGATCGCCTCCGGCCGGATGCGCCCGGACGCCGGGGTCGTCACGATCGACGGCGCCACCGACTACCGCGCGATGCGCCGCCGGATCGCCCTGATCGACGCCCCCGACGTCTGCGAGCCCGCAGCCGACGTGACCGTGGCCGGGATCGTCGCCGAAGAGCTCATGTTCGCCGGCCGCCCCTCCCACCCGATCGCCGTCAACAAGCGGCTGAATGAACTGGGCGCGTCCGAGTACGCGCGCTGGGGCATCGGCACCGTCCCGCCGACCGTGCGCATCCGGCTGCTCGCCGAACTCGCGCTGATGCGGGAGGGCGTCGACGGCCTCGTGATCGTCTCGCCCGACCGGCACGGCGGCGACCCCAACGAATGGTGGGTGTTCGCCCGCGAGCTCGCCGGGCGCGGCATCGCCGTTCTCGTCGTCGCGGGCGACGCCTCCGCCGCGGCCATCGCCGCCGCCTCCCTCGTCTCGCGACTCGACGAGACCGCCACCGCACCCGCGACCTTCGACGAAGACCCGGGCCGCGACGACACCGACGACCTTCCCGACCTGATCGTGGAGAACGCATGAAGATCCCCCAGATGATCGCGGCGGAGTTCCGCCGCCTGACCGCCAACCCGATGGCCATCGTGGCGCTCATCGCGCTCATGGCCGTGCCGGTGCTCTACGGCGGCCTGTACCTGTGGGCCAACCAGAACCCGTACGCCAATCTGAACAAGATCCCGGCCGCGATCGTCGTGGACGACACCGGCACGACGGTCGACGGCAAGGACATCAACTACGGTCACCAGGTGGCCGATCAGCTCGTCGACGACGGCTCGTTCGACTGGCACATCGTGGAGTCCGGGTCCGCCGCCAGCGGCGTCGACGACTCCAAATACGACTTCAGCATCACGTTCCCGTCGGACTTCTCGTCCGCGCTCGCCTCGGCGTCCGGATCGAGCCCGCATCGCGCGGTGGTGACGCTCACGACCAACGACACCAACAGCTACCTGGCGTCGACGATCGGCACCCAGGCGGCCGAGAAGATCCGCACCTCCATCGTCAAGCAGGTGAACCAGCAGGCGGCGGAGCAGTTCCTCCTCGGGCTGGCGGACATCCGCTCCAGCCTGGTGAAGGCGGCGGACGGCGCGAGCCAGCTCGTCGACGGCAGCGCGACCGCGCAGTCCGGAGCCTCCGCGCTCGCGGACGGCACGGCCCAGCTCTCGACCGGATCGCAGACGCTGGCCGGATCGCTCGGCCAGCTCGCCTCCGGCGCCCAGCAGGTCAGCGACGGGGCGGCGAAGGTCGCCTCCGGCAACGATCAGCTCGCCGCGAAGGCGACCCAGGCCGGGCAGGTCGCAGCCCAGCTCGCCGCCGACGCCCCCGCCGTCGGTCAGAAGCTGCTGGCGCAACTGGAGGCCGACAAGGTCGATCCGGCGATCATCGCGCAGGTGCAGGCGGCTCTCGGGGACATCGACACCAAGGTGCAGTCGGGCAACAGCCAGATCCAGTCCGCCGTCGGCCAGGTCAACCAGCTCGCCGCCGGCGCCGACCAGGTCGCGAGCGGCGCCTCCCAGGTCGCAAGCGGCTCGGCGCAGGCCCAGGCCGGTGCGTCCCAGCTCGCCACCGGTGCGGGATCCGCGGCGAGCGGCGCCGCACAGCTGCGCGACGGACTCACCACGCTGCACGACGGCACCACCACACTGAGCAACGGCCTCCAGGACGGTGTGAAGCAGATCCCCGACAACTCCCCCGAGCTGCAGAAGAAGCAGGCGTCCACGATCTCGGATCCGGTGAACCTCAAGAACGACAGCATCACCTCCGCCGGGACCTACGGCGCCGGCCTCGCGCCGTTCTTCGTCGCCCTGGCCGGGTGGATCGGCATCTACGCGCTGTTCCTGATCGTGAAGCCGGTCTCGCGCCGCGCGATCACCGCGCTGCACTCGCCCGTGAAGATCACGCTCGCGGGCTGGCTCACGCCGGGCTTGCTCGGCGCGATCCAGATGGTCGGCCTGTTCGCGATCGTCGCGGGAGCACTCGGGTTCCGCATCGACAACCCGGTCGGGATGTACGGATTGATGGCGCTGGCGTCTCTGACCTTCGCGGCCATCATCCTGACGCTCAACGTCTGGCTGGGCAGCGTCGGACAGTTCCTCGGCCTGGTGCTGATGGTGCTGCAGCTGGTGACCGCGGGAGGCACGTTCCCCTGGCAGACGCTGCCCGGGCCGTTGGCGGCGCTGCACCATGTGCTCCCGATGTCGTACGCGGTCGACGGGATCCGCCAGCTCATGTACGGCGGCAACCCGGCGACCGCCTGGGCGGACGCGGGAGTCCTCGGGCTCTGGCTGCTGATCGCCCTGCTGCTGGCGGCGATCGGGGTGACGCGGATGACGCACTTCCGCACCCTGCGCGACCTGCGGCCGTCGCTGATCGGGTAGCGCCGTCCGATCGGTGACGGACCGCCGAGGGCGCCCGGCCCCGTCACCGGCGCGCGCTAGGCTCGGCGCGTGACCGCCTCCCACCGCATCCTGCACCTCAGCGACACCCACCTCTTCGGCGACGGAACCCTGCACTACGGGCTCGTCGACACCCGCGTCGCCCTCGAGCGGGTGCTCGAACGGGCGGCATCGCTGGGCACGGTGGATGCGGTCGTCGTCTCCGGCGACCTGTCCGAGGACGGGTCGGCCGAGTCGTACCGGATCCTCGCCGGGCTGGTCGAGCCGTGGGCGGCCGAGCGCGGGGCGCAGGTCGTGTACGCGATGGGCAACCACGACCTCCCGGAACCGTTCGAGGAGGTCCTCGGCGAGCGCGAGACCGTCGTGGAGGTGCGCGGGCTGCGGATCGTCACCCTCGACTCCACGGTTCCCGGCGCCGGCTACGGGTCGATCGGGGCGGAGCAGCTGGAACGGCTGCGCGAGATCCTGTCGGAGTCGGCCGAGCACGGCACCGTCGTCGTGCTTCACCATCCGCCGACGCCTCCGACGACCGGGCTCTTCGAGAGCCTGCGGCTCGTGGACCCGGAACCGCTGCTCGAGGCGTGCCGCGAAGGCGACGTGCGGGCGATCCTCGCCGGGCACTACCACCACGCGCTCGCGACCGAGACCGACCCCGGCTACATCCCGCTCATCGTCGCCCCGGCCGTCGCGAACACGGTCGACGTGCTGTGGTCCGAGCCCGGCGACCGTGCCGTGCGTGGTTCGGGACTCGCGCTCGTGGACCTCCCCGACGACGAACCCGTGCGCGCCCACTTCGTCACGGCTCCGGCGGGAGACGACGGCGACCTGGTCTACGTGCTCAGCCCGACGGACGTCGAGCGCATCGCCGAGACCACCGGGTGGCAGGGCGAGGGATGAGCACCCCGGCCGGCTACTCCGGCACGCCGCTGTGGAAGAAGCTCGGGTTGAAGCCCGGGATGCGCGCCCAGCTGCTGCACGCGGACGCCGGCTGGAGCATCCCCCTCGACGGCCCCGGATCTCCCGCGCCGATCGAGTGGCTCGATCCGGGCGACGACGGCCCGGCCGGGCTGGTGCTCGCGTTCTACCGCGAGGCGGCGGAGTACCTCGCCGAGCTCGACGCGGTCGGTGCACGCATCCGGCCCGACGGGATGCTGTGGGCCGCCTGGCCGCGCAAGGCCGCCGGACACGTGAGCGACATCGACGAGAACCTCCTGCGCGACGCCGCACTCGACCGCGGCCTGGTCGACGTGAAGGTGGCCGCGATCTCGACCGACTGGTCCGGCCTCAAGATCGTCTGGCGCCGCGAGAACCGCTGACCCCTCGCCCGCCCGGCCGCCGCCCCCGCGAGATTTGGACCGAATCGCGTGAAAGAGCGACCGATTCGCGACATTTGGTCCAAATCGCGCCGGGGTCAGAAGGGGACGTGCTGCAGGATCCAGGCGTGCATGGCGACCGCGGCGGCCGCCGACGCGTTGATCGAGCGGGTGGAGCCGAACTGCGAGATCTCGACCACGGCATCGGCCGCGTCGATCGCCGGCTGCGAGAGTCCCGGGCCCTCCTGCCCGAACAGCAGCACGCACTCGCGCGGGAGGGCGAACGTCTCGATCAGCACGGAGCCCGGCACGTTGTCGATCGCGATGATCGGGAGACCGGCCTCCCTCGCCCACGCGACGAACGCCTCCACGTCGTCGTGATGACGGACGTGCTGGTAGCGGTCGGTCACCATCGCGCCGCGCTTGTTCCAGCGCCGGCGGCCGATGATGTGGACGGTGTCGGCCGCGAAGGCGTTGGCGCTGCGCACGATGGAGCCGATGTTCATGTCGTGCTGCCAGTTCTCGATCGCGACGTGGAACGGATGGCGGTGCTCGTCGAGATCGGCGACGATCGCGTCCATCCGCCAGTACCGGTAGCGGTCGATCACGTTGCGGGTGTCGCCGTGACGCAGCAGCTCGGGATCGTAGTGGCCGCCCTCGGGCCAGGCGCCCGGCCAGGGGCCCACGCCATGCGTGCTGAGCTCGTGCGACGGTCCGGGCTGATCCACCCCGCCAGCGTAGCCGCGCGAGAGGAGGGTGACGAACCGTAACAACGCGTACCACGACCGCCGGGGGACGCTACTGTCGGCACGACCCCGTCTCTCACCCGAAAGGCAGTACCCGCACCGTGTGGAACAACCTCTGGAACGTCATCTGGCTCATCTTCGTGGCCTTCGCGTTCATCTCGTACCTCTTCGCCCTGTTCGCCGTGATCGGTGATCTCTTCCGCGACCACAAACTGAACGGGTGGTGGAAGGCGCTCTGGGTGCTCTTCCTCGTCTTCCTGCCGTTCCTGACCGTGCTGGTGTATCTGATCGCCCGCGGGCGCGGCATGGCCGAACGCGGGGCCGTCAGCGCCAAGGCGGCACAGGAGCAGACCGACTCCTACATCCGCTCGGTCGCCCTGTCCAGCCCGGTCGATGAAATCGCGCGAGCCAAGGGTCTGCTCGACAGCGGGGCCATCACCCCCGCCGAGTTCGAGGCGTTGAAGGCGAAGGCTCTGGCCTGACCGGTCCGTGCGACGCACCCCTGCGGCGGGCATGAACAGGCTGAATGCCCGCCCGCCGCAGGGCTCCCGCCCTCTAAGCTGGTGGCGTCCGGTCCATCGAAAGGGGTTTGCGTGGCGCGACGCGACGAGATCGAATGCTGGCTCACCGACATGGACGGCGTGCTCGTCCATGAGAACCAGGCGCTGCCCGGCGCCGCGGAGCTCATCCAGCAGTGGCGCGACAACGGCACCCCCTTCCTGGTGCTGACCAACAACTCCATCTACACCCCCCGCGACCTCGCCGCGCGACTCCGCGCCTCGGGCCTCGACGTCCCGGAGGAGTCGATCTGGACCTCCGCTCTGGCCACCGCGGACTTCCTCAAGTCGCAGAAGCCCGGCGGCAGCGCCTACGTCATCGGCGAGGCCGGTCTGACCACTGCGCTCCATGAGGCCGGCTTCATCATGACCGACACCAATCCCGATTACGTCGTGGTGGGCGAGACCCGCAGCTATTCGTTCGACGCGATCACCAAGGCCGTTCGCCTGATCGGCGCGGGCGCCCGGTTCATCTCGACCAACCCCGACGCGACGGGCCCGAGCGCCGAGGGGCCCCTCCCCGCGACCGGCGCCGTCACCGCGATGATCACCAAGGCGACGGGCGGCATGGAGCCCTATGTCGTCGGCAAGCCGAACCCGATGATGTTCCGCTCCGCCCTCAACCGCATCGGCGCGCACTCCGAGAACACCGCGATGATCGGTGACCGGATGGACACGGATGTCGTCGCGGGCATCGAGGCGGGCTTGCACACCATCCTGGTGCTCACCGGGATCAGCGATCAGACCGAGATCGATCGCTACCCGTTCCGGCCGGACGAGATCCTCAGCGGCGTCACCGAACTGCTCGCGGCCGAACCCGTCGAGTCCGACCTCTGAGCCGGCTGCGACACGGCCTGGCCTGACTCAGCCGGGCCTGACTCAGCCGGTCGAGACTCAGCCGGTCGGGCCGGGCCCAGCGACCGAGCTCGTCAACGGCTCACCGGTCGAACGGTTCGCGAAACAGTAATAGGAGCGCTGGCCGTCCTTCCACTGCTCCTCCGTGGCGGGGAAGGTCCCCTGCACCTGCAGGCCGGTGTACACCGCTGCCGCGTTCAGATCAATGACCCCCGGCGCGGTGCAGAGGCCGGTGATCTGCTGGGCCAACGCGTCCGCGCCCGGGTACGCCGCAGCGATGTCGGGGTTCAGGATACCGGTGTAGACCATCTGCGCGGCATGAGGCGCAGCACAGTCGACCACCGTGAACGACTCGGCCCAGGGCGTGGTGTACGGGTCGATGCACTCGCCGCCGCCCAGCGCGTCCCAGGCCGCCGCTCCCGCCGGGGCCGCGGCGGCGGGCTTCGGCGTGACCGTGGGCGTCGGGGTCGGAGTCGGAGTGGGGCTCGGGGAGGCGGACGCTCCGTGCGACGTCTTCGGAGCAGAAGCGGCCGCACCGAAGAGCGCCGGCAGGCGCGTCCCGAGAGCGAATAGGCCGATCAGAACGAGGATCACCGCCAGGGCGCCGGCGACGATGAAGAGGATGCGGTTGTTGCCACTGCCGCGCGGCCGGGACGGCGGCGTGGTTCCGGCACCAGAGTCGCCTCCCGCCGTGCCCGGCGTCACGGGCGCGCCGGTGAGTGGAACGACCGGGGGCACCACCGGCGGGGGTGCGATCGGCGGGGTGGCGGCCGACGGGATCGCCACGGTCGGATCGGCGGCGAACACGGGCGCCGGCAGCGTCTCCTCCGGAACGGTCAGCGGCCCGCTGAACGGCATCGTGAACTGCGGGCCCTCCATGGCCGCGCTGGCCTCCGTGCCGGCCAAGCCCGGGAAGAGGATGGCGTCCGCGGGATGGACAGGCTCGGCTTCGGGCTCGTGGGAAGTTCCGTGGGCAGCAGGGTCGTAGTCTGCAGGTTCGTCGTCTGCAGGTTCATCGGCTGCAGGTTCGTCGGCTGCAGGTTTATCGCCTGCAGGTTCGTCGGCTGCAGCTTCGTCACCGTGGGGCTCGTCCTCGGACACGTCGGCGACGTCGCCGAAGAGCACGGCGAGTCCGTCGTCAGGCTCGGCGTCAGCGTGCTCGGCGTCAGCGTGCTCGGCGTCGTCGGGCACGGCCGGTGTGGCGGAGGGCTCGGTGACGAGCGACTCGGCGGCGAGCGACTCGGCGGCAAGCGACTCGGCGGCAAGCGACTCGGCTCGGGTCGGGAGGCCGGAGATCGCTGTCGTCGCGTCCGCCTGGGCGGGCACCTCGAACCCGGCCGGTGGCGCGACCGCGGGCGGCGGGACGAGCGGGTCCGGGTCTCCCGCGCGGGCGGCGAGCAGCGCCGCCATCTCGGCGGTGTCGAGTTTCGTCGTGGGAACCCCTGCCGGATCCGGGGTCGGCTCGAAGAGCTCGGACGGATGCGGCGGCGGCAGCACCGGCTCGGCCGGCGACGGCGGCGCGGCGAACGCCGGTGGCACCAGCGGCGGCGGGGTCACCGGAGGCACGGTGTCGCCGGCCGGCATCACCGGCGGGACCGAGGATGTCGACGGCACGGCGGTCAGAGGCGTGGTGGCGGCGGGGGCGACCGGCACCTCCGTCGCGGCGGGGACCTCCGTCGCGCCGGGGAGCTCGGTCGCGGCGGGAAGCGGCGTCGGAAGCGGCGGCGGGGGCGTCAGCGAGCCGGGAAGGATCGGGATGATGCCCGTCGTGTCGCCGATCACGGAGCGCGACGCCGGAGCGTCCGACGGGGCGGACCCGTAGCCGAGCAGAGCGGCGAGGCCGTGGCTCTGCGGCTCGTCCGGGACGGACGCGTCCGCTCCGGCGGCTGCGTCGGGCCCGGCCGCGGGAGGCTGCGCGGGCGAGGCGAACGGCGACGGCTGGCGGGGGGCCGCCTCGACCGGCGCCGCCGGCTCCTCCCACTCCGGTGGCCGCGGCATACGGAGGGAGGCCAGGAAGCTGGGCGGTTCGGCTGCGGGCGTGCTCGGTGGCATCGGCTCGGCCGCGACTGGCTCCGGCGCGAGCGGCGCGGCGGACGCGGACGCGGGCGCGGCAGCCGGGGGAATGGACGTCGACGGGGCCACGACCGGCGGCTCCGGCAGCACCGGGATCACCGGTGCGGCAGGCGTCGTGAACAGGGGCGGCTCCGGCGTACCGGCCTCGGACGCCGACGGGGCCGACGCCGGGGCGGGCTCGACGGGAGGCACCGCTGCGGGAGGCGCAGCGGCGGTCGGCGCAGCGGCGGTCGGCGCAGCGGCGGTCGGCGCAGCGGCGGTCGGCGCAGCGGCGGTCGGGGCAGCGGGGATCGGCAGGGCGACTGTCGGCGCGTCGCCGACCGGAGGCTCCTCGGCGACGGGTTCGGCCTCCACGAGCTTCGACGGGGTGCCGCCGACCAGGGGATCGCCGTCGGTGCTGGGCGTCAGGTTCCAGATGAACGACGCTGCTCCCGAGGCAGGGGCGTCGTCCGGAGCGGCGGCCGGGTCGGCCGCGGATTCGGCGGGCACGAACGACGCACCGATCGCACCGGAATGCGCGTCGGTTGTGGCCGGATCGCCGTCAGCGTCGTCGCCGTCAGCGTCGTGCGTCCCGTCGTCCGCCGTGTCCCCATACCGGCCGCCGAGCTCCCGGAACAGCCACTCGCTGCTGCCGAACTCGGGCTCGGCATCCCCCGATCCGGGCGCAGCGGGGCCGGGCGACGCGTCCGCGTCGCCGTCGCCCGCTCCCGGGTCGCGGTGGTCTGCCACTAGGACAGCCCCAGGTCCTTCAGACCGATGGCGGCGAAGTAGGGGTAGCCGGCGGCCTCGATGACCTCGCGCGCGCCGGTGTCGCGGTCGACGACGACCGCCACGGCCGCGATCTCGGCGCCCACCTTCTTCAGGGCCTCGACGGCCTTGAGCGGCGACCCGCCCGTGGTCGACGTGTCCTCGAGCACGATCACACGCTTGCCCGCGAGATCGGGGCCTTCCACCTGCTTGCCACGACCGTGGTCCTTCGGCTCCTTGCGCACGACGAACGCGTCGTAGCCGGCGCCGCGGGCCGCGCCCTGGTGCAGGATGGCGGCGGCGACCGGGTCGGCGCCCATGGTCATCCCGCCGACGGCCGAGACGTCCGGGATGTCGGCGATGAGGTCGAGCATGACCTGCCCGATCAGCGGGGCGACCCGGTGATCGAGGCTCACCTTGCGCAGGTCGACGTAGTAGGTGGCCTTCTTCCCGCTGGTGAGCGTGAAGTCGCCGTGGAAGACGGCCTCGGCCGAGATGTAGTCGATGAGCTGCTGTCGTGCGTCGGTCACGTCCCGATTCTATGGGGGCAGGGGCCCCGATACGATCGGTGCATGCGTGTCGCCACCTGGAACGTCAACTCCATCCGCACCCGAGTCGGCCGAGTGGTGGATTGGCTGGTCAGGGAAGACGTTGATGTCCTGGCCATGCAGGAGATCAAGTGCAAGCCGGAGCAGTTCCCGTACGGCCCGTTCGAAGAGGCCGGCTACGAGGTCGTGCTGCACGGCCTCAACCAGTGGAACGGCGTCGCGATCGCCAGCCGCCTCCCGATCGAGGACGTGCAGATCGGCTTCCCCGACATGCCCGGATTCCTCAAGGGCCACGAGGGGCCGGACCTGCCGAAGGAGGCGCGCGCGATCGGCGCCACCGTCGACGGTGTGCGCGTCTGGAGCCTGTACGTGCCGAACGGTCGGGCGCTGGGCGACCCGCACTACGACTACAAGCTCGACTGGCTGGCCGCCCTCGCGGAGGACACCCGCCGTTGGCTCGCCGAGAACCCGCACCTCCCGCTCGCCCTGATGGGCGACTGGAACGTGGCCCCGCTCGACTCCGATGTCGGCGACCCGAGCCTGATCCCGGGCGTCTCGACGCACATCTCACCGCCGGAGCGCACGGCGTTCTCCGCGTTCGAGACCGCGGGACTGACGGACGTGGTGCGTCCGCTGGTGCCCGAGGGGTACACCTACTGGGACTACAAGCAGCTGCGGTTCCCGCGCAACGAGGGGCTGCGGATCGACTTCATCCTCGGCTCCGAGGCGTTCGCCGACCGGGTCGCTTCCGCCTCCATCCACCGCGACGAGCGCAAGGGCGACGCTCCGAGCGATCACGTGCCCGTCCTGGTCGAACTGACCGAGCCGCTCGCGGACGAGGACGACGAGGACCGGCCGATGATCTTCGGCTGACGCCGAGGCAAGCTTTCGTTACGCCAGGTTTCGTCGCCCGGGCGCGCGGACGGGTGCTTCGGTAGCGTCGGAGCACCATGTCAGAGGAATCGTCCGCCTTCCCCGTCGAGTTCGCCGGGGTCGGGCGCGCCTTCGCGTCCCCGAAGCGCCGCGGCGCCGCGACCGAGGTGCGCCCCGTGCTGAGGGACGTCTCGCTGCGCGTGGCCGCGGGCGAGGTCGTCGCGATCCTCGGTGCGAGCGGGTGCGGCAAGTCCACGCTGCTGCGCATCGCCGGCGGTCTCGACACACCCACAGCGGGATCCGCTCTGATCGACGGTTCGCCGGTCGTGGGCGTCGACCCGCGCTGCGCCGTCGGGTTCCAGGAGCCGCGGCTCCTGCCGTGGCGGTCGCTGGCCGACAACGTCGCCCTCGGTCTCGCCCGAGGGCTGGACCGAGCCGCCGGACGCGAACGCGTCGCCCGCCTGCTCGACCTCGTCGGGCTCTCGTCCTCGGCCGGGCTTCGACCGCGCGAGGTCTCCGGCGGAATGGCCCAGCGCGCTTCCCTCGCCCGTGCCCTGGCCCGCAATCCCGGCGTCCTCCTGCTCGACGAGCCGTTCGGCGCCTTGGACGCCCTGACGCGCCTCAAGATGCAGGACCTGCTGGTCGACGTGCACGCCGCGGCGCCCACGACCATCCTCCTCGTCACCCACGACGTGGACGAGGCCCTCCAGCTGGCCGACCGCATCATCCTGCTCGGCAGCGAGGAGGGGCGCGCCGGCGCCACGATCCGCAGCGTCACGACCGTTCCCGGCGCCCGGCCGCGCGACCGCGGCTCGGTGGAGCTCGCCGACCTCCGGGCGGACCTGCTCGACGGGCTGGGGATCGACCTGCACGGCAATGCCCACGGCGCACCAGCAGGCCGGCGAATGCCCGTGGCCGAGGCCTCTCTGGTCTGATCGGCCCACCCGGCACCCCAGCACCAGCACCAGCACCAGCACCAGCACCAGCACCAGCGTCCACCAGACCGCGACCAGCACCGCACCCACAGCACCGCACCCACAGCACCGCTCGCCCGAGCACTCGACCAGGAGGCCCCATGCGCCGCACACCCACCATCGTCACCGCCCTCGCGGCGGCCGCCGCAGCGGCGACCCTGCTCCTCTCGGGCTGTGTCGCCGGCGAGGGCTCGGCCTCCGGCGCCGCAGCCAGCAGCACCCCCGGCACCGTCACGAAGGGCGGCACGCTCAACATCGACTTCGCCACCTACAACCCGCTCAGCCTGGTGATCAAGAAGGAGGGCTGGCTCGAGAAGGCCCTCGCCAAGCAGGACATCACCGTCAACTGGGTGCAGTCCGCCGGCTCCAACAAGGCCAACGAGGCACTGCGCTCCGGCGCGGTGGACGTCGGCTCGACCGCGGGCTCCGCCGCCCTGCTCGCGCGCTCCAACGCCTCGCCGATCAAGACGATCGACATCTTCTCGCAGCCCGAATGGTCCGCGATCGTCGTCGGCCCGAAATCGGGCATCACCTCGGTGAAGGAGCTCAAGGGCAAGCAGATCGCGGCCACCAAGGGCACCGACCCCTACTTCTTCCTGCTGCAGGCGCTGGAGGCGAACGGCCTGTCGGCGAGCGATGTCACCATCCAGAACCTGCAGCACGCCGACGGCTGGGCCGCTCTGCAGAACGGCTCGGTCGACGCGTGGAGCGGGCTCGACCCGATCATGGCCAACGCCCAGAAGTCGGGTGCCACGCTGATCTACCGCAACGTCGACTTCAACACCTACGGCTTCCTCAACGCGACCGAGTCGTTCCTGTCGAGCAAGCCCGACGTCGCGCAGACCGTCGTGAACACGTACGAGTACGCCCGAGCGTGGGCGCAGAAGCACCCGGAGGAGACCGCACAGATCCTCTCCGAGGTCGCCGGGATCGACCCGTCGGTCGCCACCACCGTCATCACCGAGCGCACCAACCTCGACGTCTCCCCGATCCCGGGCGACGCGCAGCTGAAGGTGCTGAAGAAGGTCGGCCCGATCTTCGTCCAGTCCGGCGACGTGGCGTCGCAGGCCGACATCGACAAGGCGCTCGACACCCTGCTCGACCCGACCTTCGCGAAGAAGGCCGACCCGAGCGCGATCGGCGGCTGACCGAACCATGTCCTACCAGAACTCACCGGAGGGAGAGGGCCCGCTGATCGTGGTCGGCGGCCCCGGCGGCGAGGTCGGGAGCGCGGCCTCCGTGGCCGGAGAGCGACCCCGGCCGGCGGCCCCGGCGACCGTCGTCGCCGACGGCACGGGCGCGGTCGTCGCCCGCACGCCTTTCCTCTCCCGCCGGTGGGTCCGGATCGTCGGCGGCCTCGTGCTGCCGGCGATCATCCTGATCGTCTGGCAGGTCACGAGCACGTCCGGCGTCTTCACCTCGGCGCAGCTGCCCTCGCCCGCGATGGTGTGGAACGCCGCGATCGACCTCGCCCAGCGTGGCCTGCTCGGCCTCTACGTGGCGATCTCGACCCAGCGGGTGCTGATCGGGTTCGCCTGCGGTGCGGCACTCGGCCTGGTGCTCGGGGCGGTCGTCGGCCTCTCCCGGCTCGCCGACATCCTGTTCAGCTCCACCCTCGCCGCCGTCCGGGCCGTCCCCTCGCTCGCCTGGGTGCCTCTGCTGATCCTCTGGTTCAAAATCGGTGAAGACTCGAAGATCATCCTGATCGCCATCGGTGCGTTCTTCCCCGTCTACACGACGGTGGCGGCCTCGTTGAAGCACGTCGACCGGCATCTGGTCGAGGCCGGCCGCGCCTTCGGCCTCAACGGGATCCGCCTGTTCACCACGGTGCAGCTGCCATATGTGCTGCCGTCGGTCATCTCGGGCCTGCGTCTCGCTCTTGCGCAGGCCTGGCTGTTCCTGGTCGCAGCCGAGCTGATCGCCTCGTCCATGGGCCTCGGCTTCCTGCTCAGCGACTCCCAGAACAACGGCCGCACTGACCGCCTCTTCCTGGCGATCATCCTGCTCGCGGTGCTGGGCAAGCTGACGGACTCCCTGGTCGGCTTGTTCGAGCGCTGGGCGAACCGGCGCTGGGCGTGAGGATCCCGGCGAGGGATGGCGTCAGGGTTTCGCCCTGGCGTCCGTGACCTCGTGCGGCTCGGTCGTTGCGGCGAAGGCGGCACGGATCAGGGCGACCGTCTCGTCGAGGCCGAGTCCGCGTTCCCGCATGCGGGCAGCGAACTCGAGTGCGTCCGCGTGGGCATGCGCGCGGAGTTCGTCGGTTCCGTGACCAACGACAGTGCCGCCGCGCCTCCGCGTCTCCACCAGTCCCGCCGCCTCGAGCTCCTTGTACGCGCGACCCACGGTGTTCGCCGCGACGCCGAGGTCCGCGGCCAGCCTCCGCACCGTGGGGAGCCGGGTCCCGGCGAGGAGCTCGCCGTTGGTGATCTGATCGCGGAGCTGTGTACGGATCTGCTCGTACGGCGGCTCGGCCGCATCGGCCGTGAGCGTGATCACGGTCGCCCACGTCCGATGAGCGCCGGTTCCACGGCGCCACCGGCCGGCGCCGGCAGCGGGCGGTCCCGCACGGGAGCATCCGCTGTGGAGGAAGCGAGAGCGTTCACATCCGACCCCTTCGTCACCGCTCGTGTGTCTCTGCCAAAGCTACAGCCCGCCGACGATCGTCGCGGGCCCGGGCGCGAGCCTCCCGGTCAGCGGCCGGCGCGGGCTCGAGCCGTTTCGACGAGCACGAGGAAGACGACGACCAGCCCGGTCGCGATCCCGATGCCGAGCGCGCTGACGCCGAGCCCGCCTCCGAGGGCGACGACGACGAGCAGGGCGCCGAAGGCGATGAGATGTGTCGTGCTCGCCCGACCGCTGATGAGCCGGATGTAGATCGCGTGCCCGAGCACGAAGGTCGCCGCACCGCCGGCGCAGAACCAGGCGATCAGCCAGGAGTCCGGGTGGTGCCCACCCGCTCCGCCGAGCACGGAGGCCAGGATCTCCTCGTTGCCCGCCGCGACGAGGATGATGCCTCCGACGATGATCGGATGGACCAGATGGTAGCCACGAGCGGCGAGCTTGCCGGGCTCTGCCGCCCGCCGGACGGCGGACACGCCGGCGTGCGCCCAGCGGTCGAAGTACAGCAGGAAGAGCGCGGACACGGTGATGAACGCACCGATCGTCCCCGCGACGCCGGCCGCGTCGACATGGTCGGCCTCGGCGAGCGGCGAGCTGATCCCGACCACGGACTCTCCCAGCGCGATCAGGACGAAGGCCTGGCAGCGCTCCGCGAAGTGCGGTCCGTCGATGTCCCACTCCGCTGCCGGCGTCCTGCCGAGCCCCGGCGTCCAGAACTGCACGATCCCGCCGACGATGTCGATGACGACAGCGAGCGCGAACAGGGCGAGCCGAGCGGGACCGTCGAGCGCGCCTCCGACCACGGCGACGGCACCGCTCAGCAGGCACCAGCACAGGATCCTCTGGTAATTCCTCCGCAGAGCGTCGTCGGACCGCGCCGCCCAGACGGTGAAGACCGAGCGGCCGATCTGTATCGCGGCATAGGCGATCCCGACCCACAGTCCTTTGTCGTCGTAGGCGTCCTGCACACCCGCGGCCAGGACGAGGCTGCCGCCCATGACGGCCAGGAGCATCAGACGCGTCGCATTCCGGTCGGGATCCAGCCAATTGGTGACCCACGTCGTGTAGACCCACGCGTTCCAGATCATCCCGAGGAGGATGAGCGCGCCCAGCGCCCCCGACCAGGTGGGATGCTCGCGCAGGAAGCCCGACAGCTGGGTCACCGCCACGACGTAGACGAGGTCGAAGAACAGCTCGGTGTTCGTGACGCGTGTGCCCGCGGTCCGGTCGCGGAGGAGACTCGGCGACGCCATCGGTCAGGCCTCGCCCCGGATGACGAAGCGCGCCACCGCGCCGTCCACGACGGTGAACTCGCCGACCGAGTCGCCGGTGAAGACGGCGCTGCGCCACGAGAACCGGGTCGTGGTCACAGCGCCCGCGGTCCGCGCGGAGAGTATCTCCATGCGGGCTCCGGCGCCGATCGCGTCGGAGAGGGCCCAGCCGCGGATCCCCTCGGAACCGCGGCACCGGCGCCCCCAGTCGTCGATGAGTCCGTCGGGTGCGAACACAGCGACGAAGCCATCGACGTCGGCGCCGTTGATCGCCTCCACCAGCCTCGAGACGGGGGCGGGCACCGCACCCGTCTCGTCGTCGGCACGGCTCCCGCCCTCGTCTCGTGGTGACGGTGTCATCTCACCCATCCCTTCTCCACGTGCCTTCTCAGCTGCCCGAGAGGGACTGCCGCCGTCTCCTGCGCTGCCCGGCCACGGTCAGCGCGACTGCGCCGACGAGCAGTGCGATCGCGGAGGCCGCGAGGCCGGGGCCGACGTCGCTCCCGGTGCTCGCGAGGACCGGGGTCGGCGGATCCAGCGGGCCGCTCGGGTCTGCGAGGATCGGCGGCACCGTCGCGGTGACGAAGCCGAAATCGAGGGTGTCGTCGCGGTCGCCGTCGGTGTGGAGGTCCCCGGGCCGGGTTGCGGCGGTCCAGGTGGACGAGTCGCCCGTCCGGTCGCCGACGCCGGCCGTCGTGGGGACGTAGGGGGCGAGCGCCACCGCAGAAGCAGACCGATCGATCTGCACGGTGTAGGTCTCGTCACCGCTCAGGACGGGCAGGTCGTCGAACGAGTAGCGTCCGTCGGCGTCGGTCGTGACCGGGCCGACCGCCTTGCCGCTGACATCCGTCACCGGCTTGCCGTCCGGCCCGGTGATCGTGAGGACGACGCCGGGGATGCCCGGCTCTCCGGCATTCTGACGGCCGTCGCGGTTCGAGTCGACCCAGACGTAGTCGCCGACGGAGACCTTCCCCACCGGCACGATCGTGGCTGTGCTCCCGCCGATGCTGTTCACGATGGAGTGGACGAGGGAGGTCACTCTCACCGCGAAGCGGGCCGACAGGGTGTCGCCGTCCGGGTTGTCGAGCACGGTGCCGGACTTCTGCCGGATGCTCACCGTGTTCGCGGCGGCGTCGTAGACGGCCTCCAGGTTGTGGCCCATGTCGATGGGCCCGGCGAGGGGATCCGCCGCCGTGGTGTCATCCGCCTGCACGAAGCCCGCGAACTCGACTCCCGCGGGGAGGTGGTCGACGATGTCGCTGATCGCGACCGCGTTGTAGCCGCCGTGCGGGATGAAGTCGATCTTGTAGACATAGGCCGACGGCCCGTTCGTCTTCGCCTGGAGCGAGTCGGTGTATGCGCCGGTCGCGGGGTCGTACAACGTCTTGTCGATCTCCACCTCGCTCCCGAAGGAGGTGGTGACGTTGCTCACCGTCGACGTGTAGGGCGGCTGGCCCGCGGCTCCGGTGAGCTCGGCGCGGTTCGAGATGGTCTTCGTCACCTTGCCGTCGAAGGGCAGTGTGGTGAGGGCGAGGCGGAGCTCGAAGGCCTTGTCGACTCCCTGAGCGGCGACGACCGCCGTGCCCGCATCGCTGAGGGCGACGAGAAGATTCCCCTCCGCGTCCGTGGTGAGCGAGAAGCTCGCCGCGGTGAGGGGCCGCCCGTTGTACCTGCCGGTCGGGTTCACCGTGCTGAGATCGAGGTCGCCATAGACGCTCTTGTCGAGGAAGTCCGTGATCGTGCTCGTCCTGAGGTCGATCCCCTTGCCTGCGCCGACCGTGAAGACGTAGGGGATGGTGGCGGTCTCCCCCGCGTTCACCGCTGCGGGCGGGTTGCTCACCGTCTTGCTGAACACGCTCGCGTCGGTGTAGGCGCCTCCGGCGGCGGCGGGCAGCTTCGTCACGGTGATCGTCTTGCTCGCAGTCTGCGGGGTGGTTCCCCCGTAGAACAGGCTCGCCGTGTTGGGGAGCCGGTATGGGGTGCCCCCCTGTGCTCCGGCGGTGCCGCTCGAGGTCAGTCCGGCGACGCTGGTGACGAGCGCCTTGGCCGTGACGGTGGCGTTCGTGCTCCTGCCGGCGCCGAGATTGACCTGCAGCGTCCGGTCGTTCACGCACCACTGACCGACGTAGCCGTCCGCCGCGAATGCCGTGGCGTCAGGGCAGTCGGCCGCCTGCGTCAGAGCGATGCCGGTGATGAACTGCGGGTCTGAGGCGTTCCAGCTCATCCCCGCCGGGAGCGGGTCGCTGAGGACGACGTTCACGGGCAGCGCGGCATCCGTGGTCCCCACACTCGCGGTCAGCGTGTAGGCGATCTCCTGGGCGGGGGTGAGCACGCCGGCCGGGTCGGTGAGCACGTTGCGGGTGTCCCAGTCGGACGCCTTGGTCAGCGTGTGCGTGCACAGTCCGACACAGGGTGCAGCGGGAACGGTGCCGCGCACGTTCACGGTCGCCGTGTCCTGGTTGCCGTTGAAGGTGGCCGTGTTCTGGAGCGGGAGGGTGTGGCTGGTACCTGCGGCCGTGCCCAGCAGCTGCGCCTGCAACGCGGCGGCGAGCCCGTCCGGGTCGGTGACATGCACCGTGTACGTGATCCTGAGGATGGACGGGCCGGGCACGTCGACGTTGCTGGTGAAGGAGTTCCCGGACACGGTGACCGGGTAGGGGGCCACGGGCGTCGTGCTCTTGTTCAGGCCGTCCGGATCCCAGGTGGTCAGTGCGAAGGTGAAGGAGTCGGTGTCGTAGCCGACAAAGGCGGGGAGCTGGTCCGCGATGGGGAAGCCGGCCTGAGCCTGGGTGGAAGTGAGGGTCAGGGTGTAGCTGATCGCCTGGCCGGCGAGCGCCGGGTCCATCGTCACCGTGCCGTCCTCGGCGACGCGCACGTACCTGTTGAGATCCGTCGGGCTGACGCTCTTGGCGTCGGCGGACTGCGTCGGTGGTGGCGTGTCCCCCGTGCGCTTGATCGTGACCGGGATGGAGGGGCCGCTGCCGTCGACCTTCCACGCGATCACGTCCGCGCCGCTCTGCGCCGGGTTCGTCACCGACAGGCCGATATCGAAAACGCCCTGATTCACATCCGCCGGCAGCGGATCCTTGAACGTGACCGACACCACGGCGCCGACCTGTGTGACCGAGGCGATCGAGGTGTTCGCCGCCGGGAGGCTCTTCACGCTGACGTTGGAGCCCACGTCGAAGACGACCGTGGAGCCCGGAGTCACCTTGGTGTTGTCGTACTGCACTCTCAGGTCGAGGACGGCGCCCGCCGTCAGCACCGTCCCGGGCTTCAGAGCGCTGCCGCTGTAGAGCATCGTCGACGCGATGCCGGGCGCGTCCGCCCGTGCGGCCTGATCGAGGCCGAGGAGGGACACCAGCACGAGCAGCGAGGTCAGCACCCCCGCGATCGTGCGGCCGAACGGCAGCAGGCGCCGACCCGAGCGGGCCGGCACGGTCCCGGCCAGATGCTTCCCCCGCGTGCGGGACCGCCGAGCGCCGGGCATGGTCGCGCCTCCGGTGGATGTACTCACGTCGAACTCCCTCTTCGATGCCACCGGGCATCACATGCTCACGGTGTGCGGACGGCCGGGATGCCGCCTTCGTCTTGAAGGAGTCGTCGACGCCGCGAAGGTGACGCCGTGAAGGTGACGCCGGACCGGAGGTCCGATCCCTGTGACGGTCAGGGCGCGGTGAGCGTGAAGGTCATGTCGTCCGGGTCCGGACCGTAGGGATCGAAGACGATGTCGGGGTCGTACACGTCGGCGGCGGCCTCGAGCCCCGGCCCCCAGAACCCGTCGGAGTCGAGGGCGCGGAAGGTGAAGTAGTACCAGCCGCGAGAGTTCATCAGCAGGCGCAGTCGGGTGTGACCGGTGGCGCCGAGCGGGACGATCGCCGTGTGGCCCTCCATGGTGGAGACATAGACGCGTCCGCCTGCCGGGCCCGTCACCTCGATGACGATACCCGTGGTCTGCGCCTCGGCGACGGTCATGTCCTCGAAGCCCGTCAGCTGCTCGAACCCGGTGACGACGAGCGGGAGGATGGTGATGGTCCCGCTGACGGCGGCGGATCGCGTGTCGGCGTCGAACGCCCACACGCGAGAGGAGTGGACGCCGGGGTTCAGTTGGAGGGCGCGCGCGTCGAACGTCCACCGTCCGTCGGGGGCGACCGTCGGGCTGAAGCGCTGACCGTCGACCTCCACGGCCACACCCGCCGTCGCGCTGGTCCTGCCGGCGAGGACCGGAGCCAGATAGCCGGACGACGCTGTCGGCGTCGCCACTCCGGGCGACAGCACGGAACCGCCGCCGGTCGACGGGGAGGGCACGCTCGGATCGGCGGGCGTCGGGCGGGTCGGCGCGGTGGGCGCATCCGCCCCGGATGGATCGGCCAGGGTGACCGTCGGGATGGTCGGATCATCGACATGACGTCCGGTCGGGGCTTCCGTCGCCTCGGGCGCGTCCGGTCGCGCCGGTGCGCTCGGACCGACGGCCTCCGCAGCCGGTGACGGGGCGGAGGCCGTCGGCGCCGCCGGTGGCGCGGTGACCGCGGACGCAACGGGCGGCGCCGTCTGAGGTGACGCCGCGGACACACCGATGACCGTCGTCAGCAGGAGGCTGCCGCCGATCGCCGCGACGCTGAGCCCTCCCGCCGTGAGGAGGCCGGCGAGCCCGGTGCCGAACAGCCCCGTCGCGACTGCCGTGGTCCCCGTCGTCACCGTCACGGCCGTCGCTGACCCGCCCACGCCTCCCGCCCCCAGGAGCACGGCGAGGGTCCGGGTCCGGACGCGACGCGACATGGTGCGCATGTCCTGCAGGAGGTCGTTGCACAGGACGCACGCCGCCACGTGGACGGCGACCCCGGCGGCGAGCGCGGCGTTCTTCGGCTCGGTGAGATGCTGCGGCAGCAGCCGCGCCACGTGGGTCTCGTCCACGCGCAGGACTTCCGGGACCTGACGTGAGAGCCACTGGAGCTTGAGCCCCGAGCGGGCTCGCCGGTGGAGCGCGGACACCGCGTTCGGCTTGATGCCCAGTTCCCGCGCGATCGCCGGTCGGGGAACGTCGGCGACCTCGGTCAGCCAGAGGACGCGCTGCCAGCGGTCGGGGAGCTCCTGGAAGGCCGCGAGCACCTCCACCGATTCGGATGCCTCCTCCGCACGGGCGAGACCGTCACGCGGTTCGATCTCATCGACCTCGTCCTGGTCGACGAAGCGACCCGCGTCCTTCCCCCACCGGATCGCGGTGTTCCGGATGACGGCGCGCAGGTACGACCGGAACGCGAACGCCGGTCCCTTGGACGTCGTCGTGACCTGGTGGTAGATCGCCAGAAAGGACTCCGCCACGAGGTCGTCGACCTGGCCGGGGGCGAGGTGCCGGGCGTATCGTCGGGCCGCCGCCGAGTGACGCTCCCAGAGCGCGGCGAACGCGGCGTTGTCGCCGTCGCGCAGGCGTTCGAGCAGCTCCGCGTCGCTACGGTCTTCGTTCACGTTCCCTCCCCAGGTACATACCTTCTCAGGACGAAGGGGTCCGGCGCGCACCCGCGACTACGCCGCCGCCACGGAGGCGTCCGATCGTCACGCGGATCCCCCCTCCGCACGAGTCGCGGCGGAGCACGATGTGACGCGGCCGGAGAGGCGTCAGTGCTGGCGTCGGGTTCGCGTCCACCGGCTCCGCACGGCGACGCCGAGTCCCGCGAGGATCGCGACGAGCCCCACGGCCGCCGCTCCTGCCGGGAGCGCGGAACCCGTTGCGGCGAGGCTCGTGGTCGCGGTGGTCGATGGTGCCGTGGCCGCGGTGGCGGACGGGGCCGGGCTCGCGCCGGGCGACGACGTGGTGGGGACCGCCGTCGCCGCCCACTGGACGGAGGCCTGGGCGTCGGTCGTCGCGGAGGCACCGGCGACCAGGACGATCGACTGGGCATGGGAGGCGGCCGTCGGGATGCCTCCCGCCGCCGTCGGGACCGAGACGATGTGTCCGTCGACCGACGAACCCGCGACGGTGGCGGTGATCGTCGCACCTCCCGCCGCGGTCTTGCCGCGCAGATCCAGATAGAGCTCCTGGCCGTCGGTGACGGCGTTCAGGTCGACGGGGTTTCCGGTGGCGTCGGTTACCGGAACGGCAGGCGCGACCGAGACCTGGACGGTCGGCCGGTTGGAGGTGACCACGAACGGCCCGACGAGCCGGCCGGCGGTCGGGGCGGCCGCCGGGACGCTCACAGCGACCTTCGCCGTATCGGGCACGGTCCCGGTGCTCGCGTTGGCGCCGGCGAGGAGGTATCCGTACGCCGTCCCGGAGGCAGGGGTCGTGAAGTCCCACGCGGCGTCCCACGTGAGCTCGGTGTAGCGCCAGATCGCATACTGGGTGGCTTCGATCGCATCGTTGCGGGAGATGCCGGGGACGCCGACCGCCGCACCGAAGTCCGCCAGGCTGAGCGCCGGGTAGCTGTGGGCGAGCACCCAGAAGATCTTGCTCTGGACGGCCGGGTCGGTGAAGTAGTTGGTGCCGAGGAAGCCGGAGGCGTCGCCGACGACCCCCTCGAGCCCGGTCTCGGCGTGCACGTCGTGCTCGATGCAGTACGCCCACAGGTCGGGGTCGCCGGGGTTCGCCGGGTCGGCGGGGGCGCTCGCGTAGAGGGGGAACACACCGGTCCCGCCGTAGCCCTGACGCGCACCGACGTAGATGGACGAGCCGTCGTCGACGGTCGCCGCGACCGCCGGGGCGGACGAGGCGACGCCCGCCGCCCCCAGCAGAGCGGCCAGAGTGAGCGAGAGGAGCAGTCCTGCCCGCCGCCGTGAGTGGTGCGCCATCGTGCCGGTCCTTCCGTCGGGTGGTGTCGTCCGGTCCGACGACGCGACGACGCCCCACGCTAGCGAGGTCGGCGAGAGGGCAGAATCCCCCGAAAGGGACGCTGGGAATTCCCCGTCTCGGCGTCACTTCCGCAGGGGAACGGACTCCGCAGCATCCTGGCCGGCGACAGCCTCCGGCCCCGCGTCAGCCCGCGGAGCGCTTCCGCACAGCCGCGTAGATCCGCTCGACCACCCACAGCAGCACGCCGATCGTCAACAGTGCCAGGGCGATGCCGTACTGCCCTCCCGGCCGCCCGGAGGTCCACGGGAAGACCAGGTAGAGGCAGGTGATCGCTCCGATCACCGGCAGCACGGTCGGGGTGCGGAAGTGCTGGTGATCCACGGGCTGCCGGCGCAGCACGAGCACCGCGATGTTCACGATCGCGAAGACCACCAGCAGGAGCAGGGAGGTCGTGCCGCCCAGGAGCGCCACGATCGACCCCTGCGGGTCGAGCGAGACGTAGACGATGAGCGCAACGGCCAGGGCGCTGGTGAACAGGATGGCCGTCCACGGCGTCCGCCGCTTCGGCGACACCGAGGCCAGGAACGGCGGCAGCACGCCCTGCTTGGCCATGCCGTAGAGCAGGCGGCTGGCCATCATCATGTTGATGAGCGCGGTGTTGGCGACGGCGAACATCGAGATGAACGGCAGGAGGTCGTTGATCGGGAAGCCCGGGGCTCCCGCCTGCACGGCCATCACCAGCGGGGTCTCGCTGCCGGCCAGTTCCCCGATCGGCACCAGAGCGACGACGGTGATGGAGACGAGAACATAGATCACCGCGGCGACCCCGAGGCCGCTGAGCATCATCTTCGGGAAGATCCGGCTGGGGTTCTTGGTCTCCTCCGCCATGTTGACCGAGTCCTCGAAGCCGACCATGGCGAAGAAGGCGAGGGAGGTCGCCGTGCTCACGGCGAGCAGCACGTTCTTGTCCTCCGGCGTCTCGAACGCGACCACCCGCGACCAGTCGGCGTTGCCGCCCGAGATCGCCCACAGTCCGATGAAGATCACCAGCAGGAGTCCGGACAGCTCCACCAGGGTCAGCACGACGTTGAGCCACACGCTCTCGGTCACGCCTCGCAGGTTCACCAGCATGATGAGGACGATGAAGGCGAGGGCGACGAGCATCGTCGCGAGGTTGTCATCCGGGAGGCCGAAGCCGATCCCGAGGTTCACGGCGAACGCGCGCGAGGCGGTCGACGCCGACGTGATGCCCGAGGTCATGACCACGAAGCAGACGATGAACGTCAGGAAGTGGATGCCGAACGCTTTGTGCGTGTAGAGCGCGGCACCGGCGGCCTGCGGGTACTTGGTGACCAGCTCGAGGTACGAGAACGCGGTGAGCGTCGCGACGCCGAACGCGAGCAGGAACGGCAGCCAGGCAGCGCCTCCCACTTCTGCCGCCACCTGGCCAGTGAGGGCGTAGACGCCGGTGCCGAGGATGTCGCCGACGATGAACAGCAGCAGCAGTCCGGGCCCCAGGGCCCGCTTGAGTTCCGGCTGCTCTGGTTCGACGGTCTTGACCACCTGGGTCCAGGACGGATCGCTCACGAGTGCTCCCTTCCGCGCAGCCGCGGTGCTGCGCGTACGGGGCACTGTATGTGAGTTCTCTCAGGTTCGCCACCCATTCGGGGGTGAACCGGCCGATCGAGGTCAGGCGCCGGAGGCGAGCATCCGACCCGCCGCCGCCGCCGCGAGCGAGCGTGGAGCGAGGGCCGCGAACGTCGAGCTCAGCCGGTTGGCCCGGCCCGAGACCACGGAGGCCGGGGTGCGCCGCCTGTCCAGCGCCTTCAGGGCCGTGGTGATCACCTGTTCCGGCGTCTGATACCCGCCGACGGCGGCGGCCTCCGTGCCGACGACGTCGAAGAACTCGGTGCGCGTCGCGCCCGGGCTGAGGGCCAGCACACGGACGCCCGAGGCCTTCGTCTCCACGGCGATCGCCTCGGTGAACGACAGGACGAACGCCTTGCTCGCGCCGTAGACGGCCATGCCGGGGAGTGGCTGGTAGGCCGCCGTGCTGGCGACGTTGACGAGAGCGCCCGTGCCGTGCGCGATCATCTCCGGCAGGAACGCGCGCGTCAGATCGACGAGGGTCGCGACGTCGAGCTGGATCTCGGCCGCGATGCGCTCCGGGTCCTCGTCGATGAACGCGTTATAGGTCGCGAACCCCGCGTTGTTGATCAGCGTGCTCACCCTGATGGAGCGCGCCGCGAGCCGCTCCCGCAGCTCCGCGCCGACACCGGGGCGGGCGAGGTCCATCGCGATCGGAGTGACGGTCACGCCGTGCTGCGAGCGCAGCTCGGCCGCCTGCTCCTCGAGCAGCTCACCTCGTCGGGCGACGAGCACCAGATCCGCCCCGCGCGCCGCGAGCCGGCGGGCGAACTCCGCCCCGAGTCCCGAGCTCGCCCCGGTGATCAGGGCCGTGCGCCCCGCGAAATCGATGGCCATGTTCTCCGCCGTCCGTTCGATCGGGCGACCCCTGTGGTCTCCCGAGCTTCAATGTAGACACTGTCTGCAATGTTGTCAACGTCTACTCGGGCGATAGGATGCCGTCATGACGACCGCGTACCACCACGGCAACCTGCGCACGGCCCTGCTCGCGCAGGCGGAGGTCGCTCTGCGGGAGGTCGGAGTCGACGGCCTGTCGCTGCGCCAGGTCGCGCGCGATCTCGGGGTCAGCCACGGCGCGCCTGCACGGCACTTCCGCGACAAGCAGGCACTCCTCGACGCCTTGGCGCTCGACGGGTTCGAGGCCATGAACGCGCGGCTCGCGGAGGCCGCTGCCGGCGCCGGCGACTTCCGCAGCCGATTCGAGCGCACCGCCCGCGCCTACGTCGCCTTCGCCACCGACCGGCCCGAGCTGCTTCACCTGATGTACACGACCAAGCACGACGACGCGGCCAGCGACCTCCTGCGCGAGACCGGCTACCGCGGCATGCTCGTCGCGCGCGACCTGATCGCCGAGGCGCAGGCCGCGGGCGAGGTCCGGGCGGGCGACCCCGGCGTCTTCGCCGTCGTCGTGCACGCCCACATGCACGGCGTCGCAGTGCTCGCGGCGCAGGGGATGCTCGAGGAGTACGCGACCGAGGTCGTCGTGGACGCCGCGCTCGACCAGCTGTGGGAGGGCATCGCCGCCCGCTGAACGGGACCGCCGAATGAGCCGGCCCGTCGAACGGAGCGGAACCGGCCCGCACCTGGCAGGCTGACCGTGTGATCGCACTCGTGTCCGCCCCGACCGATCTGGGGCTCCGCCCTCCGCGCCCGGGCAGTGTCCCCGGCGCGTCGAAGGCGCCGGAGGCACTCCGGGAGGCGGGGCTGTTCGCACGCCTCCAGGCTCTCGGCGCGCGCGAGGCCGGCGTGATCGTCCCCGGCCGCTACGTCGATGACGACGCGGAACGGCCCCTGGGCGTCGTCCGCAACGAGATCGCCCTGGTCGACCATGCGCGGCGGCTCGCGGGTCGACTGACCGAGATCCTCGACGCCGGGGACTCTCCCGTCGTCATCGGCGGAGACTGCAGCGTACTCGTCGGGATCGGCGTCGCCCTCGCCCGGCGGGGCCGCAGCGGGCTGGTCCACATCGACGGGCACACCGACTTCCGCCACCCCGGCAACAGCGACCGCTGGGGCAGCGTCGCGGGAGAGGACCTCGCGGCCGCGATCGGCCTGCACTCCCCCGCCCTCTCCGACATCGACGGTCTCGGCCCCTACGTCGTGCCGTCGCGCGCCGTCCACCTGGGCCATCGCGACGACGACGAGCACGCCGCCGACGCACGCGCGCACCTCGGCGCCGTCGTCTCCGCGCGCGACATCATCGCGTCGACGCCCGCGACGCTCTCCGCCCTCGTGCATCGCGTCGCGGGCTCCGGATACTGGCTCCAGGTCGATGTCGATGTGCTCGACCCGAGCGTGATGCCGGCCGTGGACAGTCCCGACCCGGGCGGCCTGTCGGCCGATGGCCTGTCGGACCTCCTCGGAGCACTGGCCCCCGGAGCGATCGGAGCCTCGATCACCGTGTTCGACCCCGACCTCGATCCGGACGGCCGTTACGCGCGCCTGCTCGCCGACATCCTGGTCGGCCCGATCTCCACGGTCGGGAGCGCTCGCGGCTGAGCGCGCGGGCCCGACTACGGGCGGCGGCCGGTGAAGAAGTCCATGGAGTGATAGACACCGAGGCGCTCGGCCACCGCATCCCACGCCCGCGTCGGCAGCACGCCCTTCAATACGCGAGCCAGTCCGACCGACCACGGCAGCATGAGCAGCGGCCGACCGGCGAGCATGGCCTTCCAGACCTTGTCGACCACGTACTCCGGCGCGAGCACGGGCGTCAGCAGCGGGCCGCGGGCGCCCTCGAACATCCCGGTGTCGATGTAGCTGGGAGCGACGGTCGTCACCTTCACGTGCCCGAACCCCTGCTGCTCCAGCTCGAGGCGCATGCTGTCGCTCCAGCCGATGACCGCCCACTTGCTGGCGGCGTAGACGCTCATGCGCGGATTGGAGAGGGTGCCGGCGGCCGACGCGATGTTCACCACGCGCGCCTCACGTGAGCTCTCGATCATCCCGGTCAGGAACTCCCGCGTGACGTACATCGGGGCGAGGGCGTTGACCTGCATGGTGGGTCGGGTGTCGGCGCCGTTGTCGTGCTCCCAGAAGAACTTGCCGCGCACAATCCCCGCGTTGTTGATGAGCACGTCGACGCCGCCGAGCTCACGACGGACTGCCTGCGCGCTCTGCGCGATGGCGCCGAGCTCCCCCAGGTCGAGGACGAACGGGTGCACGCTGGTGGCGGGGCGGCCCGCGGCGGAGGAGGGCGAGCGCGGCGGTGCATCCCACGCCGTGGCGGACCGGCCGGTCAGGATCTCGGCACGCAGGGCGGCGGTCAACGCGTCGAGGGCGGCGGCGTCGCGGTCCCAGAGGACGACCGCGCGTGCGCCCTCGCGCACGGCGCGCTCCGCGTACAACCGCCCCATCCCGGACGCGGCCCCGGTGATGAGCACACGTGCACCCCGAACCGTTCTCGCCATCCGTCCATCATCGCAGGCGAGAGCGACGGCCGCCGCGTGTACGATCGACGAGGACACCGATCGTTACTCGGTTTTCCCTCCTTCCCATCCGATCCGATCCGAGGTCCCTGTGATGACGCAGACCGCTCTCGACCGCCGCGCACTGGTCCGCTGGCGCAACGCGATCACCGCCGCCTTCGGGCTCGGCGGGGTGACGATCGCGACCTGGGGGCCGCGACTCCCCGAGTTGATGCGCGAGCTGAACATCGACACCCCGACGGTCGGTGTGCTCATCGCCTGCTCCACCGTGGGCTCGATCGCCGGGCTCGGCCTGTCGACCCCGCTGCTCGGCCGGCTCGGCGGCCGCTGGGCCGTGTCGACGGCGCTGCTGACGATCGCGGGCTCGCTCGTGCTTCTCGGCGGGGCGCTCCTGCTGCAGTCGGTCCCCCTGGTCGCGATCGGCTTCGTCACGGTCGGGCTCGGGATCGGGACGCTCGACGTGCTCATCAATGTGGAGGGCGCGGCGATCGAGCAGGCCGCCGCGAAGACGCTGATGCCCCTGATGCACGCCGCGTGGTCCGTCGGTGCGGCGATCGGGTCCGGGATCGGCGCGGCCTGCGCCGCCCTCGGCATCGCCCCCTCTGCCCAGTTCATGGCGCTGGGTGTCGTCGTGGTGGTCGTGACCCTGGCCATGGCGCGGGCCATTCCCGCCGCCGCCCCGGTGACGGCCGAGACTCCCGCGCGGCCGCCCGTCGCGGTGCGGGTGAAGCAGTGGCTGCGCGGCTGGATGGATGTGCGCCTCCTCGTGATCGGCGTCGTGATGCTGGGCGTGGAGCTCGGCGAGGGCTCGGCCAACACCTGGCTGACGCTGTCGGTGAAGGACGACCACGGCCAGACGGCCGCGATCGCCGCCCTCTTCTTCACGATCTTCGCCGCCAGCGAGGCCGCGACCCGGATCTTCGGCGGTCCCGTGGTCGACCGGCTGGGCCGTGTGGCGACCATCCGCTGGACCACGGCCCTCGGAATCGTCGGTCTGCTGCTCTTCATCCTCGGCGGCGAACTCTGGATGGTGCTCGTCGGCGTCATGCTCTGGGCCGTCGGCGTCTCGATGGGCTTCCCGCTCGGGATGTCGGCCGCGGCGGAGGGCGGCGGCAATGCGGCCGCCCGAGTCAGCGTCGTCGCCTCCATCGGCTACCTCGCCAACCTCGCCGGACCCCCCGTGCTCGGGCTCGTCGCGCACTCGACCGGCCTGCTCGGTGCGCTGTGGCTCGTCGTGGCTCTGATGGCGGCCGCGTTCATCAGCGCCCCCGCACTGCGGCCGCGGGTCACCCGGGGAGCTCCGGAGCCGGCTCCGGCCGACTCCGGAGAGTAGGTGCGACGTGCCGCTCAGCGTGCCGCGCGGTACTCGGCGCGGGTCTCCGGGTCGAGATGCTCGGTGGCGTACGAGAGCATCGTGCGCGGCATCTGCGCCGCATGCTCGTCGAGGAAGCCCAGGAGGAGGGCGCGATCGACCCGCTTGCCGACCTCCCGCAGCATCCACCCGACCGCCTTGTGCATGAGGTCCTCGCGATCGGCGAGCAGACGCTCGGCCAGTGCGAGCGTCGTGGACGCATCGCCCCGACGGATGAACGCGAACGTCGAGAGCACGGCGACCCGTCGTTCCCAGAGCACGTCGCTCGCGGCGAGCTCATCGAGCACCCCGCGCGGCCGGTCCCACAACCAGGCGCCGAGCACGAACTCGGCGGAGGAGTCGACGAGGTCCCAGTTGTTCACGCGCCCGCGACGCACAGCCGCGAGGTAGAAGGAGGCGATGCGCTCGCGAGCCTCGTCGTCTCGCCCGCGGGGGCGGCTCGCGCGTTCGAAGGCGCGGTTCAGGATGATCAGGCCGGCGAGGCGGTGCTCGTGCACCGCGCTGTCGAGGAGCACGTCGATCTGCTCCAGCGGCATCCCTTCGAACCGTTTCGCGACCGCGCGCGTCTGCGGTACGCGCACGCCGATGAAGACGTCGCCCTCGCCGTACTCACCCGGCCCGGTCTTGAAGAAGCGCCGCAGGACGTCCGCGTCCCGGGGATCGGCGATCGCGGCGAGTGCCTGTTGCACCGCGGTCGCGTCGATCGTCATGCCGCCGACACTAGCGAACGCACGCCCTGCGCGCAGTGGGTGTCGAATCGTGCACGATCGCCGCTTGTGGCGCACTTTTCCGCTGAAACCGTCAAAGAAACGTCCGCGATCCGCGGTTAGGCTCGAGTGAGGACACGATTTCGCGCGTCCGATCCTGCCGCATGCCCGCGGCCGACCGATGACGGGAGGTTCGTCACATGTCTCAGTCCACAACTGGTTTCACGCAGAACGCGATTGTCGGAGAACCCGAGGTCGTCGAGGACGCCCGCCCGGTCCGCGAGGTCGCCACGCACTCCGCCTGGCTCCGGCTCAAGGACGCCGCCATCGCCCTGCAGGCGCTGCAGGTGAAGGACGGCTCGGTCGAGCAGGAGTCCGACCGGCCGGCCGCCGCCGAGCACGTCGACACGCTGATCGCGTCGATCGGCGAGCTCGCCCCCTTCTTCCCGCACGACGCGTCGTATCTGGCGGCCCTGCAGCGGGACTTCGCACGCTGGGCCGACGAGGGCTTCGGCGTTCCCGACTTCCTGGACGCCTTGAACGAGTTCCAGCCCCAACAGCACCGCGTCGACGGGCTCGGCCATCTGGTCGTGTTCCCGATGTACACGCAGAACGGCAGCGCGAACCGCCTCGTGGAGGCCGTGCTGGTCGAGGTGATCTGGCCCGAGTTCGTCGCGGAGCTGGAGGCCGGCGAGTACGGCAACAAGCTCTTCGTCGCGCTGCGCTTCGTGGACTTCACCCCCGGCTACGACACCAACTCGGCAGTGCTCTTCCCCGAGACGGTCGCGATGCGCGAGATCCCGCAGTTCACCTGGGGCGCGATCTTCCAGGACCGCGAGGCCGCCCGGTACCGCCGGGTGGTGCGCGCCGCCGCGGAGATCACCAAGCTCGAGCTGCCGGCCGACGCCGCGGCGATGCTGGACGACCAGCAGCTCACGGAGGAGACCTTCGTGATGTGGGACATCATCCACGACCGCTCCCACATGCGCGGCGACCTGCCGTTCGACCCGTTCATGATCAAGCAGCGGATGCCGTTCTTCCTCTACTCGCTGGAGGAGCTGCGCTGCGACCTGACGGCGTTCCGCGAGTCGGTCCGGCTCGAGCGCACGCTGTCGGCGGTCCCCGACGCAGAGCTGTCCGAGGCGCAGCGGGCCATCCGCGACCACGCTCACCTCGTGCAGTACGCGGTGATCTTCGACCGCATCTTCCGGTTCGCGATCACCGGCAGCCGCGTCCGCAACTACGACGGGCTCGGCGGCCAGCTGCTGTTCGCGTGGATGCACCAGCACGACGTGCTGCACTGGACGGACACCCAGCTCACGATCGACTGGGAGTCGGTGCCGGACGTGGTGGTCGCCCTCAGCGATCAGATCAACGAGCTCTACTGGCGGTCGATCGACCGGCCGAAGGTCTCGCACTGGCTGGCCGCGTACGAGATGCTGACGCAGACCCTCACGCCGCACCCCGCCTCCCACTGGGCACGCGGGCTGTCCGACGAGATCCTCTCCGGTGCGCCCAAGGGCTACACGGACGCGGTACTGGACGACGAGTTCCCGCTCTCGATGTTCTACGAGGCGCTGAACAAGAAGATGGCTTCGGTCATCGAATCGACGGCGGGCATCACCGGCACGACGGACGACGCCCCGGCGGGCGCCGCGTGACGGACGCCCTTCCGCTGCACGGCCGGCTGGTGCTGATCGCGGGAGCGACCAGCACCAGCGGCGAGGCCGTCGCGCGATCGCTGGTGACGGCGGGCGCGACGGTCCTCGCCGTCGGCACCCGCGAGGAGGCGCTGGAGGCCCTGGCCGCCGCGGTCCCCGGCGTCGACACCCGGGTGTGCGACCTGTCGGATCGGGACGCCGTGGCCGAGCTCGCGATGCGCATCCACCTCAAGTTCGGCACCATCGACGGCCTCATCCATCTGGTCGGCGGTTGGCGCGGAGGCGGCGGTCTCGAAGGCCAGAGCGATGAGGACTGGGAGTTCCTCGAGCGCGGCTTCCGCACGCTCCGCAACACGACGCGGGTGTTCTTCGACGACCTGGCGGCCTCGCCTGCGGGCCGGCTCGCGATCGTCTCATCGACGGCGGTCGATGCGCCGTACGCGGGAGGCGCGAACTACGCCGCCGCGAAGGCCGCGGCCGACGCCTGGACCCGCGCCGTCGCGCAGGGCTTCGCGAAGCAGGCCCCCGATGCGGCGGCCGTCGTCTTCGTCGTGAAGACGCTGTCCGGCCTCGAGGAGCGGCTCGGCGACGAGGTCGTGCGCCTCTGGGAGAGCTCGGCCGCCGAGGTGAACGGCACGCGCATCCCACTCGCCGCGAATCCTGCAAGGATGGACGGGTGACGCTACAACTCCATGATCTGAACCTGCGCGGCTTCGCCTCCGACAACTACGCGGGTGTGCACCCCGAGATCCTCGACGCGATCGCCGCGGCCAACCAGGGCCACCAGATCGCCTATGGCGAAGACGTCTACACGGAGCGCCTGCACGAGGTCTTCGCCGAGCACTTCGGCGAGGGCGTCCAGGTGTTCCCGGTCTTCAACGGCACGGGCGCCAACGTGGTCGGCCTGCAGTCGATGGTCCCCCGCTGGGGCGCGGTCGTCTGCGCGAAGACCGCGCACATCAACACCGACGAGGCCGGCGCCCCGGAGCGCGTCGCGGGCCTCAAGCTGCTCCCGGTCGAGGTCCCGGACGGCAAGCTCACCCCCGAACTGATCGACCGCGAGGCGTGGGGCTGGGGCGACGAGCACCGCGCGCAGCCGCTGGTCGTCTCCATCACCCAGACGACCGAGCTCGGCACGGCCTACACGGTCGAGGAGATCCGCGCGATCGCCGATCACGTGCACGCGCTCGGCATGAAGCTGCACATGGACGGCGCCCGCATCTCCAACGCGGCCGCGACCCTCGGCCTGCCGCTGCGGGCGTTCACCACCGACGCGGGCGTCGACGTGCTCAGCTTCGGCGGCACCAAGAACGGCATGCTGTACGGCGAGGCCGTGGTCGTGCTGAACCCGGAGGCCTCCGACGGCCTGATCTACCTGCGCAAGCTGAACATGCAGCTGGCCTCGAAGATGCGGTTCATCTCGGCGCAGTTGATCGCCCTGCTCACCGACGACCTCTACCTGCGCTCGGCCGGGCACGCCAACGCCATGGCCACCCGCCTGCGCACAGCCCTCGAGCGCGGCATCGCGGACGGCAGCATCCAGGGCGTCGGCTTCAGCCAGGAGACGCAGGCGAACGGCGTCTTCGCGACCCTCCCCGCCGGCGTCGCGGACCGGCTGCGCGAACACTTCCGGTTCTACGACTGGGATGCCGCTCGCAACGAGGTGCGCTGGATGTGCTCGTTCGACACCTCCGAGCAGGACATCGACGACTTCGTCGCCGCCCTGGTGCAGGAGCTTGGCACCGCCTGAGTCCGCGCCGCATGGCGGCCTCCCTCGACGTGGTGCCCGTCGACATGGTGTCCCTCGGTCTGGTGCCCCTCGGTCTGGGGTGAAGTCGGGGTACAAAAATGTCCTCCATTTGACCCACAAGTTCGCTATCCTCGAAGAGCGGCCGGGGGAACCCGAATATCCACCGGCCGTAACCCCGAACGTATGCCGGGCAGCACGAATGATCCCTAGTCTCCGTGCCGCCCGGCATCGTGGGTTAACGCCGTCGTGCCAGCCGAACCACCCGCGCGACGACAACGCCCGGGCCACCCCCGGATTGGGGTAGAGGGGTACAGATTTTGTCCTCCATTCGACCCACACCGAGGACGAGGTTTCCGCTAGTCTTCAGATGCGGCCGAGGAGACCCGAATATCCAGCGGCCGTAACCCCGAAACGCTGCCGGGCTGTGTGGACTAACCCTAGTGTCCATACCGCCCGGCATCGTGGGTTCAACGGACCCCCAGCGGAGCCTGCCAGTAGGCGTAGCGCGAGGCCGGGACGAACCCGAGGCTCTCGTACAGAGCGATCGCTCCGGAGTTGTCGGCCAGCACCTGCAACCAGAGCCGTTCGACGCCGTGTCCGGCGGCCTCCCCCGCGAGCGCTGCGGTGAGCGACCGCGCGAGCCCGCGGCGGCGTGCTGCCGGGAGCGTCGCCACCGCATACAGCCCGCCCCACGCGCCGACGAGCGCCAGCCGGGCGACCGCGTCAGGGGCGTCCTCCGCTCCGGCCCAGGCATAGAGCGCGGGTCCACCGGCGAGGATGCGCTCGACGGTCCCACGGGCGGACGCCCCGCCGCGACCGTCGACCGTCCACCAGGTGTCGAGCCATCCGGTCGACGCGTCGGGCGCGACCGCGATGCTCGGTGCCGTGCGCGTGCCGGCCGCGGCGACCGTGGATCGGTCCGCCACCAGGACGGCCGTCTCGGAGTGCTCCCGGTAGCCGCGCTTCCGCAATTCCCGGGGCAGCGCGGCGGACGAGGCCGGGCTCACCTGGAACACGGCGGGGAGTCCGCGCGCCGCGTACCAGGCCTCGGCCGTATCCACCGCCGCCGGGAGATCGGCGTGCCCACCGGTTGCCCGGACGGAGTTCGCACGGTTCGTAACGCCGTCGGCGGCCCGCAACATCCACGGACCGAATGGTTCGCGTTCGAGCGCCGGCCAGCCGTGGTCGGCGAGCCGGTCGAGGACATCGGGTGCGGGGATCTCCATCCGCCCACGCTAGCGGGTGCGCCGGAACCGGTCGCCAGCGGCCTCCCGACGGCGTACGGTCCGGAGTATGACCGACACCCAGCACGCCGACCCGCTCCCCGCCAGCGAGGTCGCGGGCCTCAGCGCCAAGACCGTCGCCCACGTCGTCCACTACCGACGGAAGACGTACGTCACGCGCCCGTCCGAAGGCTACGCACTCTTGAAGCGGATCCGCACCCTGCTGCGCGACGGCACCACCGACCTGGTACCGCTGGTGCACCGCGACGGCTTCGTGTGGCTCGCGGTCGGGCCGAACATCCCCATCGCGGTCGACGAGATCGAGACCGACGCCGGCCACAGCGAGAAGCACACGCTGAAGCGCCTCGGCCTGGACTGAGGCGTCCGGCCGTGCGTGCGGCGTCCCGGTACGAGTGCGCCGTGTCGACGCGGGGCAAACGTACCGTGGGAGCACTCGCGTGCACCGCGGAGGCGCGACGCGCTCACCGCCACGCATCCAGGAGCATCCAGAGCGCGGCGTAGACAGCAGCGGCGGTGAGGAAGGCGGCGGCGACGACGGCCGCCTGGCGAACGGTGAGGCGGTTGCGACCGATCGCCACGGCGATCACGACCACGGAGAGCACGATCTCGATGACCCAGTAGACCGGGCTCGTGGTGTCGGCGATGCGGAGGAGGGCCCAGCCGCCTTCGCCGAGCAGCACAGCCGACAACGGGACCGCCGCGAGCGCCGCCCGAAGTCCGGAACCGTGCCGGACGATCGCCGCACACGCCCCCAGCACCGGTCCGGCGACGACGGCGATCGCCGTCCAGACGCTGGAGAACGGGTCCGCGAAGAAGTACCCGCGCCACGCGGAGACCAGACCGTAGCCCTCCACCATCAGGAGGAAGGAGAGCGCTCCGAGCACCGCGCCGAGTGCCGGGCGCGCCCGGCTGAGCCAGACGATCCCGAACGCGAGCATCGCCCACCCTCCGGCGGAGTTGGCCAGCGAGGAGAACCAGGCGGGGAGGTACTGCTGGCCGAAGCTGGTCAGTCCGCCGACGAGAAGCGAGCCGACCGCCACTCCCGCGACGCTCATCGCTCCGCGGATCCACGGCGCCCATCCACCCGGAACCGGAGCCGGAGCCTCCACCGGCCGTGTCGCACTGGTCATACCCCGACCCTACGAACCAGACCCCTCTGACGCGTCCCTCTCGCGACGGACATCCGCCTGCGACTGCTGCGGTTCGGGACGCCTGCGGTCGGGCGCCGCACCGCGGACGTCCCGCCGCACCGCGGTCACTCGGGACTGCGGTGCGGCGGGACGGAGGGACAGGGTCAGGCGCCGGCGACGGGGAGCAGCTCGCGCTCGCGCTTGGAGGTCTGCTTCGGCTGCTTGGCGGCGGGCCGCACCGGCGGCGCGGGTGCCGCGGGTGCGGCGGGTGCGGCGAACGGCGCGACGGTCTCGAGCGGCGCCGCCGGCGCGACCGTGTCGGCGAACTCCCGCAGCCACGGCACCAGCCCCGGCCCGAGGTCGTCCCGCGCGGAGGCCAGCTGCACGATCGCCTTGATGTAGTCGAGCCGGTCCCCGGTGTCGTAGCGACGGCCCCGGAAGATGACGCCGTGCACACCACCGGTCCAGGCCGGGGCGGTCGCGAGCCCCTCGAGGGCGTCGGTCAGCTGGATCTCGCCACCCTTGCCCGGCTCCGTCTTCTCCAGGATGTCGAAGATCTCCGGGCGCAGCACGTAGCGTCCGATCACGGCGTAGTTCGACGGCGCGTTCTCGCGGCTCGGCTTCTCGACGAGACCGGTGATGCGCACCACGTCGTCCTCGTCCGTCTCGACGACTGCGGCGGCGCCGTACAGGTGGATGGACTCAGGCGGCACCTCCATCAGCGCCACCACGGTGGTGTTGAGCGCGTGCTGCACCTCCAGCATCCGGGAGAGCAGGGTGTCCCGCTCGTCGATGATGTCGTCGCCGAGCAGCACGGCGAACGGCTCGTGGCCGATGTGCATCTTGGCGCGCAGGACGGCGTGGCCGAGACCCTTCGGGTCGCCCTGGCGCACGTAGTGCATGTCGGCCAGCGAGGTGGAGTGGCTGACCTTCTGGAGCTTGTCGGTGTCGCCCTTGCGGACGAGCGTGTCCTCCAGCTCGGTGTTGCGGTCGAAGTGGTTCTCGAGCGCGTTCTTATTGCGACCGGTGATGAGGAGGACGTCGTGCAGGCCGCTGGAGACGGCCTCCTCGACGACGTACTGGATGGCCGGCTTGTCGACGACCGGGAGCATCTCCTTGGGCATCGCCTTCGTGGCGGGGAGGAATCGGGTGCCGAGTCCCGCGGCGGGGATCACGGCCTTGGTGACGTAACTGGTCATGTCGGTTCCTTCGATCGGATGAGGCTGGTGGACGGAGGCGGAGCGGGTCAGTGGATGGCGGCGAGCGTGGCGAGATCGCGCTCGAGCGGGGCCACGGTCGGGACCGTCCCCATCGCGAGGACGTCCCAGCCGGCGGCCGACCAGGCACCCGCGTCGAGGCAGTTGCGCGCGTCGATCACCGTGCGGCCGGCAGCGATCGCCTTGAGGGCGGCCGGGTCGGCGGTCGTGAATTCGTCCCACTCGGTGAGCACGACGAGCGCATCGGCCCCCGTCACGGCATCCACCATGGAATCGGTGTAACCGAGCGTCGGGAACAGGCGTTCCGCCGTCCGGCGCGCCTGCGGGTCGTAGACGACGACCTGGGCACCGCGCAGGTGCAGGGCGGCGGCGACGTTCAGCGCCGGCGAGTCGCGGACATCGTCCGTCTCCGGCTTGAAGGCCGCGCCGAGCACTCCGATCCGTCGGTTGAGCACCGAACCGCCGAGCGCCTTCAGGGCGAGGTCGATCACGCGCTGCCGACGACCCATGTTGATCTCGTCGACCTGCTGGAGCAACCCGACGGCGGCGTGCGCGCCGAGCTCGCTCGAGCGATGCATCAGCGCGCGGATGTCTTTCGGGAGGCAGCCGCCGCCGAACCCGAGGCCGGCGTTGAGGAACTGGCGGCCGATCCGCTTGTCGTGCCCGAGGGCGTCCGCCAGCAGGGAGACGTCCGCGCCGGCCGCGTCGCACACTTCCGCGATCGCGTTGATGAACGAGATCTTGGTGGCCAGGAACGCGTTCGCGCTGACCTTCACCAGCTCGGCGGTCGGGAGGTCGGCGACCAGCACCGGCGTCCCTTCGGCGATCGGGGTGGCGTAGACGCGACGCAGCAACGCTTCGGAGGCCGCCGTGGTGCCGCCGAAGACCAGGCGGTCGGGGTGGAGGGTGTCGTCGACCGCCTTGCCCTCACGCAGGAACTCCGGGTTCCAGACCAGTTCGACTTTCACCCCGACGGGCGCGGCGTCGGCGACGATGGCCCGCAGCCGGGCGCCGGTACCCACCGGCACGGTCGACTTGCCGACGATCAGCGCGTCGTGGGTGAGGTTCTCCGCGATGCCGCGGGCCGCCGCCTCCACGTAGGCGAGGTTGGCGGCGAACGAGCCCGACTGCTGCGGAGTGCCGACGCAGATGAAATGCACGTCGGCGGTCGCGACCGCCTCGGCGATGTCGGTCGTGAACGCCAGGCGACCGGCGGCGACGTTCGACCGGATCAGCTCGGGCAGACCCGGTTCGAAGAACGGCGCGCGCCCTTCCCGCAGCTCTTCGACCTTGTGCGGGTCGGTGTCGACGCCGACGACGTCGAAGCCGAGCTCGGCCATGGCGGCCGCGTGGGTGGCGCCGAGGTAGCCGGTGCCGATGACACTGAGGCGCGGAGCGGGCTGCTCCTTCGGGGACTTCTTGGGGGTGGTCATGTCAGGTCCTTCCGTTGACGGAGCAGGTCAGGGTGCCGGGGTGAGGGTGAAGCGGTCTTCCGGTCTGGTGAGGCCGGCGATGAACGCGGAGAGCGTGTCGGCGCGGGAGTCGACGCGCCAGTCGTTCGTGGCGCGCACCCCCTCCACGTAACTCGTGACCGCGAGATTGAACCAAGAGAGGCCGATGATGTCGTCGTTCTCGGGCTTCCCCAGAGCCGAGAAGAGCGAGGTGATCCACGCCGGCTTGTGCCCATCGGTTTCGGATGCGCCAATCTCGGCCAGGATGATCGGCCTACTTGTGATCGCCCTCAACGCGTTGAGGCTCGGTGTGAAGGTGTAGTCGAAGCTGAAATTGTTGTCGGACTTGTAGGGAGGCCGCAAGTACCCAGACAGCCCCACCCAATCGACGTAGTCGTCGCCCGGATACAGACTCTCGAGGTATCCGGCCGCCTTGTGCGAGGCGGGCAGGTTGTTGACGATATTCGGGGACCACACCCAGATCACGAGATCGTTGGCACCCTCCTGCTGGAAGATGTCGTGGACGTGCCGCCACATCTTCACGTAGTCGCCCACATTGTTCCCGTTGATCGACTTGCCCTGACCATCGTTCTCCGCCCACGGGTACCAGATTCCGTTCATTTCGTGGTCGAGTCGAATGGCGAGGGGCAACCCGGTGGCCACGATGTCCTTCGCGTACTGGTGAAGGTACGCATCGAAGTCCCCGCCGATGATCTTCGGAAGCGAGTACGCGGGCGCTTCCAACACATTGTTCGCGTCGCTGATGGGCCGGGACTCCCAGGTCATCATCGGCATGCGGCCCTGGGCCCAGGCCCGGGTGACGGCGTTGGCGCGGAAGGTCTCGTCCCAGCCGCTGAAGTAACCGACCAGGTTGGGCGCGACCCCCACTTTGGCGCTGGTCGCGTCGAACGTGGCCCAGTTGAACGGCGCCTGCTCGGTGTACATGCCGTAGTAGCGACTGGTCGGCGCGACCAGGTCGGCGCGGGCCGGAGCGGTGATCGGCGTCCCGCCGCCGGAACCCGGGCTGCCCGATCCCGGGTTCGAGCCGGTCGAGCCGCCGGCGGAGCTCTTGGATCCCGCGCCCGCCTTGGCGTTGGCGGCGGCGAGCTGCGCTTTGACGCTGGCGAGCTGGCTCTGCGCAGCGGTCGCCTGCTGCTGGGCGGCGGCGAGCTGCTTGGCCGTCGACGCCTGGGCGGCGAGCGCTTCACTCTCCATCGCGGTCATCTTGCCCTTCTGGGAGGCGATGGTCTGGGTCGCGCGCTGCAGGTTGCGGCGAAGCTCGACATTCTGGGCGGCGTACGGGGTGATGGCCTCCGTCGCGTCCGCGACCGCCTGCCGGAGCGGTGCCCCGGACGGGGACGCCCAGACGAAGGCCGAGATGCCGACGAGGGTGGCCGTGAGGAGGATGGCCGCACCGGCGGTCGCCTGGGACCGCGAGCGGGACTGGGACCACCAGTTGGCGGCCTTGGTCGAGATCGAGGGGCTAGACAAGGAACAGAGCCTCCAGGGTCAGGATCGCGATTCCGATCAGGTACGGGATGGCGGCGAGCGGGTTGAGCCGGCGCCGCTTCGAGGTCGTGGCGGTCGACGCCGCCGCCTTCGCGGCTTTGGCCGACGCGCGGGTCGCCGTCGGCGCAGCGGCCGGCGCGGTCACGGGAGGGGCGGCCTCCCGTGTCGCCACGGCGGTGAGGCTGCCGGTGGACGGCCGGGTCGCGGCCTGCAGCGCGGTCGCGGTGGTGACGCCGCCGACCGCGTCCGGCAGATCCCCGGCGGGTGCCGGCGCGCTGCCGAGGGCGGCGATCTCGTCGTCCGTCGTCATCTCGGCGGGGCCGCCGGCGTACGCACCGGCGCGTGTCCCCCAGCCGCTGGCGTGAGCCATGCGGAAGAACCCGATCAGGCGGATGGGCATGAGGAAGAACGTGGAGACGATGATGAAGATCGGCAGGCGGAAGAAGTCGGACGGCTTCTCGGAGAGATGCCGGATCTGACGGATCGACATGCTGATCACCGAGGAGGCGACCATCAGCGCGACAACGGTCAGGATGCCGGTCTGCACGCCGTACTCCTTGAGGAAGCCCTCGTAGAAGTTGTAGCCCTGCCCGGTGATCGACCGGTAGACCCAACCGCCGAGCACGCCCGCGAGCACGAACGGCAGGATGATGTCCATCACGAAGAAGAACGCCAGCAGCGGGGCGTGCCCGAGCATCCAGGGCAGCATCCGGAGCGTGTTGTACTGGCTGCCGCGCGCCCAGCGGAGCTGCTGCTTGAAGAGCTTCTTCACCTTCAGCGGTGCGTCCGTGTAGCAGAGGCTGGTGTGCTGGTAGACGGTGCGGTAGCCCTCTTTGAGCGTGAGGTTCGTGAGGGTGCGGTCGTCCGAGACCTCGAGGAAGACGCCCAGGAACTTTTCGTTCATGAACTTGTCCATGACGCGCATCAGGATCGAGCGGCGGAACGCGATGGTGCGGCCGGGGAGGCAGCCGATCTGCCCGACGACGCTCTGGGCGGGCATCGAGTAGAGCGCCCGCGAGTTCTCCAGCCAGTCCGCCCAGCGGGTGATCCAGCTGCGCTCCGGCTCGAGGATGCGCTGCTTCGTGGTGACCCCGCCCACGCGCTGGTCGGCGAAGGGCTTGACCAGCTCGCTGAGCGTGTTCTCGGTCCACACGGTGTCGGAGTCGACGAGCACGGTGATCTCGCCGGTCGACATCCGGGTGCCGATCATGACGGCGTTGCGCTTGCCGGGGATCGGCGTGTGCACCCAGCGGACGAGCGGGGCGAACTCCTCGCACACCTCGGCCAGCTCGGGGTTGGGGGCGCCGTTGATGACGACGATGATCTCGCCCGGACGCTGCTCGACCATGCGCCCGAGCACGTCCCGGAAGAGGTCGAGGGGTTCGTCGACCACCGGGACGACGACGCTGGTGGTGCCGTGGAAGTCGTCGGTGTACGGCCGGTATCGGCGGGACATCAGGACCTTGACGATCCAGATGATCCAGATGAGGGCGGAGTAGACGGCGAAGAGATACAGCTCCGGATGGCCGCCGAGCATGTGCCGGATCTGCAGCAGGAAGATGAACACGAGCGGACCTCTCACGGTGAGATGGGGTTTGGGCATCCACGACGGCGGGGATCTGGTCTGTTCGGGTGGCTCAAGTTGTACGGGGTCTCAGGGATGGCCCGCAAGTAGGGGTGGACAGGTCGGGTCGGCGCGTCGGATGCACCCCGTTCGACCCGCTGTCCGCCGACACGCGGACACTTCCTCCCGGGCGTGTCGCGACATCCCATCCCGGGCGCGCCGCGCGCTGAAGTGCTGATTAAGGGCGGAAATCGCCGCAATCGGCTGACCGCGGCGGCACTGTCGCCAGCTGTACCCCTTACCCCCATTGCTGTACCCCGACAATGCCTCGATGCCGAAGCCTGAGAATGTTACGAATTGTTACGTGGATGTCATCGGGTGTTAACAGGTTCGCGTCGCCGACGGGCTCTTCTGCACCGCTCCCGCACGGGTCTAGGCTGTGGCCCGTGAGCCCGGACGACCGCATCTCACCGCAGGTCTTCCACGACGCCGAGGGCGTCGCGGAGTGGTCCGTGCTGTTCGACGGCGCGGTCGCCCGCTACGCCACCGGGAGCTTCGAATGCGGGGCCGCGCTGCTCGCCGAGATCGCCCGCCTGGCCGAGGAGGCCGGCCATCATCCCGACGTCGATCTGCGCTACGGCACCCTCGTCGTGCGGCTCGTCAGCCATGACGTCGGAGACATCAGCCGACGGGACCAGGCGCTTGCGGCGCGGATCTCCACGGCGGCGCAGCGGCTCGGAATCGAGGCCGCGCCGCAGGGCGCGCAGGCCGTGCAGATCAGCATCCACGCGCTCGACATCCCCACTGTGCTGCCGTTCTGGCAGGCGGCCCTCGCCTACGACAGACGCGGCGAAGCCGACCTGGTGGACCCGCTGGGCCGGGGGCCCGCCATCGCCTTCCAGCCGCTCGACCACCCCATGACCCACCGCAACCGGATCCACCTCGACATCTCCGTCCCGCGGGCCGCGGCTGCGGCCCGCGTCGATGCGGTCGTGGCCGCCGGAGGCCGCCTCACCGGCGACAGCCGGGATCCGCTGTGGTGGTCGCTCGCCGACCCCGAGGGCAACGTGGCGGACATCGCGGCGTGGCGCGACGACTCCGAGGAGGAGGACCTGTGACATCGACGACGACATCGACACGGACACCGGCACGGACGACGGCGCGCGTCCGCGGTCGTGCGGGAGCGGCCGCAGGACTCTCGGTGGCTCTGCTTCTCCTGCTCACGGGCTGCGACCTGTTCGCGCCGCAGGACACCCTCCACATCGAGGAGACCAGCGACGGCGTGAGCGGCACCGTCGGCGACCTCTACGTGGGCAACGCCGTCGTCCTCACCGCCGCCGACGGGACCGGCCCGGCCGGCCTCGTCGCGAGCCTCGTCAACCAGGGGACGTCGCCGCTCGATGTGAGCATCCACACCACCTCCGGCAGCGACGCCGTGGCGTTGGCGCCCTCGGGGGTCGTGCAGCTCGGCGTGCCGGACGGGCAGACCATCGAGTTCGACGGGCTCGACGCGAAGCCGGGCGGCCTGACCGATGTCACGTTCGAGAACGGGGCTGAGACGCTGACGCTGGAGGTCCCCGTGCTCGACGGCGGACTCACCCAGTACCGCGACCTGGTGCCGACGATGACGCCGACCCCCACACCCACCACGCGCACCTCGAAGTAACGGATCGACACGCTCGCGGAATACTCGCAGCGTCCATGTGTTTACATCGATATAGCCGGGCAATGGAGCCTCGAGGCCACCGATCCACACTTCGAGGAGAACCACCCATGTCGCTCACCGACGTCGCGCCCCGCAGCGCCGAGACCGCCGCACCCCTGCTCCCCGCTCTCGCCGAGCGCTGGAGCCCGCGCGCGTTCGACACCGTCGCCGTCATCGACGAGACCAAGCTGACCGCCGCCCTCGAGGCCGCGCGCTGGTCCCCGTCGGCCAACAACTCCCAGCCCTGGCGCTTCATCGTCGCCCGCCGCGGCACGGCCGAGTTCGACAGCATCGTCGCCAACCTGATGGGCTTCAACCAGACCTGGGCCGGCGCCGCGAGCGTCCTCATCGTGGCCGTGGCCGAAGTCGCCGACGCGGAGGGCACCGAGCGCCGCTGGGCCACCTACGATGTGGGCCAGGCGGTCGCGCACCTCAGCATCCAGGCCCACCACGACGGCCTGCACACCCACCAGATGGGTGGCTTCGTCGCCGACGGCCTGCGTGGGGCGTTCGGTCTCGAAGAGCGCTTCGTCCCCGTCTCGGTGACCGCCCTGGGCACGGTCGGCGACGCCGACGCGCTGCCCGAGCCGCTGCGCGAGCGCGAGCTCGCCCCGCGTGTCCGCCGCCCGCTCGACGAGGTCGTCATCGTCCGCGCCTGACGCACCCCGCCGACGTTCACTAAAAGGCCCTCATTCCGTGTGAATGAGGGCCTTTTCGTGCACGTCGGCAGACGGCTCGCGGGAGGGGCTAGGGGCGCACGAGGGTCTTGATCGCGCGGCGCTCGTCCATGGCGGCGTAGGCCTCGGCGATATCGCTCAGGGGCAACTCGAGGTCGAAGACCTTGCCGGGCTGAATGGCCCCCGACCAGACGTCCTGCAGCAGCTCTTCGACGTAGTTGCGCACCGGCGCGACGCCGCCGTTGACGCCGATGTTGTCGTTGAAGAGCGGGCGGACCGGCAGCTCGGGGCCGCCGTTCGGCGCGCCCACGTAGCCGACCGTTCCGCCCGGGCGGACGGAGCGGATGGCCTGGTCCATGGACTCCTTCATGCCGACGGCCTCCAGCACGCAGTCCGCGCCGATGCCGTCGAACAGCGCCTTCACGGCCACCACTCCGGCGTCGCCGCGCTCGGCGATGATGTCGGTCGCGCCGAACTCGCGCGCGAGTGCCTGGCGCGGCTCGTGCCGCGACATGGCGACGATGCGCGAGGCACCCAGCCGTGCGGACGCGAGGACGGCGCACAGGCCGACGGCGCCGTCGCCCACGACGACCACCGTGCTGCCCTCGGTGACGCCGGCGGACACGGCGGCGTGGTGGCCGGTGCCCATCACGTCGGCGAGCGTCAGGAGGCTCGGGATGAGGTCGTCCCGGGGGTACTCCGGCGTCGCGACGAGCGACCCCTCGGCGTGCGGCACACGGACGTACTCCCCCTGACCGCCGTCGGCGAATCCGCCCAAGCGGTCGTTCGCGCCCCACCAGCCGCCGTGCAGGCACGAGGTGCTCACGCCGTTGCGGCAGTTGACGCAGGTCATGTCGCAGTCGTAGAACGGCGCGATGACGAAGTCGCCCGGGGCGATCGTGCGCACATCGGGTCCGACGGCCTCCACGACGCCGACGAACTCGTGGCCGATGCGGCGAGGCTTCGGGGTCGGGGTGATGCCGCGGTAGCCCCAGAGGTCGGAGCCGCAGACGCAGGCCGCGACGACCCGGACGATGGCGTCGCCGCCGGTGGAGAGGACGGGATCGGGGACCTCTTCGAGACGGATGTCTCGCTCCCCGTGCAGGACTGTAGCGCGCATGGTCCGAGCCTACGCCCGGCGCGCGGCGCGCACCGTCGCCCCGGTTCGGCCGGGACGCGCGCGACCGGGTCCCACGTGGGCGGCCGGGCGGGTCAGACCCGCCGGACGCGCCGCCGGACGAGCAGAGCCGATCCCAGCCCCAGGAGGGCCAGCGCGATCAGAGCCAGCGGAGTGGCATCGAGGCCGGTGTCGGCGAGGCCGGAGCCGCCGCTTCCGGAGGTCGAGCCTGCTCCTCCGGCGGAGGCGCCACCCGTGCCGCCCGTGCCGCCCGTGCCGCCGCCGCTCGCGGTCGGGAGGACGATGCCGGTGCGCAGCACGCGCTCGCTGCCGTCCGGTGCGGTCCCCAGCGCGACGAGGGTGTGCGCGCCTTCATAGCCCGCCGGGATCACGATGGCGAGGCGGGCGGTGCCCTGTGCATCGGCGTTCACCACGCCGAGCGTGACCGGCACCGAGTAGAGGCCGAAGGTCACCGGCGAGTCCGGGGCGAAGCCGTCCGCCACCAGGGTGATGGTCTGCCCGGGCTGGACGCCGGAGGGCACGCCGGCGAGCGGCCCGTCCCCGGGCGGCGGGGTCAGCGGGAGGGCGATGATGGGAGCGTCTGCGACGTCGATCGTGAGCACGCGGGTGACATCCGGGCTGCCCGGGGCGACCGCGGTGAGGGTCACGGTGGAGGTCGCCGCGGCGTCCGTCGTGGTCCCGGTGATGCGGGCCGTCCCGTCCGGGCCGGCGGTGAACGTCAGGCCGGCCGGCAGCGTTCCGGACAGGGTGAGCGCCGAGACCGCGGGGTAGGCGTGCCCGGTCGCGATGGGGGCGTCCACCGTGACGCCGCGCGTGATGTCGAGCGTCGCCGATCCGGTGAAGGCCGCGGCCTCTGCGACGGTGATCTCCAGGGTCTGGTTCGTGGCCGGGGCGACGCCGTTGGACGCCGCCACCTGCAGCGTGTACACGCCGCCGGAGCCGGCCCGCGGCGTCCCGCTCAGCACACCGGTGCCGTTGCCGGCGTCGACGAAGCTCATCCCCGGCGGGAGGGAACCGTTCGCGGTCAGTCCGACCGCCGTCGGGTAGCCACCCGCCGTGGTCACCGTGAATGACCCGGCCGCACCCGCCGTGAATCCGGCCGACGCCGCGCTCGTGATGGCGGGAGCCTCGGCGACCGTCAGGGCGAACGTCTGCGTCGCATCCGGCTGGTACGTGTTGGCGGCCGTGAGCGCGAACGAGTGGACGCCGGCGGACCCGACCGGAGCGGTGCCCGCGAGGGTGCCGGTCCCGTCACCGTTGTCGGTGAGCGTGACCCAGCCCGGCAGGCCGGACCCGGTGATCGTGGCGCCGGGGAAGCCGCTGGTGGTCACGGGGAAGCGGTGCTCCGCGCCGTCGAGCAGGAACGTGGTTCCCGCCGCGCTGGTGAACGCGGGGCTCGTGCCGACGCTGAGCCGTGCGTCGGCCGAGGCCGTCCCCGCCGTGTTCTCGAACGTGACGCGGTACCGGTTGCCGTCGTCGCCCGCCGCCGCCGTGAACGAGTAGGTGGGGGAGGTCGCGCCCGTGATCAGCGCCCACGACACGCCACCGTCGATCGAGACCCACCACTGCGCGCTCGGCGCGGGGAAGCCCGAGGCGGCCGCGGTGAAGACCACCGGGGCGCCGACGACGACCTTCTGGCCGGCGGGCGCCGTCGTGACGGCCGGAGCCTCCCGCACGGTCAGGGCGAGGCTGCCCGAAGCCGCCGGGGCGACGCCGTTGCTCGCGGCGACGCCCAGGGTCGTCACTCCGCCCGTGCCGGTCGGGGTGCCGGAGATCGTGCCGGTGCCGTCGCCGTTGTCGACGAAGCCGAGACCCGCCGGGAGGCCACCCGTCACCGATACGGCGGGGACGGGGTAGCCGCGGTCGGTGGTCACGGTGAAGGAGAAGGGCTGGCCGACCGTCGCGGTGGCGACCGCGCTGCTCGTGAGGATCGGCGCCTCATCGACCGTGAGCGTCAGGGTCTGCACGGCGGGTGTGCCGATGCCGTTGCCCGCGCTCAGCGAGAAGGTGCGGACGCCGCCGGTCTTCGCAGCGGGGGTTCCCGCGAGCGTCGCGGTGCCGTCGTGGTTGTCGGTAAAACTCACGCCGGAGGGGAGTTGGCCGCTGAGGGTGATCGGGTCGGGCGTCGGGCGTCCGGTGGTCGTCACGGTGAACGATCCCGGCGTGCCCGCGACGAAGGTCGCGGTGTTCGGGCTCGTGATCGCCGAGGACTGGTTGAGCACGTACGTCAGGGCCTGGTCCACAGTGTCGCCGGCGTTCGTGGCACGCACGGTGACGGGGTAATCCTGGGCCGCACCCGACGGGGAGCCGGAGATCGTGGCGGTGCCGTCGTGGTTGTCCGCGAACGAGACGCCGGTCGGGAGGGAGCCGAGGAGCGAGAGCGCGGGAACCGGGTATCCCGTCGTCACGACCGTGAAGCTGCCGGAGGCGCCGACGACTCCGGTCGCGGTGGCGCCGGTCGTGAACACGGGCGGGGCGTACCGGGCGACGGTGGTGGAGACGGTGCTGCCATCGAGTGTCGCGGAGGCGGTCGCCGTGCCTGGCTGCAGCAGCGTGAGGGTGGCCATCGCGACGCCGCCGGAGAGCGTCGTGCTCGACGGACTGATGCCGCCCGCGGTGCCGGCGTGCGAGAAGCCGATCGCCGTGTCCTGGAAGGCGCCGAGGTCGGCCGGGGCCACCGCGCCGCCCTGCGAGTCGGAGAGCAGGCTCGCGGTCACCACCGCTGTGCTCTGCGGCGGGACGATGGCCGCCGGGGAGGCCGTGACTCCCAGGGTCAGGTAGGGCGCGGAGGACACCGTGCCGCTCACCGTGTCGCATCCGGCGGCGCCCGGGCCGCCCGGGCATCCCCACCAGCTGCGGGTGAGGTCGACGGCGCCACTGAGCTGCTTCACCGCGGGCCCGGTGTTGCCGGTGATGCGGTTGTAGTGGCCGGTGAGCGTACCGCCCGAGACGGCGATCGCCGACCCGGTGCCCGAGGCGATGCGGTTGTCGGTGAACGTCGACCCGGTCACCGCGAGGGCGCCGTTGTCGAGCCAGAGGCCGGCGCCCGTGAACACGCCCGTGCCGGTCGACGCGTTGCCGGTGAACCGGCTGGAGGCGATCGACATGCTCGCTCCACCGTGGGGGTCGCTCACGGCGACGGCCGCGCCACCGGTGGAACCGGAGGCCGTGGCGGTGTTGTTCGAGAAGGTGCTGCCTTGGATGTTCAGCTTCTCGCCGGAGGTCGCACCGGTGGCCTGGTAGTAGAGGGCGCCGCCCGAGGCGATGCCCGACGAGTTGCCGTCGAAGGTCGTCGACCGCACGTCGAGCGAGCCGCCGATGAACTGGACCGCGCCTCCCGGGTTGGCGGTGGAGGCCGTGGCCGCGTCGGTGTTCGCGCGGTTCCCGCTGAAGGCCACGCTCGTGACGGCCAGCGAGTCCGCGATGACCGCGTTGCCCGAGCCGCCGATGATCGCCCCGCCGCCGTAGACGTTGTCGACGCCGCCGCGGATGGTGACGTGGTCGAGGGAGACCGCGACTCCGCCCACCTGCTGCGGGTCGAGGGTCATCACCTGGTCCGTGCCGGAGCCGACGAGGACCGTGCCGTCCGTCGACTCGCCCGAGATCATGACGTTCGTGCCCGGCCGAGTTCCCACCGCCAGTGCGCCGCCCGACAGGTCGTAGGTGCCGTCCGGGACGGTGACGGCGGTCGAGCCGCCGAGGTTCGAGGCCACGCAGAGCGCCGCACGGAGGGTGACCGGGTTGCCGGGGTCGGTCACGCTCGGGGTGGTGCACGCGGCGTTGACGTCGGCGTCGGCGCTGCTCGCGACGACGAACGTGCGCTCCGCGGCCTGGGCGGGAGCGGCGATGCCGACGCCGAGCAGGGCGGCGATCACCGCGGCGACGGTCGCGGAGGCGATGAGGGGAAGGCGGCGAGCGGACGGGCGATGCATCGTGTGACGGGCTCCTCGCCGGGCTCGGGAATCAGGCTTTCTCGATGCTAGTGGGCAGCCCATACCGCGCGTTGTCCCCTCTCTAAGGGCCAGAGCGGCGGAACGGGGATGCCCTAAGCTCGCATCCAGGCTGCGCGCCTCCCGTCCGGCGCCCAGCATCCAGAGAGGACAACCGTGCCCGAGGTGTCGCGCCGCACTGTGATGGCCACCGCCCTGGGCGGCATCGGCCTCGCAGCGCTCGTCCCCGCTGCCCCCGCGTTCGCGCGCTCGGCCGCCGGGTCCGTCACCGCGACCTCGGTTGCGACGAGCGGGGCTGCGGGCCTCGCCGAACCGGTCCGTTCCCTGTTCACGCCCGCCGTCGGTCGTGCCTTCACCGCCACCGACGGCGACCGGACGCTCCGCCTCGTGCTGACCGCCGTCGAGGACCTCTCCGAGGCAGCCCCCGGCGACGAGAACCGGTTCGCGCTGCTGTTCTCCACCGACGGCTTCGCGGCCGCAGACGGCACGTTCACCCTGAGCCGCACCGGCGCCCCGGACGTCGCGCTCTTCGTCACCCCCATCGGCCGCCCGGGACTCTCGCGGACGCTGCAGGCCGTCGTCGACCGGACGGCGTGATGGCGCTGCTGACGGCCGGGCTGCGCGCGGCGACTCCCGCCGACGACCCGTTCCTGCGGCGCCTCTTCCTGGACAACCGGCGAGCCGAGTTCACCGGCCTCCCCGAGAGCCAGCTCGACCCGCTGCTCGCGATGCAGTACCGCGCGCACGCCGCCGACCGCCGCGCACGCCACCCTCGGGCGGAGACCTTCGTCATCACGTCCGCGGACGAACCGGTGGGCTCGGTGACCGTCGACCGCGACGGCGGCCGGATGCATCTCGTCGACATCGCCGTCCTGAGCACGCACCGAGGTCGCGGCATCGCCTCCGAGATCCTCGGCGAACTGGTCCGCACGACCGAGCATGCGACGCTGACCGTCTGGGGGCTGAACACCGGCGCCCGCCGCCTGTACGAGCGGTTCGGCTTCCAGGTGGTCTCGGAGCAGTTTGGCTACCTGCTGATGGCGACCGAGGTCGACGGATGAGCGCGACGCACGCCGACTGGACGGCGGCGATCGGCGTACCCGTGCGCGCCACGTCTCCGGACGGCACCGGGTACGACCTGCGGATCGTGGAGGTCTCCCCCGCCCGGGAGTCCGAAGGCTGGGTGGCCTACACGGTGCGGTTCGAGGGCGGGCCCGACCTCCCCTCCGAACAGCAGACCTACGAGATCGTGGCGCGTCCGATCGCCGAGCAGGTGTTCCTGGTGCCGACCGGGCACACCGCCGACGGACTCGCACTCGACGCCGTCTTCGCCCAGGCCGCGCCCCGTGCGCAGGAGGAGAGCTGATGTCCCAGCCCTACGTCGGAGAGATCCGCATGTTCGCCGGCAACTTCGAGCCCGTCGGCTGGATGTTCTGCCGTGGGCAAGAGCTGGCGGTCTCCGAGTACGAGACGCTCTTCCAGCTCATCGGGACCACCTACGGCGGCGACGGGATGAGCACCTTCCGCCTTCCCGACCTCGGCGCCCGGTTCCCCGTGCACCAGGGCACGCTGGGCGGCCGTCAGTTCACGCTCGGCGAGGCGGCAGGGGCGGAGTCGGTGACGGTGGGCATCCCGCAGCTGCCGAACCATTCCCACGCTCCCGCCGCTGCCGCATCTCCGACGACCCCGAGCGCGTCCGGCGCCTACCTCGCGGGATGGGCGGACGCGCCGTTCACGTCGGCGGACCCCACCGTCGCGCTCGCTCCGCAGCAGCTCGGCGCAGCCGGTGGATCGCGGGAGCACGAGAACCGTCAGCCGTACATCGCCGTGAGCTTCATCATCAGCCCCTACGGCGTCTTCCCGTCCCAGAACTGAGCCAGGAGCCGCGATGTCCACCCCCTTCATGGGCGAGATCCGCCTCGCCAGCTTCAACTTCGCCCCCAAGAACTGGGCGTTCTGCAACGGGCAGTTCCTGCCGATCAACCAGAACCAGGCGCTGTTCGCGCTGCTCGGCACCAGCTACGGCGGCAACGGACAGACGACGTTCGCGCTCCCCGACCTGCGCGGGCGGGTGCCCGTCGGCATCGGCCACAGCTACCCGGTCGGCACCGTTCTCGGCGAGACGGCGCACACGCTCTCGTTGTCCGAGCTGCCGCCCCACACGCACCAGGCCACGGTCGCGACATCGGCCACGGTCACGACGCCGACCGGCACGTCCTACCTCGCACAGCCCGGAAAGGCGGCGTTCGCCCCCGCGCCCACGACGTCCCTCGCCGCCACCACCGTCTCCTCGACCGGGCAGGGCCAGCCGCACGAGAACATGGCGCCGTATCTCGTCTTGTCCTACATCATCGCCCTCACCGGCATCTTCCCGACACAGAACTGAGGCCCGCATGTCCGACGCGTTCGTCGGCGAGATCCGTCTCGTCGGATTCACCTTCGCCCCCACCGGCTGGGCGTTCTGCCGCGGTCAGCTCCTCCCGATCTCGCAGAACACCGCTCTGTTCTCCCTGCTCGGAACCAACTACGGCGGCGACGGCATCTCGAACTTCGGACTGCCCGACCTGCAGGACAAGACGGTTCTGGGCACGGACCAGAACGGCGCGTACCCGGTCGGCACGTCCGCGGGCATCCCGACCGTCTCTCTGCTGGTCAACCAGATCCCGTCGCACACGCACGGGGTGCTCGTCTCCCCGACCCCCGGCACCACGAGCAACCCGAACGGCGCGTCCCTCGCCGTCCCCCGGATCGGCCGGGTGACCGAGGCCGCCTACGGGACGACGGGGACGGTCCCGCTCGCACCGGCGGCCTTCGCGGTGAGCGGCGGCGGCCAGCCGCACAACAACATGCAGCCGTCGCTCGGTCTGAACTACATCATCGCGATGCAGGGGATCTTCCCGCCGCGATCGTGACGGCGACGCCACGACACAGAAGGGGCGCACGGCTTTCGACCGTGCGCCCCTTCTGTGTTCTCGGCGTCGTTACGCCACGTCGTGCGCCGCCACGACCGTGAGCCGGTCGCCCTCGGGAGCGAGATCCACCCGCACCAGATCGCCGTCGCGGATCTCTCCCGCCAGGAGGGCGGTCGCGAGCCGGTCGTCGATCTCGCGCTGCATGAGCCGGCGCAACGGCCGCGCCCCGTAGATCGGGTCGTAGCCGCGCTCCGCGAGCCACGCCCGCGCGTCCGGGGTGACCGCGAGCTCCAGGCGACGATCGGTGAGCCGCCGGACCAGACGGTCGATGTTGAGCTCGACGATCTCACCCAGCTCGTCTTTGCCCAGCGTCGAGAACACCACGATGTCGTCGAGACGGTTCACGAACTCCGGCTTGAACGCCTGCCGCACCTGCTGCAGCACGGCCTCCTCGCGCTCCATCTCGTTCAGCGTCGGATCGACCAGGAACTGGCTGCCGAGGTTGGACGTCAGGATGAGGATGGTGTTGCGGAAGTCGACCGTGCGCCCCTGCCCGTCGGTGAGCCGACCGTCGTCCAGCACCTGCAGGAGGATGTCGAACACCTCCGGGTGCGCCTTCTCGACCTCGTCGAGCAGGATCACCGAGTACGGCCGACGGCGCACGGCCTCAGTCAACTGGCCGCCCTGCTCGTACCCGACGTATCCGGGAGGCGCCCCGACCAGACGAGACACGGAGAACTTCTCCCCGTACTCGCTCATGTCGATGCGGATCATCGCCTTCTCGTCGTCGAACAGGAAGGCGGCGAGAGCCTTCGCGAGCTCGGTCTTGCCGACACCGGTCGGGCCGAGGAACAGGAACGATCCGGTCGGCCGGTCGGGGTCGGAGATGCCGGCGCGCGTGCGGCGCACCGCGTCGGCGACCGCCCGCACGGCCTTCTTCTGACCGATGAGGCGCCGGCCGAGCTCCGATTCCAGGTGCAGCAGCTTCTCGGTCTCACCCTGGGTGAGACGGTCGACGGGGATGCCCGTCCACGCCGCCACCACTCCGGCGATGTCTTCGGCCGTGACCTGCTCGTTCACCATCCGCGGGTGGTCGTGCTCGGCCTGCTCGGCCTCCGCCAACTCCCGCTCGATGTTGGGGATCGTCTCGTACTCGATGCGGGAGGCCTCCTGGTAGCGGCCGTCGCGCAGGGCGACGTCGCGGGTCGTCTTGGCCTCCTCCAGCTGGGAGCGGAGCGCACCCACCCGGTTGAGCGCGGCCTTCTCGGCACGCCACCGGCCCTGCAGCTCCTCGAGCTCGTCCTCCTGCACGCGGAGGCGCTCCTGAAGGGCGGCGAGGCGCTCCTTGCTGGCGTCGTCCTTCTCCTTCTTGAGCGCGAACTCCTCCAGCTTCATCCGCTCGACCACACGCTGGAGCGTGTCGATCTCGATCGGGGCGGAGTCGATCTCCATCTTGAGCCGGGAAGCCGCCTCGTCGATCAGGTCGATCGCCTTGTCGGGGAGCTGCCGCGCCGTGATGTAGCGGTTGGAGAGGGAGGCCGCGGCGACCAGCGCCGAATCCTCGATCGTCACACCGTGGTGCGCCTCGTAGCGCCCCTTGAGCCCGCGCAGGATCGCGACCGTGTCCTCCACGCTCGGCTCGCCCACGTAGACCTGCTGGAACCGGCGCTCGAGCGCGGCGTCCTTCTCGATGAACTCGCGGTACTCGTCGAGTGTGGTCGCGCCGATGAGGCGCAGCTCGCCGCGCGCCAGCATCGGCTTCAGCATGTTGGACGCCGCGACGGAGCCCTCGCCGCCGCCGGCACCCATGAGGATGTGGAGCTCGTCGACGAAGGTGATGATCTCGCCCTCGGCGTCGTTGATCTCCTTGAGCACGGCCTTCAGCCGCTCTTCGAACTGGCCGCGGTACATCGCGCCGGCGACCAGCGCCGAGAGGTCGAGCGAGACCAGCTGCTTGCCCTTGAGCGAGTCGGCCACGTCGCCCGCGACGATGCGCTGGGCGAGGCCCTCGACCACGGCCGTCTTGCCGACGCCGGGCTCGCCGATGAGGACCGGGTTGTTCTTGGTGCGCCGGGTCAGCACCTGGCTGACGCGACGGATCTCGGCGTCTCGCCCGATGACCGGGTCGAGCTTGCCGCTCTTCGCGATCTCCGTGAGGTTGACGCCGTACTGTTCGAGCGCGCTCTTGGCCTCCTCCTGGGTGGAGGGCGCGCCCTGCATGTTCGCCATTCGTGTCCTTTCCGAGTGGTGGCAAAGTTGAGTCTACTAAGCTCAACTTTGATTGGCGAGAGGGTATTCCGTCCGAAGCGAACAATCGGCCGGGGTACGGCATCGGTGGTCGATCGTACGATCGTCGCGTGATCACCACCGTCGCCGTCGCCGGCTACCGCTCGCTGCGCGATCTCGTGCTGCCGCTCGACCGCCTCACGGTCGTCACCGGCGCGAACGGGGTCGGCAAGTCGTCGCTCTACCGGTCGCTGCGGCTGCTGGCGGGATGCGGACGCGACGAGGTGGTCGTCGCGGTGGCGCGGGAGGGCGGGCTCGACTCGACGCTCTGGGCAGGTCCCGAGCAGATCGGCCGCGCAGTGCGGGAGGGGCGCGCGCCCGTCCAGGGCACGGTCCGGCGCGGTCCAGTGTCCCTCCGCCTCGGCGTGCAGCTCGCCGACGACGACGGCGACGGGCTCGGATACACGCTCGACCTCGGCCTGCCGCAGGTGGCGAAGTCCGCATTCGACCGCGACCCCGAGCTCAAGGCTGAGACGCTCTGGACGGGCACGGCGCCGCGGCCGTCGAGCGTCGCCGCCGAACGCCGTGGCGCGCATGTCCGGGTGCGCGACGACGACGGCGCGTGGACAGAGCTCGGCCGACCGCTCCGCCCATTCGAGAGCCTGCTCACCGAGGTGGTCGACCCGGTGCGCGCACCCGAGGTGCTCCGGATGCGCGAGAACCTGCGGTCGTGGCGGTTCTACGACCACTTCCGCACGGACGCGACCGCGCCCTCCCGACTCCCCCAGCTCGGCACCCGCACCCCTGTGCTCGCAGCCGACGGCGCCGATGTCGCCGCCGCCGTGCAGACCATTCGCGAGCTGGGCGGCGGCGACCGGTTCGACGCGGCCGTCGAGGACGCCTTCCCGGGCAGCCGTGTGGAGGTGGTGATCGAGGGCTCGCAGTTCTCGCTCGCCGTGAAGCAGCACGGCCTGCTGCGCCCGCTCGCCGGTCCCGAGCTCTCGGACGGGACCCTGCGCTACCTGCTCTGGGCGACCGCCCTGCTCTCGCCGCGGCCCCCGCAATTCCTCGTGGTGAACGAGCCGGAGACGAGCCTGCACCCCGACCTCCTGCCCGCTCTCGGCTCCCTCATCGTCGCGGCCTCGGCGAACGCGCAGACGCTCGTCGTGACCCACTCGCAGGCGCTGCTCGACGCGATCGGTCGGGCAGCGACCGACCGCGACGGAGTGCGTCGGGTCGAGCTCGAGAAACGCTTCGGCGAGACCGTCGTACTGGGTCAGGAAGGGCTGCTCGACCGTCCGACCTGGCACTGGCCGGGGCGGTAGCGGCACGACGCCCCGGTGTGCCGGCGACCTGGTCGGGGGTCAGGCGAGGAAGCCACTTCCTTCGGCTACGGCCGCGCTAGAGTGCGGGCCGGTGGGGCAATGGTTCGACCACCAATTGATCCAGACCCGAGTACCAGTCCCGCAGTCCGGCAGCAGCCTCGACGAGGGCTTCGACCCTCTGAACGGACGTGATCCGGCGCGGGCT
>NZ_AYMR01000013.1 GCF_000633535.1 Leifsonia aquatica H1aii | reverse complement strand
CCCCACTCCGCCCACTCCACCCCCGCTCATCGAGTTGTCACGACACGCCGCCGGCAGCCACACCCGGACGGCATGTCGCGACCAATCGCTCGCCTGGCAGCTCCAGCTCCACGTCGAGTGGTCATGACGCGCCGTGTGCGCGCTCCCGCGCGGCGAGTCGCGACCACGAGGCGGAGGCCCGAGAGCGCCTCCCGAAGTTCTTCTTGACGAACGGGGATCGGCGGACGCATACTCGGGAATGCGCATTCTGGGAATGCGCAATCCGCCCCACCCGAGGAGTCGACGATGACAGCACGACGCACGCCCGTCGCCGCGTTCGCCATGCGGCCGGACCTGCCCGAGCTGCTGTTCGGCGCCGACCACCTGGCGGCGCTCGTCCGCTCCGCCGAGCTCGACCCGGGCCTCACCATCACCGATTTCGCCGCCGCCCCGGCCGGCCTCCTCGACACCGTGGAGGTCCTCATCACCGGCTGGGGCGCTCCTCGCATCGGCGCCGCCGAGCTCGACCGGATGCCCCGGCTGCGCGCGATCGTCCACGCCGCCGGCACGGTCAAGGGCCACATCGACGACGTGGTCTGGGAGCGCGGCGTGCTGGTCACCAGTGCGGCGAGCGCCAACGCTTACCCGGTCGCGGAGTACACGCTCGCGATGATCCTGCTGGCCGGCAAGCGGGTCCCGGACTACATCCGCGGCTACGCGGCCGATCCGCAGGTCTACGCCCACGAGCCCGACCCGGCGATCGGCAACTTCGGCCGCACCGTCGGCATCGTCGGCGCCTCCCGCGTGGGCCGCCGGGTGATCGAGCTGCTGGAGCCGTTCGACATCGACGTGCTGCTCTACGACCCCTACCTCGCCGCGGGCGACCCCGTGCTCCGCCGCGCCAGCCGCGTCGGTCTCGACGAGCTGTTCGAGCGCTCCTCGATCGTCAGCGTGCACGCTCCGCTGCTGCCCGAGACGGTCGGGATGATCGGCGCGGCGCAGCTCGCACTCCTCCCCGACGGCGCCACGCTCATCAACACCGCCCGCGCGCCGATCGTCGAGCAGGAGGCCCTCACCGCCGCCGTGCGCGACCGCGGCCTGCGCGCCGTGCTCGATGTCACCGACCCCGAACCGCTCCCCGCCGACCACCCGCTGCGGACCCTGCCCGGCGTCGTCCTCACCCCGCACGTCGCCGGCGCGCTCGGCACCGAGCTGCGGCGCCTCGGCGAGTGCGCCCTGCACGAGGTCGAACGCTTCGCTGCGGGCGAGCCGGCCGAACATCCCGTCACGAAGGAAGCTCTGATCGCCGTTGCCTGAGACTGTCACCGTACCCAGCCCGTCCCCTTCGCCCGCCCAGGAGGCACCCACCATGCGCGAACTGCGCGACTACGACGTCCAGGTGTTCATCGACGGCCGGTTCGAGCGACCCGAGGCCGGCGACGGCCTCCCCGTGCTCGACAAAGCGGCCGGCGTCCCGTTCGCCAGCTACGGCAACGCGTCCCCGGCCCAGGTCGACCGCGCCGTCGAGGCGGCGCGCCGCGCCCAGCCTGGGTGGGCGGACGTCGACGCCAACACCCGTTCTGCCATCATCCGCCGCTTCGCCGAGGAGCTGGAGAACCGGCGGGACGAGCTGCTCACGCTGCTCATCCGTGAGACCGGTGGCACGCTCGAGAAAGCGGAGGAGGAGCTCGGCCAGTCGATCACCCAGCTGAACAACTCCGCGACCCAGCTGACCGAGAACGCGGGCAGCATCCTCCCGCCGTACAAGCAGGGCAAGCTGTCGCTCTCGCGTGCCGTGCCGCTCGGCGTCATCGGGCTGATCGTCCCCTGGAACTACCCGATGAGCCTCGCGATGCGCGCCCTCGCACCGGGACTCGCCTACGGCAACGCCGTCGTGCTCAAGCCGGCGGAGCTCACGCCGGTCGCGGGAGGCCAGATCCTGGCCGAAGCCGCACTCGCGGCGGGCGTCCCCGCCGGTGTCTTCGCGGTCGTCCCGGGAGACGGGCCGACCACCGGACGGACGCTCAGCGAGCACCCGGGCCTGAACCTCATCCACTTCACCGGCTCGTTCGAGGTCGGCCACCAGATCGCCAACTTCGCCGCCCGCACCTTCACCCCGGTCGCCACCGAGCTCGGCGGCGACAACGCGTTCGTCGTGCTCGACGACGCCGACATCGACCAGGCGGCCAGCTGCGCGGTGTGGTCGGCGCTCTGGTACCAGGGGCAGACCTGCATCAGCGCCGGCCGGCACATCGTGCAGCGGGAGGTCGCGGACGCGTTCACCGAGGCCGTCGTCGAGCGCGTGCGCGCCCTCCGCGTCGGAGACCCGCTCCGCGAGGAGGTCGACCTCGGCCCGATCATCAGCGAGACCCAGCTGCGCCGCTTCGCCGATGGTCTCGTCGCCCCCTCGATCGCCGCCGGTGCGACGGTCGCGACGGGCGGCACCCACGACGGCCTCTTCCACCGCCCGACCGTGCTCACCGGGGTCACCCCGGAGATGCCCGTGTTCACCGAGGAGATCTTCGGCCCGGTGATGCCCATCACCGTCGTCGATTCCGAGGCGGAGGCGCTCGCCCTCGTCAATCGGCACCGCACGCTCATGAACTCCGTCTTCACCGGCGACCCGATGCGCGGGCTCGCTTTCGCGGAGCGGGTGCAGAGCAACGAGGTGCACGTGAACGACGGGTACGCCCGCCACGGCGGCGAGGGGCAGCTCGCCGGCTTCACCCGCCGGCAGTGGATCGGCCTCCAGACCTCCCCCGTGCGCTACCCCGCCTGGGCCGAGGGCTGAGCCGCACGCCCCGCAGACCGCACGAACCGCACAGACCGCACAGACCGCACAGACCGCACGAATTGTACAGACCCCACGAACCGTACAGACCCCACCGCACCACGAAACCATCGAAGGAGATGCACACAGTGAGGAAGTCAACGCTGAGGACCATCGGCGCGATCGTCGGCGTCGCCGCCGCGACCGCCACGGTCCTGACCGGCTGCTCCAGCTCGCCGAGCGGAAGCTCGACGTCGGGCGGCAAGGTCACCCTGTCCTATGTCAACTGGGACGGCGGCATGCAGGCCGTCGTCGACGAGTGGAACAAGGCCAACCCGGACATCCAGGTCAAGCTGACCAAACCGTCCGGCACCGGCTACACGCTCTACAACAAGCTCATCACCAACAACAAGGCCGGGACCAACCCGGACGTCACCGAGGTCGAGTACCAGGCCCTCCCGGCGCTCATCGCCAACAAGGTGGTCATCCCGATCGACGAGTACGTCGGAGACCTCTCCAGCGACTTCTCGAAGTCGACGCTCGCGCAGGTGCAGTTCGAGGGCAAGACCTACGGCGTGCCGCAGAACGTCTGCCCGATGGTGTTCTTCTACCGCAAGGACATCTGGGACTCGCTGGGCCTGACCCCGCCGAAGACCTGGGATGAGTACGCGGCGGACGCGGCCAAGATCCACGCGGCCGACCCCTCCAAGTACATCGGCAACTTCACCGCCGCCGACCCGGGCTGGTTCGCCGGTCTCGCGCAGCAGGCGGGCGCCAATTGGTGGAGCGCCTCCGGCGACACCTGGAGCGTGAACATCAACGACGCGGCCAGCAAGAAGGTCGCCGACTACTGGAGCGGCCTCGTGGACCAGGGCGTCGTCAGCCCCGAGCCGAACTGGTCCGCGCAGTGGAACACCGACATGAACAACGGCACCCTGGTCGGCTGGGTCGGCGCGCAGTGGGCGCCCAACCAGCTCCCGTCGATCGCGAAGGACACCGCGGGCAAGTGGGAGGCCGTCGCGCTCCCCGCCTGGACCGCCGGTGACACCACCGTCGGCATCTGGGGCGGCGAGACCGAGGCGGTCACGGCCAACTCGAAGCACCCCGCCGAGGCCGCGAAGTTCGTGAAGTGGATGAACTCCTCCAAGGAGGGCGTCGCGTCGCTGATCAAGAACGTCCAGGTCTTCCCGGCGAGCCTCTCGAACCAATCGGCTCCCGAGCTGCAGACCCCGCCGCCGTTCATGTCGAACCAGCCCGACTACAACACGCTGATGGCGACCGTCGCCAAGGGCGTGCGGACCTTCGACATCTGGGGACCGAACGCCAACGTCACCTTCGACTCGTACTCGAACGCGTTCGCCGCGGCCCTGCAGAACAAGACCGCGCTGTCGGCCGCGCTGGACACGATGCAGTCGGCCACGGTGACCGACATGAAGAAGATCGGGTTCAAGGTCGCCGGCTGACCTCCCGGATCCGCCCCGGGCGGGGGTGACGCGACCATCCCGTCGCCTCCGCCCGGCACCACCCCGCCATCCGCTCGACCCGCACCACCCCGCTTCATCCGCACCACCCCCTCCAGCCCCGTCCGAGGAGAATCAGCACATGGCCGTCATCGGAGACAGCACCGCACCGCCGGCGCCGGCACGCACCGGCCGCCGCGCCTCCCCCGCCCCGGCGAGCACGCGTCGTCGCCGCCGCGGACCCACCCTTCTGCCCGTGCTGCTGGTCACCCCGGCGGTCGTCCTGCTGCTGCTGTTCACGGTGGCGCCCGGAATCTACGCGGTCGTCCTCAGCTTCCTGCAGCTCAAGGTGGGCGGCGGACTGCTCGGCGGCGGCGAACCCACCGAGGTGTTCGCCGGGTTCGCCAACTACATCAGCACCCTCGTCGATCCGGAGTTCTGGGCGAGCCTCGGCCGGATGCTCATCGTCGCCCTCATCGGGGTGCCGCTCACCATCGTGCTCGCGACCGTCTTCGCCCTCTGCCTCGACGCCAAGCGCGCCCGGCTCGTCGGCATCACCCGGCTCGCGATCTTCCTGCCCTACGCCGTCCCGGGTGTGGTCGCCTCCCTGCTCTGGGGCTTCATGTACCTGCCGGCCACCAGCCCGATCGGCGGCCGTGTCATCGACTACTTCGGCAGCACGGGGATCTTCTTCTCGGTCGCCAACGTCGCCGTGTGGGGTGTCGTCGGGTTCAACATGGTCATCCTCTACACGGCGGTCCGCAGCCTCCCGAAAGACCTCTTCGAGGCGGCGGAGCTCGACGGCGCCTCCGAGCTGCAGATCGCCCTGCGCATCAAGCTGCCCCTGATCGCCCCGGCCATCACGATGGTCGCCCTCTTCTCGGTGATCGGCGCGCTGCAGCTGTTCAACGAGCCGACGACGCTCAAGCCGCTGGCCAACGCGATCTCGTCGACCTGGGTGCCCCTGATGCGCGTCTACACCGACGCCTTCGTCAACAACAGCATCTACGAGGGCGCCGCGACCTCGTTCATCCTCATCGTCATGACGGTCGCCGCCACGGTGCTCGTCAACGTGATCGGCCGGCGCATCGCCCGGAGGGAGACCCGATGACCACCCTGACCAGCGAACGGGCCGCGACGCCCCGCGCCGCGAGGGCCCCGCTCCGCACCCGCTCGGGCGTACGGATCGTACCGACGCTCATCCTCATCGTCGGCGCGCTGTACTGCGTGCTGCCCGTGCTCTGGATCGTCATCGCGTCGACCAAGACCAACGACCAACTGTTCTCCACTCCCCCGTTCGTGCCCTCCTTCACCGGCGGGTTCTGGACCAACATGGAGGCGCTGTTCACCTACAACAACGGCATCTTCGGCCGCTGGGCGCTCAACTCCGTCGTCTACGCGATCGGCGGAGGCGTGCTCTCCACCGTCGTCGCGGGCGCCGCAGGCTACGCGCTCGGCAAGTACCGGTTCACCGGGTCGAAGTGGATCTTCCGGCTCATCGTGGCGGCCGTCCTCCTGCCGCAGATCATGCTCGCGATCCCGCAGTTCCTGCTGATGGCGAAGTTCGGGATGACGAACAACTACGCGTCGGTCATCCTCCCTCAGCTGGTGTCGCCGTTCGCGATCTACCTCTGCAAGATCTATGCGGAGGCCTCCGTGCCCGACGAGATCATGGAGGCGGCCCGCATCGACGGCGGCAGCGAGTGGCGGATCTTCTGGTCGGTCGGTTCGCGGCTGATGATGCCCGCCCTGGTCACGGTGTTCCTGCTCCAGTTCATCGGCATCTGGAACAACTTCCTGTTGCCGTTCGTCATGCTCAACAACGACCAGCTGTACCCGCTGACCCTCGGTCTCTACGGATTGATGATCATCACCGGCGGCCAGGCGGCGCAGTACTCGATCGTCATCGCCGGCGTGCTGGTCTCGATCGTGCCGCTCGCCATCCTCTTCCTGTCGCTGCAGCGCTACTGGAAGATCGACCTGATCTCGGGAGGCGTGAAGCTGTAGCCCGGCCGATCCAATGGTCACGACATGCCGCGCTGGAGGGCGCGCCGACGGCGTGTCGTGACCACCGGATTCCGGCGTCGGGGGGTCGGGAAGGAGGTCCTGCGGGACCGGTGCTCGAACGTACGGACTGGTGCAGGGGTGCACAGCATCGCACGGAGCGCACCGATCGCCCAGGGGCCGCGGAACGTCGCTCCGGCCTCGCCGGAGCGACTTTCTGCGTCCCCTGCGGTGCAGCTCCTGTCACGACATGCCGCGGTGCGGGGACCCATTCTGTCGCTCCGGCGGGGCCGGAACGACGATGTGCGTCCCCGCCGCGCGCGGCGGGCGCGGGAGCGTCAGCGGCGCGGGGTGGAGGCGCGCAGGCGCACCACGGCCGGGATCGGCGCCGCGGGCACCGGGTCGTCCGCCAGCGCCAGCTCGAGGGCGCGCGCGCCGAGATCGGCCAGCGGCAGCGCGACCGAGGTGAGGGCCGGCGTCACATCCGCGACGAGGGGGATGTCGTCGAACCCGGCGACCGCGACCTCCGTGCCCGGCGCGATGCCGGCCTCCCGCAGCGCCGCCATCGCTCCGATGGCCATCACGTCGCTGACCGCGAAGACGCATTCGGGGCGGTCGCCCGCCGCCAGGAGGTCGCTCATCGCGAGGTGCCCGCCGGCGCGGGTGAAGTCCGTGTGGACGACACGGGCCGAGGGGATGACGGACCGGAAGCCGTCGACACGGTCGCGCACGGTGACCAGCTCCGCGGGGCCGGCGAGCACGGCGACGTCCCGGTAGCCGAGCGCGAGCAGCTCGGTCGCGAGCGCGGCCGCCCCGCCGCGGTTGTCCACGTCGACGGTGCGCAGCCCGGGCGCGCCGGTGCCGATCACGGCCACCCGGTCGCGGGCCCCGACACGGGTCTCGGCTCCGGCCACACGGCTGCCGGCGAGCACGACGGCGCGCGGGCGCTGGCCGCGCAGGGCATCGAGCGCCGCCTCCTCACGGGCCGTCGACTCCGGGCCCGCATACGCACCGGTGGCGGTGATCGTCACGATCAGCCCGCGCTCGTCGGCGACGCGCACGACCCCGGACGAGAGGGAGGCGAAGTACGGGTCGGCGATGTCGCCCACGACGAGCGCCACCACGTTGCTCGTGCCGCGGGCGACGGCCTGCGCCTGCACGTTCGCGCTGTAGCCGAGCACGCGGGCGGAGGCGAGCACGCGGTCCTGCAGCTCGGGGTTCACCTTGCGGGCGCTCCCGTTGAGGGCGCGGGAGGCGGTGGCCAGCGAGACGCCGGCGTGCGCGGCCACGTCGGACAGGGTGGGGGCGTTCTCGCTCACAGCCCCAACCTACCGGCGCACCGGAGGCGTGGAGGCACGGATGACCGGGTGCGCCGGCACGGTGCGGCCTCCCCCGTCGGCGTCGAGCGCCCGGCGAACGGTCTCCTCCGCGACCTGATCGAGCGGCACATGCACCGTGGTCAACGGAGGGACCACGTCGCGCAGCGTCGTGATGTCGTCGAAGCCCGCGACGGCCACGTCCTGCGGGATGCGCCGGCCCCGGTCGCGCAGCCCCGCGATCGCGCCGAGGGCCATGTCGTCGGTGATGGCGAAGACCAGCTCGAGTGCGGCGAGCTCGTCGTCCGGGAGGTGGCGGATGTACTCGCGCGTGCCCTCCCACGAGAACTCCGGGTAGGCCACGGTCGTCTCGCCGCCGAACCCCTCCACGAAGCCGTCGACGCGCTGCTGCATCGACAGCAGCGGTGTGCCGCTGCCGAGCACGAGCGCGCGCCGGTAGCCCAGGGTCGCCAGCTCCGCCGCCAACTCGCGCGCACCCTCGTGGGTGTCGAACGTGACGGTCTCGAACGGCAGATCGGTCCGGCTGATCAGCACGACCTTGCCGCCGGTCTCCTCGAAGCGGCGCAGCTCGGCGACCAGCTCGTCGCCGTTTGGCGGGTCGACGTAGCCGGTGCCGGCGAGCACGATCGCCCGTGGCTGCTGCCCGCGCAGTTCGCGCACCAGTTCGAGCTCGCGGTCCACCCTGCGGTCGGTGACGGCGATCGAGACCCGCAGCCCGTAGGTCTCCGCCTGCTTCATCAGCGCGGCGGCCATCGCCGAGAAGTAGGGGTCGGAGATGCCGCCGATGACGAGCGCGATGGTGCCGGAGGTGCCCCGGGCGATCGCCTGGGCGGCCAGATTGGGCGTGTAGCCGAGCTCGCGCGCCGCTTGCAGCACGCGGGTGCGATAGTCCTCCGCGACGGTGCGCGTGCTCCCGTTGAGCACCCGCGAAGCGGTCGGCTGGGACACCCCGGCATGCCGCGCGACGTCGGTCAACGTCACCGGACGGCGCGGCGCCGCATCGCTCTGAGCCTCGACCACAGAGTCACCTTACCGGGTCGCCGGAGTCGTGGGAATGCGCATCCCCGCGGGTCGGCGGGATGGCCGCGACACGATCGCGTCGCCCGCCCCGGCGGGCGTCGCCGAACCGTCCGGCCGGGCCTACATCACCGCCATGGCGGCGAGCATCCCGCCGCAGACCACGGCCGAGACGATCGTGTGCGCGCGCACCGCGCGGCGGGCGAGCAGGACGCGGACGACCACCCATCCGGTCACCGCCGCGACGACGAGCGCGATCGCGAGCGGAGCAGCGGCGACGGCGAGATGGTGGTGGGAGACGGGATCGGCGTCGCGGGCGGTGGCCCCACGCACAGCGCCCCCGCCGGCCCCGGCGACGGCCCCGGCCCCGGTGAACGCGGCTCCCACCATCACCAGAAGCATCGCCCAGAGGTCCGCGAGGTGCTCGCGCGCGAACGCGGACGTCCGCGCCGCGCGCGCGTACGCGATCGAGAGCAGCGCGAGCCCAACCGCCGCAGCGCAGAGTGCCGCCGGGCTGCCGGCCAGGCACGCCAACACCATCAGAGCGGCGGGAGGGACCTCGTGCGCGAGCGCGACGGCGAGGCCGTGCCGCGACGTCCGCTCCCCGAAAGGACGGACGCCCGGCACGGCCCCGGCGGCGCTCACGCGCGCCAGACGGTCTTGATGTTGGTGAACTCGCGGATGCCGAGGGCGGAGAGCTCGCGGCCGTAGCCGGAGTCCTTCACCCCGCCGAACGGCAGCTGCGGGAAGGAGGCGGTGAGCCCGTTGACGAACACGCCTCCGGCCTCGATGCCCTGCTGGAAGAAGTCCGCCTCCGCGTCGTCCCTCGTCCACACGCTCGAGCTCAGCCCGAAGTCCGAGTCGTTCGACCGCTCCACCGCCTCCTGGGCCGAGGCCACCTCGTAGAGGCAGGCCACAGGCCCGAAGCACTCCTCGCGGTAGATCCGCATCTCGGGCGTGACGTCGCGGAGCACGGTGGCCGGGTAGAACCAGCCGGGGCCGTCCGGCAGCACTCCGCCGGCCAGCACGGTCGCCCCCTTGGCGATCGCATCGGCGACCAGCTCCTGCGTGTCACGACGCACCTGCTCGGTGGCGAGCGGGCCGAACGAGGTGGCCTCGTCGAACGGGTCGCCGGTCACCTGGGCGCGCATCCCGGCGACGAACGCCTCCTCGAAGGCGGCGTAGACGTCGGTGTGCACGTAGTAGCGCTTGGCGGCGATGCAGCTCTGGCCGGAGTTCTGCACCCGTGCGTTCACCCCCGCCGTCGCCGCAGCCGCGACGTCGGCGCTCGGCATGACGACGAAGACATCCGTTCCGCCCAGCTCCAGCACGGACTTCTTGATGTTGCGTCCCGCGGCCTCGGCCACGGCCGACCCGGCCCCAACCGACCCGGTCAGGGTGACGGCGCGGATCCGGCGGTCGTCGATCAGCGGTGCGACCGCTCCGCCCTCGACCAGCACCGTCTGGAACGCGCCCGCCGGGAAGCCGGCGCGCTCGAACAGGGACCCGAGGTAGAGGGCGCTCTGCGGGACGCTGGAAGCGTGCTTCAGGATGCCGGTGTTGCCCGCCATCAGCGCGGGCGCGGCGAACCGGATGACCTGCCAGAACGGGTAGTTCCACGGCATCACCGCGAGCACGGTGCCGATCGGCTGGTAGCGCACGGCGACCGCGGAGGCGCCGACGTCGCCCGCCGCGACCGGGTGCTCGTCGGCGAGGTACTCGGCGGCGTGGTCGGCGTACCAACGCATCCCCCTGGCCGACTTGGCCACCTCGTACTTCGCGGTGCCGATGGTCTTGCCCATCTCGGTCGTGACCAGGGCGGAGACCTCGTCGAGCTCGGCGTCGAGCAGGTCGGCGGCGGCGTGCATCCACGCCGCGCGCTGCTCGAAGGTGGTCGCGCCCAGCCCGCGGTACGCGGCCTCGGCGGCCGCGAGGATGCCCTCCAGCTGCTCCGGCGTGTGCGGCTCGAACGTCTTGAGGGTCTCGCCGGTGGCGGGATTGACGGTGGCGATGGCCATGTGCTGACTCCTTTGTTCTGCGTGAGGCGGTGGTACGGGTGGTTCGGTGGAGCGGGTGGTTCGGTGGTCCCGCGGTGGGCTGCGGACCGCGCGGGAGGCCCGGTGGCTCAGACCACCAGGCGACGGGCGAGTGCGACGGCGCCGGCGACCGGCGCATCCCGGAGCGGCACGACGGAGAGTCCGGGATGCGCACCCTCCAACGCGTCCCGGAACGCCGCGAGCAGCCGCGGCTGGTGGGCGAAGACGCTGCCGGCGACGACCACGTCGCGCCCGGTCGCGCCGCGAGCGAGGAGCCGCCCGACCAGCTCTGCGAGGCTTCCCGCAGCGCGTTCGACGACGCCGGTGGCGAGCGCCGAGCCCGCGTCCGCCGCCGCGAACACGGCGACCGCGCGCGGCCCCCAGTTCTCCGGCGTCGGCTCGTCGTTCACGGCGCGTGCGAGCGCCGGGGCGGAGGAGACGGCGAACGCCTCCAGGAGCGCGGAGAGCAGGCCGTCGTCGCCCGCGCCCTCGTCCTCGGCACGCAGGGCGGCGATGGTCGCCTCGCGCACGACGGCGGGAGCGCCGCCCTCGTCGCCGATGACCCAGCCCCACCCGCCGGCGAACAGCGTCCGGCCCTCGGCATCCGACCCGACGGCGATCGAACCGGTCCCGGCGATCACACCGATGCCCGACGGCAGACCGGCCGCCGGCACGAGCAGTTCGGCGTCGTTGGCCACCGCTGCACGGTAGCCGAGACCGCCCAGCGCCTCCCGCAGCTCTCGGGCGTGCTCGACGGTGTCGAGGCCTTGGGCCCCCACCCCGAGAGCGGCGACGGTCGTCCCCTCGGGGAGCACGCGCAGGATGCGCTCGTGCAACCACCGAGCGGCATCGCCCGCCGGCGAAGCGCTCCATTCCTCCGCCGGCAGGGCGACGTCGACGACGCGCGAGCCATCGAGGGCCTCCGCGCGCACGCCGAGCTTGGTGCCACCGGCATCCAAGCCCACGATCAGTTCGGCCGCAGCCATTCCTCCAGCCCTCACGCGACCCCTCCCGCATGGTGACAGCGACCAGCAGGCGCATCCAAGCCCACGATCACTTCAGCCGCAGCCGCGGCCGCATCTCCAGCCGTCACGCGACCCCTCCCGCGTCCGCCGGGACCTTGGTGTCGGCGTTGTGGAAGACGAACTCCTCGATGTCCACGCCGCGCACATCGGCGACCGCGCCCACGAGCAGCTGCACCACCAGCGCCTCCAGGATCGCCCGCTGAGGCGCGGGCAGCTTGGGCAGCCGCACCGGGTGCAGCGTGCGGGAGCCGGTGATCTGCTCGCCGGTGATGAGGATGACGTGGTGGCCGGCGTCGGCCAGCGTGGTCGCGAGGTCGAGTTCGCGGCTGTCCCCGAAGACCACATGCACGCCGTCCCCGGCCGACTCCATCGAGCCGTGCAGGTACTGGCGCGTGCTCATGCCGGTGGCGGGGATGCGCGCGACCTCGCGGAAGAGCAACGCGCCCGCCTCGGCCGAGCCGACCGCAGGGCCGGCGCCGACGAAGTCGCTCGACGAGACGGACGCGAAGAGCTCCGCGAGCGCGGCGACCGGCGCCGCGAGCCGCTCCTCGGCGTCGGCGAACGTCTCCGCGAGACGGTGCCAGCCGGCGTCCGGCGCACCGCCCTCCCAGCTGTCGGCGAACATGCCGAGCGCGGCGATCGTGGCGGTGTAACCCAGCGTCGACGCGTAGCTGTCGGCGAGGTTGCCCAGCGACAGCGTGGACGCGATCCGTCCGATCGGCGACGGCTCGCTGTTGACGACGGCGAACCGCAGTTCCTCCGGAACCGACTCCAGCACCGCGAGCGTCTCCGCACTGCGGCCACTCTGCGAGATGCCCACGATCGGGTGGACGCTCCGCGGGAAGGGGAGCGGGTAGTCGCCGGCGCCCAGCCGCCACGAGTGGATGCCGCGCGACCGGAGCGCCCAGACCGGCGCGCAGGCGGCCGCCAGGCTCGCGCCGATGCCGACGAAGATCGGCCCCGGCCCGCTGAGCTGGCCGAGCGCGGCACGAGCCGCGATCTGGTCGGCGATCAGCGGGATCGCGCGACCGAGCTCCTCGGCCTGCGTCGCCCGGGCGGACGCGAAAGTGATGTACCCGTTCATCGGACTCCCCTAGCTGGTGCCGTGCGGCCTTCCGCCGGCGTGGATGGTGCGGACCCGCCGGGCGTCGCCGCCGTCGGATCCCAGTCGGCCGGCAGCGGTTCCACCACGGGGGCGGTGCTGTCGATCGCGACGGCGGCGCCGGTGCCGGCCGAGTGCTCGATCGCGAGCATGACCTCCAGCGCATGCAGCGCGAGCTCCCCCGAGGCGCGCGGTGGCCGGCCCGCGCGCAGGGCACGGGCGAGTTCGAGCACGCCGACACCACGTTCGCGGTGCACGCCGGGCGGAGGAACGTCGACCCACTCGGTGTCGCGGTCGTCGCCCGCGAGCACGCGCGTGGCGCCGTCGAAACCGCTGACCGGCACCTCCAGCACGCCGTCGGCGCCCGTGATCTCGAACGTCTGACGGCGCCGCGGCGAATCGAAGCTGTAGACCGAGGTGCCGACGACCCCGGAGGCGAACCGGGTCAGCACGCTGAGATGGGTGTCGACCTCGACCGGGAAGCGGGTGCCCGCATCGGGACCGGAGCCGACGACGCGCTCGGCTCGGGGCCGCTGGCCCACCGCCTCCACCGAGGCGATCGGGCCGAGCAGCTGGATCATCGTGCTGACGTAGTAGGGGCCGATGTCGAACAGCGGGCCCGCGCCGCGGGCGAAGAGGAACTGCGGGCGCGGGTGCCACGAGTCCGGGCCGGGACCCTGCATCAGCGTGAGCAGCGTGCGGGGCACGCCGATCGCACCGTCCGCCAGAAGGCGGTGGGAGTTCTGGATGCCCTCGCCGAGGATCGTGTCCGGCGCGTTGGCGACCACGACCCCGGCTGCGGCGGCCGCGTCGAGCACGGCGCGTGCGCTCGCCAGGTCCAGCGTCAGCGGCTTCTCGCCCCAGACGTGCTTGCCTGCGGCGATGGCCGCGAGCGCGACCTCGGCGTGCGCCGCGGGAATGGTCAGGTTGACCACGATCTCCACGTCGTCCCGGCCGAGCAGCTCGTCCACCGTGACGGCGGCGGGGACTCCGAAGCGCTCCGCTTGGGCGCGCGCCCGTTCGAGGTCGAGGTCGGCGATGGCCACCACATGCACGTCGGGGTACTGGGCGAGCGACCGCAGGTACTCGTCCGAGATGTTGCCCGCACCGATGATGCCGACGCCGGTCGGGGCCGACACGGCGGTCATGCGCGCACCAGTCCGGTGAAGTAGGCGGCATTGTGCTCGATCAGCGGGAACACGTCCCCCTCGTGCACGACGACCTCGACGACCGGCAGCTCGAGGGAGGCCGCGAGGGCGACCGCTTCGGCGACGTCGAACGGATTCGTGTCGTCCTCCTTCACGTGCAGGAATCGCACCCGGTCGCCGAGCCTCGGGATGAGGGTGCGCACGTCCTCGCCGCCGACGGCGGCCCAGTAGGTGTCGAGCTCCAGCACCACGGCCGGGTCGAGGGCGTCGACCAGCACGTCGTAGGCCGTGCTCTCGCCGATGCGCTGCGCGAACTCGAAGTCGTGGTTGTGGTAGCCGAGGCGGACGCCCCGGTCGGCGGCCACCGGCACCAGCGCGTTGATCGCGTCGGCCAGGGCGAGCACGCCCGACCGCTCGGCGATGCTGGCGGGCGGCACGAACGGCACGATCACGGTGCCGATCCCCAGCCGCTCCGCCGCATCGAGCACCTGCACGTGGTCGAGCTCGGTGATCTTGGCGTGGGCGGTGTCGGCGCGCAGCCCGGCGGTGTCGAGGGCGGCGTTCAGCCCTTCGGTGTCGCTCAGGATGTCGTACGGCTCGGCATGGGTGAAGCCGAGGCCCGCCAGCCGCGTCAGGGTGGCCGGAAGCGCCTCGGGGCCGATGTCGTCGCGGACGCTGTACAGCTGGATGCCGAGGCTCATGCTCCGTGCCCTTCGTCCTCGTGGCCGACGGCGGCGTGGTGGCCGTCGTGCCCGTCGTGGTGTCCCGCATGGTCGTCGTGGTGGCCCGCGTGTCCCGCGTGGCCGCCCGGTGCGCAGTGGTCGCTCACCGACTCCGGGATGTCCATCGTCGGGTTCGCCCCGAAGAACCCGTGCGGCTTCAGCACGAAGCCGGCCGAGTCGACGGGCATGATCGGCCAGTCCTCGATGCGCGGGAAGTGGGTCAGGCCGAAGGTGTGCCAGAGCACCACGTCCGCGTCCTCGACCGAGCGATCGGCGGCGGTCCAGGCGGGCAGACCCGCGCCTCCCGGGTGCATGTTCACGAAGTCGCCGGCGGGGTACAGCTCGGCGGGCTCGTACGGCGTCACCCAGAGGTGCTTGGCCGAGTAGGTGGCGCGAGCGTGGATGTCGGACTCCTCGTCCGCCAGCAGCGCGGGCTGCCCTTCGGGGAAGAGCACGTAGCCCACGTCGCGGCCGAGCCGGTTCTGCTTGTGCGGGTTCGAGACCAGCCAGACCCGCCCGCGGGCGTTGTCGGCCATCCGTTGCGCCTCCTTCTCGGTGCGCAGCCGGGTGACGGTCTGGGTGATCCCCGTGCCGGTCGGATTGGCCGGGCCTCGGGGCACGAGGGTCGCCTCCAGCTCGTCCACGTTGTTTTGCGCGCCGTCGACCATCATGTCGAGGCGGGCCGAGAAGAGGTGCTGGTGGTACGGGGCGCCCAGGCCCGGCGCGAGTTCGGAGGCATAGGCGTAGCCCGGCCCCGGATAGGCCGACGTGAACACGACACCGGTCGCCTTCACCTCCAGCTCGATCGCTCCGTCGAGCGAGAAGTACCAGTAGAAGCCGTAGTCGTAGTTGCCCACCGTGACGAAGAAGCTCACGACCAGACGGCGGTTGCGCCGCGAGTCGCTGGAGCCGTTCCAGTTGTCGAAGTGCTTCCAGAGGATCCCGGTGTCCTCCTCGTGGATGCAGATGGCCTGCGGGATGACCCGCACGTTGCCGGCGTTGTCGGCCAGCGTCGCATCCAGGTAGGTGATGTCGCCGACGCAGTCGCAGCCCAGCTCCAGCGAGTTCGCGAAGCCGCCGAGCAGGTACTCGCCGCAGTCGAAGAAGTTCTGGAACCAGCGCTGCGGGCTCGGGTCGCCGTACGGCACCATCATCTCGGCGATGGAGGCGCGGTAGAGCACCGGGCGCTGCACCCCGTCGTCGTCGATCGAGACGTTGTGGAAGACGAGGCCTTCACGCTGGTCGAACGACACCTGGAGCTGCCAGCCCGCCCACGAGAGCACACCGTCGTCGTCGATGGTGAAGCTCGGCCCCTCCGGCTGGGTGATCTCGATCGGCTTCAGCCCCGCGCGCGGCGGCTTGCCCACCCACTCCGGGAGGTGGAAGTTGCCGTCCTCCTGCGGCACCGGGAACTCGACGTAGTCGATCACGTCGAGCACCTCGCGGGTGACGACGTCGACCATCACGGTGATGCCGTCCACGGGGTGCGCCCAGCCGAGGTCGTCCGGCGTCTTCTGCACGAAGGTGAAGCAGCGCTGGATGCGGCGACCGGCCTCCTCCGGCGCGAGCACCCCGGCGGAGAGCGGGTTCACGCGCAGCGTCGAGAGGTCGGTGAGGCCGCGCTTGGCCATCGCGGCGAGCCAGCGCTCGTCCTGGTGCACGACCTCCTCGACCAGGCCGAACTCGGCGAGCACGACGGGCACCTGACCGTCGGCGGGGTCGAGCTCGACGGCGGACACGACGCGGTCCTCGGCCGGGCAGACCACGACGTCGTGGGAGGCGCCGGACGCGAGGTCGACCAGCATCGCGCGGAACCGGCGGGCCTCGGGCACGGCGCCCGCGGCGAGCAGCGTGCGCTTGTCCTGCTCGAGCAGGCCGAAGTACGCGACATGCGTGTCGGGTCCGAGCAGGCCCGCGCGCTTGAGGACGGCGCGGGAGGCGGCGACCTCCTCCGGGCGGAGAGAGGCGAGCGCGGCGGCGACGGTGGCGGTCGCGGTCGTGGCGGTGTCGGTCACGGAGTCTCCGATCGGTTGTGACGGGCGAAGTAGGTGCGCAGCCGGTAGCGGTCGCCCGCGTACTGCACGGTGGAGGCGAGCACGGCGCGCTCGGCGCGATTGCGCACCACCTGGTGCATGACGAGGGTGGGCGTTCCGGCCTCCACGCCGAGCTGGTCGGCGATGTCGGTTCCGGCCTCCCGCGCCTCGATCGTGGTCTCGGCGTTGGCGAGCTCGTTGCCCGCCGCGGTGAGGGCCTCGTAGAGGGAGTCGATCTCGAAGTCGTGCCGGTCGGCGTCGGGGAGCAAGGCCGCGGGGATGAGGGCCCAGTCCAGGGCGATCGGCACGCCGCCGAGCATCCGCACCCGGCCCAGCCGGAAGAGCGGCAGCCCGGGCGCGATGCCGAGCAGTTCGGCGTCGTCGATCGTCGAGGGGGCGATGCTCGCCTGCAGCACCCGCGAGGTGGCGTCGAGCCCCATCCGCTCGGCGGTCTCGCTGAAGGACTCGAGGCTGTTGGGCCACTCGTTCCGGGTGTCGCCTGCACCGGAGACGTACCAGCCGCGTCCGTGCGACGGGGCGAGCGCGCCGTCCTCGACCAGCGACTGCAGCGCCTTGCGCAGCGTGACCCGGCTGATGCCGAGCAGCCGGCAGAGCTCGCGCTCGGGAGGGAGCCTGCTGCCGGCGCGCAGCTCGCCGCCGTCGATCCGCGCGCGGAGCGAGTCGGCCGCCTGCACCCAGAGCGGGTCGGGGTAGTCGGTGCGCACGCTCGCCTGGCCGATGCCGAGCGGTGCCGCTTCGGGCGTCTGCGTCATCGGTCGAGGCTCACGGTCTCCCAGACCCCGGTGCGCATCGAGGTGTAGCAGGCGTCGAGGATGCAGTTGACGACGAAGCCGTCGTCGAAGGTCTCGTCCGGGGCCTCGCCGGCGGCGAACCGCTCGACGAAGTGGCGCATCTCCTGACTGAAACCGTAGGCCCTGGCCTCTTCGGGCACCGGGTAGACCCAGCCCGTCTCGGCGTCCGCCTTCTCGACCAGGTAGCCGGCGGGGTTCTCGATGAAACCCCAGACCGGGGTGTGGGAGGTGTCGGTGACCAGGCGGCCCGCGGTGCCGACGAGCTCGTGGCGCAGCTGCATGCCGCCCTTCTCGATCCACGACGACTCGATCTGGGCGAGCTGACCGCCCGCGAACTTCAGCAGGGCGATCGCGGTGTCCTCGCCGGTGGTCTTGTCGGAGTGGACCATCGTCGCGCCCCAGGCGAAGACCTCGGTGACGGGGTTGTCCTTGCCGAAGAAGTGCCGGGCCGACTCCACCGTGTGGCAGCCCATGTCGAGCAGGGCGCCGCCTCCGGCGGTCTCCGCGTCCCAGAAGTGCGGCGCGTGCGGGCCGGAGTGCGCCTCGCGGGCGCGCATGGTCAGCGGTTCGCCGATCGCGCCGGCGGTGACCATCTGGTGGGCCTTGGCGATGTTGGGCGAGAACACCGAGCTCTCGGCGTAGCCGTGCCAGACGCCCGCCTCGCGCACGATGCGCACGATCTCGGCCGCTTCGGCGCCCGTGCGGGCGAGCGGTTTGGTGCAGACGATGCCCTTGCCGGCCGCGGCGGCGATCCGCACGGCCTCCACGTGCGCCTCGTTGGGGAGGGCGATGACGACGAGGTCGATCTCGGGGTCGGCGCAGAGCGCCGCCATGTCGTCGTACTGGCGGGCGATGGGGCCCCACTTCTCCGCGAATGCCTCGGCGCGGCCGAGATCGCGGGAGTAGGTGGCGACGATCTCGGCGCCGCGGACGTCCTGCATGGCGTCCGCGTAGGTGTCGGCGATGAAACCGGAACCGAGAAGACCGACTCGAATCACATTTCCTCCTGTGGGCGGTGGGTGTTTGTCATAGTAGCCATGTGGTACGCATTTGGTCTATATCAATCCCGGAAATCTTTCCGTAACAAAATACCTCTTGCTACCTCTATGGACCGCTATGTATGCTCTCGCTCAATCCATTCCCCGAACACCGAGGAGAAATGCAGTGCGACCACGCAAGTCGATGAAGATGCGAGTGGCTGCGGCTCTCGCGATCCTGGCGGCGACGACGCTCGCCGTGACGGGCTGCTCCGGCAGCGGAAGCAGCAGCTCGAGCGCTCGCTACCTCAACGTCTACTCCGGCAACCCCGGCAACCTGACCGACAACTTCAACCCGTTCGTCTCCGATGTCGCCTACGGCGCCAACGGCGCCGTGCTCGGGGCGATCTACGAGCCCCTCTTCTACTTCAACTCCGCCAAGAACGAGAAGCCGCAGCCCTGGCTCGGCACCGAGTACACCGTCTCCCCCGACGGCCTCACCTACTCCGTCACCCTGCGCAGCGGAGTGAAATGGCAGGACGGCAAGCCCTTCACCGCCGCCGACGTCGCCTACACCTACACGCTGCTGAAGGAGAAGCCGGAGCTCAACCTCTACGGCCTCAAGATCGCCGACGCGAAGGCCGTGGACGACACCCACGTCGACATCACCCTCACCCAGCCGGACTACCCGAACGAGTACCGCCTGCTCGGGCTGACGTTCATCGTGCCCGAGCACATCTGGAAGAGCATCCCGGACCCGACCAAGACCACCAACCAGAAGCCCATCGGCACCGGTGCGTTCGACTTCGGCCAGTTCACCCCGCAGTCGGTGACGCTGACGGCCAACAAGGACTACTACCAGGAGGGCCAGCCGGCCATCCCCGGCATCCGCCTGGTCACATCGACCGGCAACGCCGCCGCCCTCAACTCGCTCAACGCCGGGCAGATCGACTGGGCCGGCATCGCGCTGCAGGACGTGCAGAAGTCGTTCGTCGACAAGGACCCGAAGTACAACAAGTACACGTCGATCCCGGCGGACATCAAGGTGCTGATGCCCAACCTCAGCAAGGCGCCGTTCAACGACCTGGCGTTCCGTCAGGCGCTCAGCCTCTCCATCGACCGCGACGCGATCATCAAGCAGGCCTTCGGCGGCACGGACACCCCGGCCAACCCGACCAGCCTCCTCCAGCCCCGCGACGAGGCCTACATCCCCGCCGACTACAAGGGCAAGACGCTCGGCCAGGACGTCGACAAGGCGAAGAAGATCCTGACCGGCGCCGGCTACAGCTACGACGGCTCCGGCAAGCTGCTCGGGAAGGACGGCCAGCCGGTCGCCTTCAAGATCAGCACGGTCACGGGCTACACCGACACGATCACCGCCAACCAGCTGCTGGTGCAGGACTTCGCGAAGATCGGCGTGACGGCGACACCGGAGGAGCTCTCGCTCGGCGCGTACTCCACCGCCCGGCAGAACGGCACCTTCGACCTGCTCGACGACCGCATCCCGACCGGCCCCAACCCGTTCCAGCAGTTCAGCGACAGCCTGGACTCCGCCAAGAGCGCCCCGATCGGCAAGCCCGCGAACGCCAACTTCGTGCGGTTCGACGACCCGACGGTCGACGGCCTGATCGCCGAGGCGGGCGGGACGAACGACCCGGCGAAGCTGACCAGCGCGTACCAGGCCCTCGGCACCTACTTCGCCGAGAACCAGCCGTACATCATCCTGAGCCAGAACGGCGCGGTCACCACGTACCGCGACCAGTACTTCACCGGGATGCCGACCACGGACAACCTCTGGGCCACGCCCTCCAACTGGCTGTCCGGCAACATCGGCTACGTCGCCAAGTCGCTGAAGCCCGTCAAGTGAACCACCGGCGCGCGGCGGCCCCACCGGCCGCCGCGCGCCCCGACCCGCCGGGACGCGAACAATGCGCTACTACCTCAACAAGATCGGCTTCTACCTGATCGCGGGCTGGATCGCGATCACCCTCAACTTCCTGCTGCCCCGGCTCGTCAAGGGCAGCCCGGTGGATGTCATCCTGGCCAAGACCCAGGGCGTCGCCCCCATGCCACCCGAGGCGAGGCATGCGCTCGAGCTGCAGTTCGGCGTCTCGCACGACCCCCTGATCGTGCAGTACGGCCAGTACCTGCACAACATCTTCACCGGCAACTTCGGCCTCTCGGTGAGCTACTACCCCACTCCCGCGATCGACGTCGTCATGCAGGCGCTGCCCTGGACCGTCGGCCTGGTGGGACTGGCCACCGTCATCAGCTACCTGATCGGCATCGTCTTCGGCTCCTGGCTCGGCTGGCGCCGCGGCACCTGGACCGACGGGCTGCTGCCGGCCTCCACCTTCTTCTCGGCGATCCCCTACTTCTGGCTCGCCCTCGTGCTCGTCTACGTCTTCGGGTCGATCCTGCACTGGTTCCCCGTGAGCGGCGGCTACGACCTGAACATCATGCCCGGGTTCACGCCCGAGTTCATCGGCTCGGTGGTGCTCTACGGCCTTCTGCCGGCGATCACGATCATCCTCGCGTCCGTCTCCGGCCAGCTGCTCGGCACCCGCAACATGATGGTGTCGACGATGGCCGAGGACTACGTGGTCACCGCCCGCGCCAAGGGCCTGCGGCCGACCCGCGTCTTCGGCTCGTACGCGATGCGCAACGCCCTGCTGCCGTCGGTGGCCGGGTTCGCGATGTCGCTCGGCTTCATCGTCAACGGCTCGGTGGTCACCGAGAGCGTCTTCGGCTACCCCGGCGTCGGCTTCACCCTGCTGACCGCGGTGCAGAACAACGACTACCCGCTGATGCAGGCCCTGTTCCTCATCATCACCCTCGCCGTGCTGGGCGCGAACCTCGTCGTCGACCTCGTCTACGGCTTCATCGATCCGCGCACCCGGCTGGCGAACTAGGAGAGCATCATGAGCTTCACGCAGCAAGAACTCGCCGACCCCGACCTCTCGGGCTCCGAGCCCGACGCCGGGCCCCCGCGCACCGGCTTCTTCCGCGCCACCGGTCGCGCGACGAACCGCCGGCGCACCTACCGCGGCTGGAAGTTCTGGGTCGGGATCACGGTGTGCGCCTTCTTCGCGATCGTCGCGATCGTGGCGCCCTTCCTGGTCCCGAACCCGAACCAGTCCAGCCCGGTCGGCCTGCAGCCGCCGAGCGCCGACCACTGGTTCGGGACGACCAACATCGGCCAGGACGTCTTCGGCCAGGTCATCGCCGGCACCACCGGATCGGTCGTGATCGGCGTCGTCGCCGGCGCGATCACCGTCATCCTCTCGATGATCTTCGGCGTCGGCGGGGCCTTCCTCGGCGGCTTCTGGGACAACGCGTCCTCCCTGGTCAGCAACGTCTTCCTCGTGATCCCGGGCCTGCCGCTGCTGATCATCATCACGGACTACGTCGAGTCGCGGGACATCGTCGTCATCGCGGTCGTCATCGCCCTCGTCTCCTGGGCCGGCGCCGCCCGCGTGCTACGGGCGCAGACGCTGTCGGTCCGCTCGCGGGACTACGTGGACGCGGCGCGCGTCGCCAGTGAGTCCAATTGGCGCATCATGCTGCGGGAGATCCTGCCGAACCTCATGCCGATCATCGCGTCGCAGTTCGTGTTCGGCGCGCTCGGCGCCATCCTCGCCGAGGCCGGGCTCTCCTTCCTCGGGCTCGGCGCCCCGGGAGGCAAGAGCTGGGGCAGCATCCTCTTCTTCGCCCAGAACGCGCAGGCGATCACACTCGGCGCGTGGTGGTGGTTCGTCCCGCCGGGCCTCTGCATCGCCATCCTCGGCGCCGCGCTCGGCCTGATCAACTTCTCCATCGACGAGCGCATCAACCCGCGCCTGCGCACCGCCGCCATCGCGAAGCGCTCGCGGTCGTCCCGCCCGTCCCAGCCGACCCGCCCGTCCCAGCCGAAGGGAGCCGCCGCATGAGCGAGCCGCTGCTGCGCATCCGCGACCTGACCGTCGACTACGCCACCGATCGACCGGTGCGCGCCGTCGACGGCGTCTCCCTCGACATCCATCCCGGCGAGATCGTCGGACTGGCCGGCGAGTCCGGCTGCGGCAAGTCCACCCTCGCCTACGCGATCACCCGGCTGCTGCAGTCCCCCGCCGAGATCAGCGGCGGTTCCATCGAGTGGCGCCGCGAGGACGGCGGGACGACCGACGTCCTCGGCCTCGACGGCCGCGAGCTGCGCGCCTTCCGCTGGCAGGAGATCTCGATGGTGTTCCAGGGCGCGATGAACGCGCTCAACCCGGTGCACCGGATCGGACCGCAGATCGAGGACGTCTTCGTCGACCACCGGGCCGGCCTGAACCGCGCGCAGCGGAGGGAGCGGGCGGCCGAGCTCCTGCGCACCGTCGGGATCCCCGTCGACCGGCTGCGCAGCTACCCGCACGAGCTGAGCGGCGGGATGCGGCAGCGGGTCATGATCGCCATGGCCCTCGCCCTTCGGCCCCGCCTGATCATCATGGACGAGCCCACCACCGCCCTCGACGTGGTGGTGCAGCGCAACATCCTGGAGGAGATCGACCGGCTGCGCAGCGAGTTCGGCTTCGCCGTGCTCTTCATCACCCACGACCTCGGACTGCTGCTGGAGATCAGCGACCGGGTGGGCGTCATGCTCTCCGGCCGCCTGGTGGAGGAGAACGCCCCCGAGGCGCTGCTGGCCGGCGCGGGCCACGACTACACCCGGCACCTGCTGAGCTCGTTTCCCAGCCTCCGAGGCGACACCCCGATCACCGGCACCCGCTACGTCGACCGCGGTCCGGGCGCTCCCGCGCCCGCCGCCGGCGCCGCACGAGAGGAGGCGCGCGCGTGACCACGCTCGAAGCCCTGCACCTGAGCAAGAACTACCAGATCCGCGGCACCGGCCTGCGCGGCGCGACCCTCCGCGCCGTCGACGACGTCTCGCTGCTCGTGCGGCCCGGCGAGTCGGTCGCCCTGGTCGGCGAGTCCGGCAGCGGCAAGTCCACCATCGCCAAGATGCTCATCCGCCTGGTCGAGCCGACCGCCGGCGACATCACCCTCGACGGCGAGCGCATCGCCCAGGGCCGCCGGGCCACGAAGGCGTACCGCAAACGCGTGCAGATGGTCTTCCAGGACCCGTTCTCGTCGCTCAACCCGTCGCTGCCGATCCGCCACCAGCTCGCGCGCCCTCTGCGCATCCACGGCATCGTCCGCACCAAGGCCGAGGAGGAGCGCGAGCTGCACCGCCTGCTCGACTCGGTGAACCTGGGACCGGCGGAGGAGATCCTCGCCAAGTACCCGCACGAGCTCTCCGGCGGCCAGCGCCAGCGCATCGCCATCGCGCGCGCCCTCGCCCCGCGACCTGAGGTCCTCATCGCCGACGAGCCGGTCTCGATGCTCGACGTCTCCATCCGCCTGGAGATCCTGCAGCTGCTCGACGACCTCAAGCGCGAACGCAATCTGGCCGTGCTCTACATCACCCACGACCTCGCCACCGCCCGCCACTTCTCCACCCAGATCGTCGTGATGCGCCACGGCCGCGTGGTCGAGCGCGGCCCGTCGAGCGCGGTCATCCTCGACCCCATCCACCCGTACACCCAGCTGCTGGTGCGCGCCGCACCTGACCCGCACTCGGAGCCGTTCGTGATCGACCCGGAGCGATACCGCCAGGCACCGGACGTCCTGATCACCGAGGCGGACCCGGGGCCCGCGGACGGACGGCACTGGGCGCGCGCGTGGGCCGACGACGCGGCGGTGCAGGAACTGCTGGCGACGGTGTGAAGGGGCCGCCTCCTCGTGCGACAGCGCCGTGTAAGCGCCACGCAAGCGCCCTGACAGCGGCCGACGTCGTCATCGACGCAGAGCTGAGGAGGCTGAGATGAGAGACGTCTACGACGACATGACCGTGCTCGTCACGGGTGCGAACCGAGGGTTGGGTGCGGCGTTCGTGGACGCCCTCGTGGAGCTCGGGGCGAAGAAGGTGTACGCAGCCGCCCGCGACACCGAGGTGACCGCGATGCACGCCGCAATCATCGACACGGAGGTGATGGGCGCCTTACCGAACTCGAAGCTCGACCCTCGTGCCCGGTCCGCTCTGGCCATAATCGCCTCAGGCGCCCACGAGGTGCTGGCCGACGACATCTCGTGAAAGGCGTAGTCGGCGTCCGCCGGGCCGGTACTCCGATTGACGGGATTGGAATATCAGAGGCATAGATTCCATGCATGGGATAGTGTCATTTTCGTCACTTGTTATCAGAAACCTGGAGATGAAGTGAGAATCACAATGAGGAACAAGTTCCTGCGCGGAGCGGTGGCTGTCGCAGTCGCAATCGGCGGTATCGGCCTGAGCGGAGTAGCCACATCCACCAGCGCCGAAGCAGCGCCGTCTCCACTCTGCAACGTCGGAGTCGCCCCGTGGGGTCTCGGCGGGGGCAACTTCTCCTACGCACCGGGGTCGTGGTGCGTCTACTCGACCGACTACAAGTATCAGGCGATCTTCCAGAGCGACGGGAACTTCGTCGTCTATCGGGGCAGCACCGCTCTCTGGCAGTCGCGCACCTATGGGCTCGGCGCAACTCGGCTGGTACTCCAAGGTGACGGCAACTTCGCGATCTATCGAGGCGACACCGCCCTCTGGAACGCCAACACCCGAAGCAGCACGTACTACAACCGCACGTTCGAGATGCAAACCGACGGAAACGCTGTGATCTACGGGAACAGCCCGGGCAAAGTGGCTCTCTGGTGGTCGGACACCCGCGGCAAGTAGCGTCAACACGCAGTGACCGGCCTCCGGCACGCGGTGAGGAGTACACGTACCTACCACCGCTGCCGGAGGCTTTCCCTACGCTCCCCGTTGTCATCGCACCCCAGAGCCGTGCGCTCGACTCGCTCATCGGGGCAGGCAACGCTCGCGCCACCCCTTCCCCCGCCCCTCCCCGTCCGGCATGCTGAGACCGGGGAGGTCGCCATGGAAGTCGTTCTCGTGATCCTGCAGGCGTGCGTCGTCATCGGCGCGATCGTGCTCGGCGTGCGCGTCGGCGGGATCGGACTGGGCCTGTGGGGCGTGGTCGGCACCGCGATCCTGGTGTTCGTGTTCCGGCTGCCGCCCGGGTCGCCGCCGGTGGACGCGTTCTTCATCATCATCGCCGTCATCACGGCGTCGAGCGCGATGCAGGCGGCCGGCGGCATCGACTTCCTGGTGTCGATCGCGTCGCGGATCATCCAGCGCAACCCGCGGAGGCTGACGTACGTGGCGCCGTTGGTCGCGTTCGTGTTCACGGTGTTGTCGGGGACCTCGAACATCTTCTTCGCGCTCATACCGGTCATCTACGAGACGGCCTACCGCAACGGCCAACGGCCGGAGCGCGCGCTCGCCGCCTCGACGGTGACCTCCGGGCTCGGGATCACCGCGAGCCCCGTGTCCGCGGCGATGGCCGCCTACCTCGTGCTCGTCGAGGCCAAGGGGTTCGGGCTGCCGCAGGTGCTGCTGATCACGGTCCCGTCGGCGATCGTCGCCTGCGTGGTGACGTCGTTCGTGCAGCAGCGGATCGGCCGTGAGCTGGTCGCCGACCCCGAGTTCCGCAAACGGGTCGACGCGGGGACCGTCCAGGTGCCGGCCGCACTGGAGTCGAGCTATGCGCAGGCGACGGCGTCGTCGGGAACCGCGTCGAGCGACGCCGCCTCCGCCGTCGCCACCGGGAAGGGGAAGGCGGCACGAGCCGCGGCGGCGGACACCGACCCGGTCGACCACACCGTGCCCGCAGGCGGCAAGACGGCCGCCTGGATCTTCATCGTGGGCACCCTCCTGGTCGTCGCCCTCGGCCTGTTCCCGGCGCTGCGCCCCGCCTTCCCGGACGCGAACGGCGACCTCCAGCCGATCGGCATGTCCCCGGTGATCGAGATGGTGATGTTCACGGTCGCCCTGGTCATCATCCTGGTGCGCAAGGTGAAGCCGTCGCTGGTCGTCGAGCAGCCGCTGCTGCGCTCCGGATACGTCGCCGCCGTCGCCCTGTTCGGCATCGCCTGGATGGCGGACACCTTCATCTCCGCGAACCAGAAGACGATCATCGAGCCGCTCGGCCAGCTCATCACCGCGCAGCCGCTGCTGCTCGCCGTCGCCCTGTTCCTCGTCGCGGGGCTGACCACCAGCCAATCGGCCACCACCAACACCCTCATCCCGATCGCGCTCGCCGCCGGCCTCGCCCCGGGAGTCGTGACCGCGATGTGGCCCTCGCTGATCGGTGTCTGGCTGTTCCCGGCCAATGGGTCGCAGATCGCGGCGGTGGAGACCGACCGCACCGGCACCACCCACCTCACCCCGGTGCCGATCTGGCATTCGTTCACCATCCCCATGCTGGTGTCGTGGGTCTCCGTCGTCGTGACGGGGCTCCTGATCCAGCTCGTCGTCCCGTTCTGAGCACCCGCGTCACCCGCACCACCCGCACTACGAAGCCGCAAGGAGTCACCGTGTCCGAAACCGAAACCGAGTCCGCAGCCGACGCCCTCATGCCCGACGTCCTCGAGCGCCTGGACGCGCTCGTGCGCATCCCCTCGATCGCCTTCCCCGGGTTCGACGCCGAGCCGGTGCACCGAATGGGTGAGGCCGTCGTCGACCTGTTCGCGTCGGCCGGCGCGGAGGGGGTGCGTCTGCTCGACGTCCCGGGCGGCTATCCCTGCGTCTACGCCGATCTGCCCGGGCCGGAGGGGTCGCCGACCGTGCTTCTCTACGCGCACTACGACGTGCAGCCCGCCCCCGCGAGTCAGGGCTGGAGCTCCGAGCCGTTCGAGCCGACCCGCAAGGACGACGGCCGGATCTACGGCCGCGGGGCCGCCGACGACAAATCGGGCCTCGTGATCCACTACGGCACCCTGCGCCTGCTGGGGCCCGATCGCCCGTGCCGTGTGAAGATCCTCGTCGAGGGCGAGGAGGAGACGATCTCGCACCTGGAGGAGTTCGTCGAGGCGAACCCGGAGCTGTTCACGGCCGACGCGTTCGTGATCGCCGACCTCGGCCCGCAGGAGGCCGGGCGCCCGGCCCTGACGACGGCGCTGCGCGGCGACGTCGCCTGCACCGTCACGGTCCGCACCCTCGCGAACCCCGTCCACTCGGGCGAATTCGGCGGGGCGGCCCCGGACGCGATGACCGCCATGATCCGCATCCTCGACACCCTGCACGACGAGCACGGCGACACGGTGATCCCGGGTGTGGATGCGGGCTCCTGGCCCGGCGCCGACATGGACGAGGCCGCCTATCGCGCCGGATCGGCGATCCTTCCCGGCGTCGACTACCTCGGCACCGGCTCGCTCTCCGACCGCATCTGGGCAAAGCCGTCGGTCACGGTGCTCGGGATGGACCTCCCGAACACGGCGGAGGCCTCCAACGTCCTGTTGCCCTCGGTGACCGCGAAGCTGTCGATGCGCATCGTGCCCGGCTCCGACGGCGACGCGCAGCTGGAGGCCCTGATGGCGCACCTGCGCTCGCAGCGCCCCTGGAACTGCGAGGTCGAGGTCGAGAAGGTCAAGGTGGGGCACGCCTTCCGGGTCGACGAGTCGCACCCCGCGATCACGTCGGCGATGGATGCGCTCGGCCAGGCGTTCGGCGTCCCGGCCGAGTCGATCGGCGCCGGAGGGTCCATCCCGCTCGTGGCATCGCTCAAGAAGGTCTCCCCCGGTGCCGCGATCGTGCTCTGGGGCGCGGAGGACACGGCTCAGTCGCGCATCCACGCCTCCGACGAGTCGGTCGACCCCGCGGAGATCCGGCGCATGATCGACGCGCAGACCCTCTTCATCCGCGAGTTCGCGCGCGCCGTCTGAGCGGCTCACCCACGATTTGGACCAAATGTCGCGTTTGCGCGGCGCAAAGCCGTCATTCGGTCCAAATCGCGACGGGAATCAGCGCGTGCGGGCGAAGTTCGTGCGCAGGCGGTAGCGCTCGCCGGCGTACGTGATGGTGGAGACGAAGAGCGGATGCTCGCGATCGTCGACCGCGACCTGGCGCATCACCAGCACCGGCTTGCCGATCTCCAGCCCGAGGTGCTCGGCCACGACGGCCGTCGTCTCGCGCGCCTCGATCGTGGCGTCCGCGCGCAGCGGCTCGACCCCGGCGTCGGCGAGCGCCTGGTAGAACGACGCGGTCGCGAAGTCGACCGTCTCCAGCGACGGTGCCAGCGCCGCGGGGATCCGCGTCACGTCGACGGCGATCGGCACGTCGTCGAGCAGCCGCACCCGCTCCAGGTGGAACAACGGGGTCCCCGGAGCGACGCCGAGCTCCTCGGCCTCGTCGAGGGTCGCCGGCCGTGTCTCGGCGCGCAGCACGCGCGAGGTCGCCTCCAGCCCCATCCGCGTCGCCGTCTCGGTGAACGACTCCAGGCTGTTCGGGAAGTCCTTGCCCACCGCCGGCGCCTGGGCGACGTACCAGCCGCGGCCGTGGGAGGCGCTGAGCACGCCGTCCTCGACCAGCTGGCTGAGGGCCTTGCGCAGGGTGACCCGCGAGATCGAGAGCTGCTGGCAGAGCTCGCGCTCCGGCGGCAGCCGCATGCCGGGCTTGAGGACCCCGGTCGCGATCTCGTTGGTGATCAGGTTGATCACCTGGATCCACAGGGGCTCGGGATAATCCGGGCGGATGGCGGCGACCGCGTTACCCCCGAGTGTCTCCGGCTGCGTCACAGTGGCTATCCTCCCCTTGCCGATCGCGTGCCTCATTCATACCACTCGGGACCGGTCGGAGCGGGTAGCGAGACGGTCGAACGCCGCGGCGAGCTCGTCGTCGACGCCGCGGGTCTCCGGGTGCCCGTCGTGGTGGCGTACGATCCGGCGCGCTCCCTCGGCGAAGGAGACCTGCGGTGCGAACCCCGGCACGAGTCGCTGCAGCTTCGTGGTGTCGAACAGCATCGTGTGCCGGAAGTCGTGCTCCAGCACCTCGTCCCAGCCCGGGATCTCCTCCGCGATCGTCTGGCTCGACCGGTGCACCAGCAGCGGGTCGCGTGCCCCGGCGGCGCGGGCCAGCTCCAGGTGGATCTGGTCCCAGGTGAGCACGTCGCCGCTCACCACGTTCACGCTCTCGCCGATGGCGTGGCCTTCCCCGAGCAGGGGGACGAACGCGCGGGCGAAGTCGCTGGAATGCATGAGGGTCCACAGCGAGCTGCCGTCGCCGTGCACGAGCACGGGAGCACCGGAGCGCATCCGCTCCACGGCCGTCCAGCCGGACAGCAGCGGGACGGTGGTCTCGTCGTAGGTGTGGAAGGGCCGCACGATCGTGAGCGGGAAGCCCTGCTCGCGGTACGCCTCCTCCAGCAGCAGCTCGCAGGCGATCTTGTCGCGCGCGTAGCCGAAGACCGGCTGACGGCGTGGGCTCGACTCGGTGATCGGCAGGAGCGGGACGGGCCGCCCGAAGACCGAGCAGGTCGAGATGAGCACGTACTGGCCGGTGCGTCGCCCGAAGTACTCGACGTGGCCCGCCAGGTCGGCCGGAGTGAAGGCGACCCAGTTGACGACGGCGTCCCAGCGCTCGTCGCCGAGCAGCGCGGCGAGCGCCGCGGGGTCGCGCACGTCGCCGTTGAGCACCCGCGCGCCCTCGGGGACGGGGCGGCGCGGTGCCGAGCGGGTGACGATCGTGAGTTCGGCGCCGGAGGCGACGGCCTCGCGCGCGGCCGCCGAGCCGATCATGCCGTTGCCGCCGAGCAACAGGATGCGGCCGCTCATGAGGTCCTCCCTTCGGAGAGTCCGGAGCCGACCAGGTGACGGTACGACTCCTCCAGGGCGTCGAACGTGTCGACGGCGAGGCGTTCCAGCTCCACGATGTGCCAGCGGAGGCCGGACGGCGCGGTCAGGATGCGCTCCCAGTCCATCGCTCCGGCGCCGATCGGCACCATCACGTCGTCCTCGTAGCTCACCGCGGGTCCGTCCTTGATGTGCACGAGCCGGGCGCGCTCGCCCAGCCGGGTCAGCACCTCGGCGGGATCCGCGCCGCCCATCCGCGCCCAGTAGGCGTCGAGCTCGATCACGACCCGCGGGTCGAGCAGCTCGAGCAGGAGGTCGTACGCCTGCCGCCCGTCGAACGTGTTCGCGAACTCGGCGAAGTGGTTGTGGTAGCCGATCGCGAGGCCGCGCGCGGCGGCCCGCTCCGCGGCCTCGTTCACCCGCAGCACCCCGGCCGCGATGGCGGCGGGAGAGTCGAACTCCTCCCGCTCCATCGACCAGACCAGCGTGTCCGCCCCGAGCGCCTCGGCGGCGTCCAGCAGGCGATCCGCGCCCTGCCCGGCGGGGAACGGCGTGTGGGCGCTGGTGATCGCGAGTCCGGCGGCGTCGGCGGCGGCACGCACGCGCTCCGGGCCGTACTCCTCGACCAGCCCGTAGGTCTCGACCCCGAGGTAGCCGATCCCGGCGACGCGGTCGAACGTTCCTTCCAGGTCTGCACGTGCCTGCTCCAGGATCGTGTAGCCCATGACCGCGATCGGCGCAGCGGTGCGCACCGTCGCGGCGCTCACCGGGCGCCCGCCGTCCACTGCAGCGCGCGCCGCACCAGTTCGCGCACGGGCGGCTCGCCCCACGCACGCAGATCGTGGCCGAGCGCCAGGTAGACGACGCGGCCGGCGCCGACCTCCCGCGCGTACATCACGGGGATCACGACACCGTCGGCGCGGTGGCGCTGGGCCAGCACCTGCACGTCGTCGTCGGCGAGCTCGAACTCGTAGTACTCGTCGAAGAGCTCGAAGTCGTCGATCCCCGCGGTGATCGGGTGCTCCCCGACGATCTCGACCGTGTGCCGTCCCTCGTGGTGGCCCGGCCCGTGGGAGAGGTACCGGTTGCCGAGCAGGTCGAACATCGGCCGGTCCGCCGGATCCAGCCCGTCGCCCGACCAGCCGAGGATGTTGGCGCCGTGCACGCCGACGAGGCCCTTGCCCCCGGCGACCGCGGCGGCGAGCGCCTCCTGCTGCTCCGTCGGGAACTGTCCGCCGGAGGTGTAGAGCAGGTAGGTGTCGGCCCCGGCCGTCTCGGGCCGGGCGTCGACGAAGCGGTTCATCCCCATCCCGCGCCGGGTCACGAGGCCGGCCTCGATGCCCAGTTGCTGGTACACCTGCGAGGCGGTGAGGAGGTCGTGGTGGATGTCGTCGCCGTTCACGACGACGAGTGCGGATCTGTTGCGGCTCATCTCGTCTTCTCGTTGTCCGTGCCGCGGGCGGGCCGGTCGTCCCGGCCCGCCCGCGAGCGGTCTCAGCTGGTGCTCCCGACGGTCAGGAGACCGGCTTCAGCTTCAGCGCCACCACCGGGTTGGGGTAGGGAGCGAAGTAGGGGTCCTTCTCACTGGGCCAGCCGGTGACCTTCGCGCTGCTCCAGTCGCCGTAGTTGCCCCAGTAGAACATCACGATCATCGGCAGCTGGTCGATCCAGATGCCCTGCAGCTTCTCGAGGATGCTCGCGCGCTCCTCGTCGGTGGTCGCGAGCGGGTACTGCGCGAACAGCTCCTTCGCGACCGGGTCGTTGAAGCGCTCGATGTTCTCGAACGTCGGCGTCGCCTGCCCCAGGGGGTAGTACTTGTTCGGGTTCATCATCGAGTCGTAGATGTTGAACGCGCGCGGCGCCGGGCCGACCGGGTAGCCGATCGTGGACTGGAAGGTGCCGTCGGCGGTGATCTTGTTGATGTCGTTCACCGACGTGGTGTCGATGTCGAGCTTGATCCCGATGTCCTTCAGCTGCGAGACGAGCACCTGGGCGCGGGCCGCGATGTCCGTGTACGACGCGGGGAAGCTGACCGAGAACTCGACCTTCTTGCCGTCCTTCTCGTAGTAGCCGTCCGAGCCCTTGGTGTAGCCGGCGTCGGTCAGCTGCTTCTCGGCGGCCGGCTTGTCCTGCTTGAAGTCGAGGCCCTTGTACTTCGCGGCGACCTCGCTCTCGAAGGCCGGCATCGGCAGGCCGGTCTGGCTGGTGGCCGGCGGGGAGTCGGTCGCGGCGCCGACCTGGGCGCGGTCCACCCCGAGGCTGATCGCGCGGCGCACCGCGATGTCGCTGAGCGGCCACTTCTCCAGGTTCGGGATCAGACCGTCCGAGCCCACGACGGGCGCCCAGTAGTGGTTGTCCTTGCTCTTGGAGAGATAGGTCTTCTCGGCGTCGGCGATGTAGGTGCCCGACCAGTCGGCCTGCCCCTGCACCAGCGCGTTGGTCTGCCCCTGGTTGTCCTTGTAGGGGATGAACCGGATGCCGCCGATCTTCGCCGGGTCCTGCCAGTAGTCCTTGTTCGTCTTGAGCACGAAGCTCTGCGGCGAGAAGGTGTCGAGGGTGAACGGGCCGGTGCCGACCGGGTTCTTGTCGACGTATGTGGTGGGGTCGCCAACTTTCGACCAGATGTGCTTCGACACGATCGCGGCACCGACGAGCGAGGTGAACTTCGTCTCGGACGGCGAGGTGAAGGTCATGACCACGGTGTCGGCGTCGGGGGCGGTGATGGTGTCGAAGTCGACCCCGCCGACGTTCAGCGCGGGGTACTTCTTCAGCATGTCGTAGGTGAAGACGACGTCGTCGGCCGAGAACTTCTGGCCGTCGGTCCACTTGACGCCGGTCTGCAGGTGCAGGGTGAGCGTCTTGTTCTCGTTCGACCACTCCCACGACTTGGCGAGCCAGGGGATGTCCTTGCCGATGTCGACGTTGTTGATCTGCACGAGCGGCTCGTAGATGAAGCCGCCGGCGCCCTGGTTCGTGTAGGTCGCGCCCTGCGCGGTGTTCGGCAGGTACGGGTTGAAGGACTGGGTGAGGCTGTCGGACTGACTCGCCACGTTGAGGATCAGTCCGTCGCTCGAATTCGAACCGTTCGACGAGCAGGCGGCGAGCGGTACGACGAGTGAGGCGGCGAGCGTCGCGCCGATGAGGGCGCGGCGCACGGACCTTCTGCGATTCATTGCTGGTCTCCCTTGGTTTCGGTTGGTGCTGGAGCGTCTGTGGGGGCCGCGTGCGGCCCGGTGGTGAGGCGGCGCCCGGCGGGGCGCACGGGGCCGAGCCCGTACGCGGCGGCGTTCTCGGCGCGCTTGCCTGCGGCCTCCGCGTCGTCCGCGTAGAGCCAGCACTTCGCCCACTGGCCGTCGTCGAGGGCGAAGGCGGCGGGCGCATCGGTGCGGCAGCGGTCCATGGCGAACGGGCAGCGCGGGTGGAACCGGCAGCCGCTCGGCGGGTCGATGAGGCTCGGCGGCTGCCCGATGTCGCGCGGGCGTTCGTCGTCCGGCCGCGAGGGGTCGGGGGCGGAGGCGATGAGCAACTGCGTGTACGGGTGGGCGGCCTTCTGCGTCACGGTCTCGCTGGGCCCGGCCTCCACCAGCTGCCCGGCGTACATCACGCTGGTGTCCTCGGCGAAGTAGCGGGCGGAGGCGATGTCGTGCGTCACGTACAGCAGGGCGACTCCGCGCTCCTCCACGAGCCGGCGCAGCAGGTTCAGCACGCCGAGCCGGATGGACACGTCGAGGCTCGACACCGGCTCGTCTGCGAGGAACACGTCGGGGTTCGCCGCGAGGGCCCGGGCGATGGAGATGCGCTGCAGCTGGCCGCCGGAGAGCTCGTGCGGGAACTTCTCGGTGAACTGCCGAGCGGGGCGGAGGCTCACCTGCCCGAGCAGGTCGTCGATGATGGCTGTCTGCTCCTTCACGGACGCCTTCGGGTGGTGGATGCGCACCGCGCGGGTCAGCGTGCGCGCGATCGTCGCCACCGGGTTGAAGGAGCCGAACGGGTCCTGCAGGATCAGCTGCACCCGGCTGACATGCTCGCGCAGCGACCGGCCGCCCTTCACACGCACCGTCTGCCCGCGGTAGCGGATCTCGCCGCTGGTGACCGGGTGCAGCTGGGCGAGCAGCCGGGCGAAGGTGGACTTTCCCGAGCCGGACTCCCCCACCAGCGCCATGATGCGTCCGGCGTGCAGCGCGAGCGAGACGTCGTCGGCGGCGTGCACGACGCGCTTGGGGCCGCGGGCGAACAATCGGCCCCGGGCCGGGAAGTGCTTGGTGACGTGCAGCGCCTCCAGCACGGGGACGTCGGAGCGTCCGGGTGCGGCGGCGGGCGCGGTCTCGATCGTAGTCATCGGGCGTCCTCCATCTCGACGGCGTCGGCGCCGTCCTCATCCGGGCGGTCGGCGGCGGGGCGGTCCGGCGCGGTGCCGTCGCCCTCGTAAAGCAGGCAGGCGGCCTCGGCCTGCCGCCACTCGGCGGGTCCCGACAGCTTCAGCAGCTCGGGGACGACCTCGTGGCAGCGGTCGAACGCGAGCGGGCAGCGGTCCGCGAAGGCGCATCCGGACGGCAGCCGGCGCAGGTCGGGCGGGGAGCCCGGGATGCCCGCGAGCTCGCGCTTGGGGCCGGAGAGCGTCGGGAAGGAGCCGAGCAGGCCCTGGCTGTAGGGGTGCCGGGGGTTGCGGTAGAACTCGTCGGCGTCGGCCAGCTCGACCACCCGGCCGGCGTACATCACGGCGATGGTGTCCGACAGCTCGATCAGCAGCGAGAGGTCGTGGGTGATGAAGACGACCGCGAAGCCGAGGCGGTCCTTCAGCTCGATGATCTTCTCGATGATCTGCCGCTGGATCACCACGTCGAGGGCGGTGGTCGGCTCGTCCATCACGATGATCTCGGGGTCGAGGGCGAGCCCGACGGCGATCATCGCGCGCTGGCGCATGCCGCCGGAGAGCTCGTGCGGGTAGGCGTTCACCCGGTCGGTCTGGATGCCGACGAGCCCGAGCAGCTCGACCACCCGCGCCGCACGCTCGGCCGGCGACATCCCGGGCCGGTGCGCCCGCAGCACGTCGTCGATCTGCGCGCCGACGGTGAGCACGGGGTTCAGCGCGTGCATCGCGGACTGGAAGACGATCGACAGCTCCTCCCAGCGGAAGTCGCGCAGGTCGGCGTCGCTCATGTCGAGGATGTCGATCACGGAGCCGTCGGGGTTCGTGTAGAGCATCCGGCCGCTGGTGATCTGCGCCGGCGGCTTGTGCAGCCGGGTGATCGCGTAGGCGAGGGTCGATTTGCCGGAGCCGGACTCTCCCGCGATGCCGAGCACCTCGCCGCGGCGCAGGGCGAGCGACACGTCGTTGACGGCCGGGGTGACCGACGACTCCCCGATGTAGTCGACGTGGAGGTTCTCGACCCGCAGGATGACGTCGCTGGTGGCCGGGTCGAACGGGCGGTGCGGCGGGCGCTCGCCACGGGCACGCGCCCCGGGGCGCCGGACCACCTTGGCCCGCTGCGCCCGGGCCTGGGCCTTCTGCGCTTTCTTCGTCCCGATCCCCGCCTGCCGCAGCCGCGGGTTGATGAACTCGTCGATGCCGAAGTTCACCAGCGAGAGCCCAGTGCCCAGCAGGGCGATCGCCAGGCCGGCCGGCACGAACCACCACCAGGCGCCGGTCAGCATCGCGCTCGACACCTGCGCCCAGTAGAGGATGGTGCCCCACGACCACTCGGTGACGTTCGTGAGCCCGAGGAATGCCAGGCTCGCCTGGGTCAGGATGGCTCCGGTCACGGTGCCGAGGAAGCTGGCCGCAATCACCGCGATCTGGTTCGGGAAGATGTCGCGGAAGATGATGCTCGAGGTGCGCTCGCCGGTCGCCCGCGCCGCCTCCACGAAGTCGCGTTTGCGGAGCGAGAGCGTCTGGGCCCGCAGCACGCGGGCGCCCCACGCCCATCCCGTGATCGAGATCACCAGGATGATGCCGAGCGAGCCGGACTTCGGCAGGTACGACGCGAGGATCACGGTCAACGGCAGGGCCGGGATCACCAGGAACACGTTGGCCAGCAGGGAGAGCAGCTCGTCCGAGAGGCCGCCGAGGTAGCCGGCCGCGAGTCCGACGATGACCGACAGCACGGTGGCGACGACGGCGGCGCCCACTCCGACGAGGAGGGAGATCTGCGTGCCGTACAGCATCTGCGAGAACACGTCCTGGCCGGTCTGGGTCGTGCCCAGCCAGTGCTCCGGGCTCGGCGGCGCGAGCGTCTGCTTGCTGACCGCGGACGGGTCGAACGGGGCGATCCAGGGGCCGATGATCGCGAGCACGCAGAACACGGCGACGATGATGACGCCGGTGAGCGTCCACGGGCGGCGGAAGGCGAGCATCCAGGCGAAGCGCGAGGTGGGGGTGTCGGTCTCGCCGGACTCGGCCTCGGCGACGGTGGCGGTGGTGATGGCCATGGGATGCGCTCTCAGCTCTCTCGGGTGCGGGGGTCGAGGAAGACGTACATGAGGTCGGCGAGCATGTTCGCGATCAGCACGGTGATGGTGATGACCAGGAAGATGCCCTGCATCAGCGGGTAGTCCTGCGCCTGCGCCGCTTTGAAGAGCACCGTCCCGATGCCGGGGTAGTTGAAGACCACCTCGGTCACGATCGAGCCGCCGACCACGAAGCCGAGCGACATCGCGAAGCTCGAGAACGACGGCAGGATGGCGTTGCGCGCCGCATAGGTGACCATCACCCTCCGCTTGGAGAGGCCCTTCGCCTCGGCCAGGCGCACGTAGTCCTCACTGAGCGTGGTGACCATCATGTTGCGCATCCCGATCAGCCAGCCGCCGATGGATGCGACGACGATCGTGAGGGCGGGAAGGATCGCGTAGTAGGTGGCGCTGCCGATGAAGCCGAGGTTCCAGCCGATCGTCTCGGTGACCGCATAGCCTCCCGACAGCGGGAACCAGTGCAGGATGATCGAGAAGATCAGCACGACGCAGATGGCGAACCAGAAGTAGGGGATGCTCGACAGCAGCGTCGTCACGGGGATGAGGCCGTCCAGCCAGCTCCCCCGCTTCCAGCCGACGATCATCCCGAGCCCGGTGCCGATCACGAACCCGAGCACGGTGCAGACCGTGATGAGCACCAGCGTCCAGCCGATGCTGCTGGCCAGCACCTCGGAGACCGGCGTCGGGTAATAGGCGTACGAGATGCCGAAGTTGCCGCTGAACAGGTTCTTCCAGTAGTCGAGGTACTGCTGCCAGAGGCTGGCGTCGCTCTGGCCGAACAGCACGCGCAGGGCTTCGATCGCCTGCGGCGACAGCTTGCCGTGGAACTTGGCGATCAGGGCGTCGGCGGGGCTGCCGGGCATGATGCGCGGAAGCAGGAAGTTCAGGCTGATCGCCGCCCAGGCGGTGATCAGATAGAAGACGGCTCGTCTCAGGAGCACTCTCATGGCAGGATGCGGTCCTCGGTCTCGGTCGGACGGGTGGAAGGGGTGGCCCGGGTGGCCGGCACGGGGGCCGACCCGGGCGCTGTTGCGGCGGCCGTCCCCGGTTCGGCGAGCCAGCGGGCGGCGCCGGCGACCAGTGCGCGCACGCCGGTGGAGGCCCACGCCCGCAGATCGTGGCCGAACTGCAGGTAGCAGACCCGGCCGCGCCCGTAGCGGTGCGCGGTGACGAGCGGCTCGCGTCCATAGGGTGCGTCGCGCCAGGCGAGCACCTCGGCGCCGGGGCGCACGTCGAGCCGGTAGTGCTCGTGCTCGAGCTCGAACGCCTCGATCCCGGCGGTGACGGGATGCGCGGCGAGGTTGACGCGGTACCGGCTCTCGTGCGGCTGCGGACCGTGGTCGAGGTAGTGCGCGCCGATCAGCTCGGCGAGCGCGGCGTCCTCGGCGGGCCCGTCGTCGAAGTAGGCGGTGGAGTGCACGGCGAGGAGCCCCGCTCCGGCGGCGACCGCCTCCTGCAGTCCCGCGCGCTCCCGCGGCCCGAGGTCGCCGGCGGCCCGGTAGAGGGCGATGACGGCGTCCTCCCGCGGATCGTCGAGGCCGAGGGCGCCGCAGCCGATGCGGACGCGCGTGGCGAGACCCTCCGCTGCGAGCAGGCCTTGGAGCTCGACGCCGGCGCCGAAGAGGTCCTCGTAGACGTCGTCGCCGGTGAGCACGACGGTCGCGGTCGCCGTGGCCGTCGCGGTCGCCGTCGCGGTCGCGGTCGCCGTCGCGGTCGCGGTGTCGTCGCCGCTCACCAGGTCGACCGCAGCTCACCCACGGGCGACCAGAGCCCGTCGGCGACGCCGGAGATCAGGGCGTTGTCGTAGACGTCGAGCGGGAGCACGACCCGGCGCCGGGAACGCGCGCTCTCGTAGCTCGCGAACACGATCTCCGCACCGGCGAGCGCGTGCCGGGCGGCGAGCACCGGTTCGGTCCCGTGCTCGAGCGCATCCACGAGGTCGGCGACGGCCTGCTCGGTGCAGGCGAAGATCGCGGGGTCGATGCCGTGGTCCCAGCCCGACGGATCGCCGGCGTAGGGCGACGGGAAGCGCATCCCTTCCGCCCCGAAGCGCTGCACGACGGCCTCCTGGCCGTTGACGATGATGCGCCCGCGTGTCCCCTGCAGGATGAGGCCCAGGTTGTTCTCGCGGTTCAGGATCGGGGTGGCCGGCTCCCGGCCGGTGGCGATGGTGGCGCGCACGCCGTCGGCCCAGGCGATCTGCGTGATCGACGACGTCTCGACGAAGACGCCGTAGACGTAGCGGTTGGTGCTGACGTCCGCCTGTCCGAGCACCCACTCCACGGGGGCGTCGTGCCGGTAGAACAGCGCGAGGTCGACGATGTGGCTGCCCCAGTCGAACAGGTTGGGGCAGTATCCCTCGATGCTGACGAGCTCGCCGATGAGGCCCTCGTCGAGCTGGCCGCGAGCGAAGCGGTGCACCGGTTCGAACCGGCGCTGCAGGTTGACCGTGAGCTGCACGCCCGCGTCGGCGGCGCGTTCCGTCATCGCGACGGCGTCGCCGTAGCTCAGCGCGAACGGCTTCTCGCAGTGGATGGCGCGCACCCCCGCGTCGATGGCGGCCTCGACCACGGCGCGACGGTGCTGCGGAGGGGTGCAGACGCTGAGCAGATCGGGGCGGAGCTCGGCGAGCATGGCCCCGGCGTCGGAGAACGCGGCGGGGATGTCGAGGTCGGCCGCGAGGCGGTCGGCCGCGGCCCGGTCGAGGTCGGCGATGCCCGCCAGCCGCACACGCTCGTCGGCGCGGTAGGCGGCGGCGTGGACCCGGCCCTGCCCGCCGGCGGCGACAACGGCCGCGGTATACGTCTGCACCACACACTCTCCTTTGAAATGCGCCGTCCGGGAGCCTCGAAGCACCCGGGCGGGTGAACCGAACGGTATCCCAGATCAATACCACCCGATGCCAGACTAAGACGAAAAGTGAACGGTAACAAGAGCTGAACGCAGGATTCACACGATCGAAACATCCGGATCCCCACAAATACAGCGAACACCGCCAGAAGTCCGATCGTCAGCGCGGGTGCGCATGCAATCCACTTAAAACCACGAACGACCACGCGGGCTACACTGACCGCATGCTGATCAGTCGCGTCGTCTCCGCCCGCACCTCCCGCGTGGAAGAGGTGCCCACTCCCTCGCCCGGCGCCGGCCAGGTGCTGGTCGAGATCCTCGCCAGCGGCGTCTGCACGTCCGACCTCGCGCCCTGGCGGGAGGGGCCGGCCGTCGGGGCGGATCCCATCGCGCTCGGCCACGAGATCGCCGGCCGGGTCGTCGCCACCGGACCCGGCGCCTCCCGCTGGCGCGAGGGCGAGATCGTCACCGGGCTCGGCGGCCCGGGATTCGCCACCCACGCCGTGCTCGACGCCGACCTGCTCCTCCCCGTGCCCGCCGGTGTCGAGCCGGCGCACGCGATCGGCGAGCCCATCGCCACCCTGGAGGAGGCGATCTCGCGCACCCCGATCCTCCCCGGCTCCCGCGTCGCCGTCGTCGGGCTCGGCTTCATGGGGCTCGGGCTGCTCCAGCTCGCCCGCACCCGGGCACCGCGCATGATCATCGCCGTCGACCCCAACGCCGAGGCCCGGGAGCGCGCGCTCGCGCTCGGGGCGCACGTCGCGCTGCACCCCGACGAGGTCGAGGGCTTCATCGCCGGCCCGACCTCCGACTCCGGGTCCTCCGGTGACGCGGGGGCCGCGGACCCGCGCGCAGACGTCGTCCTCGAGGCCACCGGGGTCACACCCGGCCTCGCCACCGCCTCCCCGCTCGTGCGCCCCTTCGGCACGCTCTGCGTCGTGGGCTACCACCACGCCGGCACCGCACCGTTCGACATGGAGCTCTGGTACAAGGGCGCCACCGTCGTCAACGGGTTCTGCCCGGACCACCCGCGCGTCATGCGCGCCATGAGCGCCGCCCTCGACCACGTCGCCAGCCGCCGGTTCACCTCCGCCCCGCTGATCACCCACCGCTTCGGCCTCCACGACGTGGACACCGCCTACTCCCTCATGGCCGACCGCGCCCCCGGCTTCGTCAAGGCCGTCATCGAGCCCTGACGGATTCGTGCCGAATGTCGCTTTTAGCGTCGTCAAACCCCGCATTCGGCACGAATGTCGAGAACCGCACCACCGCGATGACGGGAGGCGGCGCGCCGCACATTCGTGCCGAATGCAGGGAATGGGCGCGGCATTCGCGACATTCGGCACGAATCGCGGGAGGGGCGCGAAAAAAGTTGTTTACCAATGGCGGACCAAAGCTGTACATTCCCGGGTAAACGCTTTCCAATCCGAAAGGCACCCCGTGACCACCACTCCTGGAACCGCGAGCACCGCCGCTCCGGCCGGTCCGCGCCTCAAGCGCAGCCTCGGCACCCCCTCCCTCCTGCTGTTCGGCCTGGCGTACATGCTCCCGCTGGCCGTCTTCACCACCTACGGCCTGGTGACGGAGACCACCGGCGGCCACCTGGCCGGCGCCTACCTCGTGACCACCATCGCCATGCTCTTCACGGCGGGGAGCTACGCGAGCATGGTCCGCGCGTATCCCGTCGCGGGCTCCGCGTACACCTACACCCAGCGCACGTTCGGCCGGCACCTGGGCTTCCTCACCGGCTGGACGCTGCTGCTCGACTACCTCGCCCTCCCGCTGCTGAACTACCTCGTCATCGGCATCTACCTGAATGCGGCGTTCCCCGCCGTCCCGGCGTGGGTGTTCGTCGTCGCCTCGGTCGCGCTGGTCACCGTGCTCAATGTCATCGGCATCACGCTCGTCACGTCGGCGAACCTGGCGCTGGTCGGCGTGCAGATCGTCTTCATCGTCGTGTTCGTGGTGACCGGGCTGTCGTACCTCTCGGGCACCTCGTCGCTGCCGAACCTGCTCGACCCGTTCTTCTCGGCGGGCACCCCGCTCAGCGGCATCGCGGCCGGCGCGGCGATCCTGGCCCTCGCCTTCCTCGGCTTCGACGCGGTCTCGACGCTGTCGGAGGAGGCCAAGGACGCCCGCAAGAGCATCCCGCGCGCGATCATCCTCTGCACCCTCGCGGGCGGCCTGCTCTTCATCGTCACGGCCTACATCGCCGGGCTCGTCTTCCCGGACTACGCGTACTTCACCGACACCGACTCGGCACCGCTGGATGTGATGACCCGCATCGGCGGCGGGGCGCTGTTCACCTTCTTCACCGCCGCCTACATCGCCGGCAGCTTCGCCTCGGCGATGACGTCGCAGGCGAGCGTCGCGCGCATCCTCTTCGCGATGGGACGCGACGGGCAGCTGCCGCGGCAGGTCTTCGCAGCGGTGCACGCGCGCTTCAAGACGCCGTGGCTCGCCGTGCTGGTGGTCGGCGTCGTCGGCCTGGTCGGGGCGCTCGCGCTCCCGCTCGACGTCGCCGCCTCGGTCATCTCGTTCGGCGCCCTCGTCGCGTTCAGCTTCGTGAACCTGGCGGTCATCAAGCACTACATCATCGACGGCAAGGAGCGCGGAGCGCGGGCGATGACCGCCCATCTGGTCGCGCCGCTCATCGGGTTCGCGCTGACGGTGTGGCTCTGGACGAGCCTGTCCGGGACGACCTTCGTCGCCGGCGCGATCTGGGTGGCGGTGGGAATCGTCATCCTGGCGATCGTCACCGGGGGCTTCCGCCGCAAGCCCCCGGTGATGGACTTCTCCGAGGACGACCCGGCACCGCTGCTGGAGGCCCCCGCCGACACGGCGCACTAGGGACGCGTCCGCCCGCGTCCCCCGCGGTGGTCGACGCCCGACAGCGGATGCCGCCGGCGTCGACCACCCGGCGTCAGGCCGTGTACACCCTCCGGCCGGCGACGATCGTCTCGACGACCTGGGCGTGGAGCAGGGAGGTCGCGCCTCCCGCGAACACGTCCGCGTCGAGCACGGCGACGTCCGCGGCGAAGCCCGGTGCGATCCGTCCGCGCCACGCGCCGTCGCCCACGGAGGCGGCGGCGTCGCGCGTGGCGTGCCCGATGGCGCGGTCCAGCGGCACGGCGTGCTGCGGCTGCTTCGCGGGCACGCTCGGGTCGAGTGCGGACGCGCGGGTGGAGGCCACGTACATGTTGGCGAGCGCCTGGTGCGGCGCGGTGGGCGCGTCCGTCGAGAAGGCGAGCAGCGTGCCCGCGTCCTCGTACTCCGGCCACGGGAAGGCCCGGTCGACCCGGTCGTCTCCGAGCATCTCGACCCAGTTGTCGAAGATCGCCGGGTCGGAGTGCACCGGCTGCATCGATGCCGTGACGCCGAGCCGCGCCATCCGCTCGGCCGTGCCGGGCGCCGCGTACTCGAGGTGCTCGATGCGGTGGCGGCGCGGCCGGTCGCCGTTCTCGGCGACGGCGTGCTCGATCGCGTCGAGTGCGATCGTGCTGGCGTAGTCGCCGATCGCGTGCTGGGCGATCTGCAGGCCGGCCGCGTCGGCTGCGGCGACGACCGGCTTCAGGCGCTCCAGCGGCCAGATCGGGTCCGCGTTCGTCCCGTCCGCGTAGGGCTGGCGCATCGCCGCGGTGCAGGCGTCGATCACGCCGTCGAGGATGAGCTTGATCCCGACCACGCGCAGCCAGGCCGTGGAGGGTTCTTCGGCCAGCTGCGCGGCACGCTCCACCTGAGCGAGGTTGGCCGCATCGTCGCCGGTGTTGGTGATGAGCCAGTGCGCGGCGACCCGGATGGGCAGCACGCCCCCGCGCCGCTCCTGGGCCCGCTTCAGTGCGGCGAGCGCGAACTCGTCCATCGCCATGTCGACGACGCCGGTGACCCCGGTCGTCAGGTAGGCGTCGATCGCGCGCTCGACCTGGGCGTCGCGGTCGGCGTCGGTGGTGGCGGCGTCGCGCTGTCCCCACGCGTATTCGGTCGCCGCCGTCTCCAGCAGCAGCCCGGTCGGGTTCCCGTCGGCGTCGCGCACGATCTCCCCGCCGATCGGGTCGGGGGTGTCGCGGGTGATGCCGAGTTCGGCGAGCGCCGCCGCGTTCACCCAGCAGGAGTGGTAGTCGTTCGCGTCCAGATACACGGGGATGTCGGAGACGGCGGCGTCGATCATCGCGGCCGTCGGCGCTCCTCCGGGCACGGCGTCGAACAGCCAGCCGCGACCGCGCAGCACCGTCGCCTCGGGGTCGGCGGCCCGCGCCTCCTTCAGCAGGCGCAGGATGTCCTCCAGGGTGCGCGCCTCCGTGAGGTACACCTGGCCGAGCGCCGCGCCCATCATCAGCAGATGGGTGTGCGCGTCGGTGAAGCCGGGGAGCACGAGGCGTCCGCCGAGGTCGACCACCCGGTCGGCCGCCGGCGGTTCGTCGCCCTCGGCGCCGACCCACGAGATCCGGTCGCCGACGACGGCGAACGCGTTGGCCCAGGCTCTGGCCGGATCGGCGTCGGCCGTGAAGACGCGGCCGTCGCGGTACAAGGTGGTGGACGCAGCGGCGCCCGCTGCGGTGGTCTCGATGGGGTCGGTCACGGCCGGCCCTCCTTTCCGAGTCGAGTGCGGCTGAGCAGAAGGTACACGAGCGCGGCGACGATCATCCCGGTGGGCACGGAGAGGTCCACGTTCCCCAGCGCCGCGGCGATCGCCCCGGTCCAGACGCCGGTCGACAGGCACAGGGCTGTGACGATGCCGCCGAGCAGCAGCGCCGCGATGCCCGGGATGCTCCACCCGCCCGTGTACCAGAACCGGCTCCCCCGGCTGTCGTCGAAGAGCTCGGCGCCGTCGTAGACGTAGCGGCGGCGCAGCACGTCGACCACGAAGATCGCCATCGCCGGCCCCGACACGATCACGAGCAGCTGCAGCAGGATGTTGGCGGCCTCGAGCAGGCTGGACGACAGCGCGAGGTAGATCGTGAGGGCGGTCCCGACCGCGCCGACGATGATGGCCGAGGGGATGCGGCGCAGCCGGAGGCCGATCGCCTGCAGCGCCATGCTCGAGGTGTAGGTGGTCATCGCGTTCAGCGCGATCGTGTTCACGATCACCCCGATCACGAGCACCGGGCCGACCCAGCCGGGCAGCAGGTCGAACAGCGCGACGTCGATCCCGGCGTCGAAGGCCCCGGCCTTCAGCCCGGTCGCCAGCAGCACGCCGACGCTGGTGAACACGATGAAGGGCAGGGCGCCGCCGAACGCGGTGGCCGCGGCGATGTGCGACGGCTTGGTCGAGCGCGGAAGGTAGCGCGCGATATCAGGGCTGTTGATGAACGACAGCGGGGTGGAGGCGAGGATGGTGAAGCCGATCGAGATCGCCGACCAGAGCTGGCCGCCGCTGAGCTGCTGCGGTGCGGTGTAGCCCCAGTTCACCGTCGGCAGGATGAACGCGGTGACCAGGAGGAAGATCGCGAACAGCACCACGGCCATGATCGGGTAGATGCGCAGGATCAGCCCGTGCCCGAAGATCGCCACCAGGATCGTCACCGCCGACACCACGAGCGTCACCCCGATGGGAACCCAGATCGGGTCGTCGAGACCGATGCGCCGCAGCAGGTCGGCGCCCATGAAGGACGACGCGAGCCAGGTCAGCGACAGGAAGACCGCCCCGATGAACCAGCCGACGAAGGCGACGAAGAGCTTGTTGCCGAGCACTCCGTACATCGCCCGGGTGACCACCGACCCCGACGTCCCGGCGGCCGGGCCGCTGGCGGCGATCAGCCCGGGGAAGACCCAGAGCAGCGACGACGCGAGGATGACCGCGATGGCCTGCCAGATCTCGAGTCCGAGCAGGATGAGGGTCGCGCCGACGGTGAAGTTGAGGATGCTCACCCCCGGCGCCGCCCAGACGAAGAAGAGGTCTCGGGCGCGGCCGTGGCGCTCGGCGTCGCCGATGACCTCGATCCCCCGTGTCTCCGGCGCCGTGGAGGCGTCGACGAACTCCTCGGTTCCGATGCGTTCTGCGGACATCTGGTTTCTCTCCCGACTCAGCTCCATCGCTGTTGGTCACCTGCCCAATAGTCTGTTGGTCAGTCATTCAATAGCATGGAGGGCATGGAGTCAAGCAGACCAGCTCCCCGTTCCCGGAAAGCGCCGGAGGAGCGACGGGAGGAGATCCTCTCGGAGGCGGCCGCCATCGCCCTCGAACAGGGCCTGGAACGGATCACGCTGCGCGCCGTCGCGACACGCCTCGGCGTGCGGCCCGGGCTGATCTCGCACTACTTCCCCGCAGCGGAAGACCTGGTGGAGGAGGCATTCGTGCGCGCCGCGACGATCGAGCGCGAGCACTTCTTCCCGGAGGCCGGCGCGCCCGTCGAACGGCTCGCGCACTTCGTCGACCACATCGACAGCGGCGCCTCGCTGCCGCTCGCCCGGCTCTGGCTGAACGCCCGCCACCTCTCCCGCTTCACCCCCTCGCTCGAGGAGACGTTGCGCGAGCAGGACGAGCTCGACCGCTCCCGGCTCTCCGCGATCATCACCGCCGGCGTCGCCGCGGGCGAGTTCGCCGAGGTGGACCCGGAGGCCGCGAGCATCCGCCTCCTGATCGCGGTCGACGGCAGCGGGTCCTACGTCAACAGCACCGGCGACCTGAGCCATCCGGCGCAGGCGCGCTTCGTCGCCGACGTCGCCGAGTGGACGCTGGGCCTCGACCCGGGAACGCTGGCGCGCGTCGTCGGGCGCTGAGTCCGCCGGCCTCCGCTCGCGCGAACGGAGCGACCCTCAGGCGGCGCAGACCGCCAGCAGGAACCAGCCCGAGTGCGGGATCCACTGCTCGGCCCAGCGCCATTCCTCGCCGTCCGGCGCCGCCTCCGGCAGGAAGGCGATGGACTCCTCGTCGCTCCAGCCGGAGGTGATGCCGTTCACGATCCCGCCCGGGGTGTTCTGGTACTCCCCCGAGTACTCCACGCCGTTGCGCCCGCGCCCCTGGAGCATGCAGGCGTCGAAGGGGTTCAGCCCGCCGACCCACGCCACCACGTCCGCGTGCAGGCGGCGCAACCGTTCCTCGGTCGAGTCGTCGCACCCCGGTAGACGAGACGCGATCGCCGCCGCGTAGCCGAGGGAGGCGATGCCCGCGTTCTCGCCCTGCCACCAGTAGCCGGTCTCGTTCTCGTGCGGGAAGAAGAACGCGTCACGCGGCTGGCCGCCGAGCGGCTGCACCCGCTGGCGCGGGTAGCCGAACGGGTTGGTCACGGCGTCGGTGCGCTCGAGCACGCCGCGGAGGATCGCGAGCGCGACACCTTCGGCGGCGGATGCCTCCGCGGACGCTCCGTCGTCGTGCGCCCCCTCCCGGAGCACCTCCGCCCAGCGCAGCAGGGCGACGGCCGGCAGTCCGGGCTCGGCCGCGTGGAAGAACGGCCGCCCCTCCACGTCGCCGACGAGCCACGCTCCCGTCTCACCCGATCGCACCCGGTCGCGCAACGACGCGGCGCGCTCGCGCCCGGCATCCTCGAACCGCTCGCCGTCCACGCCGCGCAGGCGCGCGGCCGCCACCAGCTCCGCCGCAGCGAGCAGGGCGCCGTAGTCGTCGATGACCGACTCCTCCCCATCGAACAGATACGCGCGGTTGTGCTCCTGCAGGTGGTCGAACCCGCGCTCCGCGGCGGCGAAGTAGGCGTCCCGCCCCTCCTCGCCATCGGCGTCCGCCGTGGCCGCCAGGGCGAGGGCGGCGATGGCCAGGCCCCCGCCGTGCCGGTACGCCGCCTGCCAGCGCTGCGTCCGTACGCTGTCCTGCAGCGGAGCCGTGATCATCCGCTCCTCCAGCCGCTTCGTCAGGGCGTCGAAGATGCCGGTGTAGAAGAACCCCTGCGGATCCTGGAATCGGGTGAGGAAGTCCGCTCCGAAGAGCCCCTCGTCGCGCAGGCGGGGGTACTGGCTCGTACGGAAGCCGGGATGCGCACCCCGCAGCTCCCGTCCGGCGGTGAGCAGGGCCCAGGCGCAGAGCGGGATCTGCTGGGGGCTCATCATCCGGGTGTACGTCAGGTGGCTGAGGAACTTGCTGTAGTCGCCGGAGGCGTCGAGCCAGCCGCCGCGGGCATCGACCGTGCGCCCCGAGTCGTCGTCGTAGAACCGCGCCGCCGCGTCCTTCCGCTCGATCTCACCACTGGAGCGCTGCGCCCGGAACATCGCAGTGATGTCCGAGACCACGAGCGACGGGAGGCGGTCCGGGCCAACGGTGAAGGGCTCCGACGGCACCAGGGTGCCGTCGACCTCCGCGAGCAGCCGGTAGCGTCCGCTCTCCACGAGGGCGCCGAAGTCGACGCGGGTGCACGGCACGGACATCCAGCGCGCGACCACGCCGGTCGGACCGATGGCCGGCTCGATCGGCATCCGCTCGCCGGACGCGCGCTCGACGTGGACCGCGGTCACCCGCTCCCCGACCACGACAGCCGCCTTCGGCCCCTCCGTGTCGTAGCCGAGCTGACTCACCAGCACGGCGGGTCCCGTGATCGTCTCCACGCTGCCTCCAGACAACTTGCGTACCACTAGTACCAAAACAATACCAGTGACGCGCCCTCGTCAGCGCCGGAGGATGCGCGGCCCCACCACCCACGCGAGGAGACAGAGCACCGCCGTGAAGGCGAACGCGCCCGCGAATGCCGCGGAGCTGACCGCACCGCCGAGTGCGGCGAACACGATCGCCGTCGCAGCCAGCGAGATCGCCGAGCCGATCGAGTCCGCGATCGAGAGCGCCGAGCTGTTGAAGCCCTGGTCGTCGCGTGTCGAGTACTCGAGCGTGAGGACGCCCAGTCGCGGATAGAGGAAGCCCATCCCGGCGCCGGCGAACGCCCAGCCGACCACCACGACCGCGGGTGCCAGGTGGAAGACCACCGTCACGATCAGCGACGCGACCGCGATCGAGAGGCCGAGCGCTCCGAGCCGGGCGGTCATGCGGTGCGTGAGGGTCTCGAAGCGGCCCTGCGCCCAGGAGGCCGCCGCCCAGCTGAGACCTGCGGCCGTGAGCGCGAGACCCGCCAGCGCGGCGGACATGCCGTACTGCGTCACCAGCAGCAGCGGGACGTAGACCTCGGCGGCGAAGAACGTGGCCGCCACGAGCGCACGGGTGAGGATCACGCTCGGCAGCCCGCGGGCCGCGCGCAGTGTCCGCGGGGGCAGCAGCGGCCGAATGGCGAGCACCGCCGCCACGGCGGCGATCGGCGGCAGGATCCACTGCACCGGCCCGGTCGCCTCGGCCGAGAGCGTCAGGACGAGCACAGCGACGGCGACCAGCACGGCCCAGCCGATGCGGCCGAGATCGCGCGGCGGCAGCTCCTCGCCCTCCGCCGGGCCGTGGACCCCGCGCATCGCGGGGACGACCATGAGCATGGCGAGGACGACGAGTCCCACCACGCCGAGGAACACCCAGCGCCACCCCACGCTCTCGGCGAGCAGTCCGGCGATGAGGGGTCCGATCAGCGAGGGCACCACCCAGGCCGCAGCGAAGCCCGCGAAGATCCGCGGGTGCAGGCGCGGCGGGTACACCCGCGCCACGATCACATACAGCGACACGGTGAGCGCGCCGCCGCCGAGACCGTGGATGAGCCGGCCGGCGACGAAGACGGGCATGAGCTGCGCCGTCCCGGCGACGATCAGGCCGATCGCGAAGAAGACCACCGACGCGAACAGCGCCGAGCGCGGGTTGCCGCGGTCGGCCCAGGCTCCCGCGATGACCATGCCGACCACGCTCACGGCGAGCGGCCCGGCGAAGGCGAAGGCATAGAGCGAGGCCCCGTCGAGCTCCCGGCTGACGGTCGGCATGATGGTCGTCACGGCGAGCGCCTCGAACGCCGCGAGCATGATCAGCAGGCACATGCCGATGCTCACCCAGCGGTACTGCGCGCTGAGCACGCCGCCCGGCGGGGAGCGGTCGGCGGGTGTCTCGTCGATGGCGTGCGCGGCCGTGGAGGCGGCCGGATCGGGGGCGCCGGACGGGTCGGCGTCGGTGTCGCGGAAGGTCATGCTCCGAGCCTAGAACCTCAACTATGGTTGAGGTCAATGACTCCGTCCGAACCGATCCTCAGCGTGGGCGACGTCGCCGTCCGCAGCGGCGTCGCCGTCTCGACGCTGCACTTCTACGAACGCCAAGGGCTCATCACCAGCGAGCGGTCCGCGGGCAACCAGCGGCGCTACCGGCGCGACGTGCTGCGCCGGATCGCGTTCGTGCGCGTGTCGCAGCGGGTGGGGGTCCCCCTCGCCGACATCCGCGCCGCTCTCGACTCCCTCCCCGAGGGGCGCACCCCGACCAAGCGCGACTGGGCCCGGCTGTCCGGGCTCTGGCGTTCCGAGCTCGACGCCCGCATCCGCGACCTCCAGCATCTGCGCGACGACCTGACCGACTGCATGGGCTGCGGCTGCCTCAGCCTGCGCACCTGCTCCCTGCAGAACCCCGCCGACGAGCTGGCCGAGCACGGGTCGGGCCCGCGGCGCTGGCTCGACGCGGACGAAGCGGAGGACGCAGACGAGGACGACGACCGGTCAGCGCGCTGATGCGGTCAGCGCCCTGATGCGGTCAGCGCACTGATGCGGTCAGCGCACTGATGCGGTCGACGCACGCACGATGAGGTCCGGCAGGATGCTCGCCGCGGTCGGCTCAGCTCCTCCGTCGATCTCGGCCACGAGGCGGTCGACGCTGGCGCGGCCGAGCGCCGTGAAGTCCTGACGCACCGTGCTGAGGGGAGGCCAGAAATGCGCCGCCTCGGGGATGTCGTCGAAGCCGACCACGCTGAGGTCCTCCGGGATCCTCCGGCCCAGCTCGTGCGCCGCGTGGTAGACCCCGAGCGCCATCTGATCGTTGGAGGTGAACACGGCGGTCACCGTTCGATCGGCGAGGAGCTGCACCCCGGCGCGGTAGCCGAACTCCGCCGTCCAGTCGCCGTGCGGCACGGCCGGCGCCGACAGCCCCGCCGCGGCGAGCTCCTCCTCGTAGCCCGCACGCCGGGCCTGCGCCTCGAACCAGGCCTGCGGACCGGCCAGGTGCGCGATCGTGCGGTGACCGAGATCGATCAGGTGCCGCGTCGCCGCCCGGGCACCCGCGACCTGGTCGACGGAGAGCTCGCGCTCGATGCTCGCCGTCCCACTCTGCAGGGTGACGTACGGGACGCCCAGTCGCGCGGCGGCGATCTGCTCCAGCACGACCTCCTGCGGGGCGATCACGATGATGCCTTCGACGGCCTGCGCGAGCAGGTGGTCGATCCCCGCCTCGATCCCGGCCGGGGTCAGGTCGGCCAGCTGGGCGACGGCGATGTAGTACCCGGCCTCACGGCCGGCATCCTGGATGGCGTTGATGCTCGAGACCGGGCCGTAGAGGGCCGCGGCCGAGGTCGAGAGCACGCCGATCGTCCGCGACCGGGCGGTCACCAGCGCGCGAGCGGCCCGGTTGGGTCGGTAGTTGAGCGCGTCCATCGCCCGCTGCACCCGCTCGCGTGTCGCGTCACGGATGCTGGCGTGCCCGTTGATGACGCGGGAGACGGTCTGGTGGGAGACGCCCGCGAGGGCGGCCACATCGCGCATGCTCGACGCGCGCGGCGGGTGCGGACGACCGGCCGGACTCTCGGCCGTGGGATCGGCGGGCACGTCAGCCGTCACATCGTCCCCCTCCGGATGCGCGCCGACCGTCCGGCGCAGGTTCCCCCCATTATGCGTTATGCCGCCTCGGCGGGAGACCGCCCCTCCGCCGCCCCCTTCCGAGAACGGGCGCCGAGACGGCCCGGGCGCGACAGCACCCCCACCAGCACCGCGACGACCGCCACGCCCGCGGGGAACACCAGGTGCCATCCCGCCAGCAGCAGGAGGCCGGCCGCGAAGACGCAGGACAGCACGGCCATCCACCAGCCGACCGACCACCGCGGCAGGAGTACGACGGCGGCCGCGACGCCGAGACCGTAGACGGCCGCGGCGATGCTGGTGTGCACCAGGATGAACGGCGGCAGGTCGCCGCTGGCGAGGACGACCACGGAGTACGCGGCCATCACCACCGCGGAGAGCAGCAGCCCCCGCCGGGCGACCGCGCCGTTCTCGACGCCGCGCCCGAACCAGCGCGGGAGGTCCCCGTCGCGTCCCATCGCGGCACCCAGCTTCGAGAAGGCGGCCAGGTAGGCGTTGAACACGCCCGTGACGACGATCGCGGCGATCACGGCGACCACCACACCGCCGCCCGTGCCGGTGGCCGCGGAGACGAGGTCGAGCAGGGGCACCTCGCTGGTCGACGCGGCGTCTCCGAGCACCAGCACCGTCACGGTCTGGACCGCCAGGTAGGCGACGGAGACGATGACGAGCGCCAGAGCGGTCGCGCGCGGGATGTCGCGGCGCGGGTCGCGAAACTCCCCGCCGATCCCGGCCACGGCCTCCCACCCGGCGAACGCCCAGATGTAGAGGCTCATCGCCAGCCCGACCCCGCCCCAGCCGTGCGGGAGGAGCGGCTGCAGGTGAGCGGCATCGCCGTGCGGGGCCGCGGCGGCCAGGACGAAGACGAGCACCGCCACGAGCGCGCCCGAGAGCAGGAGCTGCACCGAGGCGGCGAAGCGCACGCCGAACGCCGAGACGGCCAGCGGGACGATCATCAGGGCGACCGCGATGACCGCCGTGCTCACGGCGTCGCCGCCGATGACCGCGACGACGTAGCGCGCGGTCATCAGCGCCGCGATCGGAGCTCCGATCGGGGTGCCGAAGAAGAACCAGTACGACACGATGCGCGCGGCGGTCGGCCCGAACGCGCGCCGGGCGAACGTCGCGACGCCTCCCGCGTCGGGGTGCCGCCGGGCCAGGGCGGCGAAGGTCGCGGCGAGCGGGACGGAGATCAGTGCGAGAGCGGCCACGGCGAGGATCGCGCCCGGGCCGGCGACGGAGGCGGCGAGCGCCGGCAGCACCAGGATGCCGGTGCCGAGCACGGCGGCCACGTAGAGGGCGGTCCCGCCCGCGACCCCGAGGCGGCCGTGCGGCACGGCCCGGGGTCCGTCGGCGGCAGCGCGCGTGAGTGGGGGCCCGTCCGTCATGTCTCCATGATGGCCCGGGCCCCCGACACGACCTCCTCCGTTACGAGGTCAGGTCGTAGACCGTCACCCCGTCGACCGTCGTCGCCGTGTAGTTCTGCTCGATCCAGCTGGAGATCTCGCTGGAGGCGCTGCTCCCGCCGTTCGACTGCCCCACGCCGCCGGCGATGAAGTAGTGGATCTTCCCCTCCGCCACGTACTGCTCGAACTGGGCCAGCGTGGGCGACGGGTCGGAGCCGTTGAAGCCGCCGATCGGCATCACCGCCTCCTGGGTCGCGAGCTGATATCCGGCCGCCGAGTTGGAGCCGATCGCGGCGGCCACCCACGTGTACTTCGAGGCGTCGGCCTTCAGCATCGACGCGAGCTGGGAGCTCACGCTGCCGGAGGAGAGCAGGGAGCCGGCTCCCCCGCCGCGCGTGCCCGTGGTCGCGCCACCGGTCGTGCCACCCGTCGTGCCGGTCCCGCCGGTCGTGCCGCCCGTCGTGCCGGTCCCGCCGGTCGTGCCGCCGGTCGTCCCGCCCTGGGTCTGCCCGCCGAACCCGTTCGGCGGCGTGCCGCCCTGCCCGCCGGGACCGCCGTGGCCGCCGTTGCCGCCGAAGCCGCCTCGGCCGCCGCCCGGTCCGCCCATCGAGCCGGACACGGTCGGGCCGGCGGTCACGATCGACCCCGTGTGGGCCGTGGTGATGGTCTGGATCGTGTAGGCGAACGGGGCGAGCAGGCCGGCCACGAGGGTCGCCACGATGGTCGCGGTGGGCAGCGCCCGGCCGCGCTGCGGGAGCAGGAGCAGTCCCGCGGCGACGACCGAGAGCACGACCACGAGGACCTTCAGCCACGGCAGCCAGTCCGTCGCGCGGTCCAGCAGCACCCAGGCCCACCATCCCGTGCCGAGCATGACGACCGCCGAGACGATCCGCACCCAGAGCCGGTCGCGAGCGCCCCAGGCCGCGGCCGCGCCGATCGCGACGACGCCCGCGAGGGCCGGCGCGAGGGCGACCGTGTAGTAGGCGTGGAAGATGCCGGCCATGAAGCTGAAGGCGAGCGCGGTCACGACCAGCCAGCCGCCGAAGAGCAGGAGGGTCGCCCGCCGCGCGTCCGTCCGCGCCATCCGCCGGCCCAGCACCAGGGCGACGACGAAGAGGACCAGCGCAGCGGGCAGCAGCCAGGTGATCTGGCCCCCGATCTCGCCGTCGAACAGGCGGGTGATGCCGGTGGCGCCCCACATCCCGCCGCCGGTCGTGGCGCCGCCGCCGGTGACGCTCCCCGTCTCGTCCCCGGTGAGACGCCCGAGCCCGTTGTAGCCGAAGGTCAGCTCGAGGAAGCTGTTGGTCTGCGAGCCGCCGATGTAGGGGCGCCAGGAGGCCGGGACCAGCTCGACGATCGCCACCCACCATCCGGCGGCGACGATCACCGCGCCGAGTGCCGCGAACAGGTGCCCGAACCGCTTCTTCCACGAGATCGGCGCAGCGGCCAGGTAGACGCCCGCGAGCACCGGGAGGATGAGGAAGGCCTGCAGCTGCTTGGTCAGGAAGCCGAAGCCGATCGCGACGCCCGCCCAGATCACCCAGCGGATGCGGCCCGATTCGATTCCACGCAGGGTCAGGTAGGTCGCCAGCGTCAGCAGGAGGACGAGCAGCGCGTCCGGGTTGTTGAACCGGAACATCAGCGCGGCCACCGGGGTGATGGCCAGCACGCCGCCCGCGAGCAACGCGGTGCGCGCCGAGAAGTGGCGGCGCACGATCGCGTAGACGAGCGCGACCGTCGCGACGCCCATCAGCGCCTCCGGCAGCAGGATGCTCCACGAACTCAACCCGAAGATCCGCACCGAGAGCGCCATGATCCACAGGCTCGCGGGCGGCTTGTCGACGGTGATCGAGTTCGCCGCGTCGCTGGAGCCGTAGAAGAAGGCCTCCCCGTTGACCGACCCGGCCTGCACGGCCGCGGAGTAGAAGGAGTTGGCCCAGCCGCTGGCCGCGAGGTCCCAGATGTAGAGGAACGCCGTGACGGCGAGGAGGCCGAGCAGCGCCGGCCGCTCCCAGGCGGCGGCGTCCTCCCTGCCGCGGACGAGCCGACGGAGGGCGGCGCGCATCCGGCCGGGCGGGACCGCCTGCACGGGATGCGTCGCGACGGGGGCGGCCGCGGGTGTCGCGGGGGTCGTCGTGGTGGTCATGGTGTCACTCGCTTTCGCTGGTGGAGAAGGAGAGGGGGCGGGAGGCGGCCGCATCGGCGGCGGGCGGGGTCGCCCGGCGGGAGGCCCGGAAGACCCAGAGCCGCAGGAGCACGAAGCGGATCAGCGTGGCGACGAGGTTGGCCACGGTGAGCACGATCAGTTGCATGCGTGCGGAGGCCGCGGGCGCCAGCGCGTGCAGGGCGAGCAGCGAGCCGCTGGTCAGCGCCCAGGCGATCCCGAACACGATGAGTCCCTGGAACTGGTGCCGCACCATCCCCGGCCCGCTCACCCCGAAGGTGAAGCGGCGGTTGGCCCAGGTGTTCGCGACCGCGGTGATCAGGAGTGCGGCGAAGTTGGCGACCTGGGCGGTGACGACCGTCTGCAGCAGGAGGTAGAGCAGCGCGTAGGCGACGGTGGAGAGCACACCGACGACGCCGAATCGCACCACCTGGCCGAAGAAGCTGGGCGGCCGGGGAGGCTCGAACGGCCGCCGCCCGAGCTCGGCGTAGATCGACTCGACGGGGATGCGGCCGCGGGCGATGTTGGTGCCGACGCGCACCATGCCTTTGACGTCCTCCATCGCGGTGCTCACGATGTCCACGGAGCTCTGCGGGTCGTCGACCCAGTCGACGGGGATCTCGTGGATGCGCAGACCCGACCGTTCCGCGAGGATCAGGAGCTCCGTGTCGAAGAACCAGGCGTCGTCCTCGACCAGCGGGAGGAGCCGCTGCGCGACGTCGCTCCTGATCGCCTTGAACCCGCACTGGGCGTCGCTGAAGCCGACGGACATGGTCCGCCGCAGCAGCAGGTTGTAGCTGCGCGAGATGAACTCGCGTCTGCCGCCGCGTGTGACGCGCGACGTGCGGCCGAGCCGCGTGCCGATCGCAAGGTCCGAGTGCCCGGAGAGCAGGGGGGCGACCAGCGGAGGCAGCGCGGCGAGATCGGTGGAGAGGTCCTCGTCCAGATAGACGAGCACCTCGGCTTCGGAGGCGCCCCACACCTGTTTGAGCGCGCGACCGCGCCCCTTCAGGGGGAGGTGCACCGCGACGACGCCGGCGAGCTCCCCGGCGAGACGGTCCGCGATGGCGGCGGTCTCGTCGGTGCTGGCGTTGTCCGCGATGGTGATCCGCCAGGTCTGCTCGACGGCGTCGGTCAGATAGGCGTGGAGCCGGCGGATGGACGACTCGAGCGTCGCCTGCTCGTTGTACACGGGCACGGCGATGTCGAGCGAGAGGGGGGCGGTTTCGTACGACATGCGCACCACCCTCGCGCCGTCACATCGCCGTGACCTTTCGCGGGCCTATGCGCTGTTCAGGCGTTCCCTGCGGGGTTGCTATGCACGGCGACGGCCGCGCTCCCGCCGCCGCGCTCGCCCGTGAGGGCGGCGGCGGGCCGTTCCGCTGTCCGCGTCAGGCGGGACGGATGTTCGACGCCTGCAGGCCCTTGGGACCCTGTGTCACTTCGTACTCGACGCGCTGGTTCTCGGTGAGGTTGCGGTAGCCGTCGCCGGCGATCTCACTGAAGTGGGCGAACACGTCGGGCGATCCGTCGTCCGGGGCGATGAACCCGAACCCCTTTTCGGAGTTGAACCATTTGACGGTGCCAATTGCCATCGTTCTCTCTGCCTTCTCTTCTGCACGGGCCACAAGGACGACCCACCGCCAGTGTCCCCCAAGCGGGACTGGAATGCGAGTATCCCGACCCTTCGTGACGGTCCGATTCCCGGACGCCGCTACCCGGCGACGCTGCACGCGCCTACCATCCGGTAGCAGCGGCGACCACCCGGCCGTCGAGCGGTGGAGGAGGACGGCGATGACCGATGCGAACGAGCAGTTCCCCGAGACGCCCTCGGGCGAGCCGATCGACGTGGACGCCCTGGCGGAAGGCGGAGGCCGTGGCCCCTACGATGCCGACGGCGTGATCGAGCCCGAGCACGATGACACCGGGGACGCGGACGACGAGGACGAGGCGGTCCGCGACGAGGAGTACGACGGCATCGCCGTCGATCGCGACGATCCGTACGACTGACGTTCATCCAGCACCTCTTGTCCCCCGGCGGTGTACCCCGCTAGGGTCAAGCCAAGCAAGCTGCACGTTCGGGGAGGGGTGCCGCGTGACGACCTATGAGACGCCGATCGGTAATGCACCGAAGTCGGGGCAGGACATCCATCTGGTGCGCTGGGTGCACCGGGCGGACGGGTGGAGCAGCGAGACGCTGCTGTGCACCTATCTGGCCGGGACTCCGCACGATTGGATCGTGGAATCGCGCGGCGTGCGCGTCGAGCTGCCACGCGAAGAGTGGGCGCAGTTCGCTTTCTGACCCTGGGTGACCGGCCGGTCGCCGTCGTGGCGTGACGCCGCGTCAGAGTCCCGCGCGCGCCGCGAGCAGTTCGACCGCCGCTCGCCAATCGGCCGAGGGGATACCATCACCGGTCTCCTCTTCACCGGGAGGCCGCGCCACGAAGGACGGGCGGCTCACGCCCGCCGGATGCTGCTCCTCGACCAGCCCGAGGTAGTCGCCTCCGTAGTAGACCTCCCACGCGGCCGTGGAGGTCGGACTGTACATCAGGGTCAGCGGCCGGGTCCCGTAGGTGTAGACGGCGTGCTGGTGCGCGAGCTGCTTGTCCGTCATGATCGGCAGGATAGGCGTCTTGTCGGCCGCGCGGAAGGGAGCATCGCGGCACTCCCCCGGCGTCGATCAGGCCGCATCGAGATCATCGCCGTCGTCGTCCTCCGATTGCTCGTGCGTTGCGGCGACCGCCGCCTCCACGACGTCGCGCATCCTCCCCCGGCGGGCGAAGGCGAGGCGCTGCCGGCCCGCCCCTCCCCCGGTCCGGAGGATGCGCGCCAGTCCGCGCCGCACCAGCGCCAGGTCGCCGGCACGGTCCAGTTCAGGGGCGGTGTGCGAGAGGAGGGCGGCCACAGCGTCGACCGCGGTCCCTCCCATACCGGTGACGGGATGCGGCAAGCGGCCGCTCACCCCGGTCAAGGACGCCTGCCACTCGGCAAGTCGGAGCGCCGCCGACGGCATCGGGATCGGCGGGACTCCGGCGCGCCAAGCCGTCACGGCGGTCTCGACGAGGGCGCGCACGAGGGCGGCGAGCACGACCGTGTCCCGGGCGTCCAGGCAGACGTCGGCGACCCGGACCTCGATCGTGGGCTGCTTGTGCGACAACCGCGCGTCCAGGTAGAGCATGCCGCTGTCGAGGATGACGCCGGTGTCGACCAAGAGGCTCTCGAACCGGTCGTACGCCTCCACCGACCCGAACAGGTCGGTCGGGCCGGCACTCTGCCACTGATGCCAGACCACGAAGCGGTAGCTGGCGTGGCCGGTGTCGATGCCGCCCGCGTACGGCGAGTTCGTCGTCAGCGCGAGCAGCACCGGCAGCCAGGTGCGGATGCGGTCGAGCACGGCGACGCCCTCCTCGCGGGAGGCGATGCCGACATGCACGTGGCAGCCGCAGACGAGCGTACCGCGAGCGGTGAGCCCGTAGCGCTCCATCATCCTCTCGTACCGCGGGTCGGCGGTGGGGTGCGGGCGCAGTCGCAGCGGCGACATCGCCAGAGCCGCTGCCCGTGCCCCGTGCCGTGCCGCCAGCCGATCGGCGAGGTCGCGGCCCGCGACGATGTCGGCGAGCAGCGCGATCATCGAGCTGTGCGGCCGGGTCTGGATCTCCAGCATCTCCTGCTGGATCTCGGCGCTGACGGTCGGCCCGTCGCCGTCCGGCGACGCGTCCGCGAGGGCGAGCGGAGCCACCGGCGCCGCGACCCCGCGCGCGTCGACGAGCAGGAGCTCCTCCTCCACCCCGACGGTCCTCACCCGCCCACTATGCGCACCGATTCCGCGACCGGGCAATCCCTTGTCGCCGCGGGATCCGGTGTGCACGTCTCGGGCACGATCCGGGACTCCGCGCCGACACGGCGGGCCTCTAGACTCGGCCGCATGACGGCTCCCGACGACAGCACCCTCGCCGCCCTCTGGGCCAGCGCAATCGACGGCGATGCCGGCCCGCTGGAGCGGACTCTCGGCGAGAACAGCCGCCTGCCCGGGCCACGAGCCGACCTCGAGCTCGCCGGGCGCCTGGCCGATGCGGCCGGCGCCACTGCCGCCGGCGACCGCGCGGCCGCGGTCGGATTGCTCGCGGGCTGGCTGGCTGGCTGAGCCTCCCCGATTCGTCGCCGACCTGTCCGACCCGCACCGCGAATACGTCGCGGCCTGCGCCGCTCTGGCCGCCGGCGCCCTCGGCGAGGTGGGGCTGCTGACCCGCGCCGGCGGCGATGCGCGCTGGCGGGTGCGCGAACTGGCCGCGACAGGGATGCAGCGCGTGCTCGATCGCGACTGGTCGGGCGGCATGGCGGAGGTGCGTGCGTGGCTGACGCGGCCGGCATCGGGCGAGGGCGCGTCGGCCCGGAAGGCGCTGACCGCGCGCGCCGCCGTAGCGGCGGTCGCCGAACCGCGTCTCCTGAAGCAGCCCCCGCACGGCGCCGAGGCGTGCGCCGTCGTCAACGACGCCGTCGATCTGCTGCTCGCCGTCCGCGCCGACGGGCGACGCGACCCCGACCTCCGCGTCCTCCGGCAGGCGCTCGGCTACGCGGTCAGCGTGGTCACGGTCGCGGCCCCCGACGAGGGCGTCCCGCTGCTGGAACGTCTCGCCACCTCGACCGACCCCGACGCACGCTGGATCGCGCGGGAGAACCTGACGAAGGCGCGCCTCCGCCCGCTCGGCGGCCTGCTCGACGTCGCCCGTGAGGCGTCGGCGCTGACGACCTGAGCGGCCTCCCGCGCTCCGAGCCCGGCGACATTCGGTCCGAATGTGGCTTTACAGCGCTTCATAAGCGACATTCGGTCCACATGTCGCCAGCAGGCGGCGGGGTCAGCGGCGGGCGAGCGCCTGCTCGACGTCGGCCAGCAGGTCGGCGACGTCCTCGATGCCGACCGAGAGCCGGATGACGTTGTCGGGCACCTCCAGCTCGGTGCCGCGCACCGACGCGTGGGTCATCTCGGACGGGTAGCCGATGAGCGATTCCACCCCGCCGAGGGACTCCGCAAGCTGGAACACCCGGGTCGACTCGGCGAACGAGCGGGCCGCCGCCGCTCCACCGCTCAGGGCCACCGAGATCATGCCGCCGAAGCCGCTCATCTGCCGCGCGGCGAGGTCGTGGCCGGGATGCGTCGGCAGGCCCGGGTAGTACACGGCGTCGATGCCGTCGTGACCGACCAGCGCCTCCGCGATCGCCTGCGCGTTGGCGCTGTGCCGCTGCATGCGCACGTCGAGGGTCTTGATGCCGCGCACGGTGAGCCACGCGTCCATCGGGGCCGAGACGGCGCCGGCCGCGAACTGGATGAACTGCACCTTCTCGGCGAGTTCCGCGTCGGCGAAGACCACCGCCCCGCCGATCACGTCGGAGTGGCCGCCGAGGTACTTCGTCGTGGAGTGCACGACGACATCGGCGCCGAACGACAGCGGCTGCTGCAGCACCGGCGAGGCGAACGTGTTGTCGACCACGACGAGGGCGCCGGCCGCGTGGCCCAGCTCGACCAGGGCGGCCAGGTCGCTGATCTTCATCAGCGGGTTGCTCGGCGTCTCGATCCAGAGGATGCGGGTGCCCGCGGTCGTCAGAGCCTGCCGGACGGCGTCGAGGTCGGTCAGGTCGACCGTGGTGTTGCCGACCCCCCAGGCCCGGTGGATGCGGTTGATCAGCCGGTGGGTGCCGCCGTAGACGTCGTTGCCCAGCACGACGTGGTCGCCCGGGGCCAACACGGCGCGCAGCAGGGCGTCCTCGGCGGCGAGACCGGACGCGAACGACAGGGCGCTGACGCCGCCTTCGAGCGAGGCGAGCAGCGTCTCCAGCGAGGTGCGGGTCGGGTTGCCGCCGCGGCCGTACTCATAGCCGTTGCGCAGGCCGCCGATGCCGTCCTGCACGAACGTGGAGGTCTGGTAGATCGGCGGGATGATCGCACCGGTCGTCGGGTCGAACTCCTGCCCGACGTGGATGGCGCGGGTGGCGAAGCCCTGGTTCTGGTCGGTCTCGGCGGTCATGGCGGCGCCTTTCGTGTCGTTCGTTCGTCGGATGGTCGAGGTGCGGTGCGCGGTGCGGATGTGCCCGTGCAGCGCCGGAGCGGCGGCGGAGCTCAGTCGCTCAAGAAGTTGAGCAGGTCTTGCCGGGTGAGCACCGCGAGCGGCTTGCCGTCCTCGGTCACGAGCAGCGCGTTGGCGCTGCCGAGCGCGGCCCGGGCGGCGGCCACGGGCTCGTTCACCCCGATCAGCGGGAGCGGGTCGCCGATGTGCTTGCCGACCGGGTCGCTCATCGCGGCGCGACCGCTGAAGACGGCATCGACCAGCGAGGTCTCGTCGAGCGCGCCGGCCACCTCGCCCATCACCACGGGCGGCTCGGCGGTCAGCACGGGCAACTGCGAGACGCCGTACTTGTTCATGATCTGGATGGCGTCGCGCACGGTCTCGCCCGGATGGGCGTGCACCAGGTCCGGCAGGTCGCCGCGCTTCGTGCGGATGACGTCGTGGACCGTGGACTCGTCCGGCACCTCGCTGAAGCCGTAGGACTGCATCCACTTGTCGTTGAAGATCTTGGCCAGGTAGCCGCGTCCGCCGTCCGGGAGGATGACCACCACGACGTCGTCGGCGGTGAGGCTCTTCGCCGCGCGCAGGGCGGCAACGACGGCCATGCCGCTGGAGCCGCCGACGAGGATGCCCTCCTCGCGGGCCAGCCGCCGGGTCATGTGGAACGACTCGGCGTCGGTGACCGGGATGACCTCGTCGACGACGGTCGGATCGTAAGCGCTCGGCCAGAAGTCCTCGCCGACGCCCTCGACCAGGTAGGGGCGTCCGGTGCCGCCGGAGTAGACCGAGCCCTCCGGGTCGGCGCCGATGATGCGCACCGCCCCGTCGGAGGCCTCCTTGAGGTAGCGACCGGTGCCGGTGATGGTCCCGCCGGTGCCGACGCCGGCGACGAAGTGCGTCACCTTGCCGTCGGTGTCGCGCCAGACCTCCGGGCCGGTGGTCTCGTAGTGGCTGCGCGGGCCGTTCGGGTTCGCGTACTGGTTGGGCTTGAATGCGCCCGGGATCTCGGCCGTCAGCCGGTCCGAGACGGAGTAGTACGAGTCCGGGTCCTCGGGGGCGACCGACGTGGGCGTCACCACGATCTCCGCGCCGTAGGCGGTGAGCACGTTGCGCTTGTCCTCGCCCACCTTGTCCGGCAGCACGAACACGCAGCGGTAGCCGCGCTGCTGGGCGATGAGCGCCAGGCCCACGCCGGTGTTGCCGCTCGTGGGCTCCACGATGGTGCCGCCGGGCTTCAAGAGTCCCTCGCGTTCGGCCGCGTCGATGATGCGGCTGGCGATGCGGTCCTTGGAGGATCCTCCGGGGTTCAGGTACTCGAGCTTGACGAGCACCGTCGCCGCGATCCCCTCGGTCAGCCGGTTGAGCTTCACGAGCGGGGTGTCGCCGACCAGGTCTGTGATGGTCTCTGCGTACTTCACGGGGACAACGGTAACAGCGTGCACGCTGGAGATCGGCCCTGTTACAGCCCGTAGACTCGGGGCATGCCCGTGTCCGACCTCTCCCCTGTGGCGCAGGACTACCTGAAGTTCATCTGGTCCGCCACCGAGTGGGAGGGCGACCCTGTCACCGTCAAGCAGCTGTCCGAGCGGATGGGCGTGCGCGCGGCGACCGTCTCGGACGGCATCCGCCGGCTGACCGAGCAGGGCCTGCTGGCCCACGAACCGTACGGCGGCATCGAGCTCACCGATGACGGTCGGCGTCACGCGGTGGCGATGGTGCGCCGGCACCGGCTCATCGAGACGTTCCTGGTGGAGGAGCTCGGCTACGGCTGGGACGAGGTGCACGACGAGGCCGAGGTGCTGGAGCACGCGGTCTCGGACGACCTTGTGGACCGGATCGACCGCCGTCTCGGCTTCCCCGCGCGCGACCCGCACGGCGACCCCATCCCGACCGCCGACGGGCAGCCGCGCCGCCCCGACGCCGTGCCGCTGCTGTCGGCGCAGACCGGTGTGGAGGTCGTGGTGGCGCGCATCTCCGACGCGGACCCGGCCATTCTGCGCTACCTGGACGAGCTGCGGATCGGCCTCGACACCCGCCTGACGGTCGACGAGCACCGCGAGTTCGCAGGCGACGTCACCGTGCGCACCGCGGAGTCGACGATCGTGCTCGGCGCGACGGCCGCCGGCGCCGTCTGGGTCGTCACCGCCTGAGCCGCGTCTGCCGGTACGCACGGCGCGCGGCCACCGGAGGAGATCCCACCCGTCACGCCGCGTCCGCGCGGCTACCGGAGGAGATCCCACCCGCGGCGCCGCGTCCGCGCGGCCACCGGAGGAGATCCGACTCGCCACGCCCTAGAACTCCTCCGTTGCCCACGCCGCACCCCGTTCGCCACGCCGCGACCGCGCGGCTACCGGAGGAGATCCCACCCGCCACGCCCCAGAACTCCTCCGCTGCCTGCCCGGCGACGGCGCGTCGCGCGCGAACTCCTCCGTTGCCTACGCCGCGTCCGCGCGGCCACCGGAGGACATCCGGCCCGGCGCGCCCCCGAACTCCTCCACTGCCCGGCGACGGCGTGCCGCGCGGGAGGCCGCCGGCGCCGCGCCTCAGGCCCCGGTGACGGTCAGCACCACCAGCGCGAGGTTGAGCACCACGACCAGCCCGGCGACCGCCCCGCCGGCCAGCCGCACCCAGAGCCGGTCCGCCCGCTCGCCCATGACCTCCCGCGAGCCGGTCAGGCGCAGCAGCGGGATCATCGCGAACGGGATGCCCAGGCTCAGGAACACCTGCGACAGCACGAGCGCCCAGGTCGGGTCGACGCCGAGCGCGAGGATGATCACCGCGGGGATGAGGGTGATGATCCGCCGGGCCAGCAGCGGGACCCGCACCTTCAGCAGGCCGCCCATGATCGTCGCGCCCGCGTAACTGCCGACCGAGGTGGAGGCGAGGCCCGACGCGAGCAAGCCGATCGCGAAGACGATCCCGACGACAGGGCCGAGTGCGGAGGAGATGGCGGCGTGCGCTCCCTCGATCGTGTCGGTCCCCGCCACCCCGCGCAGCGACGCGGCCGCCACCAGCAGCATCGCGATGTTGACCGCGCCGGCGAGGATCAGCGCGAGCACCACATCCAACCGGGTGGCGCGCAGCAGGGTGCGCACGCGGCCCGGGTCGGTGGTCGAGCCGTGCCGGTCGCGGGCGAGAGCCGAGTGCAGGTAGATGGCGTGCGGCATCACCGTGGCGCCCAGCATGCTCGCCGCGAGCAGCACCGTTGGTGCCCCGTCGAAGCGCGGCACCAGGCCTCCCGCCGCGGCGCCCCAGTCGACCGGGCTGACGAACATCCCGGCCAGGAACCCCACCGCGATGACGCCCAGCAGCCCCAGGATGACCGCCTCGAACGGCCGCTGCCCCCGGTGCGACTGGATGCCGAGGATGCCGATCGACATCACCCCCACGATCAGCCCGCCGAGCGGGAGCGGGAGGCCGAACAACAGGTTGAGGGCGATCGCGCCGCCGATGACCTCGGCGATGTCGGTCGCGGCGGCGACCAACTCGGCCTGCACCCAGTACGCCCGCCGGGAGCCGGTGCCGAGGCGCGCCCCGAGCAGTTCCGGCAGGCTGCGCCCGGTGACGATGCCCAGCTTCGCCGACTGGTACTGCACGAAGACGGCGATGGCGTTCGCGGCGACCAGTACCCAGACCAGAAGGTAGCCGTACTGGGCGCCCGCGGTCAGGTTGGCGGCGACGTTCCCGGGGTCGACGTAGGCGATGGCCGCGACGAACGCCGGCCCGAGCAGGAACAGCAGCCGGGCGCGGGAGCCGGTGGTGCGCTCCGTCGTCGTGACCGTCATCTACGACCTCCCGAACTCAAGTGTTAGGTCAGGCTAACATCCCGAGAGCCTCTGTGTCTCTCCGTCCCTCCGCCCGACTCGCAACTCCGGAGTTCTCTCGCGACACGCCGCTCAGGTCGCCGGAACTCCGGCGTTCGCGGCCGCTCGGGAGAACATCTCCGGAACTAGTAGGGGAGGTAGACAGGGCAGGCAGGCAGGCGCGACTCACGCCTCCGGGCTGAGGGTTCCCTCGATCTGCTCGCGGTACAGCCGGGTGTAGACGCCGCCGGCCTCCAGCAGTTCGCGGTGGGTGCCGCGTTCGACGATCTGTCCGTGGTCGACGACGAAGATGACGTCGGCGGCCACGATGGTCGACAGCCGGTGGGCGATCGCGATCGTGGTGCGGCCGCGGGAGACGGTGTCCAGGGCCTGCTGCACCACCCGCTCCGAGATCGTGTCGAGGGCGCTCGTCGCCTCGTCGAGGATGAGCACCTCGGGGTCCTTGAGCAGCACCCGGGCGATGGCGATGCGCTGCTTCTCCCCACCGGAGAGGCGGTAGCCGCGCTCGCCCACGATGGTCGCGTAGCCATCGGGGAAACTGACGATGGTGTCGTGGATGTTGGCCTGGCGGGCCGCGGCCTCCAACTCCTCCAGGGTGGCGCCGGGCCGGGCGTAGCGGAGGTTCTCGGCGATGGAGGCGTGGAACAGGTAGGTCTCCTGGCTGACCACGCCGATGTGGGAGACGAGCGAGTCCTGCTGCAGCCCGCGGATGTCCGCGCCGCCGAAGAGGATGCGCCCGCTCGTCGCGTCGTAGAAGCGCGGGATCAGGTACGACACGGTGGTCTTGCCGGCCCCGCTCGGCCCGACGAAGGCGGCGAACTCGCCGGCGCGGATCGTGAACGACACGTCGTCGAGGGTGTTGCGCTCCCCCTCCCGCGCGTCCGGATAGCGGAAGACGACGTGGTCGAACTCGATGCGGCCCAGATCGCGGGACGGGTCGACCGGGGCGGCGTCGGACCGGTCGGCGATGGCCGGTTTCAGGTCGAGGTACTCGAAGATCCGGGCGAAGAGCGCGCCGGAGGTCTGCAGGTCCAGGGCGACCCGCATCAGGGCCAGCAGCGGGAACAGCAGCCGCGCCTGCACGGTCGTGAAGGCCACGATCGTGCCGGCGGTGATGTCCGTCGCGCCGCCGAGGATGAGCCAGCCCGACACGACGTAGACGATCGCCGGGATCGAGGACAGGAAGATGTTCACCATCGCGAAGAACCACTGACCGCTCATCGCCTGCGACACCTGCAGCCGGATCTGGTTCTCGTTCTCGTCGGAGTAGCGCTGCACCTCCGCACCCTGCCGGTTGAAGCTCTTCGACAGCAGGATGCCCGACACGCTCAGGGTCTCCTGCGTGATCGCGGTCATGTCCGACAGCGACTCCTGCGTGCGGGTCGCGATGCGGGCGCGCACCTGGCCGACCCGGCGCTGCGCGACCACGAGGATCGGCATCAGGATGACGGCGACGATGGTGAGCTGCCAGTTGAGCAGGAGCATCGCGACCAGTGCCGCGATCACCGTGACGGTGTTGCCCAGGATGCTCGACATCGTGTTGGTGAGCACGCTCGCCACCCCGCCGACGTCGTTCTGCAACCGGGACTGGATGATGCCGGTCTTGGTCTTGGTGAAGAAGCTGAGCTCCATCGCCTGCAGGTGCGAGAACAGCCGCACCCGCAGCGCCCCCATCACCTTGTTGCCGACGGACGCGGTCAAGTAGGTCTGCCACACCCCGAGCAGCGAGGAGCCGACGTAGACGACCACCATCGTGACGACGATCGTGATCAGCACCGGCATGTCCGGGCCGCCCTTCGGGAACAGCCCGTCATCGAAGGCGCGCTGGGTCAGCAGCGGCGGGATGACCGACAGCGCCGCACCGACCAGCACGAGCACCATCGTGACGATGATGGCGGTGCGGTGGGGGGCGAACAGGGCGACGATCCGGCGGAACAGGTGCGGGATCTTCGGTGCGGTCGCGTTGAGCGCCTTCTGGGCCTCCGCGTCTCCGCCGCTGACGCGCGACCGCATCCCGCCGCCTCCGCCGCCCATGCCCATCCCGCGCATACCGCTCACGCGCTCAGCCTAAGCCCGTCCGCCGACCACCCCCTCACCGCTCTCGGCGGCGGCCCCGGCGAGGTTCACGTCGGTGCGTGTATGACCGGTCCCATGAGCGCAACGACGTGAACCTCGGCGATGGAACGAGCGGATCGCGCGCGCGACGACCCCCACGCGAGGGTGGAACACCGTGACGGAACCGTGATGCAAGCGCTTGACGTAAACGCTTGCATCGAGCTCCGAGCCGGGAGTACGGTGTCGGCGGGCGCACCCGCGCCTGCACCAAGAGCTCAATGAGGAGTGAAATGAAAGCAGCACGTCTCTCCGTGGTCGCGGGCGTCGCCCTGGTCGGCCTCGCACTGGCCGGTTGCACAGGCGGCGGATCCGGAGGCACCAGCGGCGGCGACGCCAGCCAGAACCTCACGGGCAAAGGTCCGATCACCTACGTGCAGGGCAAGGACAACTCGAACGTCGTCCGCCCGCTGATCGCCAAGTGGAACGCAGCGCACCCCGACGAGAAGGTCACCTTCAAGGAGCAGACCGACCAGGCGGACCAGCAGCACGACGACCTCGTGCAGCACTTCCAGGCCAAGGACGCCAACTACGATGTCGTCGACGTCGACGTGGTGTGGACCGGTGAGTTCGCCGCGAAGGGCTGGCTGCAGCCGCTGACCGGCGACTTCAAGATGGACAACTCGGCCCTGCTCGCACCGACCGTGAAGTCGGGCACCTACAACGGCACGCAGTACGCGGCGCCGCAGACCTCCGACGGCGGCATCCTCTACTACCGCAAGGACCTCGTGCCCACGCCCCCGAAGACCTGGGACGACATGCTCAAGGACTGCGACATCGCCAAGGCGAACAACATCGGCTGCTACGCCGGCCAGTTCGCCCAGTACGAGGGCCTGACGGTGAACGTGGCCGAGGCCATCAACACCAACGGCGGCACGATCGTCGGCGACGACGGCAAGACCGTGACCGTGGACAGCAAGGAGGCCAACGCGGGCCTGTCCCGCCTGGTCGACGGCTTCAAGAACGGCCAGATCCCGGCCGAGGCCATCACCTACCAGGAGGAGCAGGGCCGGCAGGCGTTCGAGGCCGGCAAGCTGCTGTTCCTGCGCAACTGGCCGTACGTCTACAACCTGGCCAAGACCGATGGCTCCTCGACGGTGAAGGACACCTTCGGGATCGCCCCGCTGCCGGGCATCACCGCCGACAAGCCGGGCGTCTCCAGCCTGGGCGGTCACAACGCGGCCATCAGCGTGTACTCCAAGCACAAGGCGACCGCGTTCGCGTTCCTCAAGTTCCTGCAGAGCGAAGAGACGCAGAAGTTCTTCGTGACGCAGGGATCGCTGGCCCCCGTCCTCTCGTCGCTGTACGACGATGCGGACCTGAACACCCAGCTGCCCTACCTGTCCACCCTGAAGACGTCGATCGAGAACGCGGTGCCGCGTCCCGTCTCGCCGTTCTACCCGGCCATCACCAAGGCCGTTCAGGACAACTCCTACGCCGCCCTCAAGGGCGACAAGACGGTCGACCAGGCGCTGAAGGACATGGCGTCGGCGATCCAGACCGCCAGCCAGGGCTGACCCGGTCGGTCTCCCGGTCACCGGGCGGCGGGACCTCTCCCGCCGCCCGGTCCCCATCTCTTCTGCCACGTCACCGGAGGCACACATGTCAACGTCGAACGTCGTCGCCCCCTCCTCCACCAACAGAGGCGGCAAACCACCGGTCCGGGCCGGGATCAAGCAGAACAGGCGCCAGCAGAGCCGCTGGGCCTTCTACCTGATCATCCCGACACTCATCCTCCTGGCGGTCGTCATCGGCTACCCGGTCGTGAGCGCCATCGTCATGTCCTTCCAGAAGGACGCCGGCCTCGACCCCGCCACCGGGCTGTTCGTCCAGGGCGGCTTCGCCGGCTTCCAGAACTACGCGCACTGGCTGTTCCAGCAGTGCATGGGCACCGACGGCTCCACCATCGCCTGCCCACCCGGCAACCTCGGCTCGACCTTCTGGAACGCCGTCTTCGTCACCTTCTTCTTCACCGTGACGACCGTCATCCTCGAGACCGTCCTCGGCCTCTGGTTCGCCCTCATCATGAACCGCGCGTTCCGTGGCCGCGGCTTCGTCCGCGCCGCCATCCTGGTCCCGTGGGCCATCCCGACCGCCGTCACCGCGAAGCTGTGGTTCTTCATCTTCTCGGTCGCCGGCATCGCCAACGCGATCCTCGGGGCGCACATCCTCTGGACCAGCGACGAATGGGCCTCCCGGTTCGCGGTGATCATCGCCGACACCTGGAAGACCACGCCGTTCATGGCGCTGCTGATCCTGGCCGGTCTGCAGCTCATCCCCGAAGACGTCTACGAGGCCGCCAAGATGGACGGCGCGTCGACCCTGCAGCGGTTCTGGCGGGTCACGATGCCGCTTCTCAAGCCGGCGCTCATGGTCGCCATCCTGTTCCGCGTTCTGGACGCCCTCCGCATCTACGACCTGCCGGCCATCCTCACCGGCGGTGGAGGAGGTACGGGCCATGCCACCACGACCTTGTCGATCCTGGTGATCGACCAGATCAGGCAGGGCTTCAACAGTGCGGCCGCGCTGTCGACCATCACGTTCATCATCATCTTCCTGGTGGCGTTCATCTTCGTCCGAATACTCGGCACGAACGTCGTGAGAACCCAGGAAGCCCAGCAGAAGGGAGCGAAGGAATGACCGCAGTCGCCGGCCCCGCCACCGCCACCGCCGAGGCGAACGCCCTCCCCCGCACCCAGACGAAGAGGAAGGGCACCGCACGCCGCCGCAACGCCGGCGTCCGCACGGGAGTGCAGGCCATCGTCATCGTCCTGTGGTGCCTGCTCCCCTTCTACTGGATGGTCGTCACCTCGTTCCGGGATGTCGGCTACACCTTCGACACCACGCCGTGGTTCACGCACTTCACGTGGGACAACTACGCGACCGCGTTCTCCACCAACCTGGGCAACCACCTCGGTCAGGCGCTGCTGAACTCGCTGATCATCGGCACCTGCGTCACCGTGGTGTCGCTGGTGTTCGGCATCTTCGCCTCGTATGCGCTGGCGCGGCTTGACTTCCGGTTCAAGGGCATCGTGCTCGGCATCATCCTCGCCGCCTCGATGTTCCCGGGCGTCGCGCTCATCACGCCGCTGTTCCAGCTGTTCACGAGCATCGGATGGATGGGCACCTACCAGGCGCTGATCATCCCGCAGATCTCGTTCGCGCTGCCGCTGACGGTCTACACGCTCTCGTCGTTCTTCCGCGAGATGCCGTGGGACCTGGAGGAGGCCGCACGGATCGACGGCTGCACACAGGCGCAGGCGTTCCGCAAGATCATCCTGCCGCTGGCGGCTCCGGCCGTGTTCACGACAGCGATCCTGGCGTTCATCTCGTCGTGGAACGAGTTCCTGATCTCCAGCCAGCTGTCCAGCGACGCGACCCAGCCGGTCACCGTGGCCATCGCCTCCTTCACCGGCAGCCAGCCGCACCAGGAGCCGTACACCGCCGTCATGGCTGCCGGTACGATCGTGACCGTTCCGCTCATCATCCTGGTGCTGATCTTCCAGCGCCGGATCGTCGCGGGGCTCACCGCCGGCGGAGTGAAGGGCTGAGCAGATGCGCTGGAGCGATCCGCGGGAGGCCGTCGACGTCGGTCTGGGCTTCGTCGGCTTCTTCGCGGTCGCCTTCTTCGTCATCACGCTCGTCTGCGAGCTGACCGGGGAACCCGCGCTCACGTGGGCGCTGATCACCCTGGTCCTGGTCCTCCTCTTCGTCGCACTCTGGCAGGCGCGCCGCCGCATCCTGGCGGCGCGCCTCAGAGCGCTGGAGGAGCAGGCCTCCTCCGAGCAGCTCTGAGCGGCCGACCATGCGGATGCCCGGGATCGAGGAGGTCGCGCGCGCGACCGGCGTCTCCACGGCGACCGTGTCCCGGGCGTTGCGCGGCCTCCCCAACGTGTCCGACACGACCAGGGAGGCGGTGCGCCGTGCGGCCGACGAACTCGGCTACGTGGCCTCCTCGAGCGCATCCGGGCTCGCCAGCGGGCGCACCCTCGCCCTCGGCGTGGTCGTCCCCTCGGTCAGCCGCTGGTTCTACACGCAGGTGATGGAGGGGGTCGACGCCGAGCTGCGCGCCGCCAGCTACGACATGATCCTGTTCAATCTCGGCGGCCATCGCGGCGACCGGGAGCGGGTGTTCCACCGCAGCATCCTGCGCAAGCGCACCGACGCCCTGCTCGCACTCTGCCTCGACTTCACCGTGGAGGAGCGCGAGCAGCTGGCCTCCCTGGGGCACCCGACGATCGTCGTCGGGGGTCCGGTCAAAGGATTGCGGAGCGTCGGGATCGACGAGCGGACGACGGCCCGTCGCGCGACCGAGCACCTGCTGAGCCTCGGCCACACCGAGATCGCGCACCTCGGCGGCGAGGACGAGGAGGGCCTCAACAGCCAGGTGCCGGCCGGCCGGCTGCGCGGTTTCACCATCGCGATGCGGGCGGCCGGGCTTCCGGTGCGCCCCGAGTGGATCGTGCCGGGCGGCTTCGCCCTCCCGGCGGCACGCGCGGCCATGAACCGGCTGCTGGATCGGCCGGGACCGCGGCCGACGGCCGTGTTCGCCGGGTCGGACGAGATGGCGTTCGGGGCGATCCTCGCCGCCGGCGATCACGGTCTCAGCGTGCCGGGGGACCTCTCGGTGATCGGGATCGACGACCACGACTTCGCGGAGTCCTTCGGGCTGACCACCATGGCGCAAAGCCCGTTCGAGCAGGGCTCCGTCGCCGCCCGGATCCTGCTCGACGAGCTGGCCGGAGCCGAGCCCCGGCCACGGTCGGTGCGCTCCCCCGTGTCGCTCGTCGTCCGCTCCTCCACGGCTCCGCCGCGCGGCGTGTACCGAGCAGGCCCATCCATCTGAAAGAATGTTTCTGCGCCGCTGCCGCGGATCGCGCCTTTCGGGTAGGCACGATCGAGTGCGCAGTGGCTGTTCGCTCCCGGCTTTCCTAGGCCGCGACGCGAGAAGGGCCGCCCTGACTAGGACAGGGCGGCCCTTCGAACTCTCTGCCGGAGGCGGGTCAGTCGGCGTCGGCGAGCGCCAGGACCTCGGCTTCCTGCTGCGCACTCTCCTGCGGGGCGTCCACCCGGCGGAGGTGCTTGTGGCCGATCATGACCAGGGCCACGGCGATCAGCACCGAGACGGCGCCGGCGAAGAAGGGCGTGGCCGGGCTGATGGTGTCGGCGAGCAGGGTCGCGGCCGGCGGCGCGATGGCGCCGCCGAGGAAGCGCACACCCGAGTAGGCGCTCGACGCGACCGAGCGGGGCAGGTCGGTGGCCTCCATCACGCACTCGGTGAGCACGGTGTTCAGGATGCCGAGCAGCAGGCCGCCGATGATCACGCAGACGATCAGCGCGGCGAGGGACGAGATGAAGAGACCCGCCGCCAGCAGGTCGATCGCCAGGAGCGGCATCACGATCCAGAGCACCCGGGTGCGCGGGAGGCGCGCGGTCAGCAGCGGAGCGACCCACACCGAGGTCACGGCCAGCGAGACACCCCAGCCGAAGAAGATGAGCCCGAGGGTGATGGCATCCTCCACCCCCAGTGGCACCAGGGCGAACGGAGTGTAGGCGAGCAGCACGAAGAAGCCGATGTTGTAGAACAGCGCCGCCGCCGCGAGGAATCCGAGGGCCGGCCGGGCCAGCGCGCGGAACGGTGCCGAGAGCTTCGTCGGGACGGGCTTCTCCTGACCCTTCTTCAGCATGATGACGATCGCGATGAAGCCGATGGCCATCAGGGTCGCCGTCCCGAAGAACGGCCCGCGCCAGCTCCAGCTGCCGAGCAGTCCGCCGAGCAGCGGGCCGATCGCGATGCCGAGGCCCAGCGCCGCCTCATACAGGATGATCGCGGCCGACGTCCCGCCCGAGGCGGCGCCGACGATGGTGGCCAGCGCGGTGGAGATGAAGAGCGCGTTGCCCAGGCCCCACCCGGCGCGGAACCCGATGATCGACTCGACGTTCTGCGACAGCCCCGCGGCCAGCGCGAACACGACGATGAGGGCGAGTCCGATCAGCAGGGTGCGCTTGGCGCCGATCCGGCTGGAGATCCAGCTGGTGAAGAACATCGCCAGGCCCGTGATGAGCAGGTAGCTCGTGAAGAGCATCTCGGTCTCGGTCGGGGTCGCCTCGAGGCTCTTGGCGATCGCGGGGAGGATCGGGTCGACCAGTCCGATCCCCATGAAGGCGATGACGGAGGCGAAGGCGACGGCCCACACGGCGGTGGGCTGCTTGAGGATGTTGTCTGGCTTGTCGTGGGACATCGAGAGTGGACGGCTCCTGGCGGATCGGTGGTGCGGAAAGGGGGACGGGGCGGTGCGCGACTCCGGGCGGCGGGGCTCAGCGCACGCCGGCGAGCGCGGCGGAGGTCGCGGTGGAGAGCTCGACGCGGGAGGCGATGAGCTCGACGGTGCTGCGCATGGCGGCCAGCTCGTCGTCGCTGAGGTCGGCGAACATCGGCACGAGTGCGGCGGAGAGCTCGTCGCGCCAGGCCTGGAGCGCGGCGGCGCCCTTGGCGGTGAGGGCGATCTGCCAGGCTCGGGCGTCGTCGGTGTCGGCGATGCGCTTGACCCATTCGGATTCGACGAGGGTGCGCACGAGCTTGGTCATCGTCGGCTGGGAGACCCGGCTGTGCGAAGCCAGCTCGCCGAGGCGCAGCGGGCCGGCGGTCTGCAGCACGCTCAGCGTGCGCCAGATGGCCGGCGACTCGGTGCTCCCGGTGACCCGGGCGGCGAGGCGGGTGAGACGATGGCTGGCGACGACCAGATCGCCCAGCGTGCTTCTCAGTTCTTCGGTGCGGTTCTCGGACATGAGAATCATTTTATATAGCTTGCCTATATAAATCAAGCGAATGCATCCATTGCATGTGGCTGATATACAGCATCTGTGATGCTTCAATCGGAGCATGCGACGAAGCACACCTCCCGAGCCGCCCCGGATCGACGGCGCGGGCTACCACCGCGAGCTCAAACCGCGGCACATCCAGATGATCGCCATCGGCGGTGCGATCGGCACCGGCCTGTTCCTGGGCGCGGGCGGCCGGCTCGCCGCGGCGGGCCCGTCCCTCGTCATCGCCTACGCGGTCTGCGGTCTCGCCGCGTTCCTCATCCTGCGCGCGCTCGGGGAGCTGGTGCTGCGACGACCGGACTCGGGGTCGTTCGTGAGCTACGCCCGCGAGTTCCTCGGCGAGAAGGCCGGGTTCGTGACCGGATGGATGTACTGGATGTACTGGGCGATGATCGGGGTGGTCGACGCGACCGCCGTCGCCGTCTACCTGCGGTTCTTCGGTGCCTACCTGCCCTTCTTCGCCGAGGTGCCGCAGTGGGTGTGGGCCCTCTCGGCGCTCGTGCTGGTGCTCGGCCTCAACCTCCTCTCGGTGAAGGTGTTCGGCGAGCTCGAGTTCTGGTTCGCCCTGATCAAGGTGGCTGCGCTCGTGGTCTTCCTGGTGATCGGCATCCTGTTCGTGGTGCTCGGCACGCCGGTCGCCGGACACACCCCGGGGTTCGCCCTCCTGGCCGAGAGCGGCGGGATGTTCCCGCACGGGCTCGTCCCGCTCGTCCTGGTGGTACAGGGTGTCGTGTTCGCGTACGGCGCGATCGAACTCGTCGGGACGGCCGCCGGCGAGACCGCCGACCCTGAGCGGACCATGCCGCGCGCCATCAACTCCGTCATCCTGCGCATCGCGCTCTTCTACGTCGGCTCGGTGCTCCTTCTCGCCCTGCTCCTGCCCTCGAGCGCGTACTCCGCCGACGAGAGCCCGTTCGTCACCTTCTTCGCCTCGATCGGTGTCCAGGGCGCCGACGTGGTGATGAATCTCGTGGTGCTGACCGCCGCGCTCTCGTCGCTCAACGCAGGCTTCTACTCGACCGGCCGGATCGCCCGCTCCCTCGCCGAACGCGGTGCGGCGCCCGCGTTCGCCGCGCGGATGAACCGTTCCGGCGTGCCCTACGGGGGCATCGTCATCACCGGCGCTGTCGCCCTGCTCGGCGTCGTCCTGAACGTGCTCCTGCCGGATCAGGCGTTCGAGATCGGCATCAACCTCACCTCGGTCGGCCTCCTGACCGCCTGGACCGTCATCGTGCTGTGCCAGTTGACGCTGTACCGCCGCTCGCGGCGCGGCGAGGAGGAGCGGCCGTCGTTCCGGATGCCCGGCTCGCCCTGGACCGGCTACGTCGCCCTCGCGTTCCTCGGCACGGTGGGCGTGCTCATCCTCCTCGACTACCCGACCGGCACGTTCACCGTCGGCGCGGCGCTGGTGATCGTGGTGCCCCTGCTGATCGGCGGATGGTTCCTGGTGCGACGCCGGGTCGCGGCCTTCGCTCAGCGGGAGGCCGACGAAGCGGCCGCGCCTCAGGCGGTCGCGGCTCAGGGGGTCGCGGCTCGGGACGTCGCGGCTCAGGAAGCGGGCGAGGAGGCTGGCGACGTGGAACCCGCGCCCCGCTGAGCGATCAGGTACGCCTGCCGCGACTTCTCGGGCGCGACCGGCTCGCGCAGCACCTCGCCGACGACGGCGAAACCGGCCGAGGCGAGGCGGCGGCGCACCCGGTCGGGCGACTGCCGCCGGGTGCGCAGGTCGATGTCGTGGCCGTACGCGTGCGTCAGGTGAACGACGTCCTCGTCCCCGCCGCCGCTCACCTGGAACGCGAGCAGCAGCCGTCCCCCGGGCCGCACCACGCGCGCGAACTCGCGGAAGACGGCGTCCTGCTCCTCCTGGGGGATGTGGATGATCGAGTACCAGGCGAGCGCGCCCGCCAGCTCCCCGTCCGCGAACGGCAGCTCGAGCATCGAACCGACCGTGAACCGGAGCGCGGGATGCTCCCGTCGGGCGACCTCCACCATCCCGGGCGAGAGGTCCACTCCCGCGACGTCGAGCCCGAGCCCGGCCAGGTGGCCCGCGATGCGACCGGGGCCGCAGCCGAGATCGGCGACCGGTCCCCCACCGTCCGCGGCCACCTGTTCGGCGAAGAGGCCGAGCACCGCGCGGTCGAACAGGTTGGTGCGCAGATCGTCGCGCAACAGGTCGGCGTAGTCCTGCGCGACCGTGTCGTAGGCGAGGCGTGTCGCCCGGGAGTCCGCTGAGCTGGTCATGCCGGAAGCCTAGGCGCCCACACGGAACGGGTGCGGCCGAGGTTCAGTCGACGCGCCGCTCCCCGACGATTCGGAGCACATCCGCACGGCGAGGTCAGGGCGCGCTGGGAGGGTGGCGGTGCGGAACCCGAGACGCGGACCTGACCACCGATCGACGGAGGAATCCCATGAGCGCACGCTCGACATCCCGCCCGGCCACCCTCGACCTCGGACTGCTGCTGCTGCGGTTCGCGGTCGGCGGCACCCTCATCGCCCACGGGCTGCAGAAGCTGCTCGTACTCACCCTTCCCGGCGTGACGGAGTCGTTCGCGGGGATGGGCATCCCCCTGGCCGAGCTGGTCGCCCCGGCCGTCGCCGCCATCGAGCTCGTCGGCGGCTCCCTCATCGTGCTCGGGATCGGGACACGCGCGGCCGGCCTGCTGGCCGCGATCGCGATGCTCGGAGCGGTCTTCACCGCTCACGCCGGGGCGGGCTTCTTCGCCGCTGACGGCGGCTACGAGCTCCCGCTGCTGATCGCGTGCGCGGCCGTCGCGCTCGCCCTGACCGGCCCCGGACGGTTCTCGGTGCACCGGGTCGTCCTGCGCGGACGCGCGCCGCTCGTCGCCTGAGCCGCCGGGCATGCCGCCGCTCCGCAGCGCGGCGTGTGCGGACGACGCACCAGCGCCCCCGGGCCGGAGGTTCCGGCCCGGGGGCGCGTCGTGTGTCGGGTTACCGCAGGTACCGGTCGTACAGCAGGGTCCTGCGGCACAGATCCGGCGGGTGGGCGCCGCTGTCGCGGTCGTCACCGTGCAGGATCGCGGCCCCGAGGCCGCGGAGGTATGCGGCGCAGCTGCGCCACAGCGATGTACTCATCGTTGTTCTTCTTCCGGTTGTGCGTCCTTGCACACCGATGCACGCGGGCAGGCGCGATCGGACGCTCTGATGGGGATGAGCGTGTCCGCGTCCGCGCGCCGTTAACGCACGGAGGGCGTCGCCCCGCAGTGGGGGCGACGCCCTCCACAACGCGGACACTCTCGTGAGAGGAGTCCGCGTCGTGCAGCGTCAACCTGCGTGTAGAAGAGCCCCGATGGGGCGTCGACTACTTCAGGGTGATGGTGGCGCCAGCCTCTTCGAGCTGGGCCTTCGCCTTGTCAGCGGTCTCCTTGTTGGCACCCTCGAGAACGGTGCTGGGCGCACCGTCGACGAGAGCCTTCGCCTCACCGAGGCCGAGGCTGGTGAGGGCGCGCACCTCCTTGATGACCTGGATCTTCTTGTCGCCGGCCGCCTCGAGGACGACGTCGAAGGAGTCCTTCTCCTCGACCTCTTCCGCGGGGGCGGCAGCGCCGGCACCGGCCGCAGCAACGGCGACGGGGGCGGCGGCGGTGACCTCGAAGGTCTCCTCGAACTTCTTCACGAACTCGCTGAGCTCGATGAGGGTGAGCTCCTTGAACGCGTCGAGCAGCTCGTCAGTCGACAGCTTTGCCATGATTTTCTCCTTAGTGTGTGTTGGTTACTCACCGCTTGCGGGGCCCCGCAGGACCCGATTCCCGAGGGAATTACGCAGCGGACTCCTGCTTCTCACGCAGCGCGTCGACCGTGCGAACGGCCTGCGACAGCGGTGCGTTGAACAGATATGCGGCTCCGAACAGCGAGGCCTTGAAGGCGCCGGCCAGCTTGGCCAGCAGAACCTCACGGGACTCGAGGTCGGCGAGCTTGCCTACCTCTTCGGCGGTGAGCGGGTTACCGTCGAAGTAACCGCCCTTGACCACCAGCAGAGGGTTCGCCTTGGTGAAGTCACGCAGAGCCTTCGCGACGGCGACCGGGTCGCCGTGCACGAATGCGATCGCGGACGGACCGGCGAGCTCGTCGTCGAACGACGAGATTCCGGCCTTGTTCGCTGCGATCTTGGTCAGCGTGTTCTTCACCACGGCGTACGTCGCGTGCTCACTGATCGACGTGCGCAGCTGCTTGAGCTGAGCGACAGTGAGACCGCGGTACTCGGTCAGCAGAACGGCGGTCGAGCTCGTGAACAGGTTCTCGAGCTCGGCAACCGTGGCTTCCTTGTTCGCCATGGCCTACCTCTCAATCTTCTTCGTCGCACACCGCGGGAGCGGCGTGCGCCTCGACCGCGGGAAAGAAAAAAGCTCCGGCGCAGAGGCACGGAGCGAGAGGATTGCAGAAACCTGCGAAACTTGCTTCATACACCTGCGCGGGCGCCCACCTGAGTGGATCTTCTCTGCGTGCGAACACGCGGACCAGCGGTCTTTGGCTTCGACCAGGGTACGGGACGGGAGCGCCGGGATGCAAATCGTGGTCAGCGATGGCGGTGCAGGAACCCGAAGACGACCGCTCCGTGCCCGGGCCGCAGCACGACCTCCCCGTGGGCGCAGTGCGACCGGACGATGGCGCGGGCGCCGGGAATGCGCGCGGCGGTCGCGCGGACGACGTCGGGCGGGTAGAACGCGTCGCGGTCGCCGCACAGGAACAGCGTGGGCGCCGCGATCCGCTCCGCCCGGTCGAGGATGTCGAAGCCGTCTTCGGCACGCACCAGCGGGACGAGGGTGCTCACGTCCTCCGGGGCCGTGAGGAAGGGCGCCACGGCCCGCAGCATCGGACCGGCGCCCAGGAAGTCGAGGGTGGCCAGCGCCAGCTCGGCGTCGGCCCGGCGATCCCCCGACTCCACCTGGTCGGCGTAGCGCCGCTGCAGCAGCCGCCCTTCGTCGCCGAGTCGTCCCGCTCCCGAGACGATCACCAGTGTGCTCACCAGCTCGGGATGGTCGACGGCGAGCTGCAGAGCGATGCTCGCCCCGGTGGACGTTCCCAGCAGCGGAACGGGACGGCCGCCGAAGCGACGGCGCAGCACGCGCGCGTAGAGGTCGGCGACCTCCGCCATCGTGGGCGCCTCGGGCAGCGCCGACGGGCGGCCGAGCGCGTAGACGCGGTGGCCCTCGGTGCCCCGCAGCGACAGACGCTCCGTGAAGGCGTCGATCGCCCGCGGCGCGTGCGGGAGTGCGGGGAGCCCGCGGAGGAAGACGAGCGGGGGCGCGGTGACCGGGCCGTACGGCGTGGCCGCGATCGACACCCGGCCGGTCGCTCCCGGTGAGGTCACTCCCGGTCCGTTCGCGGTCCGGGCACGACGGTCTCGTCCGGCGCGGGGGCGCGACCGGTCTCGCCGTACCCGGCGTCGGCCACGGTCTCGCCGTCCACGATCTCGCCGTCCACGATCTCGGCATCCACGATCTCGCCGTCCACGATCTCGCCGCCATCGCCGTCCAGCTCGTCCAGCTCGTCCGGATCCAGGATCGGCGCCTCCTCGGCGAGAGCATTCCCGACCTCGACGAGCGGCAGGGCGACCGTGAACACGGTGGCGCCCGGCTCGCTGGTCACCGAGACGTCGCCGCCGTGGGCGATCACCACGGCCTGCACGATCGCGAGTCCGAGCCCGGTCGAACCGGTGGCCCGGTTGCGGGAGCTGTCACCGCGGGCGAATCGCTCGAAGAGCGTGGACTGCAGGTCCTCCGGGATGCCCGGGCCGTTGTCCTCGACGGTCACGATCGCACGTCCGGCCTCCCGGTCGACGGCGAGCGCCGCCGTCACGACGGTGCCCTCCGGTGTGTGGACCCGGGCGTTCGCGAGCAGGTTCATCACGACCTGATGCAGGCGCGGGGCGTCGCCGACGACCTCCACGGGCTCCTCCGGAACGAGGATGCGCCAGTGGTGGTCGGGGCCGGCGGCGTGCGCATCGCTCAGTGCGTCGATGAGCAGCAGGGAGAGGTCGACCGGGTCGCGATCGAGCTCGCGGCCCTCATCGAGCCGGGCCAGCAGCAGCAGGTCCTCCACCAGCGAGGTCATGCGCGTCGCCTCCGACTCGATCCGCCCCAGCGAGCGGGTGACGTCGGCCGGCAGCTCATGCGGAGCGCGCCGGGTCAGCTCGGCGTAGCCGCGGATGGAGGCGAGCGGGGTCCGCAGCTCGTGGCTCGCGTCGGCCACGAACTGGCGCACCTTCTGCTCGCTGGCCTGGCGCGCGGTCAGCGCGGACGCGACGTGGCCGAGCATCCGGTTGAGCGCGGACCCCACCTTGCCGACCTCGGTGTGCGGGTCGGTGTCGGCCTCGGGCACGCGCACGGAGAGCGCGACGTCGCCGCGGTCGAGCGGCATGTTCGCCACCTGCTCGGCGGTCCCCGTCACCCGCTCCAGCGGCCTCATGGCGAGGCGCACGATGAAGCTGGCCAGCAGGAAGGCGAAGATGAGGCCGGCGAGCGTCACGAGCACGATGACGAGCGTGAGCTGGGCGACGGTCGCGTTCACGGGCGCCAACGGCAGGCCGATGATGACGCTGTCGCCGTTGTCGAGAGGCACGGCGGCGACACGGTAGTCGCCCACGGTCGGCCCCAGTGTGATCGTGCGCGGCCGCCCGTCAGCCGGGAGCGCGAGCAATGCCGACCGGTTGATGTCGACCGTCTGCGGGGCGGCGGACTGATCGGGTGCACCCTCCGGCGGCCGGTCGGCGAGGATGACGGGGTAGAGCAGATTCATCCCGTTCCGCACCACGCCGAAGGTCTCGGTCTGCTGACCGGGTGCCGCCACCACCTGAGGGACCTGCGGCCCGGTCGGACCGGAGCCGAACAGGGAGTTCGCCCGCTGCTGACCGCGATTGAGCGACGAGGTCAGCTGCGCGTCGAGCCGCCCCACCAGATAGCTCTGCAACGCCAGAACGCTGACCGTCCCGATTACGGCGCCGAGCACCGCGAGCATCGCCACGACGGCGAGCACGACGCGGCTGCGCAGCGTCCACGAGCGGAAGGGGCGGATGCGGTGGAACCAGCCGTTCGCACCGCCGGATGCCGGAGCGCCCGCGGTGCGGGCTGTGGTCATTGCGCGGCCTTCACCATGTATCCGGCGCCGCGCACCGTGTGGATCATCGCCGGGCGTCCGGCGTCGATCTTCTTCCGCAGGTAGGAGATGTAGAGCTCGACCACGCTCGAGGAGCCGCCGAAGTCGTAGCTCCACACCCGGTCGAGGATCTGCGCCTTGCTCAGCACGCGTCGCGGGTTGCGCATCAGGAAGCGCAGCAGCTCGAACTCCGTCGCGGTGAGCTGGATGAGCTCGCCGTCGCGGTGCACCTCGTAGCTGTCCTCGTCCAGCACGAGGTCGCCGACGATCAGCACCGGGTCGTCATGGTCCGCCACCGCCGCGCGCGACCGGCGCAGCAGCCCCCGCAGACGCGCCACCAGCTCCTCCAGGCTGAACGGCTTCGTCACGTAGTCGTCGCCGCCGGCGGTCAAGCCGGCGATGCGGTCGTCGAGCGAGTCCTTCGCCGTCAGGAACAGCACGGGCGCCTCGTTGCCGTCGGCGCGCATGCGCGAGAGCACTTGGAGACCGTCGATGTCGGGGAGCATGATGTCCAGCACCACGACATCCGGCTTGAACTCGCGCGAGAGCTGCAGCGCCTGCTGGCCGTTGGCGGCCGTGCGCACCTCCCAGTCCTCGTAGTGCAGCGCCATGGCGAGCAGGTCCGTCAGCGTGGACTCGTCGTCGACGACGAGCACGCGGATGGAGCTGCCGTCCGCACGGCGCAAAAGGGTACGGGGCTGGCTGGAGGCGCTGGAGGCGGCGCGGGCGTTGATGGTCACCTTTCCCATTATGAAGAGCGGTCTTCGCGACGGCTATGCGAAACCTATGGAGAGTCTGAGAGCTTCGAGCCGTCACATGTTCAGCGAAACCATAGCCACGGCATACGCACCCGAAAGGGGCCGGACCTAGCGTCCTTCCGTCATCGTCGGACCCACAGCGAAGTTTGGAAGCCAATGTTCGGGACATATCTGCGGCGGGAACTCCTCAACCGCCGCAAGCAAACGGTCATCATCGCGATCGGCATGGCCCTCGCGATCGCGCTCGTGATCATCGTGAACGCCGTGTCGGCGGGGGTGAAGGATGCCCAGGCCAGCGTCCTGCAGTCCGTCTACGGCGTCGGCACCGACATCACGGTCAGCCAACCCGCCACCGCCGGCAGCGGCACTCCGGCGGCCGGCGGCGGCCGGTTCGACTTCGGCGCCACCGCCGGGACCGACGCGGGCGGCAGCCGGAGTGTGAACACCTCCCGGCTCGAGCCCAGCCGCGGCGCCACCGTGATGGCCGACACCACCCTGGCCACCGTGCAGAAGGTGCAGAACGTCTCGGCGGCGGCCTCGGTCCTCTCGCTCACGAACACCAGCTTCAGCGGCACCCTCCCCGACTTCCAGCAGCTCCGCCAGGAGCGCCAGGCCGCCGGCCAGGGCGGCGCCGCGACACCCAACCCGGCGCCCACCGGGGGCGCGGACGGCGCGGGCGGAAGCTCCTTCAACGTCGACTCGTTCAGCGTCCTGGGCCTCGACCCGGCCGGCAAGTCGGTCGGCCCGCTCGCCTCGGTCACCCTGACCTCCGGCCGCACCTTCACCAAGGCGGACGCCGGCAAGGATGTGGTCGTCCTCGACTCCGCGTACGCCAAGACCGCCAGCAAGGCCGTCGGCGACACCGTCACCATCGGCGGCACCGACTTCAGCGTCATCGGCGTCGTCGCGGCCACCGGCTCCGATTCGACCACCGCGTCCAACGCCTACATCCCGCTCGACGTCGCCCAGACCCTCTCTGGCCAGGCCGGCAAGATCTCCTCGGTCTACGTGACCGCTGCCTCCTCGAGCGACATCTCGCAGATCAAGACCGATCTGACCAAGGCGCTCCCGTCCGCGACCGTCAGCACCGAAGCCGATCTGGCCTCCGACGTCTCCGGCTCGCTCGGCAGCGCCGGCAGCCTCATCTCCAACCTCGGCACCTGGCTCTCCCTGATCGTGCTCGCCGCGGCGTTCCTCATCGCCATCCTGTTCACGATCTCCGGCGTCACCCGGCGCACCCGCGAGTTCGGCACCCTCAAGGCCATCGGCTGGTCCAACCGGCGCATCGTCGGCCAGGTCGCCGGCGAGTCCGTCGTGCAGGGCGTCGTGGGCGGCATCATCGGCGTCGCCGTCGGTCTCATCGGCGTCCTGGTGGTGAACATGATCGCCCCGACCCTCACAGGCAGCGTGAACACCCGGACGGGCTTCGCCGACGCGGCCGGCCGCGGAGCAGGCGCCGTCGGCACGGCGGCGACGAACGCGCCCGGCGGCGGATTCGGCGGCGCGGGCGGCGGGTTCGCCGGCGCACGACAGGCGGCCGCCTCCACCACCGAGATCGCGCTGCACGCACCGGTGACCCTCTGGATCATCCTCGGCGCCGTCGGCCTCGCCGTCCTCGGCGGCCTCATCGCCGGCGCCATCGGCGGCTGGCGCGCCTCCCGGCTCCGCCCCGCCGCCGCCCTCCGCTCGGTCGCCTGACCCTCACCGCCTCAAGGAGCTCCCGTGTACACCCTCACGAACGTCACCAAGAAGTACACCCAGTCCAAGCGCGAGGTCATCGCCCTGAAGGACGTCTCGCTCGACATCCCGGACGGCCAACTGGTCGCCATCCAGGGGCCGACCGGCGGCGGCAAGTCGACGCTGCTGCAGATGCTCGGCGCCCTCGACCGACCGACCTCCGGCTCCGTCGAGCTGGGGACGTCGAGTCTGTCGAAGCTCGGCGACGGCAAGCTGACCGGCATCCGCGCGAACGAGATCGGCTTCGTCTTCCAAGGCTTCAACCTCATCCCGACGCTGACGGCGCAGGAGAACGTCGAGACGGCGCTGGCCCCGCTCAAGGTGAGTGCCGAGGAGCGCAAGCGCCGTGCTGCGGAGGCCCTCGCCTCCGTCGGACTCGGCGATCGCGGCACCCACCTCCCGTCCGAGCTCTCCGGCGGTCAGCAGCAGCGCGTGGCGATCGCCCGCGCCCTGGTGAAGAACCCGGACGTGCTGCTGGCCGACGAGCCGACGGGCAACCTCGACGAGGAGACCCGCGACGAGATCATGGACCTGCTCGAGGGGCTGTGGCGCGATCGCGGTCTGACGCTGATCATCGTGACCCACGACAGCGCCGTCGCCAAGCGCGCCCAGCGCCGCCTGCACATCAAGCACGGCCAGGTCAAAGAGGCCGCCTGACCCCCACGCATTCGTGCCGAATGTCGACTTTGGCGTCGCCGGAGTCGACATTCGGCACGAATGTCGACGGGTGCCTCAGCGCTCGGGGGTGGGGACGACGTGCATGCCGAGGGCCTCGGCGAACACGATGGCCTGGCGCTCGTCGATCGTGGCGCCCCGGAAGGAGACCTCGGCAGGGTCGACACCGGTGAGGTCGCTGCCGACGAGGGAGGCGGCGGAGAGGTTCGCTCCGGCGAGGATCGCAGCCGAGAGGTCGCAGCCCTCGAAGCGCGCCTCGACGCCGCGCACGCGGCTGAGGTCGGCCTCCCGCAGCCGCACCCCGCGGAAGTCGACGCCCCCGAGGTCCGCGCGGCCGAGGTCGACGAACGACCAGTTGCCGCCCTGGACCTTCAGCAGCGCGAACTCGCACGCGTCGAAGGTACTGCCGGTCAGCTTGCAGCGCGTGAAGGTCGTGTCGAAGAAGTTGCAGCCCTGGAACGTGCAGTTCACGAACGCGGAGTCGGTGTGCTCGCTCACGTTGAACCGCACCGAACGGAACGTGCAGCCGGTGAAGGTCGCCCCGGACGAGCGCAGCTCCGTCATGTCGACGTCCACGAACTCGACGTCGACGAACTCCACCCCGTCCAGGTCGCGTCCGTACCAGTCCTCACCGCGGATGGTGCTCTCCGTGCTCACACGTCGAGCCTAGCCATCCGCGGTGACACTCCCGTCGCCGGAAGGTCGGCTCAGTCCTGGTTGCTGAACGCGGCGTCGAAGGACGCGGTGGGCGTCTTCCACAGCAGCGAGCGGATGTAGCCGACGGCCTCCTTGGCGCCGTGCAGGCGGTCCATGCCGGCGTCCTCCCACTCGATCGAGATCGGGCCGGTGTAGCCGATGGACTCGAGCGCGCGGAAGGAGTCCTCCCACGGCACGTCGCCGTGCCCGGTCGAGACGAAGTCCCAACCGCGGCGCGGGTCGCCCCACGGCAGGTGCGAGCCCAGCACGCCGGCACGGCCGTTGCGCGGGCGCAGGCGGGTGTCCTTGCAGTCCACGTGGTAGATCCGGTCCTGGAAGTCGACGATGAATCCGACCGGGTCGATGTCCTGCCACATCATGTGCGACGGGTCCCAGTTGAAGCCGAACGCCGTGCGGTGGTCGATGGCCTCCAGCGATCGCACGCTCGACCAGTAGTCGTAGGCGATCTCGGACGGGTGCACTTCGTGGGCGAAGCGCACGCCCTCGCCGTCGAACACGTCCAGGATGGGATTCCACCGGTCGGCGAAGTCCTGGTAGCCGGCGTCGATGACGGAGGCGGGAACCGGCGGGAACTGCGCCACGTACGGCCAGATCTTCGACCCCGTGAACCCGACGACCGTGTCCACGCCCAGCTTGCGCGCGACCTTCGCCGTCAGCTTCAGCTCCTCGGCGGCGCGCTGGCGCACGCCCTCCGGGTCGCCGTCGCCCCAGACATTCGAGCCGACGATCGCCTGGTGGCGGAAGTCGATCGGGTCGTCGCAGACCGCCTGGCCCTTGAGGTGGTTGGAGATGGCCCACACCTTGAGCCCGTAGCGGTCCAGGATGTCGAGGCGGCCCTGGAGGTACGCGTCGTCCTCCGCCGCACGCCACACGTCGAGGTGCTCTCCCGACGCGGCGATCTCGAGGCCGTCGTAGCCCCACTCGGAGGCGAGCTTCGCGACCTCCTCCAGCGTGAGGTCGGCCCACTGGCCGGTGAACAGGGTGACCGGGTGCGTGCGACCCGATTCGGCGTCAGTCATCAGTTGGTTCCCATCGCGATCCAGGTGCCCGCCTCGGCGGAGTCGAGCACGGCGTCGGTGATCCGCACGGCCCGCAGGCCGTCGGTGAAGCGCGGCAAGCCGTCGGGGTTCTCCCCGGCGACCGCCGCGTAGCTGTCGGCGACGAACGCGTTGAACGCGTCCTGATAGCCCTGCGGGTGCCCGGATGGCACGACGCAGAGGCGGGCGGCGTCCGGGCTCAACTGGTCGCCGTCGCGCGGGATGAGGAGGCTGCCCGCCCGGCGGCCGACCCACAGCGTCTCGGGCTGCTCCTGGTCGAAGGCCACGCTCTCGGCGGTGCCGGCGATCTCGAGCACGAGCGCGTTCTTGCGGCCGGGGGCGACCTGCGAGACGAGGAGGGTGCCCAGCGCGCCGCCCTCGGTCTCGATGACCACCGCGACGGCGTCCTCCGTGGTGATCGCGGAGTGCGATGCCCGCTCGGCGAAGACCGTCCGTTTGGTGGCGGAGACGCGGGACACCCGGTCCCCCGACACGAACTCGACGAGGTCGACGAGGTGGGAGCCGATGTCGGCGAACGCGCGGGAGCGGCCGCCCTGGGCCGAGTCCACCCGCCAGTTGTCGTCGCCCGAGCCCAGCAGCCAGTCCTGGAGGTACGACGCGTTGATGCTGAGCACCTGGCCGGCCTGGCCGGACGCGAACCGGTGCCGCGCCTCCCGGACCATCGGGTGGAAGCGGTAGACGAACGGCACGGTGGCCACCCGGCCCTCCGCAGCCCGCACCAGCTCCTCGGCGTCGGCGGTCGTGGTCGCGAGCGGCTTCTCGCAGATGACGTGCTTGCCGGCCGCCAGCACGGCGCCCGCCTGCTTCGCGTGCAGCGCGTTCGGCGTGGTGACGTGCACCACGTCGATGCTGTCGTCGGCGAGCACCTCGTCGAGGGAGCCGTACGCGCGGGTGACGCCGAGGCGGTCCGCGGCCTCGGCCGACCTCTCCGGCGTCGACGACACGATCCCGGCCAGGTCGGCCCGGGCGGCGCGTGCCGCCCGGGTGTGCACCTCGGCCATGAAACCGCCGCCCACGAAGGCGACCCGGAGCCGCTCCCCGGCCCGGCTGCCGTCGCGTCGGGTCAATCCGCCGTCCTTCGCGAGGCCCGCTGCGGATTCGTCCACTGGTGTGTCCTCCGTCATGGCCCGGCCTACGCCAGCGTCGCCGCTCGGGGCTCCCAGTCCTCGGGGAGGGCGGGCGCGACCTGCACGGTGCTCTCCACCTCCACCGGGACGCCGGACGTTCCGGCTTCGATGGTCGCGACCATCACGTCGAGCACGTGGAACGCCTGCTCGCCGGAGGCGCGCTCGGGCACGCCGGCGCGGATCGCACGTGCCAGCTCGACCACGCCGGTGCCGCGGGTGGAGGTCGACCCGGTCGAGGCGACCGCCTCCTCGCCGTCGGCGCCGTGGATGAGCAGCTCGCCCTCGAACGTGTTCGGGTCCGGCACCACGAGGGTGCCGTCGACACCGGCGACCTCGAAGAGCGTGCGGCCGAGTTTCGAGTCGAAGCTGAAGATCGCCTGCGCGGTCTGGCCGCTCTCGAACTGGTAGAGCGCGGACACGTGGGTGGGCACGGTCACCGCGAACTCCTCGCCGGCGCGCGGTCCCGAGCCGATGACGCGCGTCTCGCGCGACTTCGAGGCGACGGCCGTGACCCGTGCGACGGGTCCGAACAGCTGGACCAGCGCGGTGAGGTAGTAGGGTCCGATGTCGAACAGCGGGCCGGCCCCCTCCTGGAACAGGAAGTCGGGGTTGGGGTGCCAGGACTCCGGGCCGGGCGACTGCATCAGGGTGAGCGCGGTCAGCGGGGCGCCGATGCGTCCGGATTCGAGCAGACGTCGGGCGGACTGGATGCCCGCGCCGAGGAAGGTGTCCGGGGCCGTCGCGACACGGAGGCCACGGGCGTGCGCCGCCTCCAGCAGCTCCTGCCCGCTCGCGCGCTCGAGCGCGAACGGCTTCTCACTCCACACGTGCTTGCCGGCGGCGAGCGCCTGCAGCGCGACCTCGACATGCACCTTGGGGATGGTCAGGTTCACGACGATCTCGATGCCGTCGTCAGCCAGGAGCTCCTCCACCGTCCCGAAGCCCGGAACGCCGAACTTCTCGGCCTGGGCGCGGGCGCGCTCCTGGTCGATGTCCGCGACGAAGCGGACCTCGAGGTCGGGGAACGTGGTGAGGTTCTCGAGGTACTGGGTGCTGATGACGCCCGCGCCGATGACGCCGACGCCCACGCGTCCCGCGCTCATGCGAGGCCCTTCTCGGTGAGGAAGGCGTAGCTGTCGGCGACGGCCTGGAACCGATCGCCGCGCGAGTCGTCCAGCTCCACGACGCGCAGGGCGTCCGGAGCGGCGGCGATGATGTCGGCGATCGGGAGCGAGCCCTGGCCGACGGCCACCTGGTCCTTGGTCTCCGTGGTGCCGGGGCCGTCCTTGATGTGCAGGGCGACGACACGGTCCCCGAGGGCGGGGAGCAGGGTGAGCGGGTCGTGTCCGCCGACGGCCACCCAGTAGGTGTCGACTTCGAGCACGACCTCGGGGGCGAGCTTGCCGGCGAAGAACTGGAGGGCGGTGGTGCCCTCGATGGTGCTCTCGAGCTCGTGCGCGTGGTTGTGGTACCCCGCACGCACGCCGTAGCGGGCGGCCACGGCGGCGGCCTCGTTGAGCTGCTCGGCGATGCCGGCGACGTCTTCGGCGGTCTGCCAGCGTTCGGGGGCGACGTAAGGGTCGATCACCGTCTGGATGCCGAGCGCCTGCGCGGCGGAGAAGACCTCGTCCAGGTCGGCGCCGATGAAGCCCTGGTGGGTCGTGGGCGCGGTCAGTCCGGCCTCGGCGAGGCCGTCGCGGAGGGCGTCGCCGAAGGAGAGGAAGGCGAACGGCTCGACCTGGGTGAAACCGATGTCCGCGATGCGGCGCAGGGTGCCGACCGTGTCCTCGGTCAGCAGCTCGCGGACCGTATACAGCTGCACGGAGAGTTTTGACGTCGACACAGTGCTCCTCGTCGAGTGGTGGTGCGATTGATGCCCGCCGGTCGGCGGTGCCTCCATTCAAGCGAGACTTCTGTCGGTTGTCAATCAAAAGTCCACCAATGCGCGATGATCTTTGGACGGACAGCAACACGTGTGATTCAATGACCGCATGACCGACACCGCGCGCGAGACGGGACTGGTCGCTCGGGACGCCGCCGACCTGCTGGCGATCCTGCGCGACGGAGTCCCCCGCACGCGCGCGCAGCTCGCCGAGCTCACCGGGCTCGCCCGCTCCACGGTCGCGGTCCGCATCGACGCGCTGACCTCCTCCGGGCTCATCGCCCCGGCCGGCGACGACGTCTCGACGGGAGGCCGCCCGCCCGCCCGCGTCCGCTTCAATCCGGAGTCCCGCGTCGTCATCGCCATCGACCTCGGCGCCACTCACGGCGGCGTCGCCCTCGCCGACCTCGCAGGCGACATCATCGCGCGCGACTCGCAGCGGCTCCGGATCGCGGACGGCCCCGAGGCGGTGCTCGACTGGGCGCTCGCCGGCGCCGAGCGGCTCTACCGCGCCAGCGGGCGGCCCCTCGACGACCTGGTCGGCGTCGGCATCGGCGTCCCCGGACCGGTCGAGCACTCGACGGGTCGGCCGGTCAACCCGCCGATCATGCCCGGGTGGGACCGCTTCGACGTGCCCGCCTACGTCCGCCGGGTGTTCGACGTGCCGGTCCTCGTCGACAACGACGTCAACCTCCTGGCCCTCGGCGAACACGCCCGGGTCTGGCCGGAGCAGACCGACCTGCTCTTCGTCAAGGTGGCGACCGGCATCGGCGCCGGCCTGATCAGCGGTGGGCGGCTGCAGCGCGGCGCGCAGGGCTCGGCCGGCGATCTCGGACACGTGCGCGTGCCGTTCGGCGCCGACACCCCGAGTCACGGCGCGCAGGATGCGGACCTCGAGGCGCTCGCCAGCGGACCCGCCATCGCGCGCGCACTCACCGCGGCCGGGATCCCGGCCGAGACGACGGACGACGTGGTCGACCTCGCCCGCACCGGCAACCCGGTCGTGCAGCAGGCCATCCGCCAGGCGGGGCGCGATCTCGGCGAGGTCGTGGCCACCTGCGTCAACCTCCTCAACCCGTCCCTGGTGATCGTCGGCGGAGGCCTCTCCCGCGTGGGCGAGCAGTTGCTCGCCGGGGTGCGGGAGGTCGTCTACCAACGCTCGACTCCGCTGGCCACGCAGCACCTGACCATCACCGAGTCGCGCTCGGGCGAGACCGGCGGCGTCACCGGTGCGGCGATCATGGTGATCCAGCACGTGCTCGATCCCGGGTCCGAGACCGCGCGGGCCCTTCCGCGCTGACCCGGATCGTCCCATCCTCCCTCCCATCCACGACCATCGAATCGATTCGATCCCTGACCCGTTCCACCCCTCCCCTGAAAGGACACTCGTGACCATCGAATCCCCCGCCTCCGGCACCGCCGCCGGCCGGCCCCTGCGCGCCGGCGTCATCGGTCTCGGCTGGGCCGGCCAGCAGCACATGGAGGCGTACGCCACCCTCCCCGGCGTCGAGCTCGTCGCGATCGCCGGCATGGAGGACGAGCCCCGCGCCGCCCTCGGCGAGAAGTACGGCGTCGAGCGTCGCTACCGCGACTGGAAGGAGCTCGTCGCCGACGGCGACCTCGACGTCGTGAGCGTGGCCGTGCCGACGTTCCTGCACGCGCCCATCGCGGTGGGCGCGCTCGATGCCGGCATCCACGTGCTCAGCGAGAAGCCGATCGCCCGCACCGCCGCCGAGGCGCAGACCATGGTCGATGCGGCGCACCGCGCCGGCCGGGTGCTGGAGGTCGCCTTCAACCACCGCCGCCGCGGCGACATCGAGGCGCTCAAGGCCGCCATCGACGAGGGCCGCATCGGGCGGCCGTACCACGCGCGCGCGATCTGGCTTCGACGCTCCGGCATCCCGGCGCTGGGCAGCTGGTTCACCAACCGCGAGATGGCCGGCGGCGGTCCGCTGATCGACATCGGCGTGCACGTGCTCGACTACGCCCTCCACCTCTTCGGCGAGCCGCAGGTCACCGCGGTGTCGGCGGTCACGCACTCCGAGCTCGGCGTCCGCGGGCGCGGCGGCTCTGCGGGTGGCAAGCAGCAGGTCGGGTCGGCCTACGAGGTCGAGGACCTCGCCAGCCTCCTGCTCCGGCTCGAGGGCGGCGGCTCGATCGTGCTCGAGACCAGCTGGGCGGCGTACCGTCCCGCCGGCGACGAGTTCGGGATCACCCTCTACGGCACCGAGGGCGGCGCCGACCTCCGCGTGGTCGACTACGCCCCCGCGGGCGAGCTGACCATCTTCTCCGGCGACGGCGAGGAGTCGGCGGACGTGCGGGTGACGGCAGGCGCCGGCCGCGGCCACCTGGCCGTCGTCGAGACGTTCCTCGAGCACGTCGCCGACGAGGCGTCCTGGTCGCACTGGGACGGCTCGCTCGCCCTCGACCGCGCCCGGATCATCGACGCCGCCTATGCCTCCGCCGCCCAGGGCGCGGAGGTCCGGCTGCTGCCCGCGACCCAGGGGGCCGAGGACGGCGCCGCCGACCGCACCGCTTCGAAGGGAGTCTGACCATGTCCGCACTGCGTGTCACCGTCTGGAACGAGGGCGTCCACGAGGCGACCCAGCCCGACATCGCCGCGATCTACCCTGCGGGCATCCACGGCGCCATCGCCGACGGCCTGCGAGAGCTGCTGGGCGACGAGGTCGCGGTGCGCACCGCGACACTCGCCGACCCCGAGCACGGGCTGACGGAGGCCGTGCTCGCCGAGACCGACGTGCTGCTCTGGTGGGGACACATCGCCCACGACCAGGTCGCCGACGAGGTCGTGGAGCGCGTGCGCGAGCGCGTGCTCGGCGGGATGGGCCTCATCGTGCTGCACTCCGGGCACTTCTCGAAGATCTTCATCCGCCTGCTCGGCACCACCTGCTCCCTCCGCTGGCGCAACCCCGAGGGCGGCGAGCGCGAGCTGGTCTGGAACGTGAACCCCACGCACCCGATCGCCGCGGGCGTCGAGCAGCCGATCGTGATCGAGGCGCAGGAGATGTACGGGGAGTTCTTCGACATCCCGACGCCGGACGACCTGGTCTTCATCAGCTCGTTCACGGGCGGCGAGGTGTTCCGCTCGGGCGTCACCTTCACTCGCGGGCGGGGCAAGATCTTCTACTTCTCGCCCGGCGACCAGGAGTACCCGGTCTACTTCCACCCGCAGGTGCGCCGCGTGCTCGCCAACGGGGTCCGCTGGGCGGCACCGGTGCCCGGCGCTCCCCGGGTGGCGCCCGCCGTCTCGAACCCCGAGCCCGTCTGAGCCGCACCCCGCCGCCTGCAGACAGCGGAGGAGATCCGGCCCCTCCCGGCCGCGATCTCCTCCGTTGCCTGCCGTCCGGCGGTGGATCGGCGGGATGTCCTCCCCTCGCCATGCCGGCGCAGGGCAGACTGGGCCCATGATCGACGCGCTCCCCGACCCCCGCCATCCCGATCCCGCCGACGCACCGCCCCTGCGCTGGGGCGTGCTGGGCCCGGGAGTGATCGCCGCCGACTTCACGAAGGCGCTGCACGCGCACACCGCCCAGCGCGTCGTCGCCTGCGGCTCGCGCTCGCTCGATCGGGCCGCGGTATTCGCCATCGAGCACGGCGTGGAACGGACGCACGGCTCGTACGAGGCGCTGGTCAACGACCCCGGCGTGGACGTGGTCTACGTCGCGACGCCGCACAGCCGGCATCTCGAGCACACGCTGCTCGCGATCGCCGCGGGCAAGCACGTGCTCGTCGAGAAGCCGATGGCGGCGACCGCCGACCAGGCCAGGCGGATCGTCACCGCCGCCCGCGCCGCCGGCGTCTTCGCGATGGAGGCGATGTGGACGCGCTACCTGCCGCAGACCGACATCATCCGGCAGCTGCTCGACGACGGCGCCCTGGGCGAGCTGCGGGTGGTCACGGCCGACTTCGGCGGCAACGCGACCTACGATCCCGCGGGGAGGCTGTGGGACCCGGCGCTGGCCGGCGGAGCGCTCCTCGACCTCGGCGTGTACGTCGTGTCGTGGGCGTCCTTCGCCCTCGGCACCCCGGCCGGCATCATCGCCAGCGGCTCCCTCGCCCCCACCGGCGTCGACGAGCAGGCCGCCCTGGTGCTCAGCACCCTGTCCGGTGCGCAGGCGCTGCTCAGCACCGGCCTCCGCGCCGGGACGCCCTCGCTCGCGACGATCAGCGGCTCGGCCGGCCGGATCGAGACCGATGCTCCGTTCTGGGGGCCGAGCGGGCTGCGCCTGCACCGCGCCGACGGCTCGGTCGCTGCGCGATGGCGAGACCCGTACGACCGGCCGTACCGGCAGGGGATGTCGTACGAGGGCGCCGCTCTCGCCCGCTACGTCGCCGAGGGTCGCACCGAGTCGCCCCTCCACTCGCTCGACGAGACCGTCTCCACACTGGCGACGATCGACGAGGCTCGGCGGCAGCTCGGCGCCGCGGGCGTGGGCTGACCGCGAGCGTCGCCGGAGCGAGGCACAATGGAAGGGTGCTCGACCCCGCCCAGACCCGCTCCGCCGACCTCTACCGGCCCGGCGTCCTGGCGGATCTCGGCCCGGCGCGTGCCGCCGCTCCGGCTCCCGTCCCGGTGACCCCGGCGGTGCCCGGCGCACGGGGGCACCTCGCGCGGGTGGTCGCGCACTCCAGCGACCGCGTCGGCTGGTTGCGCGCCCGCAGCCGCGGGATCACGGCCACGGACGTCGCCAAGCTGTCGACGCCGCGCTCGCTGCGCGCGGCGGTGTACGACAAGCTCCACGGCACCGGGTTCTCCGGCAACTCGTTCACCCAGCACGGGCGCGTGCGCGAGCCGGAGATCGCGGCCTGGGTCGCCGCGACGCACGGTATCCAGCCCTCCGACGCCCTGTTCCACGCCGAGCGCGACCGGCGCCACCTGGCCACGCCGGACGGGCTCGCGGTCCGCGCGGACGACCGGATCGAGCTCTGCGAGATCAAGACCACCAACAAGCCGTTCCGCAGCATCCCGCGCGGGTATCTGCGGCAGATCTGGTGGCAGCAGTACGTGCTCGGCGCCGAGCGGACGCTCTTCGTGTGGGAGCAGCACGACGGCTTCGTGCCGCTGCACGACGAGCCGGAATGCCGCTGGGTCGACCGCGACGAGGCCGAGATCGCGAAGCTCGTCGGGCTCGCCGGCGACCTGATCGAGCTGCTGCGCCAGGCGACCGCGGCACCGCCGTCGAACGTTCCGCCGGTGACCGTCGAGCGGGTCGCCGCACCGGAGCCGGCGGCGCTGTACTGATCGCACCCCTGGGCTGATCGCCGGCCTACGCTGCTGATCGCCGGCCGTCGCCGGCGCCCTGCGATGTCAGCGCGCCGCGAGGGAGGAGCCGCTCGAGACGCCCTCCTGGTCGCCCTCCGGCGCATCCGCACGGACGGTCGTGCGGGTCAGGGCGAGGGAGTAGACCGCGATCCACGCGATCGCCACGGTGGTGCCGATGAGCTCCAGCCATGCGCCCACGTCGGTCGCGACGTGCACGATCGCCAGCATCCCGCCCACGATGGTGATCGCGGCCACGGCGATGCAGCTGGCCAGGGAGAACCGGGCGACTCGCGGCAGGCGGGAGGCGAACGCGACCTGGAGCATGGCGTAGCAGGCCGCCACGAACCCGAGCACGGCCGAGACGGTGTGGGTCAGATCCTGCACGGTCGAGCGGGGATCGGCGATCGGCACCGGGCAGTTCGCGGTGCACGTCACCTGCGAGGCCACCACGAAGCAGACGGCCGCGACGCCGAGGCTGAGGGCGGGCGCCCAGCGGTCGAGCGGACGCACCCGTGAACGCACGTGCCCGCTCGCCAGGGCGATCGAGAACCCGCCGGCGGCGATCAGCAGCAGCGCGATCCGGAACATCCCCGCGGTGGGGGCACCCTCCGCGCCCAACTCGCTCACGTAGACCGGGCGCTCCACCGTCAGTCGCGCCGCCCAGATGATCGTGAGGCCGCCGAGCACCGCGAGGGTGCCGATCGCCAGCAGGATCGGCACGGCGCGCTGCCACCCGCGCGCCAAGGGAGGCACGGCGAACGGCTGGCGCACGATGCGCAGGAATCGCTGCACTCTGGCTCCTCGGGTCGGGGTCGAAGCATCCTAACGTGACCACGGCTGGAAACGTCCTGGGGGTATCCGAAACAGAGTGTTCACACGTGGTGACCCCGGCGTAACACCGGTGACGCAATCCCGGGATTGACTGGGGTCAGCTGATCGCACCGGTGACGGGCGACCGACGAGGGGACGACGAATGCCGAAGACCATGCGGGCCGCACTCCTGGACGCGGCGGGCGGACCGGAGGCCCTCCGGCTCGGCGACACCGCCGCCCCCGATCGCGTCAACGCCGAGTTCCTGGTCAAGGTCGTCGCCGCCGGCGTGAACCCGATCGATGCGAAGACCCGGGCCGGCCGGGGCGTGTTCGAGGCCATCCGCACCTTCCCCGCCGTTCTCGGGCACGACTTCAGCGGCGTTGTCGTCGAGTCCCCGTACAGCGCCCACCCGCTCCGCCCCGGCGACGAGGTGTTCGGGATGGTGATGGTGCCGCGCTTCGGCGGCAGCTACGCCGAGTACGTCTCCGTCCCCAGCCTCAGCGTGGTGCGCAAACCGGCGACGCTCTCGCACATCGAGGCCGCAGGCGCACCGCTCGCTGCGCTCACCGCCTGGGGCATGGTCGTCGAGGTGGCCAAGGCGCACGAGGGGCAGCGGATGCTGATCCATGCGGGCAGCGGAGGGGTCGGGCACTTCGCTGTGCAGTTCGCCTCGTACTTCGGCGCCCACGTCATCGCCACGGCCTCCGGCGCTCACGGCTCCTGGCTGCGGTCGCTGGGCGCCTCCGAGGTCGTCGACTACACCACCACCCGGTTCGAGGACGTGGTGCGGGAGGTCGACGTCGTGATCGACCTGGTCGGCAACGTCCACGACGACACCGGGTCGCGGTCACTCACGGTCCTGCGTCCCGGCGGTCTGATCATCAACGCCCCGACGGGCAGCTGGCCCGGTTTCGCCGAGGAGGTGTCGGCGGCCGGGATGCGTGGGACCCACTACCGGGTGGCGCCCGACGGCACCACGCTCGCGGTGATCTCGCGCCTGCTCGAGGCCGGCAACGTCCGTGTGCACGTCGACCAGATCTACGCGCTGGAGCAGATCGCCGAGGCCCATCGGGCCGTCGAGAGCGGCCACACCCGCGGCAAGGTGGTGCTCAAGATCGCCGAGGGGTAGGAGCCGTGCGGATCAGGCGACCGATCCGCGCTCCATCACCCAGTCGTCCTCCCACCGCTCCCCGACCAGGAAGCGCTTGGAGCCCACCCGCTCGAAGCCGTGCTTGGCGTAGAACCGCTGGGCGCGCGCGTTCTCCTCGTTGACGCCGAGCCACATCCCGTCGGCTCCCGCGTCGGCGGCCGCCTGCACACTGGCGGTCATCAACCGGGCCGCAACGCCCTCTCCGTGATGCCCGGGGAGCACGTAGCACTTGCTCAACTCTGCGGTCGGGCGCACGGAGATCGCCTGGCGCACGTCGTCGTCGGCGGGCTCGCCCAGGACCACCATCGTGTAGCCGATCGCCGCGCCGGTCTCGTCCTCCGCGATGAGCAGGATGCGGGACGGGTCGGCCACGTACTCCGCGAACCGCTCCGGCGAGAGCACGGTCGCGATGAAGTCCGCCTTCGCCTCCGGCGTCGTGTGCGGCGGGCAGGCGAGCGGGAAGGTCACCGCGGCGACGGCGGCGAGGGCGGCGGCGTCGCCGGGGCGGGCGGGACGGATGGTGGCGGTCACCGCACCAGGGTAGCCGCTCGCCCGCCCGGATGTCCCCGACGCACCCGGATGTCCCCGACGCACCCGATGTCCCCGACGTCCCAGATGGAAGCAGACACCGCCGGTTCCGGACAGAAGGGACCGGCCGTCCCCGGGGGAATGGGACGGCCGGTCCAGTCGATCAGGCGCCGGTCAGTGCCGGCCCTGCGCCACCAGGTTGAGCAGGTCGAACGACACGTCGCCGAGTCCGGTCACGGGGTCGTACCCCTTCGCCGTCTTCAGCGTGGTGTCCTGATCGAACGAGACCAGGTAGCTGTTGCCGCTGGTCTTGCTCGTATAAGCGACCGCCTGGGTCGGGTTCTGCGGGAGCACGTCGCGGAAGCTGTTCGGCAGGACGCGCTTCACGGCGTACAGCGTCGGGTTGGCGAACCCGATCGTCGCGTGGGTGGACTGCTGGACGATCGCGATCTGCGCGGCGACGATCGGCGTGGCCAGCGAGGTCCCGCCGTACGTCTCGTTGACGTAGTCGCCGACCGCGAGGGTGTCGTCGTCGACGATCGGCCGCAGCCCGATCAGGAACCCGGTGTACGGGTCCGCGAGCGCCGAGACATCCGGCGACACCCGCTTGCCCGCGGCCAGCGCCGCGGGGACGATGCCGCGCTGGTAATCCGGCTGGGCGAACACGGCGCTCGTGCCGCCGCCCGCACCACCGGCGAACCGGGTTCCGGGCAGGGGCTCGGTGTAGCTCAGCGTGCCATCCGCGTTCTTGACGATCTGGTCGACCGTGTCGCCCCAGCCCGTCTCGAAGGCGATCGCGCCGTTCTTGCCGATCGCCATGCTCGTGCCTCCCACGGAGGTGACCCACGGCGAGGAGGCCGGGAAGTCGGGCGACGCGTAGCCGAGGTTCGCGGCCTCGTCACCGTTGTCGCCGCTGGAGAAGTAGAGGCCGATGCCCTCGCCGGCCGCCTGCAGCTGCAGGTTGACCTCGCCCTGGATCACGTCGGCGGGGACGGCCTCGCCCACGTTGCCGTAGCTGTTGCTCACGATGGTCGCGAGCTTGTTGTCCAGGATCTTCGACATGGCCACATCCAGGCCGCCGCCGCAGTTCGTTCCGCCGACGTACAGGATGCGGGCCCCGGGCGCGATTCCGTGCACCGATTCGACGTCGAGGGTCTGCTCGCCCTGCCAGCCGCTGGGGTACTGGCACAGCTCCTGGTCGGTGAACTCGCTCGCCTTCGGCACCAGCTGCTGGTACGACGAGTTGGTCAGGCCCGGCTCGCCGTTCTGCGCCGAGTAGTCGTTGACGTCCTTCACGATGCTGGGGCTGGCGTACGCGTCGATGATCGCGACCGTCTGGCCCGACCCGTTGACGCCACGCTTGTTGAGATCGCTCAGGCCGTAGGCGCTGCGCAGCTGCTGCGGGGTGTAGCCGCAGTTGTACGTGCTGTACTTCGTCTGGCCGTTGTAGGCGGCGGGAACGGTCACGACGTTCTCGCCGTAGTAGTGCGAGCACGGGGTGTTCACGACCGGAGCGGCCGCGGCCTTGCGCGCCAGCTGCGGCTCGCCCGACGAGCCCAGGTCGCCCTGCTGGATCGAGTCGGGTCGAGTGAGGGTGCGGGACTGCTCGACGCTCACGCCCGAGACCTTGGTGCCGATCGAGGACGGCAGCGAGGGTGCCGTCGCCGGAGCGATCAGCTGCCGCCCGGCGTAGGTGAACGAGTGCAGGGACGTGCCGAAGATCGATCCGATCTGGTCGGGCGTGCCACGGAAGACCACGTACTGGCGGCTGGCCGGCACGGCGGTGATCGTCAGACCGGCGGTCGTCAGGAAGCTGACCACGGCGTCGGAATCGGCCTGCGTCGGCGAGAAGCGGCCGATCCACTGGGCCGGGGTGAGCGCCTTGCGGTAGCCGGCGATCGCGGGGTTCGAGACCTGCTTCGCGAGCGTCTCGGCACCCTTCTGGTCGCGCAGCGGCAGGTAGATCTCACCCTCCACCGAGGTGTCGGCGGGAGCGGCGCCTGCGTCGTTCGCGGCGGTCGCCCACGAGGGCACGGAGTCGGCGTAGGTCACCCGGTCGGCGGCGGTGGCCGCGGAGGTACCCGCCAATGACAAAGCCACCGTGGCGGCCACGGTGGCGATGATTCCGACGACCCTCTTGTGGAGGGATCGTGTGGTGCGAGGAGTCATGGAAACGTCATCCTTCACTCGGACGGACTCGACAATGAGCCGACGCGCGGCGCGCGCCAGGGCGAGCGTAAACCCCGTCGTTCTGCCACACAAGATGGGGTAGACGGGTCTGTCGCGTTCTTTCACCTCTGTGTACGTTTTCTCAGGAACGCGATTCCGTCCTCAGCAACGCCGAAGGGGCCGGCACCGGCTGCTGCCGGTCCCGACCCCTTCGAGAGTCGTGCGAGACGCTCAGATCGCGTTGACGTCCAGCGGGATGCCGGGGCCGAACGTGGTCGACACGGCGCCCTTCTGGATGTAGCGGCCCTTGGACGCCGACGGCTTCAGACGGACGACCTCGTCGAGGGCGGCCGTGATGTTCTCGTCGAGCTGCTCCTGGGTGAAGCCCGCCTTGCCGACCACGAAGTGGACGTTGGCGTGCTTGTCGACGCGGAACTCGATCTTTCCGCCCTTGATGTCGGAGACGGCCTTCGCCACGTCCGGGGTGACCGTGCCGGTCTTCGGGTTGGGCATGAGGCCACGCGGGCCGAGCACCTTTCCGAGACGGCCGACCTGGCCCATGAGCTCCGGGGTGGAGACGGCGGAGTCGAAGTCGGTGTAGCCGCCGGCGACCTTCTCGATGAGTTCGGCGCCGCCGACCTCGTCAGCGCCGGCCGCGATGGCCGCCTCGGCCGCGGGGCCGGTCGCGAAGACGATGACGCGCGCGGTCTTGCCGGTGCCGTGAGGAAGGATGACGGTACCGCGGACCATCTGGTCCGCCTTGCGCGGGTCGACGCCCAGCTTCAGCGCGACCTCGACGGTCGAGTTGAACTTGGCGGAACCGGTCTCCTTCGCGAGGGCGACGGCCTCGGACGGGGTGTAGAGCTTGCCGGCTTCGATCTTGTCAGCCGCGGCCCGGTAGGCCTTGGACTTCTGTGCCATGAGTTTTCTCCTAACGAGAATGTGGTGCGAGCCTGGCCGGCTCTGCCACGGTGATGCCTTTCGGCGGAGGTGTGTGGAGGACGTTCGGGGCTTACGCCTCGACCGTGATGCCCATCGAACGGGCGGTGCCGGCGATGATCTTCGACGCGGCGTCGATGTCATTCGCGTTGAGGTCGACCATCTTCTGCTCGGCGATGGTGCGCACCTGGTCCTGGGTCAGCTTGCCGACCTTGTTGGTGTGCGGAACACCCGAGCCCTTGGCGACGCCGGCGGCCTTCTTGATGAGCTCCGCAGCCGGCGGGGTCTTCAGGACGAACGTGAACGAACGGTCCTCGTAGACGGTGATCTCGACCGGGATGACGTTGCCGCGCTGCGACTCGGTCGCGGCGTTGTACGCCTTGCAGAACTCCATGATGTTCACGCCGTGCTGACCCAGGGCCGGGCCGATCGGCGGGGCCGGGTTGGCAGCGCCGGCGTTGATCTGAAGCTTGATCAGACCGGTGACCTTCTTCTTCGGTGCCATGTCTCTTCCTTCTTTGTGTATTCGAGCGGCGTTGGATCGCTCCGTGCCGCTCTCCCGGTTTCTCGGCCCTTCCGAGATCCGGTGATCTGAAAACTAGGGGGTCAGAGCTTCGTGACCTGGTCGAAGCTGAGCTCGACCGGCGTCTCGCGCTCGAAGAGCGACACCAGCACGGTGAGCTTGCCGCTCTCCGGCTTGATCTCGCTGATCGATCCGGGCAGGCCCGCGAACGAGCCTTCCTTGATCGTGATGGTCTCGCCGATCTCGAAGTCCACCTCGGCCGGGATGACCCGGGCGGTGGCCTTCTGGCCCTTGGCGGCACCCTTGGCCGGCGCCACGTCGACCTGCACGAGGCTCTTCAGCATCGAGAAGGCCTCTTCGAAGCGCAGCGGCGTCGGGTTGTGGGCGTTGCCCACGAAGCCGGTGACGCCCGGCGTGTGGCGCACGACCGACCAGCTGTCCTCGTTGAGGTCCATGCGCACGAGCACGTAGCCCGGGATGCGCACGCGGTTGACCATCTTGCGCTGGCCGTTCTTGATCTCGACCACGTCCTCCATCGGGACCTGGACCTCGTAGATGTAGTCCTCCATGTTCATCGAGACCATGCGGTTCTCGATGTTGGACTTCACACGGCGCTCGAATCCGGCGTACGAGTGGATGACGTACCACTTGCCGATCTTGCCGCGGAGCTCGGTGCGGAACTCCTCGTACGGGTCGGTCGCGACCTCGTCCTCGTCCTCCACGGCCTCCTGCGCAGCCTCGGCCTCGTCGTCGGTGTCGACCTCGAGGGCCTCGTCGACGGCCTTGTCGGCCTCGGGGTCGACGGCCTCCGCCATCGCGTCGAGCACGGCGTCGAGGTCGATCGACGTGCCGTCCTCCGCCACGATGTGCAGCGCCTCGTGCTCGGCGGCGTCGGACGAGTCCTCGTCGTGCTCGAGCACGTTGCCGGTCTGCGCCTCGTCGTCCTCGGAGGACTGCTCGGCTGCGGTGGCCCAGTCCACGTCGTCGCGATTCGTCTCAGACACTGAATTCATTCCATTTCTGTCGGGGAGGCCGGTGGTCCGGCCGGGCTGTTCGGCTCTCAGGTCGGGTTGCCGAAGACCCAGACCACACCCAGGCTGAACACCCAGTCGAGGAGGGATACGAGCGCCATCATGATCACCACGAAGACGAGCACGACCCCGGTGTAGCTCAGGAGTTCCTTGCGCGTCGGCGTGACGACCTTTTTGAGCTCGCCGATGACCTGGCGGATGAACAGCGCGATACGCGCGAAGGGGTTGCGCTTCGCAGCGCGATCCTTCTTCGCGTTGGCGACGATGTCCTCACTCGGCTCGTCGATAACTTTTCGGGCCACCTCGTTACACCTTTCGTGGGCCGACATCGGAATGTCGACTTGCAGGGCGGACAGGAATCGAACCTGCAACCTGCGGTTTTGGAGACCGCTGCTCTGCCAATTGAGCT
>NZ_AYMR01000012.1 GCF_000633535.1 Leifsonia aquatica H1aii | reverse complement strand
CGACCGCCACGACCGCCGCCTCCGGCGCACCGACCCCTCCGCTCGACATCACCGCGGAACCCGTCGCCCCTCCGGTCCCGACGGTGGGTGCGAGCCCCGCGGACGTCGCGGACTGGCAGCACAGGCAGGCCGAGTGGAAGGCCGACCACGCCCGCTGGAAGGCGCGTCTGGCTGCGGACATGCGCGCGGTGAAAGCGCAGCGCTCGGCCGAGATGCGCTCCCAGGCGTCGGCCGCGAACGCCGCGGCGAACGCCCGTCGTGCGGCGTATCGCGCCGCCAACCCGCGGGTGGGCGCCGCCCTCGGCTGGCTGACGGTCGGACTCGCGATCATCGCCGGAGCCGTGGTCTCCGCGCTCTGGATCCCCCTGACCGGCCTGTCCGGTTACGTGCCGACCGCCGCGTTCGCGGCCGCCACCCTGGTGTTCGGCGTCGCCGCCCTCATCGCGGGTCTCGCCCGCCGCCGCAGCGGCTTCCTGATCACCTTCGGCCTCATCCTCGCCGCGCTCACCGCGCTCACGGCCGTGCTTCCGGGCGGGACGCGGGCGAGCTTCTCCGCCACCTCGATCGTCGCCGGCGCGGATCAGACGGTCACGCCGTCCGGCGACGCCGCCTACGTGCAGGGCTGGGGGCGCACGACGATCGACCTGACGGACGCCGTGATCGCGTCGGGAACGCCGGAGATCGATCTCGCCAAGGGCGCCGACCCGACCACCCTGATCGTGCCGGCCGACGCCACCGTCCGGCTGATGGCCGCCACCCCCGCGGGCGTGATCGTCACGGACCCCTCCGGCACCCGCCACGTCCACCAGTGCGAGCCGCGCCCGCTCGGCGGCTGCAGCACGAACATCCTGATCGGCCCGGCCGGTGCGCCGGAGACCGTCGTCCGCATTGCCCAGCTCGACGAGGTGCTCGTCCAGCGCGAGCAGAAGTGAGGAACGCCATGACCACCGACGCGACCCCGAACCCGTCCGAGAGCGCCGAGCCGGCTGCGACAGCGAACGCGGAGACCACCGCAAACACGGAGACCGCCGCAAACACGGAGACCACCGCGAACACGGAGACCACCGCAAACACGGAGACCACCGCGAACACGGAGACCACCGCGAACGCCGAGGAGGCGCACCGCCTCACGGAGGAGCTCCCCGCATCGGCCGCTCCCACGGAGGTGTTCCCCGAGACCGCCTCCCCCTCGGAGGCGCCCGCCGATGCGGCGCCCACGCGCTCGCTCCCCGCCGAGCCCTGGCTCACTCCCCCGCCTCCCGCCGCCTGGACGCCGGCCCCCGCCGCGTCGCGCGCGCCGATCCGCTGGGGCGGCGTCGTGTGGGGGCTGCTGCTGGTGCTCTTCGCCGGTGGGATGCTGTTCGTCCTCTCCGCTCCCGAGCGTCTGGCCGCCGTCGAGGTCTGGCTGGCCGCCCTCACGCCGGGCAGCGCGTGGGCCCTGTGGCTGGCGGCGGCCGGCGTGCTGATCGTGGTGTTCGCCCTGCTCGGCGCGATCCGGTCGGCGCAACGCCGCAGGCACACGGCCTGACCCGCAGACAGGCCAGACCGGGCGGACGGCCGAATCGGGCAGACGGCACGACCCCGCGCGGGGCATGATGGGGGCATGACCCCCGCCCGTTCGGCTGTCTCGGTCCGTGGCCTGCGCAAGACGTACGGCTCGTTCGAGGCGCTGCGCGGTGTGGACTTCGACATCGAGGAGGGCGAGACCTTCGCTCTCCTCGGCCCCAACGGCGCCGGCAAGAGCACCACCATCGAGATCCTCGAGGGCTATCGCGACCGCAGCGGCGGGACGGCGGAGGTGCTGGGCGTCGACCCCCAGCGCGGCGGCACCGCGTGGAAGGCCCGGCTCGGGATCGTGCTCCAATCAGGCATCGAGGCCGCCGATGTGACCGTCCGCGAGCAGCTGGTGCACTTCTCCCGGTTCTACCCGAAGCGGAGAGACGTGGACGAGCTCATCGCGGCCGTGGGGCTGACCGACAAGGCGAAGACCCGCATCCGCAATCTGTCGGGCGGGCAGCGCCGCCGCCTCGACGTCGCCCTCGGGGTCGTCGGTCGCCCGGAACTGCTCTTCCTGGACGAACCGACGACCGGTTTCGACCCGGAGGCACGGCATCAGTTCTGGGATCTCATCCGCGATCTCAAGCGTGAGGGCACGACGATCCTGCTCACGACCCACTACCTCGACGAGGCGGCCCAGCTCAGCGACCGTGTCGCCGTGATCGCCCGCGGGACGCTGATCGATCTGGGGGCCGTGGACGCGATCGGCGGGGCCGACGCGCGCATTCCGATCGTCCGCTGGCGCGACGCGGCCGGGGCGCCCCAGCAGGAGCGCACCGACCGGCCGGGCGCCGTGGTCGCGCGGCTCACCGCGCAGCTCGGCGGCGAACCGCGGGACCTCGAGGTGATCCGCCCGAGCCTGGAGGACATCTACCTCGAACTCGTGCGCGAGACGGGTGCACCCGCCGAGGAGGCGACCGCATGACGACCATCCCGCTGGGGCTCTCCCGGGCGCGGTACGAGACCCTGACCTATTTCCGGCAGGGCGACACGATCTTCTTCACCTTCCTCTTCCCGGTCGTCATGCTGGGGATCTTCTCGGTCGCCTTCCAAGGCCTCGGCAAGGTCGGTGCCGCGCCCGACGGCACGGGCGGCATCACCCAGGCCGCGTACTACCTGCCGGGGATGATCGCGGCCGGCATCCTCCTCAGCGGTGTGCAGAACCTCGCCGTCGACATCGCCGTCGAGAAGAGCAACGGCACGCTGAAGCGCCTGGGCGGAACGCCGCTCCCGGTCGTCTCGTACTTCATCGGCAAGATGGGCCAGGTCATCGTCACGAGTGCTCTGCAGATCGTGCTCCTGCTGCTGATGGCCCGGCTCGCCTTCGGCGTGGAACTGCCGACCGATCCCGAGCTCTGGCTGCGGTTCCTCTGGATCTACCTGCTCGGGATCGTGACCTCGGCGGTGCTCGGGATCGCGTTGTCCGCCGTGCCCCGCACCGGCAAGAGTGCGACGGCGGTGATCATCCCGATCGTCCTGGTGCTGCAGTTCATCTCGGGCGTCTACCTGGCGTTCAACCTGCTGCCGGTCTGGCTGCAGAACATCGCGAGCGTGTTCCCGCTCAAGTGGATCGCGCAGGGCATGCGCAGCGTCTTCCTGCCCGCGTCGTTCGAGTCGCAGGAGCCGAGCGGCAGCTGGCAGCTGGGCTGGATGGCCGTGGTGCTGCTGATCTGGCTGTTCGCCGGGCTCATCGCCTGCCGGCTGACCTTCCGCTGGATCCGCAAGGACGGCTGAGCACAGCCCCGACGTCTCCACAGCCCTGTACGCCTGCGACTTCTCCACGGATCCGCGGCGATCGGCGTCGGGCGTCGGCCCCCTCTGGAACGATGGCAGCATGAGCACCACCAGAGACCTCGCCGTCACGAGCCTGCGCGCCCTCGTCGGCCGGGAGGACGCCGACTTCCACCCGGGTCAGTTCGAGGCGATCGCCGCGCTCGTCGACGAGCAGCGCCGGGCTCTGGTGGTGCAGCGCACGGGCTGGGGCAAGTCGGCCGTGTACTTCGTGGCGACCATGCTGTTGCGGCAGCGCGGCGCCGGACCGACCATCCTGGTCTCGCCCCTGCTCGCCCTCATGCGCGACCAGGTGGCCGCCGCCGAGCGGGCGGGCGTGCGGGCGGTGACCATCAACTCGGCCAACCGGCACGAGTGGGACGACGTCTCCTCCCGCCTCCGCGACGACTCGGTGGATGTGCTGCTCGTCTCCCCGGAGCGGCTCAACAACCCCGATTTCCGCGACCAGCACCTGCCCGACCTCGTCGCCCGCAGTGGCCTGCTGGTGATCGACGAAGCGCACTGCATCTCCGATTGGGGGCATGACTTCCGCCCGGACTACCGGCGGCTGCGCGATCTCATCGCGGCACTCCCCGACGGCGTGCCGGTCCTGGCGACGACCGCGACCGCGAACGAGCGCGTCGTCGCCGACGTCGCGGAGCAGATGGGCGGGGCCGCGGGGCAGAGCGGTGCCGGAGGTCGCACCGACGTACTGACCATCCGGGGGCCTCTCGCCCGCCGTTCGCTCCGGCTGGGCGTGCTGGCCCTGGAGGATGCGACCGCCCGCCTCGCCTGGCTGGCGAGCAACCTCGATGCGCTTCCCGGCAGCGGCATCGTCTACACACTGACCGTCGCCGCGGCGGAGGACACCGCCCGGGTCCTGCGCCGGGCAGGATACGAGGCGTCCGCCTACACGGGTCAGACCGACACCGCCGAGCGGGAAGATCTGGAGGGCCGGCTCAAACGCAACGAGGTGAAGGTGCTCGTCGCCACGAGTGCGCTCGGAATGGGCTTCGACAAACCGGACCTAGGATTCGTCGTTCACCTCGGCGCGCCGTCGTCGCCGGTCGCGTACTACCAGCAGGTCGGCCGTGCCGGCCGTGCGACCGAGAACGCGGACGTCCTGCTCCTCCCCGGTCCGGAGGACCGGGCCATCTGGCAGTACTTCGCGACGGCCTCGATGCCGTCGGAGGAGAAGGCGGCGGCCGTCCTCGACGCGCTCTCGCACGAGACCCAGTCGACCCGCGTGCTCGAGAGCCGGGTCGATCTGAAGGCGTCGACGCTGGAGCTGCTGCTCAAGGTGCTCGACGTCGACGGCGCCGTCCGCCGCGTCTCCGGTGGCTGGGTGTCGACCGGGCAGCCCTGGGTGTACGACCGCGAGCGATACGAGCGGATCGCGGCGGCGCGGGAGGCGGAGCAGCAGTCCATGCTCGAGTACGAGCGCACCGACGTCTGCCGCATGCAGTTCCTCCAGGAGTCCCTCGACGACCCGGCCGCCGCACCCTGCGGCCGGTGCGACAACTGTGCGGGTGCGTGGTACCCGAGCGCGATCGCCGAGGAGGCGTCCGGTTCGGTGGCGGCGATGCTCGACCGGGTGGGCGTCGAGATCGAGCCGCGCAAGCTCTGGCCGACCGGGGCCGACCGGCTCGGCGTCGCCGTGCGCGGCAAGATCCCGCCCGCAGAGCAGCTGCAGCCCGGGCGCGCGCTGGCGCGGCTCACGGATCTCGGCTGGGGCGGACGGCTCCGCGAGGTCCTATCCGCTCAGGCGCCCGACGCGCCCTGCTCGCCCGCACTGATCGCGGCGTGCATCCGCGTGCTCTCCGACTGGGACTGGGCGGAGCGGCCGGCCGCGGTGGTCGCGATGCCGTCACGGCGACGTCCGCTGTTCGTCGAGTCGCTCGCGCGCGGCTTCGCCGATGCCGGTCGGCTCCCGTTCCTCGGCTCGCTCTCCCTGCGGGGCGGCGGACCGACGGGCGACCCGGGCGGCAACAGCGCGTTCCGTCTGGCGGCGGTCTGGGACCGGTTCGGCGTCGACGGGCTCGAGGTTCCGGCGGGCCGACCGGTGCTGCTCGTCGACGACCTGGTCGACAGTCGGTGGACGATCACGGTCGCCGGGAGGGCACTGCTCGCAGCGGGCGCCTCCGCCGTCCTGCCCTTCGCCGCCGCACTGCGAGGCTGAGCGCTCTGCTGCGAGATTGAGCGAGCTGCGAGGCTGGGCGCCCTACGAGGCTGAGCGCCGTGCTGCGCGGGTGGGCACCTCGGCGCCGGCAGAGAGGGCCGCAAGGGGCGACACCTAGAGGAAGTCGCCGCCGCCGAAGTCTCCCCCGCCGAAGTCGCCCCAGCCGCCGCCGTCACCGCCCCAACCGCTGTCGCCGCCCCAGCCGGCGTCGGCACTCGCGGCGTCGGCACTCGTGGCGTCGCCTCCCGAAGCATCGGCTGCCGCAGTGTCTGCTCCCGCGGTGTCTGCCCCGGTGTCGGCGCCCGAGCCGTCATTGGCGTCACCGCCGTCCCCGCCGGCCTGACTGTCCGCGGGGGACGGCAGGAACGCGCCGACGAGAGCCGATCCGATCACGAAGCCCGCCACGCTGCCGAGAAGCGAGCTCGCGAACATCCCGCCGAAGCCCATGCCTCCACCGGGACCTCCGCCCGTTCGACCGCCGAGCGAGCGCTCGAGGGTCCCGGGCTGACGCAGCTCGGATCGTGTCGCCGCCTGCGCCAGCGCGCGCGGATCGTCGCCACGCGGCTGCTCGCCGGCGGGAGCGTTCTCGCTCAGCTGCTGGAACAGCAGCCGGCGCTGCTCGGGCGTCAGCTTCGTGAACGCCTCCTCGTGCACCTGCTCGATCGTCTCGGGCGGTGCCGTGCGCAGGAGGTAGCGGTAGCGCTCGACGGCGATCTCGTCGTCGCTGCGCGCGGCCTGGCCCTGGCCCTGGCCCTGGGTCGTGGCGTACGCAGGTGCGGGCGCGGCGGAGGCCTGCGGCTCTTCGCGTCCCAGGAGGCGGTCGAGGAATCCCATGGTCGTTGCCCCTTCGGTCGACGGCGGTACGGGTGCGCCGTGCTGTCGAAAGCCTAGATTCCGCGCGTGTGAGAACTCTCAGAGACCGCCGAGCGGTCGCCTACAGGACCGTCCCGACGAGCACGGGCTCCGGGCGCAGCAGCACACCGAACTCGGATTGCACGCGGGCCTGGATGAACGAGGCGAGCTGGACGACGTCCTGCGCGGTCGCTCCGCCCCGGTTGACGATGGCGAGGGTGTGCTTCGTGGAGATCCCGGCGCCGGAGCCCGGCAGGGAGTACCCGCGCCGGATGCCCGCGTTCTCGATGAGCCAGGCCGCCGAGAGCTTCACGTCGTACGGCCCGTCGGCGAGCGGCGGGATGTCGGCCGTGTGCACGCCCGTTGGCGTGAGTCCGATCACGGCGGCCGGTTCCGGTGGAGTCACCGGCCAGCGCGGCGCGGTGCGGGGCAGGGAGCGCGCGAAGTCCTCCGAGACGATCGGGTTGGTGAAGAAGCTGCCCGCGCTGACCGAGTCGGGGTCGTCCGGGTCGAGGACCATTCCCTTGGAGGAGCGCAGCGCGATCACCGCGCGACGCAGTTCGGCGACCGGCACGCGGGAGCCGATCGTGACGCCGAGGGCGTCGGCGAGCTGCGCGTAGGCGACGGGTGCGCTGAGCGGCGCGCCGATCCCGCCGGGTACCGCGTTGTCGGCCAGCTCGAGGTCGACGGAGAGGACGATGCCCTGCAGGCCGCCCTTGAGCACCGACATCCGGTAGCCGAGGCCGAGCTGGGTCTTCGAGAGGGTCTGGATCTCGCCGCTCTGGTAGTCGAGGAACTCGACGCCGAGGAGGGCGGATTCGATCTCCTGCCCGTAGGCACCGATGTTCTGCACCGGGGCGGCGCCCGTCGAGCCCGGGATGCCCGACAGCGCTTCGATGCCCGCCCAGCCGTTGCGCACGGTGAGCGCCACCAGGTCGTCCCAGGGTTCGCCCGCCTGGACGCGCAGGCGCACACGGCCCTTGGGGGCGTCGAGCCGCTCGACGCCGCGCGTCACGATCCGGAGGACGGTGCCGTCGAATCCGTCGTCGCCCGCGATCGTGTTGGAGCCGCCGCCGAGCAGCAGCCAGTCGTCTCCGCTCGCCCAGACGTCGAGGGCCGCGGCGACCAGTGCGTCGCGGTCGGCCGGCGCGAGCAGGCGTGCCGGAGCGCCGCCGACTCGCATCGTGGTCAGGGCGGCGAGCGGGGTGGGCGACGATGCGTCGGTCATGCCAGGGTGACCCGCACCTGCGCCTTGCCGAGCACGGTCTCGCCGTTGAAGGTGGTGGTCAGGTCGACGCGGGCGACGCGGGCGTCCGCGTCGAGCTGGCCGACCTTCGCCGTGACGGAGACGGTCGCACCGCTGGCCGGGTCCACCAGGATCGGCCGGGTGAAGCGCACCTGGTAGTCGGCGACGCGCGCCGGGTCGCCGGCCCAGTCGACGACGGGCTGCACGGAGAGCCCCATGGTCAGCATCCCGTGCGCGATGACGCCGGGCAGCCCGACGGAGGTGGCGATGTCGTCCCGGTAGTGGATGGGATTGAAGTCTCCGGAGGCGCCGGCGTAGCGGACGAGCGCGTCGCGGCTCAGCTCGTAGTCGCGTTCGGCGATGACGTCGCCCACTGAGAGGGTGTCGAAGTCGGGTGCGGTCTGCTGGGTCATCATTCGTCCCCTCGAACGACCAGGGTGGAGGTGGAGGTCACGACGTGCTCGCCGGCCGCGTCGACGATCACGGTCTCGGCGGTCACCATCGAGTGGGCGCCGAGCGACTTGACCGCGGTGACGGTGAGCGTCCCGGTGAGTTCGTCGCCGGCGACGACGGGACGGGTGAAGGTGAAGCGCTGATCGCCGTGGACCACGCGGCTGAAGTCGATGTCGGCCTCCGGGTCGGCGAGCAGCTGGTCGAGCGAGAGCTGCTGCACGACGATCGAGAACGTCGGAGGGGCCACGAGGTCGTCATGGCCGGCCGCTCGGGCCGCCTCGACGTCGTACGAGGCGGGGTCGGTCGCGAACACGGCGCGGGCGAACTCGCGCACCTTCTCCCGGCCGACGAGGTAGGGGGCGGTCGGCGGGAACGCGCGGCCTTGCAGAGCTGGATTCACTGGCACCCGACGATTCTACGGGGCCACGAAAAAAGAACCCCGGCCGCCTGGCCGGGGTTCTCTTCACGTATGGTCAGCGCCTACTGGCAGCTGTCGCACTGCAGCAGGTCCATCGGGTCCACAGGAACCGCGTAGCCGCCGACGCTGTCGTTTTCGTAGTCCATGATGGCCTCCCCTGAAGTCTCGTTTTTCACCGCTTCTCGCGGTGTTCACCCACTATATAACCCTAATGACACGATTGTCATTCCACTAGATGTAGTGTTTTGCGACTTTTTTGCCTCGGCCCCCTTTATAGGGCCGACCACCGACATCGGGACGCGGGTGCGGCCTGGACCGGCCGTCGGGAAGATCCCCGGATTGTCGCGGATCGGGCGTGATCCCCGCACCCGGAGCGGCCGAATCGTAGGCCGTCGGCTCCTTCCATCGAGGCATCGGCTCGCGCGCCCTTCACCGGCGTGTCGTGCGAACACCGGCGTGTCGTGCGAACACCGGCGTGGCGCGCGAACGTTGCCGTGTCGCCCGGAGCGCGGCCACCTTCGGCCGGCTCGAGCACCCGTCACAGCCAGAACCGCCGTCGCTCGGCGTCGCTCCGGACGGCGTCGGCGGCGTCCAGGCGCTCGCGCAGCAGCCGGGCGTGGGCGGTGCGTCGCGACCGGCGCTCCGCTCGACGGAGTTCTCGTCGGAGTGGAGCGGCGGCGGCGCGGTGCAGGGCGGGCGGGAGGTTCACGTCGGACGGCATCAGGATCATGCCGCAACAGTGCGCGACGGCCGGCCGCCTCCGCGCGTCGATTGACGCACTCCGTCAATCGTCGTGGCGCCGCGGCCGCCGCGGGGTCAGACTCGGGGCATGAGCGTCACGATCGAACTCCCGCGGACGGCGGCGGAGCCGCTCTCGTTCGCGCCCTCCCCTCTCGCCGAGCTGAGCGCGGCCATGCATCTGCTGGTCGAGCCGACGCACCATCCGACGCAGAACGGCTGGGTCACCGCGACGACCGCGGCGACGGAGCCGCAGCTGCTCGACCGGCTGATCGACGCCGACTTCCTGTGGCGCACGTCGCGCGCCGACATGCTGCTGCCGGCGGATCCCGGGCCGACCCTCGCCGACGAGTTGGATGCGATGGACCGGCTGGACGATGAGACGTGGGTGTCGGCCGCGCTGCTCACGAGCAGCTGCGGGACGATTCCCCTGTTCCGTGAGCTGGGGTCTCCGCTGGTGGATCCAGCCGCGCGGAGGCTGGCGCGCGAGCGCGCGCAGGCGCGCGGACCCCGCCAGCTCGGGTTCGTCGACGTCGTGCTCGACGATCCCGGCCGCGCCCGCTCCCGCGTGCGCCGCCTGCTGGAGGACTGCGACGCCGCCTTCTTCTCCGACGTGTGGGCCGGGGTGAAGCCGCAGCTCGTCGACGACGCCCGCCGGATGTCCGACCTGCTCGCCACCGCGGGAGTCGCCCGGGTGCTCGAAGCCGTCTCCCCCGCGATCACGGTGGACGCCGAGCGGCACTGCCTCGTGGTGGACAAGCTGCAGGACAGCGCGACGACCGCCGACGATCGCGGCGTGGTCTTCCTGCCGAGCGTGTTCGGGCACCCGCACGTACTGGTCGTGCACGCCCCGGGCTGGCGTCCCGTCATCCAGTACCCGTCGACCGGCGGCCGCACGCCGCAGCTGGTCCCGGTGGAGGTGGTGCAGCAGCGGTTGCACGCGCTGGACCATCCCGTCCGACTGCGCCTCGCCCGCAGCCTCCTGCGCGGGCCGCACACCACCGCCGATCTCGCCGAGGCCTGGGGCCTGACCGCGCCCGAGGTCTCCCGCCATCTCGCGGCCCTCCGGGACGCGGGGATCGTCACGGCGACCCGGCGCGGACGCTACGTGGAGTACGAGCTCGAGGTGGCGACCACCACCCGGCTCGGCCGCGACCTGGTCGAGAGCCTGCTGCGCTGACCCCCCGAACGCACCCGCGGCCGACCGGCCGAGCCCGCAGCAATGCCGGCGGCCGGCCGCCGTGCTCAGCCGGCCGCGAGCTCCGACCGCGGGGCGTCGATGAGCGCCCGGATCGGCATGAGCGCGGAGCCGAGGGCGACGGTGTCGCCGCCGAAGGTGGCGGGGACGAGCTCGAACTGCGCGCCCAGCCGGTCGAGGCAGTTGCGTCGGACGGCCGCCGCGATCTGCTCGGAGTGCTGCTCCATCAGGCGCATCCCCACCCAGCCGCCCACGACGATGCGCTCCGGGTTGGTCAGGTTGACGACGCTTCCGAGCGCCGCGCCGAGCGCGTCGATCACCTCGTCGACCACGCTGGCGGCCTCCGCATCGGTCTGCGCCGCGGTGAGGAGGGCGCCGATCGCCTGCCATCCGCTGCCGTCGAACGACCCGCCCCGCTCCTGCCATGCGGCCAGGATCGCGTCCGCACCCAGGTAGGCCTCGACGCAGCCGCGCTGCCCGCACCGGCAGAGGGCGCCGCCGAAGCGGATCTTGGTGTGCCCCCACTCGCCGGCGCTGCTGAACGCACCGTGCTCGAGTTCCCCGTCGCTGATGACGCCGAGGCCGACGCCGCGGCCGAGCAGGGCTACGACGGCGTGGTCGATGCCCCGGGCGGCTCCGTACCAGAGCTCCGCCCGCGCCTGGGTCTTGGCGCCGTTCTCCGCGAAGACCGGCAGGTCCGGGTCCAGGTCGAGCGGGATCGGCCGGGGCGCCCACCCGAGGCTCTGCGCGTAGAGGACCTGCGAGCCGTCCGCCTCCGTCTCCACGACGCCGGGGAGGCCGAGGCCGATCCCCAGCACCCGGGGCCAGCGCTCACGGTTCCGGTCGCGCAGCTCGGCGACCGCCTCCTGGAGGTCGCGGTGGATGTCGTCGGGGGACTCCTCCTGCCGGCCGCCCCGGAACTCCCGGTCCACCATCGCGAGCGAGAGGTCGAAGAGTTCGACGGCGACGCCCCGCTCCCCCACGTCCACGCCGATGGCGTAGGCGCCGTCGGCCCGCGGGGCGATGAGCGAGATGGGCCGGCCGCCCCGGGAGGCGACGGAGCCGACCTCGGCGATCAGGCCGTCCTCGATGAGCTCGGCGGTGATGTTCGCCGCCGACGCGGAGGAGAACCCGCAACGCTGGGCGAGCTCCGCACGGGTGGTCTCCCCCGCCTGCAGCACGAACTGCAGCGCGGCGGCGCGGTTCTGCTGGCGCAGGGTCGTCACGGTCGCCGACTCCCGGGTTCCGGAGACGGCCGGCCGGGTTGGAGCAGTCATGGCTCGACGATATCCCGTCACACGCCGACCTCGAGTCTGCGGATCAGGACGTGCTCGTCGGCGGCGAGGGTGAGCCTGCCGTCGCCCCAGCTGGTCGTGAGCGCGTGCGGGCGGTCGGCGTCGATGCTCCAGGAGGCCGGGCGCGCCGAGAAGTCGAACTCCAGCCGGGATCCGGGGGCGAGGGCCACGGGAACGAACTCGTCGTGCGCGTAGGGGCGCCCGGCCGTGTGGTGCCAGATCCCCTCGGGAACGGCATCCGGTGTGAGCTCGACGATCGGCGTCTCGGCCGCGTCACGCACCCCCGTCCACGCCGGCAGGTGCAGCTCGGGCCGCGCGAAGAGGGCGTCGAGCACTCCGCCGCGTACGTCGCACCGGTCGGCGGGGATCGCCTCCAGGTAGGCGTCGAGGATCCGCTCGGCGTCCTCGGCGGTCGGTCGCGACAGGGGGTCGGCGATCACGTCCCAGCCGTCCGGGCGGCGCACGGAGAGCGGGGAGGTCAGCGTGTCGAGCTTCTTCCACGGCCAGAAGTTCCAGCCGATGCCGTGCCGCTCGTAGAGCCGGGTGGCCGCGTAGATCCAGCCCGGTGTGTTCTCGCCTCCCTCGCCCATGTAGACGGGGACGCCGAGGTCGTTCCGCACCTGGAGGAACTCGGCGATGCTGGTCTCGTCCGGCGGGCACCAGTAGCGGTGGAACTGGACGGCCTGGTTGTCGTCGTACCGCACGCTCACCGGCTCCGGGTTGGTCGCCCAGTGGCTGCCCTCGTACATCAGGAGGTGGCGGTCGTCGATCTCGCGCACCGCCGCCGTCAGCTCGCGATACACCTCCATCAGCTCGTCGTTGTAGCGGTGCTGCCACTCGTTCGGCAGCGGCTCGTTGAGCAGGTCGTAGCCGAGGACGGCCTCGCGGTCGCGGTAGCGCCGGGCGAGCTCCCGCCACAGCTCGACGGTCTGCGCCCGGTAGAGCGGAGACATGAACAGCTCGGGGATGCGGTTGGGCGAATCGTCGATGTTGGTGCCGGTCTGCCCGCCCGGGGCGCCGTGCAGGTCGAGCAGGATGCGCAGCCCGGAGCGCTCGCTCCAACGGACCGCGCGCTCGATGAGCTCGAAGCCCTCCTCGATCAGCCCGCCGTCCGGGTCCATCACCCCGCGCGCGTTGATCGGCAGCCGCACGTGGTCGAAGCCGTGGGCAGCGATCAGCTCGATGTCCCGCTCGGTGATGAACGTGTCCCGGAACCGCCGCCAGAAGTGCGCGGCGCGCTCGGGGCCGATCAGCTCGGCGAACCGGTGCTCGATCTGCCGCGGGGAGGCCATCTCGTCGCCGAAGGCCCACATGTACCCCTCGGCGAGCAGCCAGTTGCCGAGTCCGACACCGCGCAGGAGCAGGGGGCCGTCGTCGTCCACCAGGCGGGTGCCGTCGGCACGCACGAAACCGGCGGGCCGCGCTCGGGGGACGGTGTTCATCGGGTTGCTCATTTCTCGGTTCCTCACTTCAGACCGGACAGCGCGAAGCCTTGGACGACGTAGCGCTGGAATACGACGAAGACGATCAGGATGGGGACGACCATCAGGGTGGAGGCGGCCATCTGCAGCGACGGGTTGGTCGCGATCTGCTGGTTGAGCAGGGAGAGGCCGACGGACAGCGTGTAGAGGCTCTGGTCGTTGGCGATGATGAGCGGCCAGAGGAAGCTGTTCCATCCCGCGATGAACGTGAGCACCACCTGCACGGCGAGGATCGGTCCCGACATCGGCAGGATGATGCGGAAGAAGATCCGCCACTCGCCGGCGCCGTCCATCCGCGCCGCCTCGACGATCTCGGTGGGGATTGTCGCCATGAACTGCCGGAACAGGAACACCGCGAACCCGGAGACGAGCATGGGCAGAGCGATGCCGATGAGCGTGTTCGTCAGCTTCATCCCGTTCAGGATGAGGTAGCTGGGGATCATGGTGACCTGGCCCGGGATCATCATGGTGACGAGCACCAGGAAGAACAGGGCGTCCCGGCCGCGGAAGGTGAACTTCGCGAAGCCGTACCCGGCCGCGGCCATTAGCAGCAGGCCCAGCATGCAGATCACCACGATGATGAGGGTGTTCAGCAGGTAGCGGCCGAAGTCGAGCTCGGTGAACAGCTGGACGAAGTACTCGAGCGTCGGCTTCTGCGGCAGCAGCTGCGGCGGGTAGGCCACCGACTCGCTGCGCGGCTTGACGGACGCGAACACCATCCACAGGAAGGGGAACGCGGTGATCAGGGCGCCCGCGCCCAGCACGGCGCCGATGACGATCGTGCCGGCTCGGCCGCGCCTGTTCCTGCGGCCCCGTCTCTCCGGCGCCCCGAGGCCGCCGTCCTCGTCCGCGGCCGGCGCACGGCTCCCGCGTGCGAGCAGTTCAGTAGTCGACATCGGACCTCCTCAGCCGCAGCTGGACGACGGTGATGATCGCGATGATCGCGACCAGGACGACCGAGCCGGCGCTGGCGTAGCCGAACTGGCTCGACGAGAACCCCTTCTGATAGAGGAAGAGCGCGATCGAGGTGGAGGCCCCGAGCGGGCCGCCCTTGGTGAGCACGAAGGGTTCGTCGAAGAACTGCAGCCAGGCGATCACCGTCGTGATGGTGACGAAGAAGATCGCGAAGCGCAGCAGGGGGATGACGATCGACACGGTGCGCCGGAAGCCGGACGCCCCATCGATCGCGGCGGCCTCGAGGTACTCCTTGGGCACGCCTTGCAGAGCCGCCAGGAAGATGATCACGTTCAGGCCCAGGCCGCGCCATACGGCGACGAGCACCACCGAGAACTTCACGACGGTGGGGTCGGACAGCCACGGCACCGGCGGCAGCCCGACGGTCGAGAGCAGATAGTTGAAGAGGCCGAACTGCGTGTTGTACAGGTAGCCCCAGACCAGCGCGACCGCGACGATCGCCGTGATCGCCGGGACGAAGTAGAAGGAACGGAGCGCCCGGAAGAAGCGCCCCTGCGAGCGGTTGAGGGCGAGGGCGATCACCAGGGAGAGCACGATCACGCTCGGGACGCCGATCAGCGCGAACAGGGCGGTGTTTCCGAGCGCCTGCCAGAACGCCGGGTCGGCGAACAGCGCGGAGTAGTTGTCTCCGCCGACGAACTGGATGCGCGACCAGTCGCCGAGACCGGCCAGGTTCATGTCGGTGAAGCTGACCAGGAGGGCGACGGCGATCGGCAGGATGCCGAAGGCGATCAGCAGCAGCATCGCCGGAGCGACGAAGGTGTAGGGGACGAGTCGGGTCTTCATGGCCTCATGGCCGGCGATGCGCGGCGGCCGATGCCACCGCGCACCGCCGGAGCTCATTTCGCGGAGGTTCCGCTGGTGGAGGTGAACAGGGTCTTCAACGCGTCGTCCCGGTTCGCGCCGGTGAGCACGATCGAGTTGAGCGAGTCGAGCAGCGCCTTGCCGGTCTCCCCGTCCCAGTTGGGCACGAGGGGCAGGAGCCGGGAGGAGGCGAGCTGCTTGGTGTAGACCGCGACCATCGGGTCGGCCGTGAGCGTCGGGTCCTCGAGCGCCTTCTTCACGGTGGGGAGCTGGCCGTCGGACTCGTACCACTTCACCTGCACGTCGGGCTGCGAGAGGTAGTCGAGCAGCTCCAGCGCGCCGGCCTTGTTCTTCGTCGATCCCCAGACGCCGAGGTTCGAGCCGGCGAGGAGGGAGGTGTCCTTGTCGGCCGCGGGAACGGTGGTCACGTTCCATTTGCCGGCCAGGTCCGGGGCGGACTGGGTGATGGCGGCGGCGAGGTAGGGGCCGCTGACCAGCATCGGCGTGGAGCCGGTGATGAAGCCCTGGGTCTGGTCGAAGTCGCTGTTCGTGGGGACGCTCTTGTCGGCGTACAGCCCGGTGTAGAGGTCGACCGCCTTGTCGAAGGCCGGGGTGTCGAAGTCGATCTTCCCCTTCGAGTCCACGATCTCCCCGCCCTGATCCCACGTCATGACGACGGGGAGGGCGCTGTCCCACTGCGGGATGTAGTAGCCGTACGATCCGTCGCCGCGCGCCGCCAGGGTCTTGGCGTCGGCGCGGAGCTCGTCCCACGTGGCGGGAGGGGCGTCGATGCCCGAGGCCTGGAGGATGTCGGTGCGGTAGAAGAGCACCCGGGTGTCGGACACCCACGGCATCGAGACGACCTTGCCGCCGATGGCCGTGGCATCGCCCGCGACCCCGTCGACGAAGTTCGACGCGGCGAGGTGGGGGTGATCGGCGAGGGCGGCATCGTCGAGCGTGAGCAGGGCGCCGCTGTCGGCGTAGGTCCGCAGCTTCGAGAGCCCGATCTGCAGCACGTCGGGTCCGCCGCCGGAGGCGACGGCGGTGGTGAACTTCTGGTCGACGTTGTCCCAGGGGATGGCGACCGTCTTGACGTCGATGCCGGTCTTCTCCTCGAACGGCTTGACCAGGGCGTCGAAGTGGGCGGAGCTGTCGCCCATGACCCAGACCGTGAGGTTCTTGCCCGCGGTCTGTTCTCCGCCGGATCCGGAGGACGAGCATCCGGCGAGGGTGGCGGCGACCAGGGCGGCGGTGCCCAGGGCGAGCCAGCGCATTCTCTTCATCGAGATTTCCTTTCGGGTGTGCAGGTGGTGCTGGGGGTTGTGCGAGGGGTGGTGCGGGAACGTCTGCGTTCTTTGTCTATGTCTTAGATTAAGGTATGGATAAGCGGCGGGCAAGAGGATTCTCCCCCTGCCGGAGGGGGCGCCGGCGTGACACCCCTCCGGCATCCGTTCGTCCTAGTAGGACGAGTAGACCGTCACCTCATCGATGGTCCACCACTGCGGCGCGACACCGGTCTGGGTGATCCGCACGTAGCGCGCGGTCGTCGGGGAGATCGAGATCGGCCGCTTCCAGCCGTAGGCGATCCCGGTCGCCGCCGTGGTCCACGTCGAGCCGTCGAGCGACGTCTCTACCCTGAACCCGCGCGGGTAGTCCCACTTCGATCCGGTGGCGGTCTGCACCGTCACCATCGCGACAGTGCGGTTCGCCCCCATGTCGATGCGGTACCACTCGCCTCCGGCCATCGCCTGCCCGCTCTGCCACGACGTCCCGTTCGCGCCGTCGATCCCTGCCGCTGCGGACGATCCGGCGGCCGTGCTGGAGGCGGTCGCCGTCCAGCCGGTGTGGCTGATGGCGACGGGCGAGAAGGTGGAGAGGCCGCCCGCGTACTTCGCGATGGTCGCGACGAACCGGGTGTTCTGGGTGAAGTTCGCCGTGCCGAACTGCGCCAGCTTCGACTGGAACGTCGCGGCGTCGTCGCTGTTGATCACCGGCACCGGCTTGCGGTCGTCGTAGTACATGCCCCAGTAGGCGAAGCCGTCCTCGGCAGTTCCCTTGACCTTGTACGACCAGTTCGACCACGACACCTGCGACGCGTTGAGCCCGGCCATGAACCGTGCCCAGACATCGTCGTTGTAGTAGAGCGAGTACTCGCCATAGAGGATGGGCACGCCGGGGTTCGACAGCTTCGCCGGCAGAGCGCCGAGCTCGTTCGTCACCAGCTGGTTCTGCGCCGTCCAGTCCTTGGAGTTCGGCATGTCGTACGGGTGGTATTCGTAGACGACGTTGGTCCAGCCGTAGGTCGACGGCGGCGCGAGCTTGTCGAGACCGAAGAACGCCCCCAGGAAGATCGTGTGATCGCCGTCGATCGCACGGACGGCCGTGTAGAGCCGGTTGTAGTAGTCGCTCTTCTGGGCGACGTCGGCGGCGTCCTCGTCGTAGTCGATGAGCGGTTCGTTGATGAGGTCGTAGCCGGCCACGGCGGGGTTCCCGTTGTAGCGGGTGGCGATCTTCTTCCAGATGTCCTCGACCCAGTTCTGGTAGGTCGCACTCCCCCAGAAGCCGTTCGGGTTCGGTCCGATCCGGCCGCAGGAGCCCCACGGGCACCCGCCACCGGGGACGGTGTGCAGGTCGATGAGCACGTAGATCCCGCGCGCTGCCGCCTGGTTCACGACCCAGTCGATCTTGGTCCACGGGTTCGACTTCCAGCTGCCGTCGAGGTTGAGGAAGACGTTCCAGCCGATCGGCACCCGGATGAAGTTCATGCCGGAGGCCTGGATGGCGTCGAGGTCGCTGCCGGTGAACCAGGTGTCCTGGTGGGTGGCCACGACCGACGCCGTCGTCGTCGCGCCGAAGCGGGAGGTCATCGTGTTGGTCAGCGAGTAGTCGTCGTTGTACAGCCCCGCGGTGAGCTCGCCGATGGACCACCAGTTGCCGGCGGAACCGGTCTGGGTGAGCCGGACGTAGCGTGCCGCCTGGGCGGTGAAGCCGATCGTGCTGGCCTTCCGGGTGCCGACGCCGGTGGCGACCGTGCTCCAGGCGGTGCCGTCACGGGAGAGCTGGAGGCTGTAGCCGCGCGCCCAGTCATCCTCATCGGTGGTGTTCTTGGCCGTGTCGGTGGTCACGTTGTTCAGAGTGACCAGGGCTCCCATGTCGACCGTCACCGCCTGGCCGGGGGTCTGGGCGGCGCCGGTCGTCCACCTCGTGGCGGTGTTGCCGTCGAGCAGGTTCGCCGGCGTCGCGCCCACCGTCGAGGTCGCCGTCCAGCCGCCGCGGTCGAGGGAGGTCCCGCTCGAGATGGCGAGTTCGGCGACGGACCACCACTGCGCGGAGGTGCCGTTGGAGACGATCCGCAGGTACCGGCCGTTCTTGGTGCCCTGGAAGTCCGCTTGCACGACCCGGTTCGAGCCGTACCCGCTCGCCACCTGGGTCCAGTTCGTGTTGTCGTACGAGGTGAAGACGTCGTAGATCCGCGGGTAGTCGTTGGCCGTGGCGGCGCCCGCGTCGAACAGGACCTTGTCCATGTCGACGTTTCGCCCGAGATCCACGGTGAGGCTCTGGCCGGGCACCTGCGTCGCCCCGGTCTGCCACACCGTGGAGACATTGCCGTCGAGGACCATCTGGGCGGTGGTGCCCGGCGCACTGACGGAGGCGATGGCCGTGTGGGTGCCGTTGAAGAGCACCGGGTCGCTGTAGAGGTTGATCTCGCCGACCGACCAGGGTGCGGAGGCGGTGGCGGTCTGGGTGGCCCGGACATAACGCGCCACCTGGGGGCTGAACTTCACGGTCGTGAGGCCGTCCGAGCCCGCCTGCGTCGCGACGCTCGTCCAGGTCGTCCCGTTGGTCGAGGTCTCGATGTTGAGCATCCGGGGCCACTGCCCGGCGTTTGCGGTGTTGTCGACCGTCAGGCGGTTGAACAGGGTGTTGGCGCCGAGGTCGAGCCGGATCCATTCCCCACCGGCCTGGTTGGCGCCCGTGGTCCAGCGGCTGGTGCCCGAGCCGTCGAGCGCACTGCCCGCGGTCCCGGCGGACGCGGTAGCCGTCCAGCCCGTGCGATCGGCGGCGAACTCGCCGAGCGGGGACATCCAGTCCTCCTGCGTGAGCCATCCGCCGATGTTCGTTCCGCGGAGGTTGAGCGCGGCGCCGGTGCCGGAGGCCTTCTTCAGGACGTTGCCGCTGGCTTTGAGGAAGTCGGCCGCGGTGAGGGCCGCGGCGTTCGCCGCGGTGACGGGCAGGACGGCTGTCGCCGCCACGGCCGCGGCTGTCACCAGCGCGGCCAGAACGTGTCGTTTCACGATCCTCCTTGATCAGTGCGGAACGTCTGGCCGTTCCGTCGCACGTAGCATCGCGGGCGACCGCCTGCTTTGTCAAGAACTTAAATTAAGTCCAACGCTAAGTCGCTCCCACCGTCCGACGCCCCGCTCGCACCCAGACGGGGCCTGGTTCGCACGGGGATCGGACGGCCGGCCCGCCGTGCCGGCGGCGGGCCCGATACCGTTCGAGCGACGTCGCGCGCAGGGGACCACCACGTGACGCCACGAGGAGAGTGACGGCGCATGCGCCGTCCGACCCGCCAGGGCGCTCGGCACGGGCAGCCGGCGCCCTGGTACCTCCCGTGGAGGCGCGGCCATACGGAACCTCGGATTCCCGCCTACTGAGCAGCATTCGCCAGTACGGATGCGGGCGTCGGCGACACTCAGACTGGTATTCGATCCAACCCGATCAAGGATCTCTCACCCGAACCAGCTCCCGTCGCGGAAGCCGAGTGTCCTAGCACTCATCCCTCCGCACGTCACGCGAGGTCGGCGCTCGAGAGAAACTCCGACGCGACCGACGCGAGACGAAGCGAGGAATTCATGTACCAATCAGGACCCATAGGCGGGGGGCTCACCGTCGGCGGCATCCTCGCCGCGACGGGCAGCAACTCGGTGATGACGGTCATCGGAGTCACGCTCGTCTCCCTGTTCGCCCTCCTGGGCGGACTGCTGCTCCTCCGCTCGTCCGCGCGACGCCGTCGCGACAAGGACGCCGCCCTGGCCCTGGCCGAGGCGCAGGCCACCGCGAGCGGCAGCCGCGCCGGCTGAGCCACGCCTCACCCATCCGGCACCCGCTGCGTACCGACTCCCTCGCCGCACCCATTGCGCGTCCTCCCACCACGGATCCGGGCGGACGTCGCACCCAGTGATCCCTCGGCCGCGGTTAGTTTTCACCCCGTCGCCCGCATCGGACGCGCAGGCCGTGAACGGCCCGACGAACGTCCCGGTGCGTGGAGTTCCGCGGCCCGTCCGGCCACTCGGAACAACGGGTCGCGCCTGAAATCTCACCTTCTGTTCGTTTCACATGCACACATGAAACACCTAGCAGATCAGCCCTAGACATGCGTACATCTCGGGTTCTAGCTTGAGCGCATGACCAGTCACACTCCCTCAGCACCGCGCCTCGTCATCCGCAACGTGCGGGTGTTCGACGGCCTCGGCGGCGGTGTCGTCGACGGCGCCGACGTCGTGATCGACGGCGCCACGATCACCGGGGTCTCCACCTCGCCCGTCGCCACGGATACGGGCGTCCCCACCACCCAGATCGACGGCGCCGGACGCTTCCTCATGCCCGGGATGAGCGATGTCCACGTGCACCTGATGGGCAACGCGAACGGATACCTAGACTTCGTGACCGGCCCCACCGGGGTGCTGTACGGCAACACCATCGCCGAAGCGAAGCGGATGTTGCTGCGCGGCTTCACCTCCGTGCGGGACATGGGAGGCGACACCGCCCCCGTGAAGGAGCTGGTCGACCGCGGCGTCTTCGACGGGCCGCGCATCTTCCCGAGCCAGGCGATGATCTCGCAGACCTCCGGACACGGCGACTTCGCGTTCGTGTACGAGACGCCGGAAGTATTCGGGGGCAGCCCGAGCCGGACGGAGGACATCGGCTTCACCCGCACCGCCGACGGCGTCGAACGCGTACTGGCCGCGGTGCGCGAGCAGCTGCGCTCCGGCGCCACCCAGATCAAGCTCACGCTGGGCGGGGGCGCCGCCTCCATGTACGACCCGCTCTACACGCTGCAGTTCACCCCGGACGAGATCCGCGCGGCGGTCCAGGCAGCGGAGGACTACGGCACCTACGTGGCGACCCACGTCTACTCCGTCGCCGGCATCCGCCGGGCGATCGACGCCGGTGTGCGCTCGATCGAGCACGGCCACCTCGCGGACGAGGACACCGTGGCGCTGATCGGTGAGAAGGACGTGTGGCTCTCCATGCAGCCGTTCGCGGAGGACGACCACCACTATCCCGACCCCGTCCGCACCGCGAAGAACCGCGAGATCTGCGACGGCACCGCCGAGGTCTACGGCTGGGCCAAGAAGCACGGCGTGAAGGTGGCGTTCGGAACCGACCTGCTGCTGGAGCCCCAGGCCGCTGCACGCCAGAGCGTAATGGCCGCCCGCCTCGGCGAGTTCTACAGCAACGTCGAGGCGCTCACCATGCTGACCTCGGGCAATGCCGGCCTGCTCGAACTCGCCGGCCAGCGCAACCCGTACGGGACGGCCCGGCTGGGCGTCGTCGCAGCGGGCGCCTGGGCCGACGTACTGCTGTTCGACGGCGATCCGACGACCGATCTGTCGGTCATCGCCGACCCGGAGCAGAACCTCAAGCTCATCGTCACGGGCGGCCGGATCGTCAAGAACGACCTCTGAGCCGACCCGACCGGTTCCCTACCCGAGGAGTGAAGATGTCCCACCCACCACTCGACGGCCCCTCGCCGACCGCCACCGCTCAAACCGCCCACCACGACGCGGACAGCCCGCTCATCGAGGCCGACGCCATCGGCGTGGACGCGTCCTGGGGCCGCATCTACGGCCCGTCCGACGTCACCGTGCGCCGAGGCGGCGTGACGGTGATCCGGGGGGCCGGCGGACGCGGGCGCACCGCACTGCTCCTCACCCTGGCCGGACGCATGAAGCCGACCCGCGGGACCATCACCGCTTTCGGACGCACCGACGACCCGAGACACCTGTTCGAGAACGCGACGATCGCGAACATCGACGAAGTCGACGGCATCGGCCAGACGATCCGGGTGCACGATGTGCTCACCGAGCAACTGCGCTGGCGCGCCCCGTGGTACCGCTGGGTGCCGCAGTCCACCGAGGAGGACCTCGAACGCATCTGCCGTCCGGTCTTCGGGGACTTCTCGCTCCCGTCGCTCAACGCGATGGTCGAAGAACTTCCCGAGCTCACCGCCGCGCTGCTGCGCATCGCGCTCGCCAACATCGAACGGCCTCCCCTGCTGGTGGTCGGCGGCGTCGACGAGCTCGCGAGCATCCCGGCCGCCCACCACCTCCTCGAACGACTCGTCGTCCTGGGGCGGGATCAGACGGTGGTCACCGCGGACGTCAACGGAGTGCACCCGGACACGGGGGTCCGGGACGTCATCGACGTGGAGAACCTCACCGACCAGGAATTCGCCGTTCTCGAGCAGGAGGCAGTGGAACGATGATCGCAGCATTCTCACCGGGCAGCGATTTCAAGCGCTACTACCGCGGCCGGATGCCACGGCTGGCCCTGATCGTCATCATCCTGATGCCGCTGATGTACGGGGCCCTCTACCTCTGGGCGTTCTACAACCCGTTCGGACACGTCGACAAGATCCCCGTCGCCATCATCAATCTCGACGCCGGAGCCACCGTGAAGGGCGAGAAGCTCGAGGCAGGCGCGTCGGTCGTGTCCGGGCTGATCGCGTCCAAGCAGCTCGATCTGCACGAGACGAGCGAGAAGGACGGGGTCGCCGGGCTCGCCCACGGCAAGTACTACTTCACCATCACCCTGCCGAAGGATTTCAGCGAGTCCATCGCCTCGTCGGCGACGGACGACCCGCGCTCGGCGGGCCTGCTGTTCACCTACAACGACTCGAACAACTACCTGTCGACGGTCATCGGGCAGGACGCCGCGGAGCAGGTCATCAACCAGGTCGAGCAGCAGGTGAGCCAGCAGACGTTCGAGACGGTGCTGACCGGCGTGAAGGGGGCGATCCCCAAGATCAAGACCGCCGTGGCCAGCGTGGACGAGCTCAACTCCGGCATGCAGACCGCGAACAGCGGCGCGCAGGAGCTCGCGACCAACCTCGTGACCGCCAAGGAGGGGTCCTCGCAGCTCGCCGGAGCGATCGACGAACTCGACAATGCCGTCCAGAGCGCCGTCTCCAAGGCCAACTCGGTGGTGGCGACCTCCGGGCTGACCGGCGACGAGATCCGCCAGATCGTCGCCAGGCTCGACTCGAACACGAACGCCATCGCGAAGGCCATCGACAACGCCGCGGCCGGTCAGGCCGCCGCCGCGAGCCAGCTCCAGAGCATCATCGACGACGCGAACGGCAGCGACGATCCTGCGGTGCAGGCGATCGGCGCCCGGCTGACGTCGGTGCAGCAGAGTTTCGCGAAGGCGCAGCTGACGCAGGAGGTCAGCACGCTCTTCGACGCCATCCACACCGACGTCGATCGGCTGGCCGGCGAGTTCAACAACCCGCAGAGCCGCGTCAACGTCGTCCTGCGGGCGGTCGAGGGAGGGGCCGTGCAACGCGACCTGTCGAGCGTCTCCTCGGCGGCGACGCAGCTGCGCAGCGGCGCCGATCAGCTGAACAGCGGCATCGGGCAGCTCTCCGACGGAGCGAACCAGCTCGCGACGGGCACGACCCAGCTGGCCGCGGGCACCAGCGAGCTCTCCGGGGCTGCCGGCCTCGGGCTGAAACTGCTGCCGACGTGGAACGACTCTCAGCAGTCGAACTTCATCAAGGCGCTCGCGAACCCGGTCGAACTCCACGAGAAGACGAACAACGAGGCCAAGACCTTCGCCTACGGATTCGCACCGTTCTTCCTCGGGCTCGCCCTCTTCGTCGGCGGGATCATCGCATGGATGCTGTTCAGCCCGATCCTGGCCCGACCGCTCGCGCAGGGTCTGACGTCGTTCCGGGTGGTGCTCGCCTCCTATGCCCCCACGGTCTTCGTGGGGATCCTGCAGGCGACGATCCTGTTCCTGGTGGTGCGCTTCGCGATCGGGTTGGAACCGCACGACCCCTGGGGGACCTACGGGTTCATGCTCCTCATGGTCGCGATGTTCATGGCGATGATCCAGATGTTCAACGCCTTGCTCGGGCCCGCCGTCGGGCGCGTGCTCACGCTGGCGTTCCTGATGATCCAGCTGACCTCGGCCGGAGGGATCTATCCGGTCCCGACGACCTCCGTCCCCTTCCAGTACATCAACGTGGTCGACCCGATGACGTACACCAACAACGCGCTCCGGCAGCTGATCCTCGGCGGAGCCGACTACCGGCTCTGGGTCGCGATCGGCGTGACGGTCGGACTGACGGTGATCTTCGTCGCCGTCTCGACCTGGGCCGCTCGACGCAACCGCCAATACAACATGGACCGCCTCTACCCACCGGTCGAGGTCTGAGACCCGGCCCGACGCCCGTCGAAGAAATCACAAGGAGCGAAAGTGACCATCAACACCAGCAGTGCCCGCCAGTCCACCAACGTGGACTCCACCCTCAGCGTGAACCCCGTCTTCGTGCGTCCCGGCGAAGCGACCTCGTTCGAGAAATTCCGGATGCCGGACGGCCCCAGCCTCCCATCGACCGCCTATCAGATCGTCCACGATGAGGCCATCCTCGACGGGAACTCCCGCCTCAACCTCGCGACGTTCGTCTCCACCTGGATGGATGACGAGGCGAAGAAGCTGTACACCGAGGCCGCCGACAAGAACATGATCGACAAGGACGAGTACCCGGCCACCGCGGCGATCGAGGACCGCTGCTGGCGCATCCTCGCCGACCTGTGGCACGTCCCGGACACGACGGACACGATCGGCACCTCCACCATCGGGTCGTCGGAGGCCTGCATGCTCGGCGGCCTCGCCCTGAAGCGGCTCTGGCAGGAGAAGCGCGCAGCCGAGGGCAAGCCCGCCGACAAGCCCAACCTCATCATGTCGGCCGCCGTGCAGGTGGTCTGGGAGAAGTTCTGCAACTACTGGGACATCGAGGCGCGGTACGTTCCGGTGAGCCCGGACCACATCATCCTCGACGGCTACAAGCTGGAGGACTACGTCGACGAGAACACGATCGGCGTGGTGGCCATCCTCGGGCAGACGTTCACCGGGCTCTACGACGACGTCGTGGCGATCGCCGCGAAGCTCGACGAGATCCAGGAGAGCACGGGCCTCGACGTCAAGATCCACATCGACGGGGCCTCCGGGGCGATGGTGGCTCCGTTCTGCCAGCCGGAGCTGGAGTGGGACTTCCTGGTGCCGCGCGTGAACTCGATCAGCACCTCGGGCCACAAGTACGGCCTGGTCTACCCGGGTGTCGGCTGGGTGGTCTGGCGGAACACCGCGGTGCTGCCCGAGAGCATGATCTTCCACGTCAGCTACCTCGGCGGCGACATGCCGACTCTCGCGCTCAACTTCTCGCGACCCGGCGCGCAGGTGCTGCTGCAGTACTACCAATTCCTCCGCCTCGGTCGCGACGGGTACCGGCAGGTGCAGCAGAACTCCATCGACGTGGCCACCTACCTGTCGAGCGAGATCGCCGAGATCGGTCCGTTCGAGCTGGTGAGCCGCGGCGACACCATCCCCGTCTTCGCTTGGGTGCTCAAGGACGGGTACACCGACAAGTGGAGCCTCTACGACCTGGCCGACCGCCTCCGGATGAAGGGCTGGCTCGTGCCCGCATACCCGATGGCGGACGACATGGCCGACGTCGTCCTCCAGCGCATCGTCGTCAAGGTGGGACTCAGCCGCGACCTCGCGACGGCCCTGCTCTCCGACATCAAGGGTGAGGTCGCCTACCTCGACGCCCTCGAGGTACCCCTGCCCCGCATGGCCGAGGGAACGCACTTCCACCACTGATGCCGACCCGAGGAGGGCGGGACACCGCCCTCCTCGGAACACGGCCGACGACGGACCAGGAGGATACGGACGTGTCACAGCTGGAATTCGACGACCGCGAACGCAAACCGCTCGCGATCCTCGTCCCGACCCTCACCAAGCAGTGCTGGGGGTTCATGATCGGCTCCGCGCTCTTCGCGCTGGGTTCGGCGCCCGGCTTCGGACAGTGGGCCGGCGCGTCCACCTCGAACCTCTGCTACTTCTTCGGCGCGTGGTTCTTCACCTTCGCCGCCCTCCTCCAGCTGCTCATGAGCGGCAGGGCGACCGTCCCCGTCTCGTACGGATCGGGGACGATGGTGCGCGCCGCCTGGCTCGCCGCGGCGACCCAGTTCTTCGGCACCCTGCTGTTCAACGTGAGCACCTCGGCGGCCGTGGGAGCGAAGGCCCTCGCCACGGAGAAGCACTTCGTGTGGACGCCGGATGCCGCGGGCTCCGTCGCGTTCCTCATCAGCGGGGTCTTCGTGATCGTGGCGTTCACGCGGTCCGACCGCTTCTGGAACCCCCGCTCCGTGGGCTGGTGGTCGGGGCAGATCAACTTCCTCGGCTGCGTCGCGTTCGGCGTCTCCGCCGTCGGCGCATACATCCTGGCGAACGGCGACTCTGCGAACGACGCCCTCGCCAACGGCGGCACCTTCGTCGGAGCCCTCTGCTTCCTCGTCGCCTCGTTGATCGTCCTGCCGCAATGGTCACGCACTTCTGCCCCGCGGGGTTGAGGCATACGTTGCACACAAGAGTCCGAACGGAGCAGTCGTGATCTTCCACTTCACGGAGACGGCGCGAGCCATCGCCTCCCACGTCGCAGAGGGCCGCAGCGTCCGACTCGTCGGCGGCGCCGGTAGCGGACGCTCGGCGACGTTGCGTCACGCCGCCCGTCTCATCGAGGCCCGCGGCCTGGAGGTGCTCCGCACGCCGGACGTCGCACGATCGCCCCAGCTGCCCGGCTTCGCGGTCGCCAGCCTGCAGCTCGGGTCGAAGGAGGAGCGCCGCAACCCGCTCGATCTGGCCATATCCTCCCGGCGCGCACTGCTCGACAACCCGGACCTCATCCTGCTGATCGACAACGCGGATCTGCTCGACACGGTCTCCCTCGAGATCCTCGACTCGGTTTCACCACCGCTGGCGAGCGTGCGCGTGGTGCGCACGGGGGATCTGCGCAGCAAGCCGATCTGGCCGGAGGTGACGATCGCGATGCCCGAGCTGGGTTTCGAAGAGGTCGCCGAACTCCTCCGTGAACGGCTGGACGGAGGCGACCCCGCTGCCTCCCTCACGGCCCGGATCCTCTCGAAGTCGGGCGGCAACCCCGCCCTGGTGATCGCGATCGCCGAGTCCGCCCTGATGTCCGGGCTGCTCCGACGCCAGGACGGTCTGTGGCGCCTCGCTTCGCGCTCCCTCTGGAACGAGCAGCTGGTGCCGTTGGTCCGGTGGCGGATCCGCGATCTGAACCCGGAGGCGCTCCGGCTGCTCCACTCGGTCTCGGTCCACGGCCCGATCCAGTTCGCCGGCCACGAGTTCGACGGCCAGGACGAGCCCGCCGCGTCCCTCATCTCGAAGGGCGTCCTCCGGGTCGTCGACGTCACGGGCAGCGAGCGTCTGGTCCAGGTCTGGCCTCCGCTGATCGCCGACCTCTTCAAGTACGAGCAGACCATCACCGGCGACGGAGCCTCGGGGCAGGTCCGCTCCACCTCCTGGCCGCCGACCGCATCGGCCACGGCCCGCATCTTCCAGCTGGCGGCCGACGTGGACGCGACCGATCGCTTCCGGCAATGGCAGCAGACCCCGACGACGGCTGCAGCGAACCAGTACATCGCGCGCGCGACCAACAGCGCCTTCGACCAGGCGAACGCCGACGAAGTATTCGCCAAGACCTCCCACGCCGGTGCGACCCGCGACGAGCTGTTCCGCTTCGAGTTCCAGCGCGCGCAGTGGCTCGCCCTGGAGCTCGGTGATCTGGAGGCGGGCCTCGCCGTCCTGGACGACATCGCTCGCAGCAACCCCGCCGAACGGTCGCGCGCCCGAGCAGCATCCCGACTCCTGCAGGCGTTCTTGGACTCGATCCCCGCCGATGCCATCGACGAGCTCGAGGAGCTCAGGGCCAAGGACCACTCCGGGTTCTCGGAGATGGTCCTCGCCATCCTGCACTTCTTCCGCGGCGACATGGACCGCGCCCGAGCGGCCCTCCCTGACGAGATGTTCCACGCCGGCCGCCGGTCGGCGACGAACACGCTCGCCTCGCTGATCGACGTGTACACCGGGGATCTCCGCGGCGCCTACACGGAGGCTCTGGCGCAGCGCAACAACACCCTCCTCGACACCGACCGCACGGGCTTCGTCGCCGCCTCGTACGTCGCCATGCTCGCCAGCCTGTTCGCCGGGCGCTTCGCCCAGGCCGAGAGCGTGATCAGCTCGGCGCTGGGCCTCGCCCCGGTCACCATGTTCGCGCGTCCGATCTTCGGCGCCCTCCTGAACATCTCGGCGGGCGTCGCGCGCGTGATCCGGCGGGAGTCGTCGGTGGCGCAGTCGCTCGCGCTCGACGTGCCGAACTACACGCCCTACGAGGGCCCGCTGTACGGGATGGGCGCCGACCTCTCCCCGCACATCACGATGAACCCCAGCGATCGCGGATCGTTCGACCGCTTGATCGCCGCGGGCGTGCGCCTGCGCCGCTCGCGGGGGTACATCACCTCGGCCTGGACATCGGCTGTGGCGGCAGCGTGCGTCGACACCGGCGACGAGGTCGTCACGCAGATCGAAGAACTGTCGCACACCGCCCCGATCGCGTTGTTCGCCAACTCCGCCCGCGCGGCCAGCGCGGTGCGACACCGGCGCGTGGACGATCTCGAAGCGCTCGTGCGCGGCGGGACCATCGACCAGGACGCCCAGCTCATCGCACAGATCGTGCGGGCGGGCCAGCGCCGGGCGACCGCGGACTCCCATCCGCGGATCGCCGAGAGCCTCGAGCCGATCGCCCGGCGACTGGACGACCTCTCGGACAACCCGATCGGCTCGATGGCCGAACGGTTCGACGCCGGCGAACGGTTGAGCCCGCGCGAGCGCGAGATCGCCCTCCTCGCCGGTGGGATGACGAACGCACAGATCGCGGCGCGGCTGAACATCAGCGTGCGGACGGTCGAGCACCACATTTCCAACGGCCTGCACAAGGTCGGCCGTCAGTCCCGGGCGGAACTCGCGTCGGCCGCCTCCGAGGACGAGACCTGAGAGTTCACGATCCCCGGCGCGTGCGCGCGGGCGCCTCGTGCTGACGTGACAGGGCGAGCACACCGGAGAAGGCAACGGCACCGCTCACCGCGAAGGCGGCGTACGTCCAGACCGGCGCCCCCGCCGTCTCGTGCAGCACCGTGATGCCGAGGAGGATGCCGACCGCAGGGTCGATGACGGTCAGACCGGCCAGGACGACGGTCGGCGGATTCGTGGCGTGGGCCCGCTGCACGAAGTAGACGGACAGGCCTCCCGCCACGGCGATCCCCACGACGCAGAGCAGGGTCAGCGCATCTTCCGGACCGAGCCGGCCATGATCGGCGAAGATCGCCTGCACCCGCAGGATGACGGTCTTGCCGAGCGTCGCCACGAATCCCGAGAACACGCCGCCCAGCGCGACGAAGACGATCGGTGCAGGCCGCACGCGATGCAGCAGCAGCAGCGCGAGGGCGAGCAGCAGCACCGCCAGCAGGATGACGAGCACGGCCACCAGCTGGCCGCTGGTGATCGGATGCTGGTGGCTGACGCCCGACGCCACTCCGACGAAGGAGCCGACACCCACCACCGCGGTGAGGATGGCGACGACCTCTCGACGTTCGGGCGCCCGCCTCGTCACCAGCGCCGTGAGCAGGGAGCTGAAGACCAACGCGGCGATCCCGAGCGGCTGCACGACGATCAGGGGCGCGAATGCGAGGCTGCCGGTCTGGAGTGCGATGGCGAGCCCGGAGAGCGCGGTGCCGGCGAGCCACGGCCCGGAAGACAGCAACCGGGCGACGGAGTGGCCGAGTGATGCAGGGCCGGCGTGCCCGCGCCCCCGATTGACGCCCCGCGATTGGAGGTGCCCCCCGACGGCGAGCACGAGGGCGGAAAGCAGCGCGAGCACGATTCCGATCGTGGTCGACGCCCCCGATCCCACCATCGGCCTCCCCTCTCCTCGCCGATCGGTGCGTGCGGTGCGGCCGGAGTCGGTATGGGGAGGCCAGCTCCGGCCGCACGGGGCGGAGCTGCTCGTCGCCGAAGGTGGCTGCCCCGCGCCCCGAGGATTGCACCTGATTGCGTCGGCTCCGAAACCGCGGGCCCGAGTTAGGTGGTGGATCGCCGAGGTCACGGGATTGGGACGCCGTCGATGGGTGATCGGGTGAGAGCGCACGCGCATGAGCGGGGGAGCCGGGCGCGGACTCGCCGTATCGCGGTACCCATATCACCGCACTTCGCCACCCTCCCGACGGCTCGATGCCACTGCCCCGGCCCCACCAGGGCGGAGATTCTCTACGTAAGTACGACATGGGGAGGCGACATCATGACGACGATCGATGGGTACACCGGACTGTTGCCCAGCAAGAACAGCGAGATCCACCTGGTCCGTTGGGTACGGAAGCCGGATGGTTGGGCTGCGGAGACACTGTTCGTGACATACCTGGGCTTCACGGGCGACCACTGGTCGGTCCGGAGCGGGCGGACGGAGGCGCTGCTGCCATGCGACGAGTGGCAGATCTTCGCCCTCTGAGGAGGCCGCAGAAGGCGCTACTGCTGAGGCACGACCCTCAGGTTGCGCAACGGCTCCCACAACAGAAGCAGACACCCCCGAAAGGGCACCGTGTTGAGAGCTTCGACTACTCGAATTCCTCGCGAGGCACTACCGAGCGGGAAGTCTGCACCTACGGTGTTGGTGTAACGGCTCCCGGGCCCTCGATGACCCCGCCGATAGGTTGTCGCCAGCCGCTCGGCGCCGCGAGCGGAGAACGCGTTCCGATTGATGAGGGACTGAAGTGACCACCCGTGAACAGCTCCTGAGCCAAGCCGTCGAGATCATCGAGGCCGGATCCTCGATCGGCATCGTCGGCGAACGCGGGAGCGGCCGCACGACCTTCGTCCGTCGACTCGTGGACAACCTGGCCGCCCGCGGCTGGAAGGTCCTCGAGGTGAAGGGCGTCGCCTCGTTCAGTGAGTTCCCGCTGCTGGCCCTCTCGCTCGCCGGAGTCGATTCCGCCCGCGAGGCCCGGGTCTCCGCGATGCCGAACGTCGTCGACGACCTCGCCCACCTGCTCCCCCAGCCCACCTCCCTTCTCGTCGTCGACGATTGGGACGACCTCGACGAGGTGAGCTGGGGCGCGATCAGCTACCTCCAATCGGTCGCCCCCATCCCCCTGGTCATCACCCGGCTCGCCGACCGGGTCGCCCGGGACACCCCGACCGGCTTGAAGTCGTCGACCCTCGACCGCCTGTTCGAGATCCGGCTCCCCGCGATGCGATACGACGAGTTGGAGAACGTGCTGCAGCACACCCTCGGCCGCGTCCCCGACCCGGCCACCCTGTCCCGGCTCTACACCAAGTCGGGCGGCATCTCCGGCATCGCGATCTCGCTCGCCGAGGCGGCCAGACGCGAGGGCAAGCTGGAGCTGAAGGACGGCATGTGGACGGCGCACGGCGACCTGTGGTCACCCTCCCTCAACGCCCAGATGGAGTCGCTGCTCTCCGTGCTCGGCGCGGACCAGCGCGAGCTCCTGGAGGCGCTCGCCCTGGGCGCGATCAACGACCTGGAGTCCGTCGCCGAGGCCGTGGCCGCACTGGAATTGGAACAGCTGGAGCAGCTCGGCCTGATCGAGCTCTATCCATCCGGCGACCGCGTGCTCATCGGCGTCCGCCCACCCATCCTGGCGGAGTACTTCCGGCACACCCCCAGTGCGGCCCGCAATCGACGGCTCCTCGAGCACTATGGCGCGCTCCTCGATCCGCAGGACGCCTTCGGCTACGACGGGTCCGGCGGCGACGCGAACCTCACACCGCAGTTCGTCCGCCTGATCAACGAGCAGCTCCGGGCGCGGACGGCCGACGCCCGGAGCGTGTGGGAGCAATCCGGCACTCTCGCCGCCTTCGTCGCCTACATCGAATGCCTCATGACCTCGACCGCGGAGGCGGCGGAGATCGACGACGCCTTCGCGGCCGCCGAGAATCTCGTGGGCGACGAGGAGGTCGAGGTGACCCGGCACGTCCTGTACGCCGAGCACCTCGCCTACACGCGCGGCGAGCCTCAGGTCGCCGTCGAGCACCTCGAGGGCACGGCGCCCGGCTACCGGGCGTTCGGCCTGATCCTGGTGGCGCGTGCCGCCGAGATCGCGGCCGACCTCCTCACCGTTCCCGACCCCCTGGGCCTCCCCGATCCCAGCACGCCCGGCCTGCACCCCTCCGTGCAGTCGGCGCTCCACCGCGCGCGAGCTCACCTGCATCTGGTACGGGGGGACGTCGCGCAGGCCTTCTGGCACGTGCACGCGTTCGAGTACCGCTCCGACCCCCTCTCCGACGTGCGGGCCGCGACCATCGCCGGCATGTGCCTGATCATGAAGGGCGACACCGCAGCCGTTCACGTTCTCGCGGCCAAGGGGCTGGACGAGGCGCGTCGCGAACTCGATCCGATCGCCATGCGCGCGTACGGCGCGCTCAGCGCGTTCGCCTCGATGCTCGACGGCCGGTACGACCATGTGCAGCAGGTGCTCGAGTCCGTGCTCCCGCTCGGGGAGCCGTTCCAGTGGCCGCCGTCCGCCCAGCTCTCCGTGATGATCATGGCGAGCATCGCCGCCAGCCGGCAGGGCCGGCGCAAGGTCGCCCTGCTCCGCCTGGCGGACGCCGAGTCGCTTCCCATGCCGGACGGGACCATCCCCGGCAGCGCTCGCGGCTGGGCGCGCACCCAGGCCGCGGCAGCAGAGTCGCGACTCGACGATGCCGTCGCCATCTCGCTCGAGACCGGAGACGCGCTCTGGGAGCGCGGCGGGAGGCTCGCGGCGGCGACCGCCTATCTTGCCGCGCTGGAGCTCGATCCGGATGCCGAACTCCTGGAGCGGCTGCGTCCACGGCTGGAGCCCGTCGAGGCCCCTCTGCTCCGTCTCGAACTGCGGTACCTCGAGGCTCTGATCGGCGACGACGCCGCCGTGCTCCAGGAGGTGGCGGCGCAGTTCGAGGAGAGCGGGCGTTTCGGGCTCGCGCTCAACGCGTACGAACGCGCGGCGTCCGCCGCCGACCGCGGCGGGTCGAAGGCCGATGCCCATGCGATCCGCGCGCGCCGGACGCGCCTGCTGAACGCGCTTCCCGCCGAGGGTTACGACGCCGTCCGCTGGGGACCGCGGTACGTCGACCTCACCGCTCGTGAGGAGGAGATCGCGCTGCTCGCTTCGGACGGCCTGACCAATCAGCAGATCGCCAACGAGCTGGTGCTGTCGGTCCGGACCGTCGAGAGCCACCTCCTGCGCGCCATGAAGAAGATCGGCGTGGACCGTCGGACCATGCTTCGCGATTACTTCGAGAACGAGGTCTCGGAGTGAGAACCGAACGCCGCCCGGCTCACTGCTGATCGGGATGGGCGCCGCTACCTGACGTGACCGGGCCCGGTACCGAGATCGCCTCCGCACCACCCAGATCGTGCGAAAGGGGCGGGAGAGTGGAGTCACGTCAGTCGCGATACGGAGTTCGGGTACCACTCCGCGGCGACGTTGCGTATTCGGACTAACGGGTGGTCCGTGCGCTCAGAGGTCGGCCGCCCCTCCCTTGGGCGGCCGGCCTCTCCACCCGCCGATACCCGCACGTTCCACCCGAACCCGACCCGAACCCGCCGCCGTGAACCTGCGTCACGGCGGTTTTTGCGCGTACCCTCCCGCGCCCCGACCGAGAGGAAATCATGTCCGCCTCCCCCCGTGGCATCGCCGTCGTGCTCGGCACCCGACCCGAGATGGTCAAGCTCGCCGGCATCATCCATTCCCTCGGCTCCTCGAGCCGGGTCTTCCACACCGGCCAGCACTACGATCCCGCCCTCTCCGGCTCGGTCTGGGAGGCTCTCGGCCTCCCCCGGCCCGAGGCCACCCTGACCGTCGGCGGTTCCGGCCGTGCCGCGCAGGTCGCCTCCACGCTCACGCAGCTGGACGCGATCTTCACCGCCCGTCCACCGAGAGCCGTCGTCGTCCAAGGCGACACCAACGCGACTCTCGCCGGCGCTCTCGCCGCGAACGCACTGGGCATCCCCCTCGTGCACGTGGAGGCGGGGCTCCGCAGCTTCGACCGCGCCATGCCCGAGGAGCACAACCGGGTGATGGTGGATCACATCGCCGACCTGCTCTGCGCCCCCACCGACGTGAACGTGGAGAACCTCCGCGCGGAGCGCATTCCGGCAGAGCGCATCGTGCTGACCGGCAACACCGTCGTGGAAGCAGTGAACGCGCAGCGGCTGCCCACCGCCGAGGTCGCCGCGATCCTCTCCGATCGCGGTCTGGTCGCCGACGGCTACGTGCTGGGGACGTTCCACCGCCCGGAGAATACGGACTCCGTCGAAGCGCTCACCGCGATCCTCTCGGAGCTCGCCCGCCTGAGTCTGCCGGTCGTGCTGCCGCTGCACCCGCGCACCCGTGCGCGCATCCGCGAGTTCGGGCTCGAGCCCCTGCTCGACGGGATCACGGTGATCGACCCCGTGACCCCGCCCGAGTTCCTCGCCCTCGCCTCCTCCGCCGCCGTGCTGGTCTCCGACTCCGGCGGCGTGCAGGAGGAGTGCAGCGTGATCAAGCGCCCCCTCCTGGTCGTGCGCGCCTCCACCGAGCGCCCTGAGGTCATGGGCTCCTTCGCCGAGCGCGTGCTGCCCGGTCCTCAGATCTCTGCGATCGTCGAGAGTTGGATCGGCGAGCTCGACGAGCGTCACCGGGCGCTGGCCGCCGTACCGAGCCCGTACGGCGATGGGACCGCCTCCGAGCGGATCGCCGACGAGATCCGCAGCCTGGTCGGGTTGCGGACGGGGTCGATGCTCGCGGCGTGACCGCACTCGACGGCTCTCTGCCGCCCTCAGCCGCGTCGTCTCGTCGGCCGTCACCGTGGACGTGCCGACGACCGACGGGCTGACGCCCTGCGCTGCCCTCGGACGTCCACCGTTGTCCTCGGGACCGCCAGCTCGGCCGAACGGCTCAGCCGACCGCGGAGGGCCGCCCTGCGCCGCGCTCAGGCCCCCTGCGTGTGCCGGCCGCCGCCGGGGAGCATTCCGACGAAGGACCGACGTCGCGGGGGCGGCGTGCGACGCACCCGGAGCGCGGAGGCGCACCAGACCAGCCCGGCCGCGGCCGCGAGCGTGGCCGCCGCCGTGCCGAACACACCCCCGACCGTCGCGACGACGTCGGGGACGAGGGCCGCACCGACCACCATCAGGTTGAGCACGCCCAGGCAGAACAGCCCGATGGAGCCGAAGACCACGGCGATGCCTCCTACAGTGAGCCGCTGCCACCCGGTCACGACTCTGCCCTGCGCCGGGTGTCGGGGTGCGTGGTGTCGCGCGAGAGCGTCGTCTCCACGGGGCGGTCGACCAGGCGACGGGCGGTGCCCGGCAGGGGTTCGTGGTCGCCCGGGAGGCCGCACAGACAGCCGACCCGGATCGGCGTTCCGGACTGCTGGCTGACGAAGATCTCTGCATGCATCGTCGTCATCTCCTCGAGGTTCGTGAGTCCGCGCGCGCCCGCGCGATGGTCCGCTGAGCGTACGGCGGGAGGAACGGCGGAAGCGTGCCGCGGACCGTTATCTCCGTAGGCCGGAATGCCCGAGTGGGTAGTCGCGACGGCAGGATGACGTGTCTCGGCGCTGCCTGCAGAGACGACGGTGCCCCGCCGGTGGAGTTCACCGACGGGGCACCGTCGTGGGGTGTCTGCCGCGGGCCGCAGCCGCGCCAGACGCTGGTTACTGCTGGGTGGCGACCCGGCGGCGGCGGAGGCCGGCGAAGGCGCCCGCGGCGGCGAGGAGGATCATGCCGAACCCACCGGCGAGGGCGGGGTCCATGACCGGGATACCGGCGTCGTCGGTGACGACGACGATCGGTCCGAGATCCATGACGACCGGGTCCTCACCAGGAACGATGTAGGTCAGCTTCAGGCTGTTGTCGCCCTCTTCCAGACCGGTGATCGTCGCCGACCAATTGCCTTCGCTGTCGACGGTGGCGTCGCCGACGGCGTTGCCGTCCTTGTCCGTGATGATCACGGCCGTCCCAGGCTCGCCCTTGCCGGTGAACACGGTCCCGTTCGGGATGTTGTTCGTGTCCTCCAGGTTCGGGGTCAGGACCTCGAACTTCGTGGTCGAGTCGGTCATCTCGTAGGAACCGTTGGCGAGCTCCTCGGTCGTGCCGTCCTTGCCGGTGACCTCGATCACCAGGTTCGTGTCACCGTTCGCCGGGGCCGGGTTCAGGGTCGTGGACCACTTTCCGTCATTGCCGACCTCCGCGGTGCCGAGAACGTTGCCGTCCTTGTCCTTGATCTTCACCACGTCACCGATGTTGCCGGTGCCGGAGAACTCCGTGTCCGGAGTGATCGGGCTGCCCGCCTCAGGCGAGATCAGCGCACGCGGCTCATCCGAACCCGTCATCGTGACATTCACATCGGCGACCTTCTGGCCACCGATGGAGACGGTGAGGTCGGTGCTGCCGTTCATCGGGGCCGGGTCCAGGGTCAACGACCACTTTCCGTCGTCACCGACTACGGTCTCGCCGAGGACGTTGCCGGCCTTGTCGGTGATCGTGACGGTCTCACCCTTGGCACCGGTACCGGTGTACTGGGTGTCGGGCGTCACGTTGCCGCTGGTGGGGCCGGTGTACGAGGGAGCCTCGTCGGAACCGGTCATGGCGACGGTGACATCCGCGACCTTCTGGTCGCCGATGGTGACCGTCAGGTCCAGGGAGCCGTTGATCGGAGCCGGGTCGAGTTTCAGCGACCACTTTCCGTCCTCACCGATGGTGGTGGTGCCGAGGACGGTGCCGGCCTTGTCGGTGATGGTGACGGTCTCACCCTTGGCACCGGTGCCGGTGTACACGGTGTCGGGGGTGACGTTGCCGCTGGTCGGGCCGGTGTACGAAGAGGGCTCCGTCGAGCCGCTCATCGTGTACGAACCGGTCGCGACCGTCTCCAGCGCGGTACCGTCACCGGACATGACGACAGTCAGGTCGACCGCGCCGTTGGCCGGCGGGTTGGACAACGTCAGCGACCACTTGCCGGTGCTGTCCACGACGGCCGTGCCGACGGTCGTGCCCGCGCCATCCTGGATCACGACGACGTCACCGACCGGGCCGGTGCCCGAGAACACGGTCGCTGGGGTGATGGTGCCGGAGAGAGGCGACGTCAGGGCCCGGGGCACAACCATCAGATCCGTGCGCCATCCAAAGCTCATGTACGCGATGGTGGGTGCTACAACCGTCATTCCCGACGGGGAGGTTGGTCCCGCGATCAGGAAGCCCGGGGTAGAGACGTTGTTGTCGATGTTGGGGTACTGCACGTTCTGGAATGTGGTCACTGACGTCCCGTCCCTGACGCCCGCCCCCGCGGTCCACTGCTGGTTCTTGGCGCCGGTGCAGGAGAGCATCGCCGCGTTACCGGTCTTGCTCGATTGCATAGTGACGCAGAGGCCGTTCGAAGCGACGATCGGGCCGATGTTCCCTGCAGAGGGGTACTGGAACTTCGGCGCGGCGGCCATCGCTGCCAGAATCTGGGTCTCGTTGCCCGTGTCGTATCTCTTATAGGCCGGGTTGTTCGGGTACAGCACGAGATCCTGGGTCATGGCACCTCGAAAGTTGAGGAGCGGGCCGGTCACCTGGCCGGTCGGCTCGGCGGCGCTGGCGGGCGCGGCGAAGGCGAGGCCACCGGCGGTGAGGCCGAGCAGGGTGGCGCCCGCCAGGGCGGCGCGGCCGGCTCTCTTCTTAAATGAGTTCTTCAACGTGTGACTTTCTGTCGGGTTGCTAGGAATGGGCAGTAGCGTGCGTCTGCCGAGATCATGCGGTTAGGTGATCCCCTCCCGCGGTGCAGCTGCGGGAGGAATGCGACAGAGCGGTTCGCGCGCCATCAACGACGGTACGAACGCGAACCCTCGGGATCCGCGACCGAGCGCCGCACCTCAGTGATCGGCGCCCGGCTCTCGCGGGAAACCCGGCGACGATCTCCGTATCCGGGACAGGGCGTGCCCGCGGACCGGAGGCCCCGTGCAGCTGCGTCCCGCTACCGACATCCAGGGAGCCGTTTCGCAGATCCGCGACCCCGCTACTGAAGCGGAAAGCGGCCGCTCGTAGCCTCGATATCGAGCGCGCCTGCCGATGCCCGACGGCCCTGTCACAGTTCGGCCATCACGAGCCGCAGCGCCTGGTCCGTCCGCGCGTCCCGCCGGACGGCCAACCCGCATCGCCCGATCATCCCGCCGCCCGATCCCGGGGCGGCACCCCCGACCCGAACGTGGAGAGTACCCATGACGACCGAACCCACCGCCCCGCAGACCCGCCGATCCGCGGAGGCCGCCCCCGCCCGCACGCCGTCGACGCATCTCGTCTTCGCGATCGTCTCCACCGTGCTGTTCTGGCCGGTGGGTCTTTTCGCGATCCTCAAGTCGGTCGCCACCCGCAAGGCCATCGAGGCGCACGACCTCCCCGCCGCCGCCGCCGCGAGCCGGACCGCCAAGACGCTCTCCATCGTCGCGACCTGCGTCGGCGTCGCGGGCTGGGCCCTCTCGGTGCTCCTCGTCGTCCTGACACTCGGACTCGCCGGCTCCACCGTCGCCGAAGACCCCTACAAGGGACCCGGTGTGGCGACCTATGACCTCCAGGCGGGCGACTGCTTCACCGCTCCGACGAGCTCCATGACCCCGGGCGTCCCGCCCATCGACTGCGCGCAGCCGCACACCGGTGAGGTCTACAACACGGCCGAGCTGAAGGGCCGCGACTACCCCGGCAAGAGCGCGATCGTCGAAGCCGCCGTCGAGAACTGCGTAGGAGCGCCGCTCACCGACTACGTGGGCGCGGAGGCGGCCGGCACCTACACCGAGCACTACCTCGCCCCCTCCGAAGAGTTCTGGAGCGCGGGCAAGCGCACCCTGGTCTGCTTCCTCACCCCGGGCGACGACTCCGAGCTGACCGGCTCCGTCCGGGCGGCGAAGTAGCCTTCCGCATCGCCTCACCACCGCGGCCCGCCTCGATCGAGGCGGGCCGCGGTGCGTTCACCCGACCCATCCGCACGACGGCCGGCTCCCGTCGTCCTGCTACCGTCGAGCCGTGACATCGCCCGACTCCCCCGCTTCCCCTGGTTCCCCTGCCGCGGCCGCGGCCGCGGCCGCCTCGCCGGCCCTCGCCGCCTCCATCGCCGACTACGAGGCCGGCGGCTATGCGGTCGACGACGTGGTCGCCGCGGTCTGCGAGTGCGGATCGACCCGGTTCGGCCTCGGGATCGACGACACGGAGGGCGCGGCGATCCGGCTCTGCCTCGCGTGCGACACCGAGGTCGCGATGCTCGAGTGCGCGTCGATCGCCGACGAGGCCGACCTCGTCGAGGCGACCTGCACCTGCGGCGGCACCGCGTTCGCCGTGGCCGCAGGATTCGCCGTCACCGGCGACGGAGAGGTGCGCTGGGTGAGCGTCGGGCTCGAGTGCGACCGGTGCGGGCTCGCGGGAGTGTACGTCGACTGGAAGATCGACTACGCGCCCAGCCGGCAGCTCCTCTCGGCGGTCTGACCGCTAGCCTGCAGGAATGACCGCATCCCTCACCTCGCTGTCCGACGAGCTCCAGCGGCGCGGGCTCCTCGCCTCGCCCGCGATCGAGGACTCGTTCGTCTACGGCCCCGCCCGCTTCGAACCGATCGGCGGCGATGTCATGGTCAACGTCGATCCGGAGGTGGAAGACCGCGGCACCCTCGACGTGTCCGCGCTCACCGACCGGGTCGAGCGGTTCCTGGCGCTCACCCCTCCGGCCTGGCAGACGGTCATCAAGCGGACGGCGTCCGAGATCGAGGACGCGGTCGGCGACGAACCGGGCGCGGAGCAGATCGATCTGCGGGACGACCTGGCGCTGAAGTCGGTCGTCGTCTTCGTGGACGTCGTGCTGCTCTCCTTCGACGCACCCCGGCAGTTCCCCGACAGCGTGATCCGGGTGCTGCTCGACGAAGACCTCGCGTTCGACGACGTCGAGATCGACGAGCGCGACAACGACGACGAGACGATGACGTTCGGCAGCCTCGACGAGCTGCTCGATCACCTCTCGGCGGCCGGTCCCGAGGGTGTGAACGCGACCGAGGGCCAGGCGTCCCCCGACGCGGCGAAGCACGACCACTCGGCCGGCGACGGCCACGATCCGTCGGCGTAGTCCGGGCGACCGAGACGATACGCGGTACCACGGGCCTGCGGATCGTCGGAAAGAGTACATCCTTCCAGGCCCCGGAGAGGTGCCCTGCCAGTACCCGTCCCGGCAGACACTCCCACGCGCGCGACGCGCAGGGTGGACTGGGGGCATCCCCATCCCGGAAGAAGGAGTCCCCCCATGCGCGGAGTGATCATGCACGGCCCCGGCGACGTCCGCGTCGACGAGCGCGAGGACCCGACGATCATCGAGCCGACCGACGCGATCATCCGTGTGTCGGCCACCTGCATCTGCGGGTCCGACCTGTGGCCGTATCGCGGCGTGGATCATCCCGACCACGCGCCCATGGGGCACGAGTACGTCGGCGTGGTGGAGGAGGTCGGAGCTGCGGTGCGCACGGTGAAGCCGGGCGACTTCGTAGTCGGCTCGTTCGTCGCCTCCGACGGCACCTGCGAGATCTGTCGCGCCGGCTACGAGTCGCGCTGCGTGCACGCCGTCATGATGGGCGGGATCGGCACTCAGGCCGAGAAGGCACGCATCCCGATGGCGGACGGCACCCTGGTGGCGACTCCCGGGCGGCCCGACGCCGACCTCATCCCGTCCCTCCTCGCGGCCTCCGACGTGCTCGGAACGGGATGGTTCGCCGCCGTCGCCGCTGAAGCGGGCCCGGGCAAGACCGTCGCCGTCGTCGGGGACGGCGCGGTCGGCCTGATGGGGGTGCTGGCCGCCGCGCAGCTCGGCGCCGAGCGCATCATCGCGATGTCGCGCCACGCCGATCGCCAGGAGCTCGCGCGCGCGTTCGGCGCGACGGACATCGTGGAGGAGCGGGGCGACGCCGGGGTGGCGAAGGTCCGCGAGCTCACCGGCGGACTGGGGGCGCACTCGGTCATCGAGGCCGTCGGCACGCAGGAGTCGATGATGCAGGCCATCCGTGCCGCCCGGCCCGGCGGCCACGTCGGCTTCGTCGGCGTCTCGCACGGCGTCGACCTCCCTGGAGCCGAACTGTTCTTCTCCGCGGTGCACCTGCACGGCGGCCCGGCCCCGGTGCGACGCTTCCTCCCCGACCTCATCCAGCGCATCTGGAACCGCGAGATCGACCCGGGTCGCGTCTTCGACCTGGCCCTCCCCCTCGACCGCGCGGCCGAAGGGTACGACGCTATGGATCGACGCACGGCGACCAAGGTGCTGCTCACCCTCTGAGCCCGCCGACGTGCCGATCCGCCGACGTCTCGATCCGCCGACGCAGACCACCCGCGAAAGGAACCACCATGAACATCGAACCCACTGCACCCACCGTGAAGAACGCGCCGGAGCACTTCAGCGGCGACGTCTGGGTCGACCCGATCGTCGCACCCCACGAGGCCGACCAGCGCACCACCGCGGCGATCGTCCGCTTCGCCCCGGGTGCGCGCACCGCCTGGCACAGCCATGCGCGGGGCCAGTACCTGCGCGTGACCCAGGGGGTCGCCCGGTTCGGCGCCCGCGACGGCAGCATCATCGAGGTGCATCCCGGCGAGACCCTCTACACGCCTCCCGGCGAGGACCACTGGCACGCGGCCGCGCCCGGCTGCTTCATGGAGCACCTCGCCGTCCTCGAGTCCGCCGACGATCCGGCGGCGACCACCACCTGGAAAGAGCACGTCACCGACGACGAGTACGAAGGGAAGCGCGCATGACCGACGAGACGACCGGATGGACCGGCGGCCGGAACACGTTCGGCGACTTCGCGCCGGGGCTGGTCCACTACACCGACCGAGTGCTCTTCGACGAGGTGTGGGAGCGACCGGAGCTCTCCAAGCGTGACCGCAGCCTGGTCACCGTCGCCGCCCTCCTCGCCGGCGGGAACGTCGAGCAGCTCCGCTTCCACCTCGCCTTCGCGCGCGACAACGGGGCGACGGAAGGCGAACTGATCGAGGCGATCACGCACCTCGCGTTCTACGCGGGATGGCCGAAGGCGATGTCCGCCATGGCCATGGCGAAGGAGGTGTTCGGGGCGGGTTGAGCGGCCGGGATCGCCGGCCCGACGGCAGTCGAGGGACGCACATCCGACTACGGAGAGGGGGCTCCCACCACCGAGAATCACCGCGTGTATACGGGGATGCCGATGCCGGTTACGCCATAGCGGCTGCACACCGCTGAATCGGCGGCATTTGCACGATTCGATGGACCTCTTCGTTGTTGCTGATCGGCTCGCGCGCATACCCGTGCATCCCGAGCCGATCCGAGTTGTTCTGGACGGTGTTGATCGAGGAGCGACTTCCGGCGCGGCCGACCCGCGGCCGCCGCCTGCCGACGAGGCACCTCACAGAAAGGGACGGATGGTGCAGCCGATTTCCCCGATTGATCTCGCCGAGCCCCACGCGACACCCCTCACGACCGACCCGTTCGATTCTCGCGGCATGACGGACAGCGGCATCGGCGACGATGCGGAGACCATGCCCACCGCGGCCGTGCCCCCACGCAGCACCCGGCGCCGCCGGGCCGTCCGCCCGCACGCCGGCAGTCGATCCCGCTCCGCCCGCTTCCCCCTCGCCCTGGTCGAGACTCCGCTGCGCGCGGTCACCGGCCTCCGCGGGGCGGTCATCCTCCTCATCCTCCTCATCGACTCCGGCATCGGCGGCTCCAGCGTCCTGAGCATCGACCTGTTGCTGCTCCTGCTCGGCTTCTCCGTCACGCACGGGATGCTGAAGGAGCACCACGGCACCGGCACACTCCGGCTCATCCGCTTCTACCTGGGCCGGCTGAAGCCGCTCGTCCCCGTGCTGGCCCTCACGATCGGGATCTCCCTGGTCGCGATCCTCCAGTTGGGCACCTACGACGAGGTGGAACGGTTCTCCAAGCAATCCCTCGCGTCCCTGCTGCTGATCAACAACTGGGAGGAGATCGGCGCGGACGCCCTCTACTCCGACGGCTTCGACCGGCTCAGCCCGCTCAGTCATCTCTGGGTGGTCGCCGTCATCGAGCAGTTCTTCCGCGTGTGGCCCCTGCTGATCTTCGCCGTGCTGGCGCTCGGACGCGCACTCAGCCGCCGGTTCGGTCGCCGATCCGGGCCCACGGGCTGGCAGTGGTCGCCGATCACCGCGATCCTGGTGCTCGGCCTCTCGATCACCGGCGCCGTGGTGAGCGCGCTCCTGGCCCGCACCGGCGTCGCGGCTGCCGGTGCGGAACGGACCTACCTCGGCACCGACACGCATGCCCTCGCACTGTTCGCCGGCGCCGCCGCGGCGGCGATCAGCTATCTCGTCGTGCAGCGCCGCAGCCGACTGGGTGCCAAGCGCCGGGTGCCGCGGCGACCGGCCGTCGCCCGCCTCACGCGAGTCGGCCGCAGCACCGCCGTCTCCCTGCTCTCCGTCGCCAGCATCGTGTCGCTCGTCGTGCTGTCGATGCAGATCACCTCCTACACTGACCCGTGGCTCTACACCTACGGGTTCGCCCTCGCGGCCGCGCTCGGAGCGATCCTGGTGCTGACACTCACGAGCCCGGTCAACCAGGTGAACCGGTTCTTCCACTTCACACCCTTCGTGGGAATGGGGTCGGCGGCGTACACGCTCTTCATCGTCCACCTGCCGATCTTCTGGATCGTCCACCGGCTCGCCCCGACCGATTCGCCGCTGGACGTCCTCGTCCTCGGCGTCCCCGCGACGCTGCTCGTCGGCACGCTCCTGCACCACATGGCCATGGAGCCCCTCGGCCGGCTGCGATGGAACAAGCAGGCCATCATCGCCATCGCTGCCGCCGTCGTCGCCACGACGACGGCCCTCTGGTACCTGCCCGCTGCGAAACTGGCCGCTCCGCTCGGCACCGGCGACATCACCGTCCTCGCCCTCGGCGACACCCGTGCCAACAACCTCGGCACCGCCCTCGACTACACCGAGAACGATGACGAGGAGGCGACCAGCCCTGACGTCTTCACGATCATCCCGGCCGGAATGGCGGGATGCGGCATCACCGGCGCCGCGGAGCAGCGCACCGCGGACGGTCGCGTCTCCACGAGGCCCGCGAGCTGCGCCGGCTGGGAGGACCGGTGGGCGAACGCGATCGCGACCGCGCAGCCCGACATCGTGATCGTCGACGTGAGCGGCGACGCCCGCTCGCAGCGGGTGGACGGCGCCTGGACCGACCTGACGGACGCAGCGACGGCCGAGCGCTACCGCGCCGAGCTCGAGAAGGTGGCCACGATGGCCGGTCCGCACTCGAAGCTGCTCCTGGCGAATGCCCGGCTCCACAGCGGGGACGCCACGACGGAGCAGGCCGCGGCCTTCAACGCGGTGCTCGAGGAGGTCGTCGCAGAGAGCCCCCGGCTCGGCCTGCTGGATCTGCAGAGCCAGGTCTGCACGGACGCCGCGTGCACGACGAAGACCCTGATGGGCGACGACCTCTACACCGACGGCCGCGTGCTCTTCAGCGATGCGGGCAAGCAGCAGATCGCCCCGTGGCTGTCCGCCGAAGTCCTGACCGCCTACCGCGGCGCGACCAATGCCGAGGCGACAGCACGATGACCGAAGACCGCCCGCTGAACGACCGCCGCCCCCGGAAAGGCGACCGCACGATGACCCGAGATCGGACGACCGTACCCATGACCGCCGCACCCCAGAGCATCGATGAGGGCATCCGACCGTTCTCGGCCGCCACCCGGATCTACGTCGGAGCGGTGATCCTCGGGCTCCTCGGCGCGATGTTCTTCTTCATCACCCGCTGGATCGACAGCAACTTCGGGGTGATCACGGTCGACCAGATGATCCTCAACCTGGCCGGCGGCGCCGAGGGGGTCAACACCGGCGACACCTCGCTGGTCGACAGCTTCCTGGTCGACGGGCTCCTCACCCCGATCCTGCTCGTCGCCGTCACCGCGGTGGTCGTCGCGGTCGTGCTCCGAGTCGTCTCCCGCCTGCGCCGTCGCCGACGCGCGAAGACCGCCCGTCCCGAGCAGGCGGAGGGGCCGCTGCGCCCGGGAGAGGCCCGGCCTCCCCGCAAGCCTGGGCGCGCCTGGCGTGCGATCGCCCTGACGCTGTCCATCGGCCTGGTCGCCGGTACCGCCCCCGCGCTGGCCGACCAGATGTCGTTGCGGCAGTCGCTCGCCGCCCAGACGTCCACGGACTCGCTCAGCGACGTCTATCGCGACCCGGGAGCGGCGACCGCTCCGGAGACGAAGCGGAACCTCGTCACCATCTACCTCGAGTCGATGGAGCCGACCTTCGCGGACGAGACCCTCTTCGTCCGCAACCTCCTGGAGCCGCTGCAGGCGGTCACCGGAGACGGGTGGCACCAGATCGACTCCCTCGCGCAGGGCGACGGCCTCGGCTGGACGATGGCCGGCATCGTGGCGACCCAGTGCGGGATCCCGATCAAGAGTGCCGGCGGCGGCGCGGCGACCGCGGGCGAGGACGAAGGGGGCGAGGAGACCTTCAACGAGATCGGCGCCCACGCCGAGCACTACCTACCCGGCATCACCTGCCTCGGCGATGTGCTCGAGGACGCCGGCTACACCAACCACTTCATGGGCGGCGCCGATGGCACCTTCGCCAACAAGAAGCTGTTCATGACGGACCACGGCTACGCGGACTTCATGGACAGGACCACCTGGAAGGCCGCCGGCGAGACCCGGATGAACACGTGGGGTCTGGAGGACGAGCGCCTCTTCGCGCACGCGGCCGACAAGGTCGACGAGCTCCGGGCGACCGGCGAGCCGTTCAACCTCACCCTGCTCAGCGTGGACTCGCACCGGCCCGGACTTCCTGGCAGCACCTGCACAGGGCCCGGGAACGACCTGGAGCGCGCGATCCACTGCTCGATGGAGTACGTCGCCGGGTTCGTGCAGCACCTCGAGGCGACGGGTGCGCTCGAGGACACCGTCGTGGTGATCATGGGCGACCACAAGTACATGATGCCGGACGAGCAGCTCTTCGCCGGGAAGTCCGCGGTCGGGGTCAACCGGACGGTGTTCAACCGGTTCTGGAGCCCGGACGACGTGAAGGTGCACCGCACGTCCACGGATCAGTACGCCATGCTCCCGTCGATCCTCGACCTGCTGGGCTTCACGCTACCCGAGGGTCGTGCGGGGATCGGGGTGTCGGCGCTCGGCGCGTACCCGTTGACGGGCACGCTGTACGACCTCGATCCGGCGGCGCGCAAGCAGCTCGTACTGGCCCCGTCGAAGGACCTCTACGCGCGGTTCTGGGGCGGCTCGTAGCCGCCCCAGACACTCACGTGTCCGCTCAGGACTTGGTGTTGCGCCGAAGGAATCCGACGATCGCGGTGATCACGAAGAACACCAGCCCGAGGATGGCCAGCCAGAGCAGACCCTTGACGGCGAAGCCGAGGACGGCGAGGACGGCCCAGATGATGAGCAGGACGATGATGAGTGCGAGCATGGCTCGGCCTTCTTTCTTCGGTACGGGAGCGCTGCCCCCGGTTCGGGTGCGCGCCGGAGGGTTCCGGGGCCTCAGCTGAGGGCGGCTTCGGGCTTCGTCTCGGTGGACGCGGTTGTCGTCGTGGACGCGGTGGGCTCGGCGGCGCGGAACCAGCGCGCGTACACCGCGAGCTGTGCGCGCTGCAGGGTCGGGAACACGCCCAGCTCCTGGCCGGTGGCGCCCGTGCCCACGAAGCCGTCCGTGCCGAGGTCGACCATTCCGAGGTAGTCGTCGGGGGTCTCGGCGACCCAGAGTCCGTCCACGGGGGTGTGCCATTCGACGCGGGACGTCTCCTCGACTGCACGGCTCATGCGAACTCCTTCTCGGTGGTGGACACCTCCGATCATCGGGACAAAGCGCCGGGGCGGCAACTTTCGGACGAGGGGTTGATCGGCCGTCCGGCGGATGGTATTCGCACGCGCCCAAAGGCCATCATCGGGCCGGCCGACGAGCCGCTCCGCTCCGGTCGCCCCTCCCCCGCGCTGCCATCGGCCGCTATCCTGACCGCATCGCAACCAGGTCACGGGGAGGCCGGAGCATGCGCACTCGCAGCAGGATGTGGCGGATCGGCGGCCTCGCGGCCGTCATCATCGGGCTGAGCACCGCGGTCGGCTCCGCCGCAGCGGCGCAGGCGCAGGCGAGCGGGCCGGTGCTGATCGACGAGGATTTCCGGGGCACGAGCGTCGCCGCCGAGTTCCAGGGCTACGGCTCCGCGTGCCTGACCGGTGCGGCACCCGTGGTCGCCGCCGCACCGGGAGAGCATCCGCTCTCCGGGTGCCCGGCCTCCGGTGTCGGGCCGGTTCCGCCGTCGGGCGGCGCACCGGACGGCTACCTCCAGTTGACGGACGCCGCGAACGACCGGGCCGGCGCCCTGCTCTACGAGAAGCCCATCCCGTCGACGACCGGGGTCGAGATCAGCTTCGAGCAGTGGCAGTACGGCGGCACCCAGGTTCCCTCCCCCGCCGACGGGATCGCGTTCTTCCTGGTCGACGGATCCGCCGCGCTCGACGCTCCCGGGGCATTCGGCGGCAGTCTCGGCTACGCGCAGAAGCTGCCCGACGACGACCCGGCGGGCACCACCATCCCCGGGGTGAACGGCGGCTACCTCGGAGTCGGCCTGGACGTGCTCGGCAACTACTTCGGCGACTGGGAGCACCGCGGCGACGGCTGCGCGCAACGCTCCCCCTCCGGCACCGCGTTCTACGTTCCGGCCCCCGGAGCGAACATGGTCACCGTCCGCGGCCCCGGCGACGGCGTGACGGGATACTGCTTCCTCACGGCGACCACCCCCAACCTCACGACCACCGGACCGTGGCCGTCCTCGCTGCCCGGGCAACTGCAGGGGCCGCTCACGAGCCTCCCACCCGGCACCGACGCCGCGACGGCCGCCGCACTGCTGGAACCGTCGAAGCGGACGGTGACGATCGACATCACTCCCGCGCCGGACCCGACGGTGACCGTGACCATCGACTTCCACGACGGTGCAGGCACCCAACAGGTTCTCTCCTTCCCCGCGCCGCAGCCGGTCCCGACGACCTACAAGCTCGGATTCGCCGCCTCCACCGGTCTCTTCACCGACGTCCACCTCATCCGGACGCTCCGGGTCCAGGCGCTCGCGCCGCTGCCGGCGCTCGCGTTGAAGAAGTCCGTCGAGACGACAGGGCCGATCCCCGCCGTGGCGGGCACGGTCGTCCGCTACCTCTTCACGGTCACGAACACAGGAGGGACCACGGTCGACGCCCTCGCGATCGACGACCCGCTGGTGCGGGACGCGACCTGCGCCCAGACCTCCCTCGCCCCGGCTGCGTCGACCACCTGCTCCGGCAGCTACACGACCACGGCGGCCGATGCGGCAGCGGGGCGCATCGTCAACACCGCGACGGCCGGCGGCACCGCACCGGACGGCTCCCCCGTGACCTCGGATCCGGCCTCCGCGACGGTCGACCTGGTGCCGCCGGCCGGCCCCGCGGGCACCACGCCGGGTGGCGCCGTCGCGCTGGCGGACAGTGGGTCGGGACCGGTCGGCCGGGTGATCGGCGCGGGGGTCGCTATGGCGTTGCTCGGGGCGATTCTGCTGGCCACGGCGCGCGCGAAGCGGCCCGGGCGCACGACGGCGGACTGAGCAGAGAGCGCGTTTGCGACTCCCCGGTCCGAGGACTCCGCCCGACGGTGCGGCCGAGTGCTGAGTTCGTGCGCGCTCGCCTACTGGGGGCGCCGGGAGGCTGCGTAAGTCGCGGACCCGCACTGCGGAATGCGGGTTGGAATGCTGAAATGTTGGCTTGCTGCGATGGTTAGCTTTTCTCGGCACTGCGACCGATCCGTCGATGACCGAGATCGCCGATGGTGCCGCGCACGCGAGCGCGCAGTCCTAGAGCTCGCGATCCCGATGCCCGGCGTGAGTCGGCACCAACCCGAGTAAGAGAGTCACACTGTGAAGAACTCATTCAAGAAGAGAGCAAGCCGCGCCGCGATCGCCGGCGCGGCGCTCCTCGGCCTCGCGGCCGGCGGTCTCGCCGTCGCCGCCCCGGCCAGCGCCGCCGGCACCGACATGCTCACCGGCCCCATCCTCACCTTCGCCTTCGGCGGGTCCCGGTACCTGGACACCGATCTGGTGGGAAAGACGTACTCGGGCGCTGTCCCGGCGAGCGCTCCGATCTGGACGTTCCCCGCCAGTGGGAGTTCCGGTCCGATCTCGACGGGCGGGATGTGCCTGTACCTGCCGAACACGCAATCGCAGAACTCTGCCGCCCTGGAGACCTGCAACGACACGGCCCTCCGCCAGGTCTGGACCGGTGTGACCTCGGGAACGGCGTACGGCTTCCGGAGCACCGGCGCCTACCCGTTCCTGGCGCTCCTCTCCTCCAGTGGGTACAAGGCCGCAAGCGCGAACGGGATCAGCGCGGGCTACTACAGCGACTGGTCCGGCACGCTCACGCGGGCCGTTCCCGTTCCGACCGCCCCGACCCTGACCACCCCGCTGCCTGGCTCGGACATCACCCCGGAGACGGTGTTCACGGGCACCGGGGAGCCGAACACCGTCATCACGGTGGTCGACCCGAACGGCGTCGTCATCGGCACCGGAACGGTGGGTGCGGACAAGAAGTGGTCCCTGACCCTCGACCCGGCCCCGCTCAACGGCGACATCTACCTCAAGGTCGTCGCGAACGTGTCCGGCTCGCCCGTCACGATCGCGGAGGGCGTCTACACCATGACCGAGTCCTCGGACCCGCTGGTGGTGACCACCCCGCAGGGCGGTGACACGATCGTCGGCCCGGACGTCACCTTCGACGGCACCGGCAATCCCGGCGACACCGTCGTGATCAAGGACAAGGATGGCACGCCGATCGGCGAGACCACGGTCAACCCCGACGGCAGCTGGAACACCACGGTCCCGCTCCCCGGAGGCGGCACCGTCACCGTCGAGTCCGGCGACCAGACCGTCACCATCGAGGACCTGAACGTCATCGCCAAGCTCGAGGTCACCACCCC
>NZ_AYMR01000011.1 GCF_000633535.1 Leifsonia aquatica H1aii | reverse complement strand
CCAGCCACGTCAACCCGCACCGTGCACAGAGCATGTGACGCTTGCGGTAGAAGTCGATCGTGCGTTCCACAGCTCATCTTCCCGGGCGCGATGCCAAGTGGCTGCGGTTTTGGACAACTTCAGTGAGAAAAGCTGGCAGCGCCCGTGGACATGTAGGCGATAAAGCCGAAGAATTCCGCGGGCGCTTTGGACAGATAGCGCAAGAACCTACACTCCACGTGGTCCGCGCCCACGATCAGGCGCCGACATCACATGATGTACACCTGTACACAACGCTCTCTCATCCCCTAGACTCGAAAACCTTGCAGCACTAGGTTTGGCTGGTTCTCATGGAGACCGCCGCTCTGCGATGAAGGAGAGAGAGCATGACGGTCCCGGTGACACGCGCGCCATCGACGCTGCGGGTCGTGCTCAGCACGCCGCTCTACCGCGGTGCCACGCTGGCACTCTTCCTGTCGGGTCTCGGCTTCTCGGCGGCGGCTCCGCAGATCGCCCGTTTCCTGGTCGACGACCTCGGCGGCTCCCTGACCGTCGCCGGTCTCTACTACCTCACCAATCTGACCGCGCCGGTCGCCGGCTACCTCGTCGGCCGCCGTTCCGACCGGTCCGGGCGTCGCCTGGGCCCGTTCCGCATCTGCGCCGTCGTGGGTTTCGCCGGCTGGCTGGCGATCGCGTTCTCGACGCAGCTGTGGATGCCGTTCGTCATCAGCGCCCTCATCCTCGGCGTCGCCGGAGCGGCGACCTCGCAGCTGTTCGCCGCCCTGCACGACGAGCTCACGGCGAACCCGACGACCGCGAGCGACGGCGTCGTCTCGTTCGTGCGCATGTCGCTGACGCTCGGCTGGGTGGTTGGCCCGGTCGCCGGCTCCTTCCTCGGCGCGCAGCTCGGGTTGCGGGCGATGCTGGTCGCCACCGCGCTCTGCACGCTGGCGCAGATCATCCCCTTGGGCACGCTCCGGGACCGCCAGCAGCCCCCGGCCGCCGCCGTCGTCGCCGCCGACGCCCCGAAGACGCACACGCCCGTGTCGCTCCGGGCGATGGTGCCGCTGCTGGTGTTCACCGGTCTCTACGTGCTGGTGTACGCCGGGGAGCCGATCAAGTACGCCTTCCTCCCGATCTACATGGATCAGCAGGGGTATCCGCCGGTGCTGAGCGGGGCGATCATCGGCATCCAGCCCCTGGTGGAGCTCATCCTCATGCCGGTCGCGGTGGTCGTCGCCCGGCGCACCGGGATGATCCCCCTGATGGTGTTCGGCGCGCTGTTCGGTGTGGGCGCGAATCTCCTCTTCGCACTCAGTGGATCCGCGGTCGGGCTCTTCGCCGCGCAGGTCTTGATGGGCGGCGTGTGGGGCGCGTTCGCCGGGCTCGGGATCATCGTCGCGCAGCGGCTGCTCCCGGGAGCGGTCGCGACGGCGTCGGCGATCTTCATCAGCGCACCCGCCATCAGCTCGGCCCTCGGCGGCCTGATCGGCGGGGTGGGCGTGGCGTCGCTGGGGCTCCCGCTCGTCTTCCTCGCCCCGAGCGTGCTCGCGCTGATCGCGTCGGCCGGGCTGACGCTGCTGCAGCGCCGACTGCCGGAACGCATCTGATCGCAGCGTCGCCCCGGGTGCCCCCAATTCGAGGGAAAAGAGGCGATTCCGCGTGCTGCGAACTCTGAGAGTTCACTAATGTCATAACGACTGAGCATCGAAGTCGCCATCGACCGGGTCGTTCCCGACCGGGCCGGGACGTGGGGGCCGCTCTACCCGATACCCGATTCCGGCGCGCTCGCGCGCCGCCTTTCCCGCTGGGGTTTCTTTGCGCCCGAAAACAGACGACCGTCGCGCCCTGCCGACGGCACATCCCGTCACCCGCACCGTCCTCTCCGTGGTCGCCTCCGTCGGCGTCGCCGCCCTCGTCCTGACCGGGGCGCCGGCGTCGTACGCCGATCCGCAGCCTCCCGCCCAGACCACCTTCGTCAACGAAGGCTTCACCGGCACGACCGCCGGCAGCGGCTACACGCTGCCGGGCGCGCCCTCCGGCACGAACAAGGCCTGCCTGACCGCGCGCACCACGACGACGGTCACCGCCGCCGACTCCATTCCGGGATGCGGCGGAACGCCGGACCCGGACACGAAGGGCGCCCTGCGCCTGACCTCGGCGACGCTCAACCAGACCGGCGGCGTCGGGGCGAAGCAGTCCGTGCCGATCACCAAGGGCATCGACGCCATCTTCGACAGCTACCAGTACAACGGCACCGCCGACCAGACGGGCATCACCGCGGACGGCATCGTGTTCTACCTGGCAGCGACCGACCCGTACAACCCGGCCGTGCCCACGCAGATCGGAATGCTGGGAGGCTCGCTGGGCTACAGCGGCACGAAGACCGGCAGCGGCCTCGCACACGCCTACCTCGGCATCGGCCTCGACCGCTACGGCAACTTCAACCACCCCGACTTCGAGGGGAACGGCTGCAGCACCACCCCCACGCGCGTCCGCTACCCGGACAGCGTCACCGTGCGCGGCCCCGGCAACGGCACGAACGGCTACTGCGTCGTCACGTCGACGGCCAACACCCCCCTCACCGGCTCGCTGAGCAAGGCCGGTGCGGCCGGCCGCGCAGATGCGAAGGTGCCGGTCGAGATCGTCATCAACCCGACGGCCGACGCGATCACCGCGCAGCGCGCGACGTCGGTGACGGTCGGCGCCGGGCGGTTCGCCGTCATCTTCACGCCGATCGGCGGCTCCCAGCAGGTGCTCGCCGGCGCGCTGCCGACGCTCGCGCCGGCCGGCAACGCGGCCGCCGTCCCGGCGTCCTGGATCGACCCGAAGACGGGCTACCCGTACAAGCTCACCTACGGGTGGGTCGCCGGCACCGGCGGGGCATCGGACATCCACGAGGTCAACTACCTGGAGGCCAAGACCGCCGCCGGCCCCGTGCCCGTGCTCGCCGCGTCCTCCGGCGGCGACACGTCCGTGGCGCACGGCGGCAGCGGCACGTACACGGTGACGCCGACCGTGACGTCCGCGGGAGGCACGGAGTCGCAGCTGGTCCGTGCGACCACGACCTTCCCCACGAACGTGCAGCCGTCCGCCCCGACCGACCTGCCGGACGGGTGGACCTGCACGGTCAGCGGACAGATCGCCACCTGCGACTTCGCAGTGGACCCCGCCCTGCCGATCCAGCCGGGGACCGCGCTGCCGACCCTGGCGATCCCCTTCACCGTGTCGGGGACGGCGCGGACCGCGACCATCTCGACCGTCGTCGCCTCGACCGACGCCGAGGTCGTGACGACGTCGGGCTCCCTCACGGTGCTGAAGCAGCCGGTGCGCGTCAGCGCGGGCGACGTCACGGTCGAGCACGGCGCGACGGCGACGCTCACCGCGACGGTCGTCTCGACGACACCGACCGGCAACGGACCGACCGCACCCACCGGGACCGTGACCTTCACCGACGAGGAGAGCGGCGAGGCCATCTGCACGGCGACCATCGCCGCCGGAACCGCCAGTTGCACCATGTCGGCGGGCGACATCGGCACCCGGACCGTGCTGGTCGGCTACAGCGGTGACGGCGACCACGTCGCCGTCACCGACGCCGACCGCGCGCGGCTCACGCTCACCGTGACGAAGGTGTCCACCTCCGTCGCACTCGCGGTCGCCCCGACCGAGGTGCCGTACGGGACCGCCGCGACGCTGTCCGCAACCGGGCTGCCCGGTGCCGCGACCGGGACGCTGACCTTCACGACCGGGACCACCACGCTCTGCACGACCACGCTCCCGGTGACCAGCTGCCCGACGGCCACGACCCTCGCGGCCGGCGAGTACCCGGTGACCGTGGCGTACTCGGGTGACGGCGTCTACGCCGCGGCCACCTCGGCGGAGGCGACGCTCACCGTCAGCAAGGCGGTCTCCACCATCGGCAACGGACCCGGCTCCGGCGGCGGAACCGGGGGCAACGGGCCGGGGACGGTCACCGTCACGCACGGCGACCCGACCGATGTGGAGGTCGACGGCCTGCCCGACGACGCGACGGGGACGATCTCCTTCGTCACCGACGACGGCACGGTCCTGTGCACGGCGACCCTCCCCGACACGACCTGCACGATCCCGGGCGACCTCCCGGGCGGGACCTACATCGTCCGTGCGGTGTACAGCGGCGACGACAACCACGAGCCGGCGACCGGGTCGCCCTTCACCCTGGTGATCGCCCCGCAGCCGACAGCGGTCGCGGCGCGGCATGCGTTCGCCCGCGGCGCGGTGACGCTCACCGCGACCGGGCTCCCGGCGGGCGCGACCGGCACGGTGACGTTCACCGACGCGGGAGGCCGCACGCTCTGCGTGGCGACGCTGCCGACCACCTCCTGCACGACCACCGCGCTGGGTGCGGGGTCGCACGCGGTCACCGCCCGGTACAGCGGAGACGCATCGTTCGCCGCCTCCACGTCGCAGCTCACCGTCACGGTGACGGGCACCCCCATCGCCGGCGACCCGGTGCTCGCGTCGACGGGATCCAGCCCGGCGATCGGAGTGTTCGTCGCCCTCGGGGGCACCCTGCTCACGCTGGGTGCTGCGCTGGTGCTGGTCCGCCGGCGCGGGATGCGCCGGGACGCGTAGCGCCGCTGCGCCACACGCGCAACGATCGAGGGCCGTCCCAGCAGGGGCGGCCCTCGATCGTCGGCGGACAGGCCGCCGGGGACCGGACGTGTGCGGATCATCCTGCGGGATGACGCGCTCGCGCCGGCTTCCGGGTTCAATGGATGGATGGACACGATCCTCCTCCCCCTCCTGCAGAGCGCAGGCGCGGTCGCACTCGCGGTGGTCGCGTTCTCCCTGGCGTTCACCTGGACGGCGCTGCGCGCCCCCCTGGAGCGTCTGCGGACGGAGCGCTCGCGCCTCCTCGGCTACCTCGGACTCGGCGCCGTGCTGGTGCTCGCCTCCGCCATCGTCTACCTCGTCCCCGGGCTGCTGCTCCGGGACACGATCGGTCTCGCGCTCGCCTTCCCCCTCGCGGCCGTCTGGCTGATCGCCGCCGCGGCGCTCATCGTGACGGGACTCGTGCAGACCGGCGCCGCTCGTGCGCTCTCGTACGCGTTCGCCGTGGTCTCGGTCGCCGGTGTCGCGGCCGGGATCGTCTCGGCGCTGTCCGCCCAGCACGGGTTCGCCGACCAGATCACACCGACCGGGGCGTTCCTCCTGGTGATCGGGGGGGTCGCCGCCGTCGTGATCTGGTCCGGCCGGGAGACGCCGGACGACTCCGCCTCGCGCCGCGCCCACCGCCCGCATCTCCGCCGGCCCGCCGCGCACTGACCAGACTCCCGGCCCGCGTCGCGCTGGCCGCGCCGCTCTGATCGTGAAGAACCTCAGACGGTCGGCGATCGGGGTCGTGGGCGGCGTCCTCTGCCGGGACGCGCCGGCGATATCGGCCGGCGAGGCCGGGCGAGGACGTCCGCGCGCGGCAAACGCGCAGGTACGCCACGGCTAGACTGGACGGGAAACCTGTATGAGAGAGGTCGCCGAGTGGCACCCGCCGTTCCAGCCCAGATCCAGGGGATTCAGACTCCGAGCCGGTACTGGGTCGTCCCCGCCGTGCGCGCCGTCATCGCGCTCGTCACGGCCGTCGTCGTCACCTTCACCCAGGGGGCGCACACCCCGGTCTTCGGGCTGATCGTCTTCGGCGCCTTCGCGATCGCCGACGGCCTCGCGACCGCCGTGCTGACCCTGCTGGTCGGCCCGCGCAGCCTCACGCGCACGCTCTTCGTCATCCAGGGCGCCATCGGCGTCATCGCCGGTGTGCTCGCCCTCGCCCTCGCGGGCAGCGGACTCGGCCTGTTCCTCTACCTCGTCACGGTGTGGGGCGCGCTGACCGGCTTCCTCGAGCTCTACAGCGGCCTGCGCGATCGCGGTCGCGACGCGGCCGCCCGCGACTGGCTGGTGACGGGCGCCCTCACCGCCGTGCTCGCACTGGTGCTCCTCCTCGTCCCCGCCGACGCGCTGCTCGCCGTCGGCCTCTTCGGTGCCTGGGCCGTCATCGTCGGCGTCTTCCAGGGCATCGGCGCCGTGTCGCTCCGCTCGGCCGGCCGCTCCCCCGAGGCCGTGGGCCGGACGGAGGCATCGTGACCAAGCGTCGAAAGAAAGACCCCAGCGTGACCTCCAGCCTCCAGCCGACCCGCCGTGACCGCTTCCTCCCCGCCGAACTGCTCGGCATCTCGGGCGGCCTCGGCATCTTCACCGGACTCATCGTCCTGATGGCGACGCGCGAGTTCCTCCTCGCCGGCATCTTCTTCGGGGTGGCGTTCATCCTCGCGCTCGTTCTCATGGCGCTCTTCGCGCTGGCGTTCAAGCCGAACGCGGCCGAGGTGGAGGACATCCTGGAGCAGGACGCGGAGTCCCGCGACAAGGACAAGCCCTCGGGCCACTGACCCGCCGGGAGCCGCGGATCTGCAGGTCTGCGGGTCTCCTCCGCGCGAGAGGCCGCCGGCAGCACGCCGGCGGCCTCTCGCGTGTGCGAAGGGCGGACGGTCAGAGCAGGGCAACCAGCTCCGAAGCGAGACCGACGTATCCCGCGGGAGTGAGCTCGAGCAGTCGGTTCTTCGCCGCCTGGCTGATGTCGAGGCCGTTCACGAACTCGGTCAGTCCGGCGTGGTCGACCCGCTTGCCGCGCGTCAGCTCCTTGAGCAGCGCGTAGGGGTCGGTGATCGTCGAGCGACCGGCGGTGACCTCGGCGCGGATCACGGTCTGGATGGCCTCGGCGAGCACCTCCCAGTTCGCGCCGAGGTCGGCGGCGAGGGCGTCGCGATCGAGCGAGATCTGACCGAGGCCACGCTGGATGTTGTCCAGTGCGAGGACGGAGTGGCCGAGACCGACGCCGATGTTGCGCTGCGTGGTGGAATCGGTCAGGTCGCGCTGCAGGCGGCTGGTGACCAGGGTCTGCGCGAGCGAGTCCAGCACCGCGCTGGAGAGCTCCAGGTTGGCCTCGGCGTTCTCGAAGCGGATCGGATTGACCTTGTGCGGCATCGTCGAGGACCCGGTGGCGCCGGGCTCGGGCACCTGGCGGAAGTAGCCGAGGGAGATGTAGGTCCACAGATCGGTGCACAGGTTGTGCAGCACACGGTTGGCGTGGGAGATGCGGGCGTAGAGCTCCGCCTGCCAGTCGTGCGACTCGATCTGGGTGGTGAGCGGGTTCCAGTCGAGGCCGAGGCTGCTGACGAACTCGCGCGAGATGCGCGGCCAGTCCGCGCCCGGGTCGGCGACGAGGTGAGCGGCGAACGTTCCCGTGGCTCCGCTGAACTTGCCGAGGTACTCGGTCTGCTCGACCTGCTTGCGGATGCGCTCCAGGCGGTGCACGAAGACCGCGAGCTCCTTGCCCATGGTCGTCGGCGTCGCCGGCTGACCGTGGGTGCGGGCGAGCATCGCTTCGTCGCGGTACTGCAGGGCCTGTGCGCGCAGCTCGGCCACCACGGCGCGGAATTTGGGCAGCCAGACCCGGTTGACCGCAGCGCTGACGGTGAGCGCGTACGAGAGGTTGTTGATGTCCTCGCTGGTGGCCGCGAAGTGCGTCAGCTCGGCGATGTGGTCCAGGCCGAGCGCGTGGAGGCGCTCGCGGACCAGGTACTCGACCGCCTTCACGTCGTGCTTGGTGGTCGCCTCCAGCTCGGCGAGCCGGTCGATCTCCGGCTGGCCGAAGCCGTCGGCGAGGGTCCGCAACGAGCGGATCTGCTCCGCGGTCAGCGGGGACGAGCCGAACATCCGGTGCCCGGTGAGGTAGATCAGCCACTCGACCTCGACCTGCACGCGCGCCCGGTTGAGGCCCGCCTCCGAGAGGTGGTCGCCCAGATCGACGACGGCGGAGCGGTAGCGGCCGTCCAGAGGGCTCAGCGGCTGGGGAGGCAGGGCGGTCATGGGGCTCCTCGCGAGGATCGGCGTGTGGGGTTCGCCGCCTATTCTCCCATCACCGCGTCCCGCGCGCTCCCGCGGGCGTCAGCTGCGGTTGGGGCGGACGATGAGCCCGAACAGCCACGCGATGATGCCGAGCACCAGCGCCCCGAGCACGCCGGCCCAGAAGCCGTCCACGTGCAGCCCGAAGCCCATCGCGTCGCTGATCCACGACACGATGAGCAGCAGGAGGGCGTTCACCACCAGGGAGATCAGGCCGAGGGTCAGGATGTAGAGCGGGAACGCGACGACGCGGATCGCCGTCCCGATGACCGCGTTCACCACTCCGAAGATGACGGCGATGAGCAGGTACGTCAGCACGGTCGCGGAGGTGGTGTCCTCGTACGGGTGCACGGTGACGCCGCTGACGATGAGCGTCGTGAGCCAGAGCGCCAGGGCGTTGATGATGACCTTGAGCAGGAATCGCATGGGCCCATCATCCCAGGCCGGGCATATCGGAGAACAGGGGCGCGTGTTCGCTCACGGCCTCGCGCCAGGGAGCGAAGGAATTCCCCCGCCGGAATGCGGGCGAGACTAAGTTGGTCAGGTGACTTCCGAAGACGCGCTCGGCGTGAAGCTCCGGCCGGAGATCGTGGCGGTCCCCGCCTACCGGCAGGGACGGGCCGCACCGGCGGACGGCTTCAAGCTGTCGAGCAACGAGAACCCGTATCCCCCGCTCCCCGCCGTCGTGCAGGCCGTGGCCGCCACGCTGGGCGACCTGAATCGCTACCCGAATGCGGGCGGTGGCGACCTGCGGGAGCTCCTGGCGCAGCGGCACGGCATCGAAGCCGGGCAGGTGCACCTGGGCAGCGGCTCGGTGGCCCTGCTCGCACAGCTCATCTCGGCCGCGGCCGGGACCGGCGACGAGGTCGTCTACGCGTGGCGCTCGTTCGAGGCCTACCCGGGGCTGGTCACCGTCGCGGGAGCGACGAGCGTCCAGATCCCGAACCGCGCCGACGGCGGGCACGATCTCGCGGCCATGGCGGCGGCGATCACCGAGCGCACCCGCGTCGTCATCGTCTGCACACCGAACAATCCGACCGGTCCGGTCGTGACGGCGCACGAGTTCGAGGCCTTCATGGCGGCGGTCCCGGCCGACCTCCTCGTGCTGCTGGACGAGGCCTACTACGAGTTCGTCACCGACGACACCTCCGTGGACGGCATCCCGCTGCTCTCGCGCTACCCGAACCTCGTCGTCCTCCGCACGTTCTCGAAGGCGTACGGCCTGGCCGCGCTGCGGATCGGCTACGCCGTCGGTCCGGCCGCCGTGCTGGATGCGGCGCGCTCGGCGGCCATCCCCCTGTCGGTCACAGACGCCGCGCGCGTCGCGGCCATCGCCTCCATCGAGGCGGAGGACGAGCTCATGGAGCGGGTCGCCCGCATCGCCATGCGGCGCGATCAGCTGAGGGATGCGCTGGTCGCGCAGGGATGGGTCGTCCCGGAGGCACAGGGCAACTTCGTCTGGCTCGCGACCGGCGCGCAGACCGACGTCGCGAACGAGGCCTTCTTCGATGCCGGGCTGACCGTGCGTGCATTCGCCGGTGAGGGCATCCGGATCAGTGTGGGAGAGCAGGAATCTGTGGATAATCTCCTTGAGGTGACCGCCGATCTTGTGCGGAACCTGCCAAATGACCACCCTGCCAAGCGGTTAGGTTAGAACGGTGGTTGCGACGAACGATACCCCGCGCCCGGCGAACACCGTCCAGCTGCTGACAGCGGACGGCCGGTTCCAGCCGAGTGAAGCGGCCGGCGAGTACCTCCCTTACCTGGAGCGGCTCGACGAGGACGACTACCGGCGCTTCTACCGCGACATGGTGCGCGTGCGGGCCTTCGACATCGAGGCGGCGAACCTGCAGCGGCAGGGCCAGCTCGGTCTGTGGGTCCCGAGCATCGGCCAGGAGGGCGCCCAGGTCGGCTCCGCACACGCGGCGAAGCCCCAGGACCACCTCTTCCCCTCCTACCGCGAGCATGTGGTGGGCATGGTGCGCGGCATCGATCCCGTCGGGATCCTCGCCCTGCTCCGCGGTGTCACGCACGGCGGCTGGGATCCGACCGACCCGGCGGTGAACAACTTCCACCTCTACACGTTGGTGATCGGATCGCAGACGCTGCACGCGACCGGCTATGCGATGGGCATCGCGTTCGACGGCGCCGTCGGCACGGGCGACCCGCAGAAGGACGCCGCCGTCATCGCCTACTTCGGCGACGGCGCGACCAGCCAGGGCGACGTGAGCGAAGCATTCGTCTTCGCTGCGAGCTACCAGACCCCGCAGGTCTTCTTCCTGCAGAACAACCAGTGGGCGATCTCCGTCCCGGTGTCCACGCAGTCGCGCACTCCGCTGTACCTGCGCTCCAGCGGCTTCGGCATCCCGGGCGTGCAGGTGGACGGCAACGACGTCCTCGCCTCGTACGCGGTCACCGCCAAGCACCTGGACGACGCGCGCAACGGCGAGGGGCCGAGCATGATCGAGGCGTTGACGTACCGCATCGGTGCGCACACCTCGAGCGACGACCCGACGAAGTACCGCACCGACGAAGAGACCGCCTACTGGGCGGAACGCGACCCGATCCTGCGCTTCCGGGTGTTCCTGGAGCAGCAGGGCGTGGGTCAGGCGTTCTTCGACAGCGCGGACGAGGAGGCGGCCGACCTGGCCGCCGACGTGCGCCGACGCACGCTGCAGCTGGGGCCGCCGCCCATCGGGACGCTGTTCGACAACGTCTACAGTGAACCGCACCCGGTGATGGACGAGCAGCGGCGCTGGCTCGAAGAGTACGAGTCGTCCTTCGGAGGTGACGCGTGAGCGACGTGAGGAGTGAGGCCGACTACGTGGAGGCCGAGCTGATCGACGACCAGGACGGCCACGGCGCGCACGACGCCGCGGCCGAGCCGCTGGCCGACACGGAGGCGATCGATGTGGTCGAGATCGTCGAGAGCGACCCCGGCGCCCGCGTGCTCGAGGAGCACGTCGCGGAGCAGGAGTGGACGCGCGAGTTCTCGATCGACGACGCGACGGCTGAGGCCGTGGCCGCGACCGCCGGCGAGGCCGATGCGGACGCGACGGCCGACTCCGCGTCCGCTCCGGAACCTGCCGCGCCCGCGGCCGAGGCGTCCGCTCCCGCCGCTCCGGAGGCTCCGGTGCAGAACCTGCCGCTGGTGAAGGCGCTGAACGCCGGACTGCGCCGCGCGCTCGCCGACGACCCGAAGGTCCTCATCCTCGGTGAGGACGTCGGCCCGCTGGGCGGCGTGTTCCGGGTGACCGAGGGGTTGCAGCAGGAGTTCGGCCCGCGGCGTGTGGTGGACACCCCGCTCGCCGAGGCCGGCATCGTCGGCACCGCGATCGGCCTCGCCATGCGCGGCTACCGCCCGGTCGTCGAGATCCAGTTCAACGGATTCGTGTTCCCCGGCTTCGATCAGATCACCACGCAGCTCGCCAAGATGACGAACCGGCACAGCGGTGCGATCTCGATGCCGATCGTGATCCGCATCCCGCACGGCGGGCACATCGGCGCGGTCGAGCACCATCAGGAGGCTCCGGAGGCGTACTTCGCCCACACGGCCGGCCTGCGGATCGTCGCGCCCTCGACGCCGCACGACGCCTATTGGATGATCCAGGAGGCCATCCAGTCGGACGACCCGGTCATCTTCTTCGAGCCGATGAGCCGCTACTGGCCCAAGGGCGAGGTCGACCTGGTCGAGAACGCGACCCCGCTGCACGCCAGCCGCGTCGTCCGCACCGGCACCGATGTCACGGTCGTCGCGTGGGCCGGAATGGTCAGCGTCGCGTTGCGTGCCGCCGAGCTCGCCGCCGAAGAGGGCCGGAGCATCGAGGTCGTCGACCTGCGCTCGCTCTCCCCCGTGGACTACGGGCCCGTCGTCCAGTCGGTGCAGAAGACCGGCCGCCTCATCGTCGCGCAGGAGGCACCGGGCAACGTGTCCGTCGGCTCCGAAATCGCGGCGACCGTCGCCGAGCGCGCCTTCTACTCGCTGGAGTCCCCCGTGCTGCGGGTGGCCGGGTTCGACACCCCCTTCCCGCCGGCGAAGCTCGAAGAGGTCTACCTTCCCGACGCCGACCGCATCCTCGAGGCCGTCGACCGCGCGCTCGCCTACTGAGCGCGCCAACCGAAAGAAGTCGCACATGAGCGAGTCCCAGTTCCTGCTGCCCGATGTGGGCGAGGGTCTGACCGAGGCCGAGATCGTCTCGTGGAAGGTGGCGCCGGGCGAGCCCGTCGCGGTCAACCAGGTGATCGTCGAGATCGAGACCGCGAAGTCGCTCGTCGAGCTGCCGTCGCCGTTCGAGGGGACGGTGGGCGCGCTGCTGGTGTCCGAGGGCCAGACGGTCGAGGTCGGTACCCCGATCATCACGGTCACCGGCGAGGCCGGTTCCGACGCTCCCGTCGCCCCGGTGAGCGAGGTGGCCGAGGCCGCCGCGGACACGGCGGCCAGCGTGTCGCACGAGGCCGACGAGCCGAAGCCCGGCGCGGTGCTCGTGGGCTACGGCTCCGCCGGCCACGGCACCAGCCGGCGCCGTCGGGTCACCCACCCGGGGACCGCGGCGCTGCCGGTCGCGACCCAGGCGCCGATCGCCCCTCCCGCGCCCTCGACTCCGACGGCCCCCGTGCCTGCGGAGGCTCCCGGGACCGCGGACGCTCCCGCGACTCCGACGGCGACGGCTCCGGCGCCGGCTACGGCTTCCGCGGCACCGAGCGCGCACGCGCCCGCCGGCCACGCCGCCGCCACCGGTGCCCCCGTGATCGCCAAGCCTCCGATCCGCAAGCTCGCGAAGGATCTCGGCGTCGACCTCACGACCGTGACCGCGACCGGACCGATCGGTGACGTCACCCGCGACGACGTCCTGCGCGAGGCGACCCAGGCGAGCGTGTTCCGCAACATCCAGACGCCGGAATGGCCGGACGACCGCGAGGAGCGGATCCCCGTCAAGGGCGTGCGCAAGGCGATCGCCAACGCGATGACCACGAGCGCCTTCAGCGCCCCGCACGTCAGCCTCTTCGTCGACGTGGACGCCACCCGCACGATGGAGTTCGTCAAGCGCCTCAAGAACTCGGCCGACTTCGTCGGCATCAAGATCTCCCCCCTGCTCATCGTGGCGAAGGCGATCATCTGGGCCGTGCGCCGCAACCCCACCGTCAACTCCACGTGGACGGACGAGGAGATCATCATCCGCCACTACGTGAACCTCGGCATCGCCGCGGCCACGCCGCGCGGACTGATCGTCCCGAACGTCAAAGAGGCGCAGAGCATGACGCTCCTCGACCTGGCGAAGTCCCTCGAGCAGCTCACCCTGACGGCGCGCGACGGCAAGACGTCGCCTGCCGAGATGGCGGGCGGCACCATCACGATCACCAACATCGGCGTGTTCGGGATGGACACGGGCACGCCCATCCTCAACCCCGGCGAGGTCGGCATCGTCGCGCTCGGCACGATCAAGCAGAAGCCGTGGGTCGTCGACGGCGAGGTGCGCCCGCGCTACGTCACGACCGTCGGCGCCTCGTTCGACCACCGCGTGGTCGACGGCGACGTGGCCTCGCGCTTCCTGGCCGACGTGGCCTCCATCATCGAGGAGCCCGCCCTCCTGCTCGACTGAGCGCTCCGCCCCCGCACCTCCGCGGGACGACCGCGCCCGTTCGGGACGACTGCGCCTCCGCGGGACGACCGCGCCTCTACGGGACGACCGCGCCGCGGCGCCCCGCCGCCACCGTCCCGAACCACAGCGGCCGCATCGCGGAGGTCGCGCCGCACAGCGAGAAGCCCCGCCCGGGACCGTGAACGATCGACCGGACGGGGCCTCCTCGGTTGGGGGATACCGAGGTCTCGCGAGACGTCAGCCGATGCCCTCCAGGACGTCGGTCTCGGTCGAGCCGATGGCGTCGATGACGTCCGGCCGGTTCTTCTTCACCCACGCGTAGCGGCCCACGCCGGCGATCACGGCGACGAGGAACAGCAGCGGGATGATGTTGAGCGGGAAGGCGGGGATCGGCACGACGTTGACCCAGAACACGTAGGCCATCCCGCCGACGGCGATCACGACGCACGGCCAGACCAACCAGTTCTTGACGCCCATGCGGCGCAGGAAGATCGGGGCCGCGATGGCGACGGCCGCGTAGGCGACCATGTAGCCGAACGTGCCGAAGGTGTCGACCCAGACGAGGACGTCGTTCGCGTCCACGCCGAACAGGTACAGCACGACGGGCACGAGGATGACGAGAGGGGCGAAGACGAGCAGTGCGCGGTGCGGGGTGAGTAGCTTGGCGTGGGTGGTGCCGAGGTACTTCGGGGCCACGCCCTCCTTGCCCATCACGTAGACGATGCGCCCGATGACGTTCAGCGGGGCGACGACGACGGCGAAGAACGAGGCCGCGATGCCGAGGTTCAGGATGGGGTTGAACCAGCTGGGCAGGCCCACGATGGTCGCGATGTCGTCCAGCGGGCTGACCGACTCCCCGAGCTTGTCGCCGAGCACGACGACCTGGGTGTACGCGGCGAAGACGTAGAGCACGCCGACGCCGAGCGCGCTCCACATGATGGCGCGCGGGATGGCCTTGAACGGATTGCGCGCCTCCCGGCCCAGGGCGTCGGCGCTGGAGAACCCGACGAAGCCGAGGATCGCGAGCACCATGCCGATCGCGACGCCCTGCGGCTCCACGCCCTCGAGCGAGAACTGCGACGGGTCGAACGCGGCGGGGCCCGCGTTCGCCAGGGCGATGACGAGCAGGATCGTGATGATCGTGACGGAGACGATCTCGAGCACCAGGGAGACCCGGGCCGAGACCCGCACGCCCCACACGGTGAAGAGCGCGGCCAGGCCGCCCAGCACCACCGCGATGACGACCTGCCCGGCGACGCCGCTGATCCCGACGCCGACCTGGTTGAGGAACGCGCCGAAGTGGATGACCGCACCGCTCAGCGAGCCGGCGGCGATGCCGAAGCAGCCGATCACCAGGGTGAGGCCGGTCAGGAAGGCGCCGAACGGCCCGAGGCCCGCCGCCGCGTAGTTGTAGAGCGAGCCGGCGGAGGCGCGGCGCTTGGCGAACTGCGAGATGCAGTAGCCGACGGCCAGGATGACGACGGTCGCGAGTGCGAACGACAGCCAGGTGCCCTTGCCGGCCGTGACGAAGATCGCGGCTGCGGTGAAGGCGATGACGGCGGAGGGGGCGATGTTGGCGATGGCCTGGGCGACGAGTTCGGCGCCGCCCATGGCGCCGCGGCGCAGGCCGCTCTCACTCGCGTCCGGGCGTGCCGGGGTGGTGGTTTCGGTCGAAGACAACGGTGTCCTGCCTTTCGGGGGGAGAGGACGGTACGGGGGACGGTGCGGTGGTGCGGGTGGCGACGCTCGGCCGGGGCCGTTCCGGCTCAGGGGATGAGCAGGGTGCGCAGCGCGGTGCCCTCCTGCAGGGCGTCGAGCGCCTGCTCGGCCTCGGCGAGCGGACGGCGTCCGCTGACGAGCAGGTCGAGCTCCAGGTCGCCGTCCATGTAGCGGTCGACGAGCGCGGGGATGTCGATCGACGGCCGCACGCTTCCGTAGTTGGAGCCCAGGATGCGCTGGTCGGCCTCGGCGAGCACGAGCGGCTCGAACGAGGCGCGGGCGCCCGTCGGGGGCAGGCCGACGATGACGGCGGCCCCGCCGAGGCCGAGCATGCGGATGGCCTGCTCGGTGGTGGCGGTGTTCCCGATCGCGTCGAACGCGTAGTCGACGCCGTCGGGGAGGATCTCGTGCAGGGCCGCGACGGCGTCCTGCTTCGAGGCGTCGATCTCGTCCGTGGCACCGAGCCGGCGGGCGAGGGCGGTCTTCTCGGCGCGGACGTCGACGGCGACGATGCGGGAGGCGCCGGCGAGACGGGCGCCCTGGATGACGGAGAGGCCCACGCCGCCGCAGCCGATCACGACCACGATGGAGCCGGGCTCGACGGCGGCCGTGTTGGTGACCGCGCCGACACCGGTCGCGACGGCGCAGCCGACGAGGGCGATGACGTCGAGCGGGGCGTCGTCGCGCACCTTGATGGCGCCGGAGGCGGGGACCACCGCCTCCTCGGCGAAGGACGAGACGCCGAGGTAGTGGTGGATGGGCTCGCCGTCGATCGACAGCCGGGAGGTGCCGTCCTGCAGCACGCCGTTGGGCGCGACGATGTTGGCGGCGACCTGGCAGCGGGCCTCGTGCCCGGCCAGGCAGTAGCGGCACTCGTTGCACGGAGCGACCCAGGAGAGCACGACGTGGTCGCCCTCGGCGAGCGTGGCGACGCCCGGGCCGACGGCGGTGACGACGCCGGAGCCCTCGTGGCCCATCACCAGCGGCGACGGGGCGTCCCACTCGTTGCGGCGCACGTGGAGGTCGGAGTGGCACACGCCGGCGGCGGCGATGCGCACGCGCACCTCGCCGGGTCCGGGCTCGGCGAGGTCGACGTCGGTGTAGTCGATGGAGCGGTCGGTGCTGTCGAAGACGATGGCTTTCACTGCAGGTTCCTCAAGGGTTCGGGACGCGTCATTACGATGGTGGAAATGCTATGAGCAGCGCTCAGCACCGGATACCCGCCGTTTCGTCCATCCCCCGGCGCTGTGCACGCCGAAACGTCATTCCGCGAAGACATGAAGGAGGTGGGGGCGATGGATGCCGACCCCGCTTCCGGCGCATCCGGCGCTCCCGCGCCTCTCGCCGCTCCCGTCGCTCCCGTCGCTCCCGTCGCCCCGGGGGTCGACGCCGCGGAGGCGCGCCTGGTCGCGAGCGGCATCATCTCGTTGACGCTCGCCGCCCGCCGCGGCGGGACGCAGGGCGTCGTGACGACGCTCTCCCGCCTCCTGAACGGCTGGGCCGTGCTGGTCGACCGCTACGGCCAGCCGATCGCAGCGGTCGGGGCCGGGCGCATCCACATCGACGACGCCGTCACGGCCGCCACGCAGCGCAGCCGGCGCCAGCGCAACACCGAACTGCAGACGTTCACGGTGGGACGGGCGGAGGATCCGCGGGCCACCCTGGTGGTCTCGGCCAGGCGCGGCGCGACGAGCCGCACGCGCGACCTCGCGACACAGGCCGCGGCCCTGCTCGACCTGACGTACTTCCCGCAGCGCGACGCCCGGCTGGAGCAGCTCGCCCGGCAGGACGCCGTCGAGGTGCTGCTGCGCGCCCCGGCTGCGCTCGCGCGCTCGGTCGCGGCCCGGTGGGGCCTCACCGGCGGGGAGCTGGTCGTCTGCATCGTCAGGTCGCGCTCGCGGGCGGTGGTGCTGGAGACGAAGGCCCTCGACTGGCTCGAGGAGCTCGAACTCCCCCCGGTCGCGGGGACGCTCGAGGGAGACGTCGTCGTGGTGATCGCCCCGGAGGCCGTGCCGGCCTGGATCGAGAGGATCGTGACCGCCGCGACGACCGAACTCGTCCCCGTGCGCTGCGGAGTCAGCGCCCCCGCGGCCCCTGGCGCACTCGCCGAGGCCCGTTCGCAGGCGGAGCGCGCCGTCGGTGTGGCGCTCGCCGACGACCGGCCCGCGGTGGAGTTCGCACGCATGGCGAGCGTCGCCGAGTTGTTGCGCGCGCTTCCCTCCTCGGCGGTCACGGCGCTCGTCGAGCCGCTGCGGCCGCTCGCCGCGGAGTCGGACGGGCAGCTCCTGGAGTCGCTGCGCGTGTTCCTCACGGAGAACGGCAGCTGGGAGGCGGCGGCGACGCAACTCGGCGTCCACCGGCACACCCTGCGCAACCGGATGCAGAAGATCGAGGAGCTGACCGGGCTGTCGATGACGAGCGCCGAGGACCGCGCCCTGGCGTGGCTTGCCCTGCAGGCGCGGAGTTGATTTTGACAATCATTCTCAACAAGGCGTAGTTTCGTAGAGGCCCGACACCCGGTGCCCTCGAATACGACACAGCCACGCCGACTTAGACAGGTCCCCGCTCATGCAGAAGCGCCCCCTCCTCGCGATCGCCCTCACGGCCGCCGCGGCCCTCGCCCTCACCGGGTGCTCGGCCGCCTCTTCCGGTTCGTCGACCGATGACGGGAATGTCCGTATCGTCGCCAGCACCAACGTGTACGGCGACATCGCCCACACCATCGCCGGCGATGCCGTCGAGGTGACCTCGATCATGGACGACCCCGCCCAGGATCCGCACTCGTTCGAGGCGAGCGCCCAGAACCAGCTCGCCATCTCGAAGGCCGACATCGTCATCGAGAACGGCGGAGGGTACGACGACTTCGTCGACACCATGCTGAAGGCGGCGCCGAACGACAAGCGCACGGTGCTCAACGTCGTCGACATCTCGGGCAAGAAGGCCGTCGACGGCGAGCTCAACGAGCACGTCTGGTACGACTTCCCCACCGTGCAGAGGCTGACCGACAAGCTGGTCGGCGCACTCTCGAAGGCGGACCCCGCCAAGGCGTCGACGTTCTCGGCCAACGCGAAGGCGTTCGGCGAGAAGCTCACCGCGCTCGAGAACCGCGAGGCCCAGCTCAAGACGTCGTACGCCGGCGAGGGTGTCGCCATCACCGAGCCGGTCCCGCTGTACCTGCTCGAGGCGGCCGGGCTCGAGAACAAGACCCCGGAGGCCTTCAGCGAGGCCATCGAGGCGGGCACCGACGTCTCCCCCGCCGTGCTGCAGGACATGCTGGGCGTCATCCAGGGCGGCACCGTGAAGCTGCTCGCCTACAATGAGCAGACCAGTGGCCCCGAGACCGAGAAGGTGCTCGCTGCCGCCAAGGCGGCCGGCGTCCCCGTGGTGCCGGTGACCGAGACCCTCCCGAGCGGCAAGGACTACATCGGCTGGATGAACGCGAACCTGGACGCCGTGGCCAAGGCCCTCGGGGAATGACCGAACCTCTCGCGCGGGTTCCCGCGCCCACCGATCGAGGTGTCGTGCTGCAGCTGCGCGACGCCTCGCTCGGCTTCGGCGACCGGACCCTGTGGAGCGGACTCGACCTCGACGTGCACGCCGGCGAGTTCGTCGCCGTGCTCGGGCCGAACGGTTCCGGCAAGACGAGCCTGCTACGCGCGATCCTCGGCCAGCAGCGGCTCGACGGCGGCTCGATCACGTTCGACGGCCACCCCGTGCGCCGCGGCGACCGGCGGATCGGCTACATCCCGCAGCAGAAGCTCATCCCCGCCGGGACGCCGATGCGGGCGCGGGATCTGGTGCGGCTCGGTGTGGACGGCCACCGCTGGGGGCTCCCGCTGCCCCACCGCGCCGATCGCGCCCGAACGGAGGAGCTGATCGACGCCGTCGGAGCCCGCCGCTACGCGGACGCTGCGGTCGGATCCCTCTCCGGCGGCGAGCAGCAGCGGCTGCGGGTCGCGCAGGCGCTCGCGGGCGATCCCGCGATGCTGCTCTGCGACGAACCCCTGCTGTCGCTCGACCTGCAGCACCAGCGCGGTGTCAGCGAGCTGATCGACCGCCGCCGGCGCGAGGACGGCAGCGCCGTCGTGTTCGTGACGCACGACGTGAACCCGGTCCTCGGCATGGTCGACCGTGTGCTCTACCTGGCCGGCGGCCGCTTCCGCACCGGGACGCCGGATGAGGTGCTCCGCAGCGACGTGCTGACCGATCTGTACGGGACGCCGGTCGACGTCATCCGCAGTCGCGGCCGTATCGTCGTCGTCGGCATCCCGGACTCGGAGACGCACGCCCACCACGATCACGGCCACGACCCGCACCCGGAGCCGGCCGCATGATCCTCCACCTCGCCGCCTCGGGCGACCTCTGGTCGCAGCTGTTCTCCTTCGCCGACTACGGCGAGTTGCTCGCGCTCGTGAAGAATTCGATCTTCGCCGGTGCGGTGCTCGGCATCGTCGGCGGTCTGATCGGCGTCTTCGTGATGCAGCGCGACATGGCGTTCGCGGTGCACGGCATCAGCGAGCTCTCGTTCGCGGGAGCCGCGGCCGCCCTGCTCTTCGGGGTGAACGTCGTCGTCGGCTCACTGGTCGGCTCCCTGCTCGCCGCCGTGCTGATCGGCCTCCTCGGGGCCAAAGCGCGCGATCGCAACTCGATCATCGCCGTGCTGATGCCGTTCGGTCTCGGCCTCGGGATCCTGTTCCTCGCCCTCTATCCCGGGCGCAGCGCGAACAAGTTCGGACTGCTGACGGGCCAGATCGTCTCGGTCGACGACCCGCAGCTGGGCTGGCTGATCGGGATCGGACTCGTGGTGCTGCTCGGACTGCTGCTGATGTGGCGCCCGCTCACCTTCGACAGCCTGGACGCGGACGTGGCGGCCGCCCGCGGCATCCCGACCCGGTTCGTCGCGCTCGCGTTCATGGTGCTGCTCGGGCTCGCCGTAGCGGTCTCGGTCCAGATCGTCGGCGCCCTGCTGGTGCTCTCGCTGCTCGTCACCCCGGCGGCGGCCGCGATGCGCGTCTCGTCGTCGCCGATCCTGGTCCCGGTGCTCAGCGTGGTGTTCGCCCTCGTCTCGGTCGTCGGCGGCATCATGCTCGCCCTCGGCGGCTCACTGCCGATCAGTCCGTACGTCACCACCATCTCGTTCCTCATCTACGTGGTGTGCCGCCTCCTGGGCGTGCGACGCGAACGCGGTTCACGGCGTCTCATGAGCCAGGCGGGCTAGCCTGGGACGGTGAAGCGCAACACGTGGCAGCGGGAGGCCGTCCGAGAGGCCCTGTCCTCGACGGAGGGCTTCATCAGTGCGCAATCGCTGCACCTGAGCCTCCACGAGACCGGCTCGCCCATCGGCCTCGCCACCGTCTACCGCGCGCTCGCCGACCTGGCGGCCGAGGGGGACGCCGACTCGTTGCAGTCCCCCGAGGGCGAGAGCCTCTACCGGGCCTGCACGGGCGGCCACCACCATCACCTGATCTGCCGCAACTGCGGGCTGACCGTCGAGATCGAGGCCGACGCGGTCGAGGAGTGGGCCCGCGCCGCCGCCGCCGCTCACGGCTTCACCCAGGCCCAGCATGTCGTCGATGTGTTCGGTCTGTGCGAGAACTGCTCCGCTCAATTTGCCAGCGCCCCGGGCGTGTCGTAGAGTGGTTCTTTGGCTGAGTGGGCTCCTCCCGCTCAGTATCGTGTACGGACCCCCACTCCCTTCCAAGCGTGGGAAGCCGTGCGCCGACAAGTGACCTTGGGTGAGGCCGTCCGGCCTCACGGTATTGGAGAAGAAAGCAATGGCAGCAGTGTGCCAGGTGACGGGAGCCGTTCCGGGCTTCGGTCACTCGATCTCGCACTCGCACCGTCGCAACAAGCGACGGTTCGATCCGAACATCCAGAAGAAGACGTACTACGTTCCGTCGCTTCGCCGTAAGGTGACCCTCACCTTGAGCGCCAAGGGCATCAAGGTCATCGACGCCCGTGGCATCGAGGCCGTCGTCAAGGACCTCCTGGCCCGTGGGGAGAAGATCTAATGGCAAAGCAGCAGGACATCCGTCCGATCATCAAGCTTCGTTCGACGGCGGGCACCGGTTACACCTACGTGACCCGCAAGAACCGTCGCAACAACCCTGACCGTCTCGTGCTCAAGAAGTACGACCCCGTCGTGCGCAAGCACGTCGACTTCCGAGAGGAGCGCTAAACATGGCCAAGAAGTCCAAGATCGCCAAGAACGAGCAGCGCAAGGTCGTCGTCGAGCGCTACGCCGCTCGCCGCGCCGAGCTCAAGAAGGCTCTCGTCGACCCGAACGGCTCCGACGAGTCCCGCGAGGCCGCGCGCCTCGGCCTGCAGAAGCTCCCCCGCGACGCTTCGCCGATCCGCGTCCGCAACCGCGACGCCGTCGACGGCCGTCCCCGCGGAAACCTCAGCAAGTTCGGCATCTCGCGCGTGCGCTTCCGCGACATGGCGCACCGCGGCGAGCTGCCCGGCATCACCAAGTCCAGCTGGTAACCAGCAGACCACGCACGAAGGGGCGTCCGGCATCATGCCGGGCGCCCCTTCGGCGTTCCCGGGGCGCCTCCGAAGGTGAAAGAGCGGTGAGAAACGCCGAAAATCCGCGTGTTTCCGCGGATTCCTGATACATTCGAGGCGGTCATCCGACCAACCGTTATGGCCCTCCGCGGCCGTGGCTGTTCCACTGCAAGCTGTAGATCCAGCACAACGTCCGAGGAGGACACTCAATGGCTGACAAGTCGCTGAACAAGACCGAGCTCGTCGCTGCCGTCGCCGCGGCGTCGGGGCAGAGCCAGGCCACCGTCTCCGGTGTCGTCGACGCTTTCTTCGCGACCATCTCCGAGACCGTCGCCGCCGGTGGCAAGGTCACCATCCCGGGCTGGCTCGCCGCCGAGCGCACCGAGACCGCCGCCCGCACGGGCCGCAACCCGCAGACCGGTGCCGAGATCTCCATCCCGGCCGGCCACCGCGTCAAGCTGACCGCGGGCTCGAAGCTGAAGGCTGCCGTCAAGTAAGCAGCTCCACACGCTTTGCCGGAGGGCGGCGCCGCTGATCGCGGTGCCGCCCTCGTCGTGTGGACAGGGCGGCGCGCGGCCCGTCCCCGCGCTGTGGGCGGGCATCCAGCCCGGGGGTCGTAGGCTGGACGGGTGCCCCGTATCGTCCGTGTGATCGGCCCTGCCGTGCTGCTGCTCGCCGCCCTGGCGGCGGTCGTGGCGGGCCTCGCCTTCGGCGGCGGGGCGACCGCTCCCCTGCTCGCCGATCCCGGCGCCCTCGTCCGCTGGGGTCTGCCGATCGCGACCCTCGTGGTCAACCTGAGCCTGTCGGGAGTCCTGGGCGCACTGGTGCTCGTGTGCTTCGTCTTCGCCCCGGAGCGGGAGGAGTTCGGCAAGGCGCTCGACTTCGCCGCCGGATGCGCCGCGGTCATGACCGTGGCGGCAGCGGCGACCGGCCTCTTCACCTTCGTCAGCGTCTCCAACGTCCCGTGGTCGTTCGACGAGACGTTCAGCAACGGCCTCAGTTCGTTCATCACCAGCGTCTCGCTCGGCCAGGCGTGGCTCGGCGTCACCCTGATCGCGGCGGCCGTCACCGTGCTGTGCTTCGCCGTCCGCAATCACACGGCGCTCATCTTCGTGACCATCCTCGCGATGGCCGCGGTCGTCCCGATGGCGCAGCAGGGCCACAGCGCCGAGGCCGCGGGACACGACGCCGCGGTCACGTCCTTCGGCCTGCACGTCCTCTTCGCCGCCATCTGGCTCGGCGGCCTGGTGACGATCATCGTCCTGCGCAGCGTCTTCGGCGGCGAGCGGCTCGTCGCGGTCATGGAGCGCTACTCGTCCATCGCGCTCATCTCGTTCATCGTCGTGGCCGCTTCGGGCTATGTGAACGCGGAGCTGCGGATCGGCGACCTGGAGCAGCTGGCGACGCCCTACGGCATCCTGGTGCTCGTCAAGGTCGCGGTCCTCGTCGCCCTCGGACTCTTCGGGGTGGCGCAGCGCCGCATCCTGATCGGGCGGCTCAAGGCCGGAGGTTCACGCAGAACGTTCTGGTGGATCGTGACCGCCGAGCTCGCGTTCATGGGCATCGCCTCGGGCGTCGCCGCGGCGCTCGCGCGCACGGTCACCCCGGTGCCCCAGACCCGCGCGGCGACCCCGACGCCCGCCGAGATCCTGACCGGGGAGAAGCTCCCGCCCGAGCTGACCTGGGGCCGGCTCTTCACGAGCTGGAACTTCGACCTGCTCTGGGTGCTCGCCTGCGCCTTCGCCCTCTTCTTCTACCTGGCCGGTGTCTGGCGGCTCCGCAAGCGCGGGGATGCGTGGCCGATCTACCGCACGGTGCTGTGGGTGCTCGGCATCGCCCTCCTCTTCTACATCACCAACGGCGGCGTGAACGTCTACGAGAAGTACCTCTTCTCGGCCCACATGTCGGCGCACATGGTGCTGACGATGGCGGTCCCGCTGCTCCTGGTGCCCGGTGCGCCGGTGACGCTCGCCGCCAGAGCCATCCGCAAGCGCACCGACGGCTCGCGCGGTGGACGCGAGTGGATCCTGCTGGCGGTGCACTCCAGCTTCGCCGGGGTGATCTCCAACCCGATCGTCGCGGCGATCCTGTTCGCGGGCTCGCTGTGGGCGTTCTACTACACTCCGATCTTCCGCTGGGCGACGACGGACCACATCGGTCACGAGTGGATGGTCGTCCACTTCCTGATCACCGGCTACCTCTTCGTCCAGTCGCTGATCGGCATCGACCCGGTCAAATTCCGGCTGCCCTACCCGTTCCGTTTGCTCCTCCTGCTGCTGACCATGGCGTTCCACGCCTTCTTCGGCCTCTCCATCATGCAGATGCACGGCCTCCTGCTCGCGGACTGGTTCGGGGCGATGGGCCGCACCTGGGGCGATCCGCCGCTCGTCGATCAACAGACCGGCGGCGGCATCGCGTGGAGCATCGGCGAGATCCCGACGGTGATCCTCGCCATCGTCGTGGCCATCCAGTGGAGCCGCAGCGATGAGCGCGAGACCAAGCGGCGTGACCGCAACGCCGACCGCACGAACGATGCGGAGCTGCGCGCCTACAACGACCAGCTCGCGCGGCTGGCGCAGCGCGACGGCGCGAACCAGTAGCGGCCGCTACGGCCCGACGACGATGTCGAGGGATCCGTCGCCGCGGATCACGACGCTGGTGAGCGAGACGGCGAACCGCTCGTCCGACTCGCGCTGCGAGACGGTTCCGTCGAAGAGGGACTGCACGCTGACGGAGAGGTGCGCGACGCCGACAGCCTGATCCATGGTCCAGCCCGTCTGCCCGGCCGTCAGGTGCACGGCCGGGTAGGTGGCCAGGGTCCACGTCGGGGCGCCCTGGACCCGGTCGTCGATCTCGACTCCGAACGGGCAGCCGGCCGGCTGGAGCACCTGCTGGGTGGCGCACTGATCGAGGAATCCGTCGAGCTGCTTCTGGACCGCCTGGGTGAACGCCGGTGTCGGCTCGGCGTCGACCGTCGTCTGGACGAGCTGCCCGGGGTCCGCGAGGATCACCGCAGGAGCCGCGGTGAGCAGCGTCGACGTGTGGCCGATCTCGTAGCGCCCGGGGGCGAACATCAGGTAGTCGGCGGCGACGCTGAACGCCGTCGCGGGCTGGTCCGGGGCGGCCGCCCGCGGGCTGACCGTGTGTGATGCGATCGTGAAGTCCTGGGCGTGAGCGACGTTCACGTGCGCCACCGTGAGCGGAGTCGTGGCGAACCGCCACAGGGGCAGGAAGCCGAGGACCGAGCCGGACGGCTCGACGGTGAAGGTCGCGGTCACGGGGTGGCCGTCGGAGGACACCCGCACGGTGACCTGATGCGCACCGGACGAGAGCGCTCGGTCCGACGTGACCGCGATGTCGCTGAGGCGGGGCAGCAGGTCCGCGCGCAGGAGCTCGCGGGACGCTCTCGGAGGCAGGCCCGCCCGCTCGAGCGCGGCGGCGGTGGGCGCGGCCCCCGGCATGGCGAGCGCAGCGGCGACGTCGTGCTCAGCGAGCGTCTGCACATAGCCCGTCACGAATCCGGAGGCGCTGTAGTAGGTGCGCTGCAGCGCCGCGAACGCAGCGAGGAGGGCGAGCAGCAGGAGGACGCCGATCCCGGACCAGAGGAGGAGTGCGCGCGTGCGGCGCCTCGACTCATCCCCCGTCATGAGGCCATCCTATGGGCCTGTGTAGAGACGGCCGCGGGGGCGGCGGGCGGGTTAGAGTAGATCGGCAGGTCGCGCGAGGGGAAAGGGACTCGGATGGGCCGACTCTCGCTCTCGCCGGAGCAGCAGACGGTGTTCGAGCTGATCGAGCACACACGTGAGCACGTGTTCGTCACGGGACGTGCGGGCACGGGCAAGTCGACGCTGCTCAACCACTTGTCGTGGAACACCGAGAAGTCGATCGTGATCGCCGCGCCGACCGGTGTCGCCGCGCTCAACGTCGGCGGTCAGACCATCCACTCGCTCTTCCGGCTGCCGATCGGGGTCATCGCCGACCACGACATCGAGCAGAGCGCCGAGCTGCGCAAGCTCCTCAACACCATCGACACGCTCGTGATCGACGAGGTCTCGATGGTCAACGCCGACCTGATGGATGCAGTGGACCGCAGCCTGCGCCAGGCGCGGCAGAAGCCGGCCGAGAGCTTCGGCGGCGTGCAGGTGGTGCTCTTCGGCGACCCGTACCAGCTCGCGCCGGTGCCGGGAGACCACGAGGAGCGCGCCTACTTCAACGACACCTACCGGTCGATGTGGTTCTTCGATGCCAAGGTCTGGCAGGAGGCCGACCTGCGCATCGTCGAACTGCTCCAGGTGCACCGGCAGCACGAATCCGACTTCCGTTTCATGCTCAACGCGGTCCGGCACGGCCAGGTGACGAAGGAGATCGCCGACCGTCTGAACGAGGTCGGTGCGCGCCCGGCGCCGGACGACGGGACGATCACGCTGGCCACCCGCAACGACACCGTCAATCGCATCAACGCGCAGGCGCTCGATCGGCTCCCGGGTCGCGCCCTGACCGCGAAGGCCGAGATCAGCGGCGACTTCGGCGGTCGCAACTACCCGGCGGAGGAGTCCCTGGAACTCAAAGTGGGCGCGCAGGTGATGTTCCTCCGGAACGACGTCGGGCAGGGAGACGGCCCGCGCTGGGTCAACGGGACGATCGGCACGGTGACCCGCATCGACTCGACCGTCTACGTGGATGTCGACGGCGAGATCCACGAGGTGGAGCCGACGATCTGGGAGAAGTTCCGTTACAACTACTCCCCCGAGACCAAGAAGCTCACCAAGGACGTGGTGGCCGAGTTCACCCAGTTCCCGCTGCGGCTCGCCTGGGCGGTCACCATCCACAAGTCGCAGGGCAAGACCTACGACGCGGCGATCGTGGACCTCGGGACGCGCGCGTTCACCTCGGGGCAGACCTATGTGGCGCTCAGCCGCATCACGACCCTCGACGGGCTGTATCTGACCCGTCCACTGCGCCCGAGCGACATCACCGTGGACCCGGATGTCGAGCGGTTCATGAGCGACGCGCGACCAGTGAGGGTGCCGCTCAGCGCCGTCTGAGTGCGGGGCCGAGGCGAAGGAGACGCAGATGATCACGTTCGTGCTGGATTTCAGCGACGGTCAGCACCTCGAGACGTCGGGAAACGGCGTCATCGGCCGCAATCCGGTCGTGCACACGCCAGGCACAGAGCTGGACGACCCGGCGCACGTGGAGCTCGTCACCGTCTCCGACGACGTCAAGTCGGTGTCGCGCGCGCATCTCGCGTTCGGCCAGTACGACGACGTCTTCTGGGTGATGGATCTGGGGTCGGCGAACGGCACGACCATCTCCTACCCGGGGGAGGGCACGTTCGCGTGCGATCCGAACACCCGGCACGAGGTCGACCCCGGCTCGATCGTGCGGTTCGGGAGCGAGAGCTTCGCGCTCAGCCGGCGCTGACGGCGGAAGCCCCCGCCGGAAGCCGTCCCGAGAGGTCAGGCGGCAGCGGCCTTGGCGGCAGCGAGGTCGTTGAAGAGGTCCGTGTTGAAGCGGAACGCGAGACCGGCTTCGGCGATCACCCGGTCGCGCTCCTCCTCCGTCCAGTCGACGGCGTCGAGCTGCGAGCGGTAGACGTCCTTGAACACCTTCGGCTTGGCGATGTCGGCGAACAGGTAGAAGCCCACACCGTTGGTCTCGAAACCGTACTGGCGCTGCAGGAGCGTGCGGATGATCTGGCCGCCGGAGAGGTCGCCGAGGTAGCGGGTGTAGTGGTGGGCGATGAAGCCGCCCGGCCAGTCGTGTCCGACCTCGCGGATGCGCGCGGTGTAGCGGAAGGTGCTCGGCAGCGGCGAGATCCGGTCGCGCCAGTCGTCGCTGAGCAGGAAGGCCAGGTCGGCCTCGATGGCCGGCAGCCGGGTGAGCTTCGGGGTGATGAACAGGGCGGCGACGGGGTCGTCGGCCATGTTGACCGCGGCCTCCTCGAGCGCCTCGTAGATGAAGTAGTGCTGCGCCAGGAGGTGGATGTAGTCCTCGCGACTGCCCTTGCCGCTCATGAGGTCTTGCATGAAGGTCGCACCCTCGCTCTCCTCGTGCACGGAGCGGGTGCGCTCGCGGAGCGCCTGCGAGAAGGGGATCAGTTCGGCCATTCGGGTCTCCTGGTCAGGTAAGGCTTACCTAAAATACTGGCGGACCAGAGGGTTCCCGTCAAGCTGGACGGCGTTGTCCACCCGGCATTCACAGCCGGTGCCGACGTCTCAGTGGTGGTGGCCGACCTTCACGGCGGCGTAGCCGGCATCCGTCAGTCCCAGCGCCGGGATGGTGACGGCGCAGACCGCGGAGGCGCTGAGCGCGAGCGCGGCGACGAATCGGACGGCTCCGCCGTGCGCTGATGCCGGGCGGTCGCGGCGCAGCACGACGGCGCTGACGGCGGCGACGGCCACGTCGAGCAGGGAGGCGACGCCCATCGGCAGCAGAGGCAGGCTGAGCACCGTGCCGGAGGTCGCGGTCGCACCGACGACGGCGAGGGCGGCCCAGGCCGCGACCGGGATGAGAGCCAGCACGGGGACGAGACGGAAGAAGAGGGGACGGTCGCGCGCGAGCGTCGTGACCGACCAGCCGAGCTCCGCCGCTGCGACGACCAGGAGCAGGACGAGCAGCGGAAGAGGTGCGCTGGGGGCGAGCGCTGCGTGAAGCAGACCCGCCCCCAGCGCGGCCACGGCGAGGAAGGCCCGGGCCGGGGAGGCGACCGGGGTTCCTGACATCCTGCTCAAGGGAGCCGTGGCCATGTCGGTCACACGGCGGCCGTAGTGGAGCGCACGGTCCGCTCGGCGCCCAGACCGACACCGAGGAGCACGATCGCGCTCGCCAAGTGGAGGAAGTGGTCCGGGGTGTTCAGCGCGAGGATGTTCGCGCCGGTCCCGACCAGGAAGAACCCGACGATGCCGAGCAGCAGGTAGACAGCACCGACGGTGGTGTTGACGGCCTTCGCCGCTGCGGCGCGGGTCAGGCCGGCGATGAGCAGCGCCGCCCCGATCAGCAGGTGGGCGATGTTGTGCAGCGGGTTGACCTCGAAGATGCCGAGGAGCAGGCCGCCCTGCGTGGCGACGAAGCCGACGCCGCCTGTGAAGGCGAAGCCGAGCAGGCCGACGAGCAGGTAGACGGCGCCGAAGATGGTGGCGACGAGTCGATTCGGTGATGTGCGCATTGTTCGTTCCTCCTTGGACGGCGCACGGATGCGCGCCTCACTGGGTCTTCGGGACAGCCGCTCGAATGGATTGGCGGAGCCGCCGATCGGTCCTTCGCCCGTTTCCGGGCCGGGGCTACAATCCAGGGGACGAGGACCACGACGGCGGGGGAATGCATGCGAGGAGCGGGCCGGATCGGACGGGCCGTGACCGCGGCCGCGGCGGGGATCCTGATGCTCGCCGTGACGGGGTGCACCACGTCGCCGTCGTCGGATCTGCCGAGCCAGCGTCCTGGCGTGTTCTCGGCCGACGTGCAGAAGCGCCTGCAGGGCGCACTCACCGATGCGATGACGCTCGCCGACGCGTCCGCCGGATTCGCGGGCGTCTGGGCGCCGTGGGCGGGCAGCTGGACCGCGGCGACGGGGACGACGACGCGCGGAGGGTCCACGCCGGTCACCGCTGACATGGCGTTCCGGATCGGTCAGAACACCGTTCCGATGACATGCACGGTGCTCCTCGACCTGGTGGACGACGGCACCCTCGGCCTGGACGATCCGGTCACCGCCTGGGTGCCGGGACTCGTCGGCGTCGACGGCGTGACGATGCGCGAGCTCTGCCAGCAGACGTCCGGCTTCGGCGACTACTCCCCTCAGCTGAGCAGTCGGATGCTGATGAACCCGACCAGGCAGTGGCCGCCGCTCGAACTCGCGAGCGAGGGGATCTCCGCGCCGCGGGCCGGCAAGCCCGGCGAGAAGTACGGGGATGCCCGAACGAACGCCGTTCTCGTCGGGATGGCGGTGCGCAACGCGACGGGTAGGGAATGGTCCGACCTGTACCAGGAGCATCTCTTCGGTCCGCTCGGGATGGACGCCAGCATCCTGCCGGCGGCATCCTCGCTCACCGTCCCCGGCCCGCACCCGGCCGGCTACGCGGCCGGCGTGGACGGCGCGGGCGCGGTGGTCTGCGAGCCGGTCCGCGACGTCTCCCGGCTCTCCCCGTCGATGGGCTGGACCGCCGGCGGTGTGGTCTCGACCCTGGGCGACCTCAAGTCGTTCAGCCAGGCGCTCGCCGAAGGGTCGCTGCTGGACGGCGCGACGGCCGATGCGCAGATGACGGGCGTGACCAGCGGCGCCTCCTGGCAGAAGCAAGGGTTGGGGGTGCAACTCGTCGGGCCGCTGCGTGGCAGCAGCGGGGCGATCCCGGGCTATCTGTCGGCGATGTACACCGATCCGTCGTCCGGGCTCACGGTGGTCGTCGCCCTCAACAACTCCACGCCCGGCGCGGGATTCGCGCAGGCCCTCGCCGAGCGGTTCGCCTCCATCGTGTCCAAGGTCCCCGCCGTGCAGAAGGGGACGAAGACGGTGGCGGGGTTGCCGTGGTCGGAGGCTCAGGCGGTCGACGCCATGACGAAGGCGGCACCCTGCCCGGCGAAAACGGCCGCGAAGTAGGAGTGCCTCAGGCTCCCGCGAGTGCGGCGAGTTCGGCGCGCACCGGGAACGCGTCGTCGTCGAGCACCAGCTGGAGCGCGTCGCCCGACCCGCGGTTCACCACGACGGGCGCGAGCAGGTTGACGGTGCTCCCCTGCTGCGACGGCGTCACGACGACCAGCAATTGTGCCTGATCGGCGGAGTCGATCCCGAGCTCGGCCGCCCGATCGTCCGGAAGTTCGGGCGAGTAGCCGGGCAGGTGCCGTTCGGCGTCGAGCGTGTAGAGGCGGATCTCCGGACGCTCGAGCGAGGCCAGCGTGTACAGGCCGACCGCTCCCTCGACAGCTGTCAGCTCGAATGCGGTGAGCGGCTCGAGGCCGGGCGGCGGCGAGACGAAACGCAGAGTGGTCATCGGAGGAAGTCCATCAAGGTCGGCTGCAGCACGCGGGCGGTCACGGCGAGGGCGGTCTGGTAGTTGACGTCCTGCGTCTTCAGGTCGAGCAGCACCTTGCTCAGGTCGACGTCCTCGAGGGAGGAACGCTGCGCCTCGAGCGCGTTCGCGCCGATGGCCAGCAGGTCCTTCGCCTTGTCGATGCGCGTCTGCCGCCCACCGATCTCCGCGTGCTCTCCCACGATCGCCTTCGTCCTGTCGTCGATCTCGCCGAGACGGGGACCCACGTTGACCCCCGTCCGCAGATCGTTCGAGATGTTGTCCAGCAGGGCGAACACCGAGCCGGTGCCGGTCCCGAAGACCGCGGCGCCGTCGGCATCCACCCGCACCGTCGTGTCCAGTCCGATCCTGCGCTCCACTGTACTTCCCGCGGCTCCGGTGAAGGAGTAGTCAGGCTGGAAGGCCACCCCCGCGTCCGAGTTGCCGGCGAAGACGGTGCGGCCCAGGTAGGTCGTGTTCGCCAGGGAGAGAAGCGACTTCTTCAGCCCGTCGATCTCCGTGGCGATCGCCTCCTTCGCCTCGGGCGAGAGGGAGCCGTCGTTCGCGCCGGAGACCGTGAGGTCCCGCACGCGCCGCATGACATCCTCCACCGAGCTCAGCGTGGAGTCGGCGGTGGTGAGCCAGGCGTCGCCGTTGTCGAGGTTGCGCTTGTACTGCGCCGTCGCGGCCTGGTCGGCCCGCACACCGAGCGCACTCGCCGTGGCCGTGGGGTCGTCCGACGGCTTGGTGATCTGCTTGCGGCTCGTCGCCTGGTCGTAGAGCTGCGTCTGGCGCTGCAGGCTGAGCTGCAGGTTGCGCTGCGCGTTGAGCGTCTGCGTGGCGTTCGTCACACGGGTGAACACGGATTACCTCCCGACCAGTCCGGTGTGGTTGATGAGCACATCGAGTGCCTCGTCCACAGCCGTCATCACACGCGCAGCACCCTGGTAGGCGTGCTGGAACGCGAGCATGTTCATGTTCTCCTCGTCGAGGTCGACGGAGGAGTTGGAGAGCAGGGCGCTCGTCGCCGAACTCGCCGAGAGTTCGGCGAGGTCACCCTGCTGCTGGGCCACCTTGCTCGCGACGCCGATGCGCACCACGAACGACGACCACTGCTTGTCGACGGCGTTCGTACCCGTGCCGAGCTTGGCGATCGCGTCGGCGATGCTGCCGTCGCTGCCGCCCGCCCCCGGGGTGCCGGTGGCGATCTGCGACACGCTCGTGGGCACGACCGAGAGGCCGAGTGCCGCCGGCTTGCTCGCGTCGATGGCGAAGAAGTCGAGCCCGGTGGCGCCGGAACCCGTCGCGCCGGTGCGGTGGATGTCGTTCACCCGCTGGGCGATCGTCACCGCGAAGCTGTTGTAGCCGGCCGCCGCCTCGGCGAGGACGCCGCCGGTGCCCGAGGCGTCCGCGGGGGCGAGCGTCGAGATCGCGCCGGCGATCGAGCCGCCCTCCAGGGCGATCGCGGCGCCGGGGCGGTAGGCCCACTCGAGACGCGGCGCGGCGCCGGCCGCGTCGCTCATCCGCTGGGCGCCGGCGAGCGTCACCGCATTGGCGGAGGTGCCCTGCACCAGCGGGTTGCCTCCGATCAGCACGTCGACGGTGCCGTCCTGGTTCGCCCGCACGACGCCACCTGCCAAGGCGGCGATCTTCGTGGTGAGCGCGTCACGCTGGTCCAGCAGCTCGTTCGCAGAGGCCCCGGAGGAGAGCGCGGAGCGGATGCGGCCGTTCAGCTCGGCGACCGCGTTCGCCGCGGAGTTGAGGTCGTCGACCATCCCGCCCGTCTGGGTGCGCAGCGCGGTCCACTGGTCGTCCACCGCCTGATAGCCCTGGGAGATCTGCGTCACCAGGCTGCCGGCCTGGCCGAGCAGCACGCCCGCGGGCGCCTGCTCCCCCGCCTGGTTGGAGACGTCGCCCCAGGCCGACCAGACCTTCTGCAGCTGCGCGGAGATGCCGTTCGTGCCCGGTTCGTTCAGCGACGACTCGAGCGTCGCCAATGCCTGGGCGCGGGTGCCGGAGTAGCCGGAGACGGCTGCCGTTGTGCGCACACGGAGGCTGAGCGCGGCGTCGTCCAGACGCTGGACTCCACCGACGAACACGCCCTGCCCCGGCTGCACTCCCCCGCTGAAGAGCCGATTCGTGTTCAGGGGAGGGACGGCGGAGGTCGTCACGCGCTGACGGGTGTAGCCGGCGGTGTTCGCGTTGACCAGGTTCTGCCCGACGACGTCGAGCCCGGCCTTGGCGGCGACCAGGCCCGTGTATGCGGTGTTCAGCCCGCTGAAGGTGCTCATCCCTGTCTACGCCTCCGTGTCGAAGAATCGTGCGCCGACGTCGCCGGCCCGGCTCTCGCCCGCGGCGCCGTACAGCCCAGGGTCGCCGCCGGCCGACAGCCCGCTCAGCGTCTCCTGGGTGGAGCGTGCGGCCTCCCGCAGCAGGCGCTCGTTGATGTCGCGCACCTCGGCGATCTGCCCGGTCAGCTCGGTCATGGCCGCCAGGTGCGAGCCGAAGATGTCGGACCAGATGCCGTCGGGAGCGGCCGTCGCGAGCTCGCGCAGGGTCGCGTCGGCTGCGAGGCCCCAGGCCTCGGCCACCTCGGCGACCTCGACGGTGCGGGTCAGGCCGACGACTCGCATCCGCTCCATGACCTGCTCGACTTCACGGGTGGCGTGGGAGATCCAGCGCGACTTGCCGGCGACGAGCAGCAGCTGCTCCTCCTCCAGCTTGAACAGCAGCAGCTCCAGGAGCTCGCGCTCCTTCCAGAGCTGCGCGGACAGTTCGCTCGCGGCCATGTCGCTCCTGACTTCCTCGTGAGTCGTTGTGCGCACGCGGTCCCCTCGGGTATCGGGACGACGGACGGTCTGCCCGTCGACACAAGGGACAATCGGCACCGGTGGGCTCGATGTTAGGGGCGCAGAGCTGCGAATACCCTCAGTGCCGACCCTTGATCCACAGCTTTCCCTTATCAGTCCCACAGGTCGTACACGTGGATGTCGGTGTTCCCATTTTTGGGGGTGCTGTCTGCCCTGTAGTGGGGGCATCCGAGGCGAGACCGGAGCACCCCGACGTTGTTACCGTGAACACGAAAGACCCCTAGCACCCGCTCGGCACCCGACCCAGCCCGAGCATCACAAGCACCGCCCGAGTACCCGTTCCGCCCGATCCTGGAGGGCCGGATTCGTGGTACCCGTCCGATGAAGAGGGGTCGCACAGCGTGAACCGCAACGAACGAAACGCGCTCGTCGTAGAGAACCTGCCACTGGTGGGGTACCTGGTCTCCGACCTGGTCGCGCGCGCCACGCACCTGTCCCGGGACGACCTGGCCTCGGCCGGCTCCCTGGCGCTGGTGACGGCCGCCGACGCGTACGACGCGTCCACCGGCGTCCCGTTCGGGGCCTACGCCCGCACGCGCATCCTCGGCGCCCTCGCCGACGAGCTCCGGGCGAGCGACTGGGCGACCCGTTCCGCGCGCAAGCGCATCAAGGAGACGGTCGCGGTGCGCGAGAGCCTCACGGCCGCACTCGGCCGCACTCCCACGGTCGATGAGATCGCCGACGCACTCGGGGTGGACCGCCAGACCGCGGCCGCCGGGCTCGCCGACGCCGCACGCACCGTGACCGCGCTCGACGAGACGGTCGAGCCGTTGCTCATCTCCGACACCGTCGGGCCCGAGGAATCGCTGATGACCGGCGAGCGCACCGCCTACGTGCGCGCCGCGGTCGCCGCACTCCCCGACCGGATGCGCTCCATCGTCGAGGCCATCTACTTCGACGACCGCACTGTCACCGAGATCGCCGAGGAGCTGGGCATCACCCACTCCGCCGTCTCGCAGCAGCGCTCCGAGGCCATCCGTCTGATGCGCGAGGGCATGGCGACCCACTACGCCGACGAGGGCGATCCCGAGGTCATCGAGGCCAAGACCTCCCAGGCCCGGCGCAGCGCCTACCTGGCCCGCCTGGCCCAGCACGCGGTCGCCCACATGGGCGCGCACCCGGCGCCGCTCTCCCCCACCTCCCCCACCTCCGTCCGCGCGTCCTGAGCGCTGAACCGAGACGGCGGATCGTCCGCCGTCTCGCCGTTTCCGCGTGCACTTCTCGCCGCCTCGCCGAATGCGGCGGGTGCCTAACGGGAGCGGGCGGGCGGTCGATAGAGGGGGATGCGGGCCATGGACGGACCGCGAAACATCCAGCCCAGATCATGGAGGAAACATCATGGGTATGCAGATCAACACCAACATCGCGGCCAACAACGCCTACCGCAACCTGAACAACACGCAGAGCGACCTCTCGAAGTCGCTCGAGAAGCTGTCCAGCGGCCTCCGCATCAACCGTGCGGCGGACGACGCGGCGGGCCTGGCCATCTCGCAGGGCCTGAAGTCGCAGGTCGGCGGTCTCACCGTCGCCGCCCGCAACGCTCAGGACGGCATCAGCGTCGTGCAGACCGCTGAAGGCCAGCTGACCGAAGTCCACTCGATCCTGCAGCGCGTGCGCGACCTGGCCGTCCAGGCCGGCAGCGACTCGAACAACGCCGACTCGCGCGCCGCCATCAAGACCGAGGTCGACCAGCTGACCAGCGAGCTCACCCGCATCTCGGGCAGCGCCAACTTCAACGGCATCAAGCTGCTCGACGGCTCCAACGCCTCGCTGACCTTCCAGGTCGGCGCCGGCGATGTCGCGGCCAACGACCAGATCGCGGTCGACCTGTCCGGCGCCAACGTCGCCACCGTCGCCACGGCGGTCGGTACCCTGACGTTCGACTCGGCGGCCAACGCCCTGACGTCGATCACGGCTCTGGACACGCAGATCAAGAACGTGTCGACCGCGCGTGCGAGCCTCGGTGCCGTGCAGAACCGCTTCGAGAGCACCATCCGCAGCCTCAACGTCTCCAAGGAGAACCTGTCGGCTGCGTCGTCGCGCATCACCGACACGGACATGGCGGAGGAGATGGTGAAGTACACCCGCTCCAACATCCTGTCGCAGGCCGGCACCGCGATGCTCGCCCAGGCCAACCAGTCCGGTCAGGGCGTTCTGCAGCTGCTCCGCTAGTCCGGTCCGGGCGCGGTCGCCAGCCGCGTTCTGCACCTGATCCGCTCATCCGCTGACCCCAGCGAACGAGCCGCAGTGAACGGTGGCCGGGATGTGTCGCCCCAAAGCGCATCCCGGCCACCGCTCCGCACCACCTGAACGACCAGCACCACCAGCAGCACTAGCAGCGCAGCAGCACCAGCCACCACCACCCACAGGGAGGGAGCACCGATGGGATTGGCCATCGACGGTCTCATCAGCGGTCTGAAGACCACTGATCTGATCAACCAGCTCATGCAGGCGGAGGCCGTTCCGCAGACGCTGCTGAAGAACAAGGTCACCAGCTCCACCACCTACATCACGGCGATGCAGGGCCTGAACACCAAGGTGTCGGCCCTCGCCGAGCTCGCCGCGAAGACGGCCAAGCCGGCCACGAGCGACCTGCACACCGCCACCTCCAGCTCCACCGCGGTCACCGCGACGGCCGGTCCCGGTGCCGTCGACGGAACCATCGACTTCACGGTGGACAAGCTCGCGCAGTCGCAGGTGACGGTCACCGGTCCGCTCACCCAGTGGCCGGACCAGCCGCCCGTGCTCACGTTCGTCGCCGCCGACGGCACGATGAAGCAGGTCACGGCGGCCAGCTCGTCGCTGGCGGATGTCGCCGCGGCGATCAACAAGGCCGGGGTCGGCGTCACCGCCACCCAGGTCGCGGCCGGACTCGACCCCGCCACCGGCGAGAAGGTCTACCGTCTGCAGCTCAGCTCCACCAAGAGTGGCGCCGAGGGGACGTTCACCGCCTACCGCGGCTCCACCGCCGACGTCGGCGCCGGCACGGCGACCAACCTGCTCAGCGAGCCGGGTGCGGCCCAGGTGCGCCAGGCCCAGGACGCGCAGATCACCCTGTGGAGCGGCACGGGCGCCGCGCAGTCGGTCACATCGTCCACCAACACCTTCGCCGACGTGCTGCCGGGCGTCACCGTGACGGTGAGCGCGGCCTCGACCACGCCCGTCACGCTGAGCATCGCCCGGGACGACAAGGCCGTCTCCGATGTCGCGAACGCCCTGGTCACCAGCCTGAACGACATCTTCGCCTACATCGCGACCAAGCAGGCCGTCAGCACGACCACCAACAGCGCAGGCGGCACCGTCGTCACCGCGGGCACCTTCACCGGCGACTCGACGGTCCGGGACGCGAACCAGAAGCTGCTCGACGCCGCTTCCGCGCCGATCGACGGCATCTCCCCCTCGGCCTACGGGATCTCGATCACGAGCGACGGGAACCTGACCTTCGACGCGGAGAAGTTCTCCGCCGCCCTCGTCAAGGATCCCGAGAAGACCAAGGCCGCGGTCGCCGCCCTCGCCCAGCGGGTCGCCGATGTGGCGAAGGCGGCCAGCGACAAGTACGACGGCTCGATCACCACCAAGATCACGGGCGAGCAGTCGACCGTGAAGAGCCTCAGTACCCAGATCGACGACTGGGACACACGTCTCGCCGATCGACGCACCAGCCTCGAGAAGACCTACGCGAACCTCGAGGTGCAGCTGCAGAAGCTGCAATCGCAGTCCAACTGGCTGTCCGGCCAGCTGTCCTCCCTCTCGTCGAGCTCGTCATGACCGTCCTGAACTCCGCAGCAGCGAAGCTCTCCGCGTACAACAGGGACAGCGTGCTCTCGGCGAGCCCCGCCCGCCTCCTGACCATGCTCTACGACAGACTGGTGCTCGACCTGACCCGGGCCGAGACGGCATTGACCGTCGACAACTGGCCGATCGCCTGGGAGAACCTGCGGCACGCCGATCAGATCGTCGCCGAACTGGCCTCGAGTCTCCGCGTCGACCTGTGGAACGGCGCCGACGGACTCCTCCAGCTCTACACGTATCTGGCCGAGCTGATCGTCGACGTGACGGTGGAGCGCGATGCCACCAAGGTGCGCGAGGCGATCGAGCTCGTCGAACCGCTCCGCCAGGCCTGGCACGAGGCCGCCGCGGCCATCCCGGCGACAGGCGCCGGTGCGACGGGGAGCGACCTCGGTGTCGCCTGAGGAGCTGCCCGCTTCTCAGGGCGACGGGCCGCAGCCTCCCGCGCCCGACGCGACGGCGCCCGATGTCTTCGGGCCCGATGTCCTCACGCCTGACGTCCTCGGCCCGTGGACCGCGGCCCTGGAGCGGATGGAGAACGATCTCCACGGTGCGCTCGCCCAGGAGGAACCCGTGCCGTGGCGACCGCCGATCGCGCTCGGGCCGATCCCGCCTGAGCTGCACGACCGCGCGACGAGGCTCCTGGAGGCGCAGGCGCACACGATCCGCTACCTCGAAGACGTCCGTCAGACGACGGCCCGCCACCTCGCCGCGGTGAAGGCGGTGCCGCGCACCGAGCAGGGTCCGCGACCGGTCTACTTCGACCTGCTCGGCTGATCAGAACGACGGCATCTGCTCAGATGAGCAGTCGGTCCTAGTGCCCTCCGGGCGGCGTCGGACGCATCCCGGGCGTGTCAGAGCCGGCCATCGCGCGTTCAGGGGGCGTTCACCGCGCGGGGGTGAACGGGTGATTCCACCGCGACGCGCCCGGCGCGACTTCTCCACCTGTGGATAACTCTGGGGAGAACTGGTGGATGGAGGTGCGAAAAGTGTGGAGGACACGCGCGGGATGTGTGGACGCTCAGGGCACTCAGGAAACTGAAATGCAGCTTGATCAGCAAAAATGCTCAAAGATCTAGCTGATCGAACACCTCTTCGAAACAACAGTGCTGTAATTCACACCCCCGGTGGAGCTGTGGATGACTCTGTGGGTATACCTCTTTTCGGGGTCGGAAATCCACACTTTCCACACGTCGATCCTCAGGGTGTGGGGAAGTCGTGGACACATTGCTAACGGGCCGCTGAGACCGGCCGATAGAGCACGCTGAGCACGGATCGCTCGACGACCAGGCCACGGATGTGCCGACCAGACCTCGATGGAGTGCCGTTGTGCTCGAATCCGTGACCAGTGCCGCCCTCGCGAGCGCCCTCGACGGCCTCGCCGCGCGTCAGCGGGCGATCGCCAACAACATCGCCAATGTCAACACGCCCGGCTACACGGCCGAGCGCGTGTCGTTCGAAGACGCCCTCGCGCGTTCTGTCGCGGACCATGACGGTCATACCACCGCGACCACGGCGCGTTCTCTCGAGCCGACCCGTCTCGACGGCAACAACGTGAACCTCGATACCGAGACCCTCTCCAATGTGGACACCGTGTTGCGGTTCCAGTTCGCCTCGCAGGCGGCCGGCGGCACGTTCACGGCGATCCGTTCCGCCCTGCGGACGAACTGACAGGAGCACCGGCGATGACATTCGACGCGATCGGGATCGCGGGCACGGGTCTCACCCTGCACCGCAAGTGGCTGGACGCCGTCTCGGACAACCTGGCCAACATCAACACGGCCAAGCCGACCGATGGAGCGGCATTCCAGGCACGCTACGTGGTGGCCCAGGAGGGGCAGGGCGTCTCGGGCGCGTACGTGGCCGGTGCCGCGTACGGCAGTGCTGAAGGCCGCATGGTCTACGAGCCCGACAACCCCGTCGCCGACGCCGAGGGATACGTCAGGTACCCCGACATCGACCTCTCCGAGCAGATGGGCGCGCTCATCATGGCCCAGCGCGGATATCAGGCGAACGCCGCCGTGGTCGACCGTGCCAAGGAGACCTACCAGGCCGCTCTGCAGATCGGAAAGAACTGATGCCCCCGACCCCCATCAACGGAATCGGCGCCGTCTCCGGCCTCGGCTCGATCGACGCCACCACCTCGGCGCAAGCCGCCGCCGGCACGACCGGGACCGGGGGAGCGGCCTTCGGGAACGCCCTCAGCGGTGCCATCGACAACCTCCAGCAGCTGCAGGGCACGAGCGACAAGCTGGCGATCCAGGCCGTGACCGGCAACCTCGACGACATCCATGACGCCACCCTCGCCTCCACCCGCGCCCAGGTGACCCTCGAACTCGTCGCCGGCGTGCGCAACAAGGCCGTCGATGCGTTCAACGAGATCATGCGGATGCAGGCCTGATGCCTCAGCAGGTCGCCGGCTTCTTCCGGCGGATCGGTGACTCGATCCGCGGATTCTCGCTGGCCCAGCGGGTCATCGCAATTCTCGGCGTGGCCGTCCTGGCCCTGGGGATCACCGGCATCGCGATGTGGGCGTCCCAGCCCTCGTACACCCCGCTGTTCTCGGGCCTGCAGTCGTCCGACGCCTCGGCGATCGTGGACCAGCTGCGCACCGACGGCGTGCAGTACCAGCTGACCGACGGCGGCTCGACCATCCTCGTGCCGCAGCAGAGCGTCTACGACGAGCGGCTGAAGGCGGCCTCCGCCGGGCTGCCGTCGTCGACCACCGGCGGCTACTCGCTCCTGGACAAGATGGGTGTCACCTCGTCGGAGTTCCAGCAGTCGGTTACCTACAAGCGGGCGATGGAGGGCGAGCTCGCCAACACCATCTCGGCGATGAAGGGCGTGAAGACCGCGTCGGTGCGGCTGGCGATCCCGGAAGAGACGGTGTTCGTCTCCGAGAAGAAGGACCCGACCGCGTCCGTGTTCGTCGAGACGCAGAACGGCGTCACGCTGAGCCAGGACCAGGTGCAGGCGATCGTCCACCTGACCAGCGCCGCGGTGACCGGCATGCAGCCGACCGATGTCGCCGTCGTCGACGCGAACGGCACGGTGCTCAGCGCCGTCGGCACGGGCGCCGTCGGGGGAGCGGACAAGCAGGCGGGCGACTACGAGGCCCGCGTGAAGAGCGCGGTGCAGGACATGCTCGACAAGGTCGTCGGCCCGGGCAACGCCACGGTGGCCGTCGCGGCCGACGTCAGCAAGGAGTCCGCGCAGCGCACCGAGGAGTCGTACACGTCGCCGACCAATGCGCCGTCGCTCAGCGAGACGACGCAGAAGGAGACCTACACCGGATCGGGCGGGACCGCCGCCGGCGTGCTCGGACCCGACAACATCGCCGTCCCGAACGGTACAAACGGGAACGGCACCTTCAACTCCGAGTCCGCCACCAAGGACAACGCGGTCGACAAGGTCACCGAGCAGCGCACCATCCCCGCCGGTGCGATCAAGCGCCAGACGGTCTCGGTCGCGCTCAACTCCGATGCGGTCGGCAGCGTGAGCCAGAACGAGGTCCGCAACCTGGTCAACGCCGCGGCCGGCATCGACACCACGCGCGGCGACTCCGTCAGTGTGGTGATGGTGCCCTTCAGCAAGGCGGGCGCGACCGAGGCCGCGAAGGCGCTGCAGGAAGCGAAGGATGCCGCCGCGGCCGACCAGCTGACGGGCATCATCCGCACGTCCATCATCGCCGCGGCCATCGTGGCCGCCCTGATCGTCGTCGTCGCCCTGGTGCGCCGCGGCCGACGCCGCGCCGCGGAGCAGAGCGAGCTGGAGGAGGAGTCGGTGGCGTTCGAGGCGTCGCCGTTCCCCATCCCGCTGGAGCAGGCGCCGCCCACCGTGCCGATGCAGCTGGACGCGCCGGACCCGGACAGCCCCGAGCTGGAGGCCGAGCGCCGCCGCTCCGAGATCGAGGCCCTCGCCGAGCGCGACCCGCAGAAGACCGCGGAGTACCTGCGCAGCCTCATGGATGATCGGGCGGGCGTATGACCGACGCCAAGACGCCGCTCACCGGCCCCCAGAAGGTCGCCGTCGTGCTGATGAACATGGATCAGCAGCGCGCCGCCCAGGTCATGAAGCAGTTCTCCGACGAGGAGGCCGACGAGATCACCGCGGAGATCCTGCGGCTGCGCCGGGTGGATCCAGGGGTCGCCGAGAAGGCGATGACCGAGTTCCACGACCTGGCGACCCGCGGAGCGGTCTCGACCCGCGGCGGCCGCGACATCGCGGTCGGGCTGCTGGAGGCGTCCTTCGGCGCCGAACGCGCGACCGGTGTGATGAACCGCGTCGCCTCGAACATGGCGGGCAAGCAGTTCGAGTTCCTCGACGCCGTGGAGCCCGGCCAGGTGCAGATGCTGCTGGCGGGGGAGCTGCCGCAGACCAGCGCCCTCGTGCTGGCGCATCTGCGTGCCGACCAGGCCTCGCGGGTGTTGAGCGGGCTCGACGACGCGGCCAGGACCGAGGTCGCGCATTCGATCGCCACCATGGGATCGCCCAGCCCCGATGCCGTGCGCGTGGTCGCCGACACGCTGAAGCAGCGGGCGAGCGCCGTCGTCGCCGCGCGTACCGCGAGCGATGCCGTCGGAGGGGTGCAGCCGCTCGTCGACATCATCAACCGGGCTGACGCCAGCACCGAGAAGGCGCTCCTGGAATCGCTGGAGCTGCGCGATCCGGAGCTCGCCGAGGAGGTGCGCTCGCGCATGCTCACCTTCGAGGACATCGTGCGCCTGGAGGCGCGCGACGTGCAGCAGGTGCTGCGCGGAGTGGACGTCGCGATCCTCGCGGTCGCGATGAAGGGCGCCCCCTCGGCGGTCGAGGAGACCATCACGGCCAACCTGTCCGAGCGCAACCGGGAGGTGCTCGCGGACGAGGTCCGCATGCTCGGCCCGGTGCGGCTGTCGCAGGTGGAGGACGCCCGTGCGGCGATCGTGCGGGCGATCCGCGACCTGGAGGCCACCGGCGTGATCACCGTCCAGCGTGGAGACGAGGACGCGTATGTCGAATGACACCGCCTTCGCTCCTCTCGCGATCCCGGTGCTGACGGAGACCGTGCAGGAGCAGGCCGCGCTCGCCGCGGCGCGCTCCCGCGGGTACGCGACCGGCTTCGCGGACGGCCGCCGTGCGGCGGCCGAGGAGCAGGCGGCCTGGCTGGCGGCGGCCGAGGACGCCCGCCTCGAGCAGGAGGAGCGGACCGCCGCACGCATCGCGGTGCTGGCTCACGCCCTGCGCTCCGCTGCGGTCGAGCTCCGCGAGGCCACCGTCCCGGTGCTGACCGAGGTCGAGGACGTGCTGGTCGAGGCTGCTTTCGAACTTGCCTCGGCCGTGGTCGGCGATGTGCTCGGCGATCGGGTCGCGGCCGCGCGTGCGGCCGTCGCGCGTGCGCTCGCGGGCGAGACGGCCGGGGCCGTCGCGACGGTGCGGTTGAACCCGGAGGACCTGGCGCTGCTGGCGGAGGCGGATGCGGAAGCGGGAGCGGACCGGCCGACCGTGCGCCTCCTGCCCGACCCGGCCCTCGCGCCCGGCGACGCGATCGGCGAGCTACCGACCGGGTGGCTCGACGCCCGGGTCGCGACCGCGCTCGCGCGGGCCAGGGAGGCCCTCTCATGACCGCGACCCTGCCCCGCTGGGACGACGCCGTGCGGGAGGCCGCACCGGAGCGCGTCGGCCGGGTGAAGGCCGTCGTCGGCCTCGGAGCCGAGGTCGAGGGCGTCCCGGCGGCGATCGGTGATCTGGTGACGATCGGCGACGCTCCCGGCGTCCACGCGGAGGTGGTCGCGACGACCGCCGACGCGGTGCGCGTGATGCCGTACGGCCGCCTGACCGGCGTCGCCGCCGGCGCCCCCGTCCGGGCCGTCCGCACCCCATTGCTCGTCCCCACCGGCCGAGGGATGCTCGGCCGGGTGATCGACGCGCTCGGCCGTCCGATCGACGGCAGGGGGCCGATCGAACCGGACGGCTTCGTGCCGCTCGACAACCGCGCGCCCGATGCCATGCGCCGAGCGCGCATCCTGACGCCCCTCGGGCTCGGCGTGCGCGTGCTCGACACGATGGTCAGCGCCGGACGCGGTCAGCGCCTCGGCCTCTTCGCCGGTTCGGGCGTCGGCAAGTCGTCGTTGCTGTCGATGATCGCGCGCGGCACGGAGGCCGACATCTCGGTCATCGCGCTGGTGGGGGAGCGCGGTCGCGAAGTGCGCGAGTTCCTGGAGGACGATCTGGGCGCGGCCGGCCTCGCCCGCTCGATCGTGGTGGTCGCCACGTCGGACGAACCGGCGGTCATGCGGCTGCGCGCAGCGTTCGCCGCGACCCGCATCGCCGAGTCGTTCCGCGACCAGGGTGCCGACGTCGTGCTCATGATGGACTCGCTGACCCGCGTGGCGATGGCCCAGCGGGAGATCGGCCTCTCGGCCGGCGAGCCCCCGGCGACGCGCGGCTATCCGCCCTCGACCTTCTCCCTGCTGGCCCAGCTGCTGGAGCGCGCCGGAACCGGAGAGCGCGGTTCGATCACCGGTCTCTACACCGTGCTGGTCGACGGCGACGACCACAACGAGCCGATCGCCGACGCGGCCCGCAGCATCCTGGACGGTCACGTCGTGCTCGACCGGCGGCTCTCGGTCGTCGGTCACTTCCCCTCGGTGGACGTGCTCGGCTCCGTCTCGCGTCTCGCGACCCGGGTGACCTCGCCGGAGCAGCGGGCGGCGGCCACCGCGCTGCGCGCCACCCTCGCGGCGAAAGTGGCGGCACAGGACCTGCTCGACGTCGGCGCCTACAAACCGGGCACGAACCCGCGGGTGGACGCCGCCGTCGCCCACGAGGACGCGATCAACGCGTTCCTGCGCCAGAGCATCGGCGAGCCGGCGCCCTCGGCGGAATCGTGGGCGCGCCTGGGCGCGCTCGTCGCGACGATGGGAGGGGTCTGATGGCACGCACGTTCCCCCTGGCCGGCCTGCTGCGGCTGCGGCAGATCGAGAAGGACCACGCGGCGAGCGATCTCGCCGCAGCGAACGCGCTGAAGCGCGACGTGGGGGAGCGGCAGGTGCGCGCCATCGCGGCCCTGCATGCCGTGCCGGTCGAGGCGACCGACGCGAGCACGCTGTTCGCGCTCGCCGCGGCCCGCGCCTCCTCCCGGAGCATGCTCGCCGACCTGACGGCCCTCGCGGCGCACGCCGACGCCGAGGCCGAGCAGGCGCAGGAGGCCTTCACGGAGGCGAAGAAGCGCGCCGTCGGGCTGGAGAAACTGGAGGCGCGCCACGCGTCCGAGCTCGCCGCGAGCGACCTCGGGGCCGAGCAGGCGGCCATCGACGAGATCGCGACCGGGGCGTGGCAGCGCGACCGGTCGACGGACGGACGGAGGAGCGGGGCATGACCGTGACGGATGCGATCGGCCGGATCGCGCAGATCCAGGCGGCGATCGTGCAGCTCGACAGCGTGACGACGACCGGCAAGGCCGCCTCCGCCTCCGCCGCCTCGTCGTCGACCGGCACGACCGACTTCGCCACCGCCCTCACGCAGGCACTCGGCGGCACCACCGATGCCCCCGCCTCGAGCGGGGGAGTGACGGGCGCCGACGTCGTCGCGGACGCGAAGAAGTACCTCGGCGTGCCCTACGTCTTCGGCGGCACGAGCGCTTCGGGTCTCGACTGCTCGGGCCTTGTGCAGCGCGTGTTCAAGGACCTCGGCATCGACGTGCCGCGGCTCGTCTCGGGCCAGTCCACCGTCGGCACCGAGGTCCCGTCGCTGGCGCAGGCGCAGCCGGGGGACATCATCGTGTGCAACGGCGGCGAGCACATCGTCATCTACGCCGGCGACGGCAAGGTGATCCATGCGCCGAGCGAGGGACGCAACGTCAGTCTCGTGAACAACTGGCTCACCGATTCGGACATCGTGACCATCCGCCGGGTGGTGCCGCAGGCCTCCGCCGCGACCTCCTCGGCGGCGGTCTCTGCCGCGCCGACGTCGGCGTTGTCCGGGACGGCGCTCTCGACGGCCCAGTCGGACGCCCTGCGTTCGCTCTTCTCGTCCATGCTGCAGGGGAGCTCGCGATGAGCCCCGCGGCGGTCGGAGGCGCGCCCACGGCGGCGGCGCCCGCTGCGCCCGCGTCGAAGAGCACGGGGGCGCGTGCGTCGGGCGGGGATGCCTTCGCGGCGCTCCTCGACGGTGCGGCCGCGGAGCGCGCCTCCCGGCCGGGACCGGCGCGCGACGGCCGGGAGACCTCGGACACCCGTGACCAGCGGGATGCCCGTGACCGGCGGGACGCCCGCACCGGGCGCCACGCGGACCACTCGGCGAGCCCGGCGCGGAAGGCAGTGGGTGGGTCCGGACCGGAGGCCGCGACGGCACCGAGTGGGACGGACGCCACGACCAGGTCCGCCGATGCACCCGGGACGGACGCCACGACGACGCCGAGCGCTCCCTCAGGCGGCGCCACCGCCGACCCCTCCGCCGCCGCGACCGTCGCTCCTCCCCTCGCGCTGCCCGCGGCTCCGACCGGCACTCCGGCCGGCGCCGTAGGATCTGCGACGCGGGACACCGCCGGGGAAGCCTTCCCGGCGACCGCCGTCACGACCGCCGGCGCGCAGGCGGACGCGGCGCTCCCTGCCTCGGCGACGGCCATCGCTGCCGCCACGACCCCCGACCCCACCACGGGCCGACTCGCTGCCGCGGCCGCGGAGCAGGGTCGGCGAGGCACGCCCGCCGCGGCAGGAGCGACCGCGCCCGCTGCCGCGGAGGACGTACCCGTGGCGCCGCCGAGCACCGCGGCAGCCGCTCCTACACGTTCTGCGGACGCGTCGGCCTCCGCTCCGGCCGTGGCACGCACGGAGGGAGACCCTGCCGCCACCGCGACGCCACGCACCACCGGCCCGACAGCGTCCGCCGTCCCCGTGCCCGTCGACCCCGCGCCGTCGTCTGCTGCCCGGGCGGACGGCTCCGCCCCTGCAGCACACGTCGCGGCCACCGGCGCGGGCCGGACAGAGGCCGGCGCCGCACCGGTGACCGTGGAACCCGCCCGCCCGGCCGGTCCCGAAACAGCGCGCCGGGCGGATCAGCAGGCACCCGCACCGGCCGCCTCCGCTCCCGCGCCGATGTCCGCCTCCGCGCCGGCCGCGCCGCAGCCGCTCGCACCACCCGCCGCTGCGACGGCGGCGTCCGTGACGGCGCCGCACCACGCGCCGACGCTCGGCACGCAACTCGCCCGCCCCGTGTTCACGCTCGCCGCCGCCGGCGCGGGCGAACACGTCATGACGGTGCACGTCACTCCCGACACCCTCGGACCCGTCACGGTACGCGCGCACGTCGGCGGTGACGGGGTGCGGGTCGAGCTCTTCGCCCCGACGGACGCCGGACGCGACGCGCTCCGCGCGATCCTGCCGGACCTGCGACGCGACCTGAGCGGCGCCGGGCTGAGCGGCACGCTCGACCTCTCATCGCAGAACCAGCCGTCGTCCCAGCAGGGCTCGCCGCAGCACGGGTCCGCGCAGCACGGCGGTCCCGACGGCCGCCTCTCTGCGCCGCCCGAGGCCGGGGGACGTTCGCGCGCCGCGTCGCTCGGAGAGCACCTGTCCGCCGCGGGCGCGGCACCCGCTCCGGCGGACGGCCTCGCCCATTCCATCGACCTGATCGTCTGACGACGACCGACTCAGCACCAAGAAGGGAGCCACCGTGGTCGACGCCGTCACCGGAACCGACAGCACCGCCAAGAACGGGATCTACACCACCCAGCCCACGCGTACGCCCAAGCAGACCCTCGACAGTGAGGCCTTCATGCAACTGCTGGTCACCCAGCTGCGCAACCAGGACCCGAGCTCGCCGATGGACACCAACCAGATGATCTCGCAGACCACCCAGCTGGCCATGATGGAGAAGCTCACCAACCTGGACACCACCAGCCAGGAGGGCTTCGCCCTGCAGATGCGCTCGGCTGCCGCCCAGCTCATCGGCCACACCGTCAGCTACCTGGACAAGAACGGCGACACCCAGACCGGCGTCGCCAGCTCTGTCTCCTACGCGGGGGCGGTCCCGATCGTCACCGTCGGCGACGCGAAGATCAACCTCGACGCGATTCTGGGCGTGGTCACCCCGACACCTCCGTCGACCCCGACGGACCCGACCACCGCCTCCTGACACCTCCGCCCCGCAGCATCCACAGAAAGGCAGCGCCATGCTCCGCTCTCTCTACTCCGGAATCTCCGGCCTCCGGTCCCACCAGACCATGCTCGACGTCACGGGCAACAACATCGCCAACGTCAACACCACCGCCTTCAAGTCGTCGGCCGTCCAGTTCCAGGACACCCTCTCGCAGCTCGTCCAGGGCGCGGGCGGTCCGCAGGGCCAGACCGGCGGCACCAACCCGGCGCAGATCGGCCTCGGCGTGCTCGTGGCCGGCATCTCGACCAACTTCACCCAGGGCGCGGCGCAGGCCACCGGCCGCTCGACCGACATGATGATCAACGGCGACGGCTTCTTCGTCACCAACGTCGGTGGCGAGACGGTCTACACCCGCGCCGGCTCCTTCGACCCCGACGCCCTCGGCCGACTGGTCGGCCCCGGCGGCGCGATCCTGCAGGGCTGGAACGCCGTCAACGGCGTCATCCAGCAGGGCGGGGCGATGACGGACATCACCATCCCGCTGAAGGCCGTGACCCCGGCCTCGGCCAGTACCTCGGCGAATGTCAACGGCAACCTCCCCTCCGACGCCGCCGTCGGCGCTCAGCTCGTGCGCGACATCTCGGTCTACGACGCCAACGGCACCGAACGCAAGCTGACGCTCACCTTCACCAAGTCGGCCACGGGATGGGACGTCTCCGGCTCCGACGGTGCCAACACGGCGACCGGTGCGATCACGTTCAACAACGGCGTGCTCGCGACCGGAGGCGCGCTCACCGTCGGCGGCGTCAACGTCAACCTGAGCACCGTCTCGGGCTACTCCGGCCTCTCGACCGTCGCCTTCAAGGACCAGAACGGCCGTGCCGCCGGCACGCTCGAGTCGTTCACCCTCTCGAAGGACGGCACGATCATCGGCCTGTTCTCCAACGGCGACAAGCAGGCCGTCGCCCGGATCGCGCTGGCGACATTCGTCAACCCGGGCGGTCTCGAGAAGGCCGGCGGCTCCACCTACCGCGCCACGGTCAACTCGGGCGCCGCCCAGCTCGGCGGCCCCGGCGAGGACGGCCTCGGCAACATCCAGGGCGGCTCCCTCGAGATGTCGAACGTCGACCTGTCGCAGGAGTTCACCAACCTGATCGTCGCCCAGCGCGGCTTCCAGGCGAACGCCCGCATCATCACCACCTCCGACGAGGTGCTCCAGGAGCTGACCAACCTGAAGCGCTAGCGGTTCGACCGCTGCGACATCCACGACGGTGCGCTCATCCCGACCGGGAGGGGCGCACCGTCCGGTTCAGGGCCGCTCGCCGGAGGCGCTATCGCGCAGAGCCGCACGGATCTGCACCGCGAGCCTAGGGATGTCGACCTCCCGCTCGGTGGGCACGCGGAGCACCGGGAATCCCGAGATCGGGCGCGCCGTGCGGAGAAAGTCGGTCCACTCCTCGAGGCGCCCGGCGTCGGCGTGGGCGTGGTGCCGTGGCCGGGTGAGGAAACGTTCACGGACCGTGGCTTCGGGGGCCTCGCACCAGAGCTCCACCCCGTTCCGGATCCCTGCCGCCGCTCGTCCGAGGTCGAAGTAGCGGTCGTCCCGTCCCGAGGCCCAGAAGGACTCGACGATGACGGGACCCTCGATCAGACCGGCCAACGACCACATGGCGTCCGAGGCGATCGCACCGAGACGCTGGGTCGGCAGACCGGGCACCGCATCGGCCAGCGCCTCCTTCACCGCGTCCTTGGAGACGACGGCCAGCCCGAGCGCCTCGCCGAGGGGACGCGCGAGCGTGGTCTTGCCCGACCCCGGCATTCCATTGATGATCACAGCCCAGTCCGCCATGCTGCGACGCTATCGCGTGCGCCGAGACCGTCCGCGCCGACCGCGCGCGTCCACCGTGGATTCAGCATCGGCTGTACTCTCGACTCATGACCCTCACGACGCCCGCGGCGACGGTCACCCACACCGCAGCCCTCGCCCGCTTCGGGCACGCCCTCTCGGACCCGACCCGCGTCGGGATCCTGCTCGCCCTCCGCGAGGCCCCGGCCTTCCCGTCCGACCTGGCCGAGGCGCTGGGCGTCTCGCGGCAGGTCATGTCCAACCAGCTCGCCTGCCTCCGCGGCTGCGGGCTCGTCGAGGCGATGCCGGACGGGCGCCGCATGTGGTACCGCCTCGCCGACGGCCACCTGGCGCCCGCGCTGGACGAGCTCCTGCGCGTCGTCCTCTACGTCGAGCCGGGCTGCTGCGACGGGGACGAGTGCGGCTGCGCGTGAGGGCGGAGGCCCGCCGGACGACGAATCCGAAAAAAGTGTGAGACGAATCCGGGACGACGCACATTTCCCTCATAAGGGCGCCCCAGCGGGGTGGCCCGCACGCTCCCGGGATGGCATTCGGCTCAATTCCTCCGGGATGCCGCGAGGGGCCGCGTGTCTGGACCGGGGGGTTGTCGGACACGCGGCCCCCGCCTTCATTCCCGTGCGGCCACTGGGACGGGACGGCCTTCGGGCAGCTCATCGTCGACGGCCGTGACGAACGGTGCACGAAGCGTGGGCCACAGGGTGCGCCAGCGGATCGCGAACAGGACGACCGCGAGCGCGGCGTAGACGCCCGAGACGACCCAGCGGGCCTCGGTCCCGGTGAAGACGAAGGTGGCGGCGAAGAGCACGAACAGCGCCGTCGCCCAGCGGCCCGAGAAGCGCAGGGTCAGCAGCATGGCCACGCCGAGCAGCGTCTGCGTCGCGGTGAGGACAAACTCCTCGACCTGGCGCCCGTCCATCGGCAGCGCCCATCCGCCGCCGCCCAGCGCGTGGGCGATCGGCAGCGTCCCCACCAGGGCCGTCCACTGGTTGACCTTGCTCGCGAGCAGGATGCCCACCCCCATCGCCGCTTTGCCGCGCATCGCGAAGATGATCGCGATGACGAATTCCGGCGCCTCGGAGGCGAGCGGCGCGAGCCACTGCACCAGGAGGAAGTCGTCGATCCCCGCGGCGCGGCCGCCCGCGATGAGACTGTGGGCGAAGGGCTCGGCGAGCAGGAGGATCACGACGGCCGCGAGCACGAAGATGCCGATCACGGTCGCCCGGCGCGCGACCGTCGGCAGGCCGCCGATCGCCGCGGGGACGCCGACGAGCTCGGGCTCCTCGCTCTCGCCCCGTGACATCTTCCACAGGTAGTAGACGAAGAGGGCGAGCAGCACGACACCGAGCAGCACGTGGATCTGACCGGTGAGCGGGATGGCCAGGGTCAGCACCGACGCGATCATCAGCAGCCCGAGCTCGACCCGGTTGTCACCGGGAAGACGCACGGCGAACGGCCGGCGACTGACATCCGGATCCACGGGACGGCGGCGCGCCCGAGCCGACCGATAGACCAGGAACGCCACCAGGAGGATGAACGGCCAGCCGAATCCGAGCAGCAACCGGTTCGAACCGGTCATGTTGGCCGCCGCGTACTGCGCCTGGCTCGGGTCGCTTCCCGCGGTGAACGCGAAGTAGAGGTCGATCGCGTACTCCGGGAGGATCGCGATGATCGCGAGGAGGCCGACGGCGAGGCCGCCCGAGATGTCCACCTCGGCGGCCTCGCCGGCCCAGGCGAGCGCGAACGCGGCGGCCACGATCGCGACACCGAACATCAGGATGCCGACGAGCGGCGCCGGTTCCGCGCCGCTCAGCCGCAGCGCCACGCCTTGCGCCGCCACCAGGGCGACGATTCCGAGGGGGATCACCAAGCGCCGGGCGCTGCCGGTCGTCCGCGTGTCCATGGTCTGCCTTCCGATCGTGACGACCGGGCAGGTACGACGTGAGGGGCCCGGTCATCGTGTGCTGATGACCGAAGGTCTCGCTCGCCCGATGATCGGGAGGCACGCCGGGCCGCGTCTTCGCGAGCCAGTATGTCGACGTGCCGCGCACCCGGAGCCGGATGCTGAGCTACTCCCCTTCGCCCTTCGACAATGGCAGAGATCGCCGGCGTGCACGGCCTCCAGGCCCGGATTCCCAGTGTTTCGCGCGCCCTAACACGCGCGGTAGGCCGGCGGTCGGGAAATGTCATCCCGGCCTCGAGGAGGCGCGGAGAATAGGCTCTCCCCGTGCCGATCGTCCGCGAGCTCGCCCCCACGCTGCTCGGAGTCGCCGTGCTGGCGCTCATCGCGACGGCGGTGCTGGCCGTGTACCGCGTCCCGCACCGCTGGGCTCCGGTGCTCGCCATCGTGCGGGGCGCTGCGCAGCTCGCGGTGATCAGCGTGGTCCTGTCCGGGGTCATCACCAGCGCGCTCTGGGTGTCGCTCGCCCTGCTCGTCATGTTCGCAGTGGCGGCCATGACGGCCACGCGGCGGGTGGGCTGGAGCACCGGCCACGCGGCGATGATGGCGTCCGCCATGGCGATCGGTGTCGGCGTCACCGCGGTCGTGGTCTTCGCGACCGGCGCCATCGAGCTGAGCGCCCGCTACGCCCTGGCCATCGGCGGCATCGTGATCGGCAACTCCATGAGCATCGCGACCCTCTCGGGCCGCCGGTTCACCGAGGCCGTCGACGACCACTGGGACGAGGTGGAGGGCTGGCTCGCCCTCGGCGCGACGCCCAGGGAGTCGACCATCCACCAGGCACGGACCGCGGTCTACTCGGCGCTCATCCCCTCGGTCGACCAGACCAAGACCACGGGACTGGTGACGCTGCCCGGCGCCTTCGTCGGCGCGATCTTCGGGGGAGTGTCGCCGCTGGAGGCAGGCCGGTTCCAGGTCGTCGTGCTGGCCGCCATCATGTGCGCGGGCGCCATCACCGCGGTCATCGTCGCCGCCTGGCTCGCGCCGGTGCGGGTCCGCCCGGCGCCGTTGCGGTGAGGGCGGACGCCCACAGGCAGGCGCCGCATCAGCCGCCGGTGGTCGCCCCTGCGGGGGTCGTGCCGCTCTGCATCGCCTGGGGGATGAGCTCCCGGATGCGGTCCGGCTGCGACGACAGCACCACCACGTCCACGCGGCGGTTGAGGGCGAGGTCTTGATCGGAGGTCCCGGTCGCGGTCGCCATCGGCCGGGCTGAGCCGAAGCTGATGGCGGCGATGCGCTCGGCGGGGAAGCCGTCCGACTCCACCAGGTGCCGCAGCACGCTCGTGGCGCGGCCCGCCGAGAGCTCCCAGTTGGTCGGGTACGGCGCGCCCGGCTGGCGTACGTCGGCGTGGCCCTCGACCGAAACCTGGTAGACCTCCGGGGCGATGACCGGGCCGATGTCGTCGAGGACGCGCACCGCGGTGGCGCTCAACTCGGCGTGGTTCGAGTCGAAGAACGTGGAACTGCCGACCAGGCCGATCGTCAGGCCACGGGCGTCGATCTTCATCTGCACCGCGTCCTGCAGCCCGTCGCGGGTGAGTGCGGCCTGGATGGCGTCGCGGATGCGCTCGAGGTTCTGGGCCTCCTGCTGAGCGAGCTGGAGGTCGGTCGTGTCGCCCTTCTGGTCGACCTGCGCGGGCGGGACGACGACACCGCTCGCCGTGTCGATCTTCTCGGTCTTCACCTGCCCGAAGCCGGTGGCGAGGGAGTTCTTCAGCGCCTCGAACTTCTTCTGGTCGACCGTGGACATGGCGAACAGCACGATGAACATGCACATGAGCACGGTGACCATGTCCATGTACGACGCCATCCAGCGTTCTTCGTTCTCGTGCTCCTCCGGCTCCTCGTGCTTGCGCCGGCGACGGGCGGACACGTCAGGCCGCTTCTTCTGCGGGAGCCTTGGCCGCGGCCTTAGCCGCCTTCTCGGTCGCCTTGCCGCCGCCCTTCGCGGAGTCGCCGCCGGGGACCATCGCGCGCAGGCGCTCGCCGAGCAGGCGGGGCTGGCTGCCGGACTGCACCGCGAGCACGCCCTCCATCAGCAGGTTCATGCGCTCGACGTCGAGCTCGGAGAGCCGGCGCAGCCGGGCGCCGATCGGCAGCCAGAGGAAGTTCGCCGACAGGAGGCCCCACAGGGTCGCGACGAAGGCGCTCGCGATCATCGGGCCGAGGTGGCCGGGGTCGTCGAGGTTCTCGAGCACATGGGTCAGCGACACGACGGTGCCGATGATGCCGATGGTCGGCGCGTAGCCGCCCATCGAGGAGAAGAACTTGGCCGCGATGCGGCTCTGCTTGGACCGGGTCGCGATCTCGTCCTCGAGCAGGATGCGCAGCTCGTCGCCGTCCGTGCCGTCCGCGATGTTCTGCAGGGCGCGCTTGAGGAAGGGGTCGGTGACGCCCTCGGCCTCCTGCTCCATCGCGAGCAGGCCGTTGGAGCGGGCGGTCTCGGCCAGCCGTACCACCTCGTCGATGACCTGCTGCGGCGGGTCGATCTTGCCGCGGAACGCGCTGGGCAGCGCCTTGACCGCGATGAGGAAGTCCTTGATCGTGCCGCTGGCGATGCCGACGGCGATCGTCGCCCCGAACACCAGCACCATCGGGGCGGGCAGCAGGAGTGCGGTCAGGTGCCCGCCCTCCAGTGTCACCATCGCGACGACGGAGCCGAACGCCAGGACGATGCCGATGATGGTTGCCGGATCCATGGGGGGTGTTCCTCGCTACTTCTTCCGTGCGTGCAGGGGGACGGCGCGCAGGCCTTCCTGCTGGTCCGCGGGGGCGGGCACCGGACGGGGGCCGGCGGCCGGCAGGTCGTGGGCCAGCGCGATCACGCGGGCCCGGTATGCGGCGATCTTCTCGATGACCTCGGCCATCGACTCCGTGACGATGAACTTGGCACCGTCCACCATCACGAGCGTCGTGTCGGGACTGGCGTGGATGCGCTCGATCAGATCCGGGTTGACCGCGAACTGGCTGTCGTTCAATCGGGTGACGACGATCATGGGCGCGAATCCTGGTCTCGGCTCCGGGTGAGCCGTCACAGGGGCACTATCGGCGCAGGGGCGGTCTGCGTTAGAGGGGGCACAGGATGTGCACCGCCGCCTAACGCGCCCGCCGCGCCTGCCGATAGAGCCTCTCGTGACCTCCCTGCCCGCTCCGCTCGCGCCCGAGGCGCCGGTGTACGACTTCCGGCGGCCGACCACGCTGGCGCGCGAGCACTCGCGGGTGCTGGAGCTGGCCTTCGAGACCTTCGCCCGGCAGTGGGCGACCCAGCTGACGGCCAAGGTGCGCGTGCTCAGCCAGGTGACGTGCATGTCCGTGCAGATGCAGACGTACGACGAGTACGCGGCGGCGCTGCCGGCCACGACGGCGATGGTGCTGTGCGAACTCGACGGGGTTGCCCCGAAGGGCGTCATCCAGTTCCCCACCGTGGCGGCGCTCTCCTGGGTGAACGCGATGCTGGGCGGCACCGGCGTCCCCGTCGCGAACGAGCGCACCTTCACGCAGATCGAGCACGCGCTCGTGCGCCGCCTGATGGATGACGCGCTCGAAGACCTCCGCTACTCCCTCGGCTCCCTGCTCGCCACGCCGATCGCCGTGGACGCCATCCAGTACAACTCGCAGTTCGCGCAGGCGGCCGCGACCGCGGAACTGATGATCGTCGCCGCCTTCGAGCTGCGCGTCGGCGAGAGCCTCGCCGAGGCCACCGTCGCGCTGCCGGCGGTCGTGCTGCTCCCGCAGCTCGGCGAGACCAATCCGACGCACAGCGCCGAGAACGCCCGCGAGCTGGTGGACGCGCAGCTCGCCCGCGTGCCCGTCGACGTCTCCCTGAGGCTCGCGCCGGCCAGCGTGAAGCCGAGCGTCGTGCTCGGGCTGGCGGTCGGCGACCTGCTGCCCCTCCCGCATCCGCACCACCGACCGTTCGATCTCGCCGTGGGGGGACACCCCGTGGCCGGTGCAGCGCTGGGCTCCAGCGGCTCCCGGCTGGCCTGCGTGATCGTGAAGACAGAGGACTGAACCGATGAACATGGCCACCGCTACCGGCGCCGCTCTCTCCCTCGCGCAGGCCCAGACGGCCGCTCAGGCGCTCGCGGGCGTGCTGCCCACCGGCGCGCCGCTCAGCCCGTTGCTGGAGACCTCCGGCGCCTTCGCCGGGCAGGTCGGCACCGCGGTCGTCGCGAGCTTCGTCGGCGCGTATTCCGCCGACCTCGCGATCGTGCTGCTGGAGGCCCCCGCCCTCGTCGACGACGGCGCGGACGGTTCGCCCGTCGTCGCGCTGCAGGATGTGCTCCAGCCCGCGCTCGAGTCCGCCAGCGACACCCTCGGCGCCGGTGTGCTGGACGATGCGCGGGTGGACGAGGCCGAGGAGTTCTTCGCGGACCCCGCCACGACGGTCTTCGCCCTGAACGGCGCGACCGGCGTCGCGGGCTGGTTCGCGATCCGCGGCCGCGAGCCGCTGGCGGAGCGTTCGCTCGGTTCGGCCGCCATCGCGGGCAAGCTCGCCCGCATCAGCAACGTCGAAATGGCGCTCACGGTCGAGATCGGCCGCACCCGCATGGCCGTCCGCGACGTCCTCGCCATGGAGCCGGGAGCCGTCATCGAGCTCGACCGGTCGGCCGGGTCGCCCGCCGACGTGCTGCTCAACGGCCGCCTGATCGCCCACGGCGAGATCGTCGTGGTCGACCAGGACTACGCCGTGCGCATCACCAAGATCCTCGACACCGCCGAAGAGCTCGACTAGCCGTCCACCGCCGAGCCGTCCGCCGCCGAGACGGCGAATAATCGCACGAAAAGCATCGAGACGGCGCATGATTCGCCGCCTCGATGGCGGCGCGGGTCAGCGGCGCGGGGTCCAGCCGGGTGGGAGGGGGCCGCTGACGTCGGCGCGCTCGCGGTCGGCGGCGAGCGACCAGCCCTGGGCGGCGTCCTGCGCGTCGAATCCGCCGCGGGCGACCCGGAAGCCGACGTCCTCGTGGGTCGAACGCGGCGGGCCGCCGCGGCGGGTGGACGCCCGCGCGCTCCAGGCGTCGTCGGCGAAGCCGCCGCCGCGGAACACCCGGTAGTCGTCGTACCGCGCCGGGTCGAGGAGGTCCCAGCACCACTCCCACGTGTTGCCGAGGGTGTCGAAGAGGCCGTTCAGGTTCGGGAGCCGGCCACCCACGTCCGCGGGCGCCGTGAGGCCGTCGGCGCTGGTCCACGCGACCTCCGTCAGCGGCCCGTAGTGGGCCCCGGTGGAGCCGGCGCGGGAGGCGAACTCCCACTCCGCCTCGGTCGGCAGCCGGAAGCCGTCCGCATCCACGTGCCAGGTCACGTCCTCGCCGTCGAAGGCGTACGCGGGGTCGAGCCCCTCCCACTCCGACGCGGCGTTGCAGAACCGCACGGCCCGCAGCCAGCTGACGCCGGTGACCGGTCGCCGCGGGTGCGACGACGGCAGTCCGATCAGCTCCGCCGCCTGCTCCTGCGTCACCGCGAACACGCCGATCTCGAACGGCTCGAACTCCACGCTCCACCGGCGCTTGCGGCGCGCGTCGTGCAACTGCACGGTGCCGCCCGCGATCCGCGCCATCTCGATGTCCGTTCCGCTCACCCCGCCAGCCTCCCACGCCCGCCCGCCGCATGACGCCCGGGAGATTTGGACCAAATGTGACCTTGCGGCGCCCCATTCGCGACATTTGGTCCAGATCGCGGAGGGGGAAAGGGAGGTGCCTAACGGGTGGGGGAGGGCGGCCGATAGTGCGCTGCGTGACCCTCCGCCGCCCCTCCCTGTCGAACGACGCGCAGGAGTAGGCCGTGGAGACCGTGTTCATCGCATTGCGCGTGCTCGTCGTGCTGGCCGTCATCGTGCTGGTGCTCTGGTACGTGCAGCGGCGAGTGACGAAGGGCCGCGGTGCCGCTCGGCGGACCAACGCCGTGAACGTGGTGGGCCGTCAGGGCGTCGGGCCGAAGGCCTCCGTCGTCGTGGTGGACGTGGACGGCAACCGGTTCGTCCTCGGCGTCACCGAGCGACAGGTCAGCGTGCTGCACACGGGGGAGCGACCGCACGACGCGGACGTCCGCCCGCTCAAGGCGGTGCGCAAGACGTTCGCCAAGGACCTCCCCGCCCCGGGCGAGATCGCGCAGGAGACCGCTGCGGCCACGACCAGCGCCGGCAGCAACAGCAGCACCGGCTCCACCAGCAACTCCAGCTCCAACAGCAGTACCAGCACCACCAGCAGCACGGACACCAGGCAGGATGCCGACTTCCTCACGGCGCAGGGACGCGCCTCGCTCTTCGACGAGGCACTCAAAGGCTCGATCCTGTCCCCGGCAACATGGCGGCAGGCGAGTTCGGCGGTGCGGCCCAAGAAGTGACGGCCGCCTCCGACGCGCGCGCCCTGCGCCCGCGTCCCGTGCCCGGTGAGGCGATCCGAACGCCGTCGCGCCTCCCGCGCCTCCTGGTCGCCATCGTCCTCGTCGCCCTGATCGCGGCCGCGTTCCTGCTGCTCACCGCCGCGACCGCCCACGCCGAGCCGACCCCGGTGCCGACGCCGAACGGCCCCGCCGGTCCGGGCGGAACCGGCGGGATCACCGTCGACATCAACGGTCCGAACGGCACTCCGAGTGCCGCGATCCTGACGCTGCTCGGCATCACCGTCCTGTCGGTCGCTCCGGCGCTGCTGCTGATGATGTCGTCGTTCACGAAGATCTTCGTGGTCCTGGCGATCACCCGCAACGCCCTCGCCCTGCCGTCGATCCCGCCGAACCAGGTGCTCGCCGGGCTGTCCCTGTTCCTCAGCCTGTTCATCATGAGCCCGGTGCTGGTCGACATCAACAACCTCGCCGTGCAGCCCTACCTGAACGGGCACATCGACTTCACCGGCGCCCTCCACGCGGCGGAGGTGCCGCTACGCGGCTTCATGGCGGCGCACACCCGTGAAGAGGACATCGCGCTGATGACCCGCGCGGCGGGCCGGCCCAACCCGGAGAACGCGGCCTCGGTGCCGTTGCTGACCCTCATCCCCGCGTTCATGATCTCCGAGTTGCGGGCGGCGTTCATCATCGGCTTCGTGATCTTCGTGCCGTTCCTCGTGATCGACATGGTGGTCTCCGCGGCACTGATGTCGATGGGCATGATGATGCTCCCGCCGGTGATGATCTCGCTGCCGTTCAAGATCCTGCTGTTCGTGCTCGTCGACGGGTGGGGCCTCATCGTCACGAGCCTGATCACGAGCTATCGGGGCGGCTGATGAACGCCAACGCCGTGCTCGACATCGCCATGCAGGGCCTCCTGGTCACGGCGAAGCTCGCCGCGCCCATCGTGGTGACGGCCCTCGTCGTGGGCTTCGCGATCTCGCTGATCCAGTCGATCACGCAGATCCAGGAGGTCACGCTCTCGTTCGTGCCCAAGGCGGCGGCCGTCGGCATCGCCCTGCTGATCTGCGGCCAGTGGATGATCGCGGAGCTGATCAGCTTCACCCACGTGCTCTTCGAGAAGATCCCGTCCCTGCTCGGCGGTGGCTGATGTACATCCCGATCGATCTGGCGACGATCGAGGCGGTGGCGCTGGCCTCGTTGCGCATGGTGGCGTTCCTGGTGATCGCCCCGCCGTTCTCGTACAACGGCTTCCCGGCGCAGGTGAAGGGGATGCTGGCGATCGGACTGGCGATCGCGGTCGCGCCGCGGGTCGGGGCGGGTTACCAGTCGGGTGACACCGGGGCGTTCCTGCTCGACATGGTGCGCGAGCTGGCGGTGGGGGCGACGCTCGGTTTCCTGGTCTTCCTGGTGTTCTCGGCGATCCAGTCGGCCGGCAGCTTCATCGACCTGTTCGGCGGGTTCCAGCTGGCCCAGGCGTTCGACCCCCAGTCGATGATCAACGGCGCGCAGTTCACCCGGCTGTTCCAGCTGACCGCGCTGGCCCTCCTCTTCGCCACCGGCGGATACCAGCTGATCATCGGCGGTCTGGTGCGCACGTTCGACGCCATCCCGCTCGCGGGCGGCTTCGACCTGACCGACCCGGCGAAGGAGATGGTCACCGGGCTCACGCAGATGTTCATCGCCGCGATCCAGATCGCCGGGCCGCTGATCGTGGTGCTGTTCCTCGCCGATGTCGGCCTCGGCCTCCTGACCAGGGTCGCTCCGGCCCTCAACGCGTTCGCCCTCGGCTTCCCGCTCAAGATCATGTTGACGGTCGTGCTCGCGGGGATCGTGGTCGTCGCGCTCCCCGGCGTGGTCTCCGGGCTCACCGATTCGGCGGTCAAGACCATCCTGGGGGTGACGCGGTGAGCGACGCCCAGGAACGCACCGAGCAGGCGACCGAGAAGCGGATGAAGGAAGCCCGCGAGAAGGGACGCCTCGGCAAGTCGCAGGATCTCACAGCATGGATCGGCGTCGGCGCGGCCGCCCTCATGCTGCCCTTCACCATCCAGCTCGGCACGAACGCCGCTGTCGATCAGATGTTCACGGTGCGCTCGGTGATCGAGTCCCCCGACCCGGCGAAGGCGGTCGCCGCCCTCGGCGCGGGGCTGGCCAGCATCCTGCCGACGATCGGCGCGCTGCTCGCCGTGGGCGCCATCGCGATCATCGGCGCGGCGGCGGCCCAGGGCGGGGTGCACCTCAAGAAGCTCGAGGGCAAGTACGAGCAGTTCGACATCATCAAGGGCGTCGGCCGGGTGTTCGGGATGCGCGCGCTGTGGGAGGGGGCGAAGACGCTGCTCAAGTCGGCCGTCGTCGGCATCGGCCTCTACCTCGTCGTGCAGGGGCTGATGCCGGTGCTGCTGATGGCCGGAAGCCTCTCGCTCTCCTCCCTCCTGGAGGCCGCAGCGGCGGGCGCGGGCGGCCTGCTGCAGGCCGCCATCGGGGCGGGCCTCGTGCTCGCGGCGCTCGACGTGCTCGTGGTGATGCGCCGCAACCGCAAGCAGACGCGCATGACCAAGCGCGAGGTCAGGGATGAGAACAAGAACTCCGACGGCGACCCGCTGATCCGCTCGCAGCGGCGGGCCCGGCAGCTCGCGATGAGTCGCAACCGGATGATTTCGGCCATCGGCGGCTCCGACGTCGTGCTCGTGAACCCGACCCACATCGCGATCGCCCTGAAGTACGAGCCGGGCAAGTCGGCCCCGCGCGTCGTCGCGAAGGGGTCGGGCGTCATCGCCCAGCGCATCCGCGAGAAGGCGGAGGAGGAGCGGGTGCCCATCGTCAAGGACATCCCGCTCGCCCGGGCGCTGCACGCCGGCTGCGCGCTGGGCGACGAGATCCCGGTCGAGCTGTACAACTCGGTGGCGCGCGTGCTCGCGTTCGTCCTGTCGCTGAAATCGCGCGGTGCGGCCACCGGCATCCACACGATGACCCCCACCCCACTAGGAGGGCTCACATGAAGTCGCGCAACGGACTGGGAGCGAAGGTCGCCGTCCCGATCGGCGTCGTCGGCATCATCATGCTGCTGGTGGTCCCCGTGCCCGCCTGGCTGCTGGACACCCTGATCATCGTGAACATCATGCTCGCGCTGGTCATCCTGCTGACGACGATGTTCGCCAAGAAGCCGCTGGACTTCTCCGTGTTCCCGTCGCTGCTGCTCGTGGCGACGCTGTTCCGGCTCGGCCTCAACGTCGCCTCGACCCGGCTCGTGCTGGGGGACGGCTTCGCCGGGCAGGTCATCCAAGCCTTCGGGCACGTGGCGGTCGGCGGGTCGATCATCATCGGCGCGGTCGTGTTCCTCATCCTCGTGGTCATCCAGTTCATCGTGGTGACGAAGGGCGCCGAGCGCGTCGCCGAGGTGGGCGCCCGCTTCACCCTCGACGCGATGCCGGGTAAGCAGATGGCGATCGACGCCGATCTCAACGCCGGGCTCATCACCGAGGAGCAGGCCCGTCAGCGCCGTGCCGAGGTCTCGGCCGAGGCCGACTTCTACGGCGCGATGGACGGTGCGAGCAAGTTCGTCAAGGGCGACGCGATCGCCGGCATCCTGATCATCATCATCAACGTGGTCGGCGGCATCGCGATCGGCATGATCCAGCGCGGCATGGAGATCGGCGACGCCGTCAACACCTACACGCTGCTGACCATCGGCGACGGCCTCGTCACCCAGATCCCGGCGCTGCTCATGGCCGTCTCGACCGGCATGATCGTGACCCGCTCGAACGCCGAGAGCGATATCGGCACCACCGCGAGCGGACAGCTGAGCCAGTCGCGCAACGCCCTGACCATCGCGGGATGCGCGGCGATCGTCATGGCGCTCATCCCGGGCATGCCGCCCATCCCGTTCGTGCTGGTCGGGGCGTTCCTCATCCTGGCCGCCCAGCGCATCAAGACCCGCCAGGCCGAGCAGAAGAAGGTGGAGGCCGCGAAGAAGGCGGTCGCCGCCGCCACCGGGGCGGGGGAGACCACCGACGATCTGATGGACCAGATGCGGGTCCACGCCCTGGAGATCACGCTCGCACCCGACCTCGTCGACATCGTCAGCGGCGCCTCGGACGACCTGCTCGCCCGCGTGCGTGCTCTGCGGCGCAAGATCGCGCTGGAGCTGGGCGTGATCGTGCCGCCGGTGCGCACGCGCGACTCGGCCGAGCTGCCGCCGTCCACCTACGTCATCAAGATCGCCGGGGTGGAGGCCGGTCGCGGGCAGGCGCCCTCCGGCCGCGTGCTCGCGCTCGGCGACGCACTCGACTCGCTGCCCGGAACGCCGACCGTGGAACCCGTCTTCGGCCTGCCGGCCAAGTGGATCCCGAGCGAGATGCGGCACAGCGCCGAGCTCGGCGGCGCCACGGTGATCGACCGGGTCTCCGTGCTGATCACGCACCTGTCGTCCATCATCACCGCGAACGCCGGGCGACTGCTCACCCGGGAGGACGTGCGTCAGCTCACCGAGGGCGTCAAGCAGGTGAACCCGTCGGCGGTGGAGGAGCTCGTGCCGGCCCTCCTGTCCCTCGCCGAAGTGCAGCGCGTGCTGCAGGGGCTGCTGGCGGAGCAGGTGCCGATCAACGACCTCCCGCGCATCCTGGAGGTGCTCGCGCTGCGGGCGAAGGTCTCCAACGACCCCGAGGGTCTGATCGAGGCGGCGCGGGCGGCCCTCGGGCCCGCGGTCGTCGCCCCGCATCTGGACGGCGACGTGCTGCGCGTCATCATGATCGACCCGGGTCTGGAGCAGTCGATGCTGGAAGGTCTGCGGCCCTCGGAGGCCGGGACGCAGATCGTCCTCGACCCGTCGCGTCTGGAGGCCGTGATGGCCTCGGTCAAGCAGACCGCCGGCCAGCTGGACGACCTCGGCGTCTCGGCCGTGCTGGTGTGCGCGCCCGCCCTGCGGCCGGCCATCCGGCGGCTGGTCGCCGGGCAGCTGAGCGGGCTCGCGGTGCTGTCGTACCAGGAGGTCACGGCCGTGCGGGCGGACATCGAGACCGTCGGGGTGGTGAGAGGTGCCGAGTCGATCGCGGCCTGAGTGGCTCGGGCCCGAGTCGGACGACGTCACGCCCGCCGTCTCGACGTCCTCGCACGCGTTCCAGGCCATCCTCGACGACCTCGTGCGGACGCTCGATCCGCCCCTGCCGCCCGTCGCGCCCACGCCGGGGGCCGGGGCCGCCGGAGGCGGAGCACATCCCTCCGCTCCGACCGCCGCCGAGGCCGCCGCTCTCGACGCTGCCCTGCGCGCCGCCGTTCCGGTCGAGCCGGTGCCCGCCGGGCCGCCGCCTGCGCGTCTGGAGGGCAAGGGCGACCTGACCGTGGTCATCGGACTGGGCGCCGATGCGCGCGAGGCCGCCCGCATCCTCGCCGAGGGGGTGGAGGCCGACGTGCACCCGGTCGCCGATCGTCGCGACGCGCTGGCCGCCCGCGCCGACGGTGTGCGTCGCGGCTGTGCGATCGTCGCCCCCGTCGAGCTCGACGCGGTGGACGGGGTGCCCGCGCTCGCCGCGGACCTCGCCGCCATCGCTCCCGACCAGGTCTGGGTCGCCGTCGACGTCTCCCGCCGCCTGGAGGACACCCGCCGCTGGGTCGGAGAGGTGGACGCGGTCCTCGCCGTCGACGGCGTCGCCGCCACCGGAGCCCGCCGCACCGCCGGCCCGCACGGCCTCGCCGGCCTCGGCCGCCCCGTCCTCTGGCTCGACGCTCCCCCCGCCTGACCCGCTCCCTCCGGTGCGCGAGTGGTGAGTCGTTGCGGGTATTCCTGCGGGGATACCCGCAACAACTCACCCCTCGGAGTCCGGCCCCGGCTAGGCTGAAACAATGCTGGTACTGACGCGCAAGCCGGGCGAGCGAGTGCTCATCGGCGACGACATCGTCGTGACGATCCTCGACGCGCGCGGCGACGGCATCCGCATCGGGATCGACGCCCCCCGGGGCATCCGCATCCAGCGCGACGAGGTGGTCAAGGCCGTCACCGAGGCCAACCAGGAGGCCACCGAGCAGGCCGCCGGAACCGACGACCCCGAGGCGCTCATCAAGAAGTCGCTCGGCCTCTGACGCCTCCGGAGCTCGGTTGCACGGGCGGCGTCGCGGGTCTGCCGCTCGCCGAATTCGGATTCCCGGCACGTGTCGCCCGCGGGTTATCCACAGCCCCGCCCCTCCCGCGCCCGTGAAACGACGCGACACGCCCTTTTCCGCGCCGTCTCAGGGCGGAAAAGGGCGTGTCGTGACGTTTCAGCGTCAGTTAGGCGATGCCTCCTCCGTCGACCACGAGGGCGGAGCCGGTGACGTACGACGACTCGTCGCTGGCGAGCCACACCACGGCGGCCGCGATCTCGGTCGGCTCGCCCATGCGGCGCAGCGGCCGGTCGGCGGCCTCTGCGAGGAAGGCGCCCGCCTCCTGGCCGAGCTGGCGGGCCTCGTCGCGCAGCATCCCCGTGTTGACGTCGCCCGGGTTGACCGAGTTGACGCGGATGCCCTGGGGGCCGTGGTCGATCGCGAGGGCGCGGGTCATGTTGACCACGGCGCCCTTCGACGCGCAGTAGGAGATCGCCTGGCCGCCGCCCTTGAGGCCCCAGCCGCTGCCCGTGTTGATGATGGAGCCCTTCCCGGCCGCGGCCATGACCGGCACCACGTGCTTGCACATGAGGAAGATGCCGCGCACGTTGATGCCGAAGACGCGGTCCCACTCCTCGACGGTCGTGTCGATCGCGGTGGTGCGGCGGATGATGCCCGCGTTGTTGAACGCGATGTCCAGGCCGCCGAAGGCCTCGACCGCGGTGGCGACCGCGCGCTCCACGTCGGCTTCGGCGGAGACGTCGGCCGCGATCGCGACCGCCTCGCCTCCGGCCGCACGGATCTCGGCGGCGACGGCCTCGGCGGCCTCCTGCTGCAGGTCGACGACCGCGACGCGGGCGCCCTCCGCGGCGAAGGCGAGGGAGGTGGCACGGCCGATGCCGCCCGCTCCTCCGGTGACGATGGCGGACTTGCCGGCTAGACGCATTCGGGATCTCCTTCGATGGGGGCCGCGGTGGCGGCACTGACAGGGTAGATGCTCGCCGCGGCGGGCCCGGTGACCACCGTGAGGTGGCCGGCCAGCCGCGCGTCGAGCGCGGGGTCGCCGGTGTCGACCAGCAGGGGCCGGCCGGCGAGGTCGATGAGTTTCTGCTCCGTGGCGACCACGAGCAGGGGATGCGGCCCGAGCGCCGCGACCACGCAGGGCGAGAGCTGCTGGTTGCCGCGGCCGAGCACGAAGCCCTGGCCGCCGATCACGGTGACGACCGCCTGGGCGGGGTGCCCGGCGATCGCGGCGAGGGCCTGGTCGGCGGTGACGTCGCGGGCGAGCAGTCGGCCGTCCTCGATGACGTCGACGCCGAGCGGGGTGGTGTCGAGGCCGAGCACGCGGCCGACCTCGACGGTGGTGCCGCCCGGGCCGAGCAGGTAGCGCACGCCGGGCTCCATCCGGGCGACCGCGCCCACCGCGGCGCGGTGCACCGACTCCCGCTCGCTCGCGGGCGTCGAGGCTTTGCGTGCCTGCGTGCGGCCGGGCGCGACGGGGATGGGGACGAGGGCGAACAGGCGCGGGTCAGACCGCCCCGCGCGCAGCGTCTCCTCGTCGAGGTCGAGCACCTCGGCCTCCGCGGTGGGGAGGGGGTGGTCGGTCCAGGACGCGGCCAGCGCCCCGGCCGCAGCCGGCCCGACCGCGAAGCACCCGGAGTACATCTTGACGCCGGCGGGGATGCCGAGCATGGGGGCGCCCGAGGGGAGGCCGCGCGCCACATCCCGGGCCGTGCCGTCGCCGCCCGCGAAGAGCACGAGGGTCGCACCGGCGGCGCCGAGGGCCGCCGCGGCACGCGCGGTGTCCTCCCCGGACGTCACGGAGCCCGTGCCGCCGCCGAAGGGCGCCTCGTGGTCGTCATCCGCGCCGAATGGCCGCAACGACGTGCCCTTCGCCGCACGAGCGGTGCCCGCGTACACGATTCGAGGGGTCAGGCCCGCGGCACGCACCGCGTCCTCGCCCATCGCCCCCGCGGCCGTGAGCACCTCGGCGCCGGGATGCGCCGCCGCGAGCACGGCCAGCGCCTCCTGCGCCCGCACGGACGCCCGCGGGCGTCCACCACGGCGCAGCGCCTCCCGCTGTACGTCCACGCCGTCGCTTCCGGCCAGACCCGCGGGCCCGCCGATCCCCGCGATCGGGTTCACGACGAGCCCGATGGTCACGCGGCGGCGTCCTCGTCGGTCGCCGCGTCGACGGAAGCGTTCGCGTCCCCCGCGCCGAAGTACTTGCGCTGGTACGCCCGCCAGGTGACCGCCCACCGCTCCGGGTCGTCGAGGTCGTCGTGGTGGGTGTGGTGCACGGTCTGGTTGTGCGGGGCGGTGCGCACGACCTCCGGGGTCTCGCGGGCCTCCCGCGCCACCTCGGCCAGCACGGCCGCGTACTCGTCGAGCTCGGCCATCGAGTACGACTCGGTCGGTTCGAGCGTGAAGGGCTGGGGCACGACGTACGGGTGGTGGCTGGTCCAGTAGTGCATCCCGAAGTCGGCGGCGCGGATGCCGATCTCCTCGGAGCTGATGCCGGTCTCTTCGAACAGCTCCTGCCACGAGTAGCGCACCTGCTCGATGCGGCGGCGGCCGGTGGCGTACGGCGCGCTCGCACCCGGGATCTCCAGGATGCGCTTCATCAGGTAGTTGTTGTTGAGCACGGCGGTCTCGGCCACGGCGCGCAGGCCGGGGGCGCCGAGCGCGCGGATCCACGCGTAGGTGCGCACGATGTTCGGGATGACGCCGTAGAACGGCGCGACGGACCCGATCGACTGCGGCCGGTCGCCGTCGAGCACGTACCGGTCGCCGACCTTCTCGACCACCGGGCCGGGCAGGAACGGCACGAGCGCCTCCGACACCGCATTCGCGCCGGAGCCCGGCCCGCCGCAGCCGTGCGGGGTGCCGAACGTCTTGTGGAGGTTGAAGTGGCACACGTCGAACCCGGCGTCGCGTGCCCGCGTGATGCCGAGGATGCCGTTCGCGTTCGCCTGATCGTAGGAGGCGAGGGCGCCGACCGAGTGCGCCAGGTCGACCCACTCGCGGATGCGCGGGTTGTAGATGCCCGTGTCCTCCGGGTTGGTGACCATGATCGCGGCCGTGCGGGGCGAGATCGCCGCGCGCAGGGCCTCCACGTCGGGGTAGCCGTCGGCGTCGGGGAAGATCGTGATCACCTTGTAGCCGGCCATCTTCGCCGCCGCCGCGTTGGAGGGGTGCGAGAAGATCGTCGTGATGACCTCGTCCCGCTGCTCGGCCTCGCCGCGGGAGGCGTGGTAGGCGCGGATCATCGAGATGTTCGCCCAGATCGCCTCCGAGCCGCCGCTGGTCTGCAGCGAGACGCGGCTCATCCCCGAGATCTCGGCGAGCATCCGCTCGGTGCGCCAGACGATCTCGAGCACGCCCTGCGCCGACGCCTGGTCCTGCAGGGGGTGCAGGTCGGTCAGGTCGGGGGTGCGGATGATCGTCTCGTTGACCTTGGGCGCGTACTTCATCGTGCAGGTGCCCTGGCCCACGTCGACGTTGAGGTCGGCGCCGAGGTTCTCCTGGCTGAGACGCAGATAGTGCTTGAGCACGCGCATCTGGCCGATCTCGGGGAGGGCGGGCGGTGCGCTGCGGCGCAGGGAGGCCGGGAGGGTCGAGACGATATCGCCCACGGCCTCCCGTACCTCGGGCTCCGCCTGCGAGGGCAGGACGCCGCGCTCGCCGGGGGTGTGCAGTTCGAAGACGATCGGCTCGTCCCAGCGCGCCTGGTGGAAGCGGCGCAGGGCGGGCTTGGGGGCGATGGGGAGGCTCATGCGGTGTGCTCCTCGGCGGTGGTGGCGGACGCGGTGGTGGCGGATGCGGCGGTCGTCGTGGACGCGGTGCTCGTCGTGGAGGCGGACGCCGTCAGCGCCGCCCCGAACGCGGCCGTGAGGTCGTCGATGTCGGCGCGCGTGTTCTGCTCGGTCACGCACACCAGCAGGCGTGCGTCGTCGAGCGCCAGTCCGGGCTCGAAGCCCTCGGCGCGCAGTGCGGCGACGACCTCCGGCGCCGTCAGCGCGGCGCCGCTCAGGTCGAGCACGAACTCGCGCAGGTGCGCGGCACCGTCGCTGTCGCGGACTCTCGGGAGCGCGGTGAGCGCCTGCCGGGCGTAGGCCGTGCGGGCGAGGAGCGTCTCGCCCAGCTCGGCCATGCCCTGCGGCCCCATCAGCGCCAGGTGCACGCCGGCGGCGATGCCCCAGAGCGCGGCGGCAGTGCCGACCCACTCCTTCCCCTCCTCGCGCAGCGCGAACGAGGTGCGGTCGTAGGCGACGTCACCGAAGCCGTACTCGCCGGGGACGTCCGTCGACGCCAGGCCGAAGAGGCGCGACGGCATCTCCATGACGAAGCGGGTGTCGTCGCGCACGGCGATGAACCCGGCGTGCGCGCCGCCGTACCAGGGGTGGAGGCCGAGCGACTGGATGTCGCCGTGCACGATGTCGGCGCCGGCGTCGGCGGGGGAGGCGAGCACGCCCAGCCCGACCGGGTCGGTCCCGGCCACCAGCAGGGCGCCGGCGGCGTGGGCGGCGTCGGCGAGCTCGGCGACCGCCGTCTCGAGGGCGCCGTGGAAGCTCGGGGTCTCGACCCACACGGCGGCGGTGTCGTCACCGATGAGCGCGCGGGCCGCGGCGACGTCGGCGACGCCGTCCACGGTCGGGACGATCGTCAGGTCGGCGATCGGCTGCACGTAGTCGCGCACCTTGCTCAGCTTGTCGGGGTGCGCGTCGCTGACCAGCAGGATGCCGCGGCGGCCGGTGATGCGGGTCGCCATCGCGAGCGCGGTCGCCGCCGACTGGTAACCGTCATAGGTGGGCACGTTGACCACGTCGAGGTTCAGCAGCTCCGCCATCAGCGACTGGTACTCGAACAGCGCCTGGAATCGCCCGTGGTCCTCGTACGGCTCGCCGGCGTAGGCGGTGAGGAACTCACTGCGGTTGATGACCTCGTCGACGACGGCCGGCACCGTGTGGTTGTACGTGCCGGCGCCCAGGAAGAGGCGGCCCGGATCGACCGCGCGGTTGCGCCGCAGCAGCCCGCCGACGTGGCGCACCAGGTCCTGTTCGGCGATCAGCGGCTCCGGGAGGTCGAGGTCGCGGCCGAGCCGCAGATCGGCCGGGACGTCCGCATAGAACTCCTCGACGCTCGCCGCACCGACGGCGTCGAGCATCGCCTGCCGCGACGCGGGCGCCGTGTTCGGCACGTAGGGATGGACGAAGGGGTGGGTCATGCTTGCCTCTCAGTTGGTCGCAGGGCGGTTCGCGGGATGCGCCACCACGGCGACGCCGAACGCGTCGAGCGGCAGGCCCGCCCCGGCGTCCGCGCCGGTGAGCAGGTCGGTGCCACCCGGGATGCGCGGTGCGGTGCGCGCGTCCCGGCCGTGGTTGAGCACGAAGGTGTAGTCGGTCTCCCCGTCGGTGCGGGTGACGATCTCGAGGGCGGTGTCCGGTTCGCGGGTCGCCAGCCCGGCGGCGGCGAAGACGGAGGAGAGCACGGCGCGCATCCCCTCGTCGTCCAGTCCGGCCGCGAGGTACCAGGCGGCCCCGGCGCCGTGGGCGCGGCGGGTGACCGCGGGCAGCCCGGCGAGGTCGCCGTCGGCGAAGCGGCCGAGCACCTCCGTACCCGCGGCGGTCTCGATCCACTCGCCCCAGACCCGGGTGGAGTGGACGACGCCGTCGACCTCGACCGTGCGGTGCCCGCCGTCCGGCAGCGGCCACCACTCGTCGACCTCGACGCCGAGCAGGGCGCGCAGTGGACCGGGCGCCCCTCCCGCCTGCACCTGTTCGCGGTGGTCGACGACGCCCGAGAACGGCCCGACGACCAGCTGGCCGCCCGTCGCGACGAACGCCTCCAGGGCCGTCGCCTGCTCCTCGGTGGCCGCGTAGAGGTTGGGTACGAGGAGCACGCGGTGCTCGCCGAACGGCCCGGCGGCACGGGCGACGTCCACCGGCTGGCCGAGCGCGAAGGAGGCCGCGTGCCAGGCCCGCGCCTCCGTGAGCCAGTCGAGGCGCTGCGACGGCATCGACTCGCGCTGCGTCAGTCCCCACCACGCGTCCCAGTCGGCGACGAGCGCCACCTCGGAGCAGACGCGCGTTCCGCGCACCGGCTCCAGCCACTTCAGTTCCGCGCCGAACGCCTTCGTCTCCCGGAAGCTGCGGCTGCGCTCGCCGCGGTGGCCGAGCATCGCGGAGTGGAACTTCTCCGGCCCGAACTTCGCCTGCCGCCACTGGAAGAACATGACGCCGTCGGAGCCGTGGGCGACGGCCTGCAGGCTGCCGAGCCGCATCTGCCCGGGCGCTTTCGGCACGTTCACGTCACGCCAGCTGACCGCGCTCGGGGCCTGCTCGAGCAGCAGCCACGGGCGGCCGTCCTTGAGGCTGCGCATCAGGCCGTAGTTGAGGGCGGCGCCGACGTGGGCGAGGGGGTCGGCGGGGTCGGGATACGCGTCGTCGGTGACGAGGTCCTCCGCGTCGGCGAACCGCCAGTAGTCCAGCTCGCGGAACAGGCTCATGAAGTTGGTTGTCACCGCGATCTCGGGGGTGACCTCCCGCAGCACGTCGACCTCCGCCTGGAACAGCTCCAGCAGCGCGTCCGACGAGAACCGCTCGAAGTCGACGATCTCGGCCGGGTTGATCGGCCCGGTCGCCGTCCGGGGCGGTTCGATCTGGTCGAAGCTCAGGTAGTTCTGGCCCCAGCAGCTCGTGCCCCACGCCTCGTTGAGGCCCGCGATGTCTCCGTAGCGCGCCTCCAGCCAGCGGCGGAAGTGGCGGGCCGACTCCGGGCACCAGCAGCGCGAGACGTGGTCGCCGTACTCGTTCGAGACGTGCCAGAGCGCGAGCGCGGGATGCGCGCCGTAGCGCTCCGCCAGCGCCCGGGTCAGCCGCAGCGCGGCCTCCCGGAACACCGGCGAGCTCGGGCAGTACGACTGGCGCGAGCCGAACTCGAGCCGCAGGCCGTCCGCGTTCCACGGCAGCACCTCGGGATGCTCGCGCACCAGCCAGGCCGGCGGCGTCGCCGTCGCGGTCGCCAGGTCGATGCGGATGCCGTGCGCCCAGAGCAGATCGATCACGCGGTCGAGGCCGGCGAAGTCCCAGACGCCCGGCGTCGGCTCCAGCAGCGGCCAGGAGAAAACCGGCAGGGTCACGAGGTTCACGCCCGCCTCGACCATGAGGCGCGCGTCCTCGGCCCAGACCTCTTCTGGCCACTGGTCGGGGTTGTAGTCGCCGCCGTAGGCGAGCGCGTCGAGCCGGATGCTCCGGGGCGCGGGGATCGTCATCGGTCTCCTCTGGTGCTTCGCGTCTTGTGTCGATTCCGTGTCGACTGTATTCTGTATACAGCAACGCTAAGGCGATCGCCACCACGGGTCAACCCCTAAGCTGGCGACCACGGGTCCGGCCGGGAGGGGTCACATGGCGATCGAACGCAAGAATCTGCGTTCCCAGGTGCGCGAGGAGCTCATCGCGCGCATGCGCGCGGGGGACGTCCGCCCGGGGGAGAGCATCAACGAGGTCCAGCTCGCCGCCGAGCTCGGTGTCAGCCGCACGCCGCTGCGGGAGGCCCTGATCGCCCTCGAGAGCGAGGGTCAGATCGAGAGCGAGAACGGCAAGGGCTTCCGTTTCGTGCCGCTGAGCGCGCGCGAGTTCGAAGAGCTCTGCCCCATCATCGTCACACTGGAGGGCCTCGCCCTCGACCTCTCGCCGCTCGACGAGCTCGCCGCCCTCGGCACCCGCCTCGGCTCCCTCGCCGCCGACTTCTCGGACGACGTCGCCCAGCACGCGGTCGTCAACCGCAAGGACGACGAATGGCACAACCTCATGCTGAGCGCCTGCCCCAACCGCAAGCTCCTGGAGCAGATCTCCCAGGTGCGCAGCGCCATCCACCGTTACGAGTCGCTGCTGGTCGGTGGAGAGGTGCTCGTAGAGCGTTCCGCCGCCGAGCACGCGATCATCGCTCGGCACCTCATGGAGCGTGACGTGCCCGCGGCCAAGGCGGCGCTGGCGGAGAACTGGACGAACGGCATGCGCAGACTGCTCGCCGATGCCGGGATCAAGTGGGAGCGGTTGGCGTAGCGGCAACTCATCGGTGACGCTTCGACATCCGTTAGCATGGCGATCGCACCGCTCTCACGGCTGCCGGCGCAGCATGCCGAACACCAGGGAGGCCGCCATGTCCGACCAGACCCTCACCCGACCCGGTGCCACCCTCGCCTACGAGGTCGACGGCACCGGCCCCACTGTCGTGCAGGCCCACGGTCTCACTGCCGGCCGGGACGCCGACCTGGCGATCCTCGATGTCCGCGGTCTGGCCTCAGTCGGTCACCGACTGGTCCGCTACGATGCGGCCGGCCACGGTGGATCCCCGGGTTCGGATGACCCGGAGCGCTACCGCTGGCCTGCGCTGGCCGACGACCTGCTCGCCCTGCTCGACGCCGTCGGTGCGGACGATCCGGTGGATGCCGTCGGCGTCTCCATGGGGACGGGCACCATCCTCACCGCCGCCGTGCGCCATCCCGAACGGTTCCGCCGGCTGGTGCTCGCGCTGCCACCGACCGCGTGGGGGACGCGTTCCGTTCAGGCCGCCGCGTACCGGCAGATGGCAGACATGATCGAGGAGCGGGGCTGGGACGCGCTGGCCGAGTGGATGGCGTCGTCGCCGATGCCGCTGCCGCCGGTCCTGGAGGAACGCGGGGCGGCGCTGCAGACCCAGCTGCGACCGGAGACGGCAGCGACCGTACTGCGCGGCGCAGCTCTCTCGGATCTGCCGGAGCCGTCCGCCATCGCTGCCCTGCGGATGCCGGTGCTGCTGCTTCCCTGGACTGGCGACCCAGGGCACCCGCTCTCGACCGCTGAGCGGCTGCACGAGTTGTTGCCCGCCTCGCAGCTGGTGGTCGCCGAGCACGCGACGGACGCGGACACGTGGCCCGACCGGGTCGCGGCGTTCCTCGAGACGTGATCGGGCGGGATCGGCCTGGTGCACGCTGCCGGTCGACACAGCGCCGAGCAGCGCGCCGTGTGCTCACCTGACCGCGGAGGAGCGGCTCGCTGACGACCGACGCGTCAGTCCGCCGACCCTCCCGGAACGAACGCGTTGCCGGGCCCGTGGAGGCGGCCGGTCGCCGGGTCCACCCAGTTGCCCGATCCCGTGGCCCGGTGCCAGCGCTTGTGGAACGCGAGGTCGGTGTCGGCGGCGTCGACGACGGCCGCACCGCACAGGTCGCAGATGCGCAGGATCACGATGTCGCCGTCCGCGGTCGTGACCGAGACCGCGCCTTCCGGGAATGCGACGCCCATCGAGTCCCCCTTCTCCATAGCCGACCATCGTGCTCCGTAGCCGACCATCGTGGTCAGGTTCCGAGACTGCCACAGCCGGGGCTCTACCGCGACACCTGCACCGCGAGATCCACGAACAGCGCCGCCGACCACCCGAACGCGGTCGTGGCCGTGCGCGCCTTCTCACCCGTCGCCGGGTTGAAGTACTCGTGCGGGCCGCCGCCGTGGATCACGAGCCGCAGCGTCTGCTCGATCAGGTCACGCGCACGCTCGGCCTGCCCCGACACGGCGAGCCCGTCGGCCAGCAGCGCATTGACGTTGACCCACACCGGACCGCGCCACATGCGCTCATCGGAATATGACGGATCGCGGCGCGCCACGGTGGGCACGGTCCAGGGTGTCGCGAAACGGTCGGGGTCGTCGAGCGCGGCGAGGATGCCGGTGACGTAGCGGCCCGGAAGCCGGCCGGTGAGCAGGGGCAGCAGGGAGACGACCGCCTCCGCGCCGACAGGCATCCCCGCGCCCGCCGACCGGAAGAACCCGGCCGACTCGTCCCACATGCCCTCCAGCAGCTCCAGGGTCCGCGCCGAGCGGGCGGCATGGCGGGAGGCGCCGGCGGCGTCGCCGACGACCCGCGCGCGCGTCGCCAGCAGGTCGTCCTGCAGGATCAGGTAGGCCGCGAGATCGGGGGAGGCCACCGGGAGCTCGGCGTCGAAGACAGGGCTGTCGTCGAGGCCGGAGGAATAGGGGTGGCCGTACTCGGGCATCCCGTCACCGTCGAGGTCGGAGTGCGCGAACCACCAGTCCTGGCTGCGCGCGACCGTCGCCCAAGCGGCGTCGAACCAGGCCGGGTCGTCGACGAACCCCTCCAGCCGACGCAGCGCCCAGGCGGCGAGCGGCGGCTTGGTCAGGGGGATGGGCGCCGACGGGTCGGCGATGGCGGAGCCGGCGCGGCGCAGGTTCTCGCGGTCGCCGGGCGGGAGGTCGTCGCTGGAGGCGAGCACGCCTTCGTCGTGGACGACGTCCGGCAGCTGCCCGTCGGCCGTCGGGACGGCGAAGGCGAGTTCCAGCTGTTCGCGGGCGAGCTCGGGGTCGCCGTGGCGGAGGCCGGAGGCGATGAAATAGGCGTCCCACTGCCACAGCCCGACGTAGCCGATCTTCGACGGCACCACGGCGCGTGCGCCGCGGCCGGGCAGCGACACGATGTTGGCGCCGAGCACCCACCAGCAGAAGGCGGTCATGTCGGCCAGGTCGTCGCGCACGACGGGCGTGCGCTCGAACCACGCATCCCACACGCGTGCCGTCTCGTCGAGCGCCCGTCGATGGCCGTCGGCGTCGGGATGCTCCGAGACCTGCCCGGTGAATCGCGCGCCCGGCCGGAGCTCGGCGGAGGCCGGAACCACGGCGATGCGCACCGCGGAGGACGTCCGCACGGCCGGCGCGAAGGCGAGGTCGAGGTCGGCCGACCAGGCGACCGTGCCGTCACCGCCCAGGCTGAGGGCGTCCGGGCCGTCGAAGGTCAGCGTGACGCCCGCCTCCCCGAACTCGATGCGGTCGGGGTGCACGGCGCTCACCGCGGCCGCGCCTCCGTCCGGCCCGAACACGCGCACGGTGCGCACGAGCACGCAATCGTCGAGGCGACGCTCGTACTCGGCCAGCCGCACCGTCACCCCGTCGCCGGCCCGCTGCACCAGGATGCGCGAGCCCGGGAAGGTGAACGGCGCCGACTCGAGGTCGAGGAACGGCGAGACCCGAGCGGCGGTCGCGGCGGCGCGGCTCATCGGCCGCCCAACCCCGACGCGGCCATCGAGTTGAGGATCCGGCGCTGGCCGATCACGAACGCGATGAGCATCGGGATGGTCGCGATGGCCGAGGCCGCCATGATCAACCCGTAGTTGATGGAGCCGAACTGCCCGCGGAAGCTCTGCAGCAGCAGCGGCACGGTGAACAGATCCTGCGAGTTCAGGATGACGAGCGGAAGCAGGAAGTTGTTCCAGGTGCTCAGCGCCACGATGATCGCCAGCGCGCCGAGTCCCGGCTTCAGGTTCGGCAGGATGATGCTCCAGAAGATCCGCCAGCGACCCGCGCCGTCGACGAGCGCGGCCTCCTCGAGCTCGCGCGGCAGCGACAGCACGAACTGGCGCATGAGGAACACGGCGAAGGGGTTGGCCAGCGCCGCAGGCACGATCAGGGCGAGGTGCGAGTCCACCCATCCCAGCTTCGCCATCAGGAAGTAGAAGGGGATCAGGGTGACCTGCATCGGGATCATCTGCGTCGCGAGGAACAGCACGAACAGCACCTTGCTGCCCCGGAACGGGATGCGCGCGAACGCGTACCCGGCCATCGCGGCGGTGACGAGCGTGCCGGCCACCACGAGCACGGCGATGTAGATGGTGTTCCAGTACGCCTGCCCGAACGGCACGTCGTTCCAGGCGTCCGCGTAGTTCTGCAGCGTGAACGGCTGCGGCCAGACGCTCAGCGGGTCGTTCAGCAGCTGCGGCAGCGACTTGAACGAGGTGAGCAGCATCCAGAGGAACGGGAACACCATCGCGAGGCCGCCGAGCAGCAGGACGACGTGCAGCAGCGCCTTGCGGGTGCGGGAGGCCGCACGTCCCGGGTGCGCGTCCGCGATGCGGGTGGGGGATTCGGCGGGGGCCGTTGCGGTGGTCATGCGGCATCATCCTCGTAGTGGACGAACTTCTTCTGGGCGGCGAACTGGATGCCCGTGATCACGAGGGTGATGATCAGCAGGATGATCGACGCGGCGCTGGCCGGGCCGAACTGGAACTTGCCGAAGCCCAGATCGTAGATGTGGTAGACGATCGTGCGGGTCGCGTTGTCCGGTCCCGCGTTCGCGGTGAGGATGAACACGGTGTCGAACGTCTGCAGCGAGCTGATGAACGCGATGACCGTCGAGAAGAAGATGATCGGCGACAGCAGCGGCAGCCGCACCCGGAAGAACAGGGTGATCGCGCCCGCGCCGTCGAGCCGGGCCGCCTCGATCACGGCCGGCGAGATGTTCTGCAGACCGGCCAGGAAGATGATCACGTTCAGGCCTACGGAGGACCAGATGGTCACGATGCAGACGGCGATGAGCGCGAGGTGCGGGTCGCCGAGCCAGTCCGGCGGGGCGATGTGGAACACGTTCGCGATGAACCCGCTGAGCACGCCGTCCTTGCGGAACAGCTGCTGCCAGATCATCGCGACGGCGACCGACGAGGTGACGACGGGCGCGAAGAACAGGATGAGGTAGAGCGTGCGTGTCTTCAGCTTCTCCAGCGCGACCGCCAGCACCACGGCCAGGGCGAGGCCGATCGGCACGGTGATGAGGGCGATGAGCAGGGTGTTGACGATCGAACGACCGAACAGCGGGTCGCTCAGCTCGGTGCGGAAGTTGTCGAAGCCGACCCAGCTGAGGTCGTTGAGGCCGTCCCACTGCGCGAACGCCAGCACGAGGCTCGCGATGAACGGCACGACGACGAAGAGGGCCATCCCGAACAGCTGGGGCCCGACGAACACGTAGCCCCACCGGCGGTCGCGACGCCGCCAGGCGGACTCCTTGCGGAGCCCGCCCGGCGTCGCGGGAGGGGTGTCGGCCTCGGGGGCGACCAGTGCTTCCCTGACTGCGCTCACGCTCGATGCCTCACTTGCCGCCGGTCTTGTCGGCGATCATCTTCGCGACCTCGTCGAGGGTCTCCTTGGTGGAGGCCTTGCCCTGGTAGAGCGCGAGCATCTTGTCGCTGATGTCGCTCGAGAGGCCGGGGACGGACGCCTCGGTGGCGTTGTCCTCGAAGCCGATGTCGCGCATGTCGAGCAGGGTCTGGGCGTGGGCGGGGTAGCCGTCCAGCACCACCGAGTCGGCGCCCGAGATCGACGGGACGGCATTGCCGCCGCCCTTGAGCCGGAAGGTCTGGCCCTGGGCCGAGAGGAAGTTCGTCCAGAACTCGAAGGCGGCGTCCGTGTTCTTGGTCTTCGCGTTGATGGCGAGGTAGCTGACCGCGACGCCGGTGGGCGCGGCCTTGCCGCTCGGGGTCGGCCAGGGCGCCACGTCGTAGTTCTCGGGGTCGCCCGCGGCCTTCACCGTGCCGATCGTGTAGCGGCCCTGGATGAAGAAGCCCGCCTTGTGCGTGACGAACACGCTGTCCGCGCCCGCGCCCTCCGGGAGGGTGTCGGCGACGACGAAGGTGCCGTCCTGGAAGTTCTTGGCCAGTACGTCCATCGCCTTCACGCTGGTCGGGTCGGTGTTGGCGACGAACTTCCCGGAGTCGTCGAACGCCTTGCCGCCCTGGGAGGAGATCCAGCTGTAGTGGGTGGACCAGTAGTTCCAGAACATCGAGCCGGTGAGGCCCGCGTCGTGGAGCTTGGCGTTCATGTCGAGGAACGCCTCGGTCGTCCACTTGCCCTCGGCGGCGAGCGTCGCCGGGTCCTCGGTGACGCCGGCCTTCTTCAGCGCCTCCTTGTCGTACCAGAGGGCGTCGGGGTTGGAGTCGTTGGGCGCCGCGTAGATCTCGTCGCCCTTCTTCGTGGCGCCGAACAGGCCCTGCGCGAAGTCCTCGGGCTTGGTCTTGCTCGCCGACGAGTTCATGAGCGACGTCAGTGGCATGAGCGCCTTGGAGTTCACGAACTGGCCGATCTTGTCGTCGCCGATGTAGAACACGTCGGGGGCGGTGCCGGAGGCCAGCTGCGCGAGGAGCTTCGTGTGGTAGTCGCCGTAGTCGGCGACCGGCTGGAGCACGACCTTGATGTCGGGGTGCTGCTTCATGAACTGGGTGTCGAATTCCTTGTACCTGGTCAGTTCCTCGGGGGTGCCCCAGGTGGACCAGACGACGGTCTTGGTGCCGCCTCCGCCCGATCCGGAGCACGCCGCCATGCTGAGGGCCAGTGCGGCGGCCGCCGTGATGGCCAGCGCCCTTCTCACCTTTGAGTCGACGCGAGACATGAGTACCTCGTTCCTTGAGAGTCTCTGCTGTGATGGTCTGTATTCTGTATACAGTAGGCAGCCAAGCGATGCAAGCCTTCCGCGGATTCCAAGCGAGACGAGGTAGTTTATATATGTGAACGATCTCGCCCTGGACCCGTCCCGTACCGCGCTGCTCCTCATGGACCTGCAGCCCTCCATCCTCGCCTCCCTCCCCGACGCCGACGCCTTCCTCGCCGAACTGCGGCGCGCGCGGGAGGCGGCTCGTGCCTCCGGCGCCACCATCGGCTACGTTCGTGTGGCCCTCTCGGAGGAGGACGCCGCGCACGTGCCGGCGCACTCCCGCTTCGCCGCCGCCGCCGAACGCGTGCACGAGATCGGCCCCGATCACCCGGCCGTGTCGGTCGACCCGCGCATCGCACCCGCCGACGGGGAGATCGTGGTGCGCAAGTCGCGCTACGGCGCCTTCAGCACGACGGACCTGCACGAGCAGCTGCAGGCGCGGGGAATCGACACCCTCGTCCTCGCGGGCATCTCCACCAGCGGTGTCGTGCTGTCGACCGCCCGCGACGCTGTGGACAAGGACTACCGCCTCGTCGTGCTCTCCGACGGCACGTTCGACCGCGACCCGGACGTCCACCGGGTCCTGACCGAGAAGGTCTACCCCAACCAGCAGGCCGCCGTCGTCACCATCGACGAGCTCGTCGCCGCCCTGTCCTGACCGCGCCCGTCGCCCGTGTCCACCGATCGGTGGACACGGGTGACCACCGGGCGCCGGTGCCGCGCGCGGCCGCCGATCGCGAGGCTGGGAGCATGAAGACCTCCTCCTCGTCGCGGCTGGCGCTCGCCGGCCTCATCCTCGCCGTCTCGATGACGACGATCGACCAGACGATCGTCGCCCTCTCCGCGCCCACCATCCAGCAGAACCTCGGGCTCAGCCACGACGGGATGCAGTGGGCGGTCAACGTCTACCTGCTCACCACGGCGGCGTTCTTCCTGCTCGGCGGCCGGATCGCCGACGTGGTCGGCCACAAGCGGATGGCCCTGATCGGCATCGCCGGCTTCGGTGTCACTTCGCTGCTGTGCGGCCTGGCACCGACCGGCGACCTCGCGGAACCGTGGCTGGTCGCCGCCCGCGCTCTCCAGGGCATCAGCGGCGCGATCATGTTCCCCGCCGCGATCGGCATCGTGGTCGAGGGCTTCGCCCGCGAGAGCCGCGGCCGCGCCATGGCGATCTTCTTCGCCATCACGGGTGCGATGACCGCCCTCGGGCCGATCGCCGGCGGCTACCTGACGCAGTGGACGTGGCGCGCCATCTTCTGGGTGAACGTGCCGATCGCGATCGCCGCGTTCGTCATCGTCGCCATCGCGGCCCGCCCGTCGGCGTCGCGTCGCGAGCGCATCGACTGGTTCGGGGCGCTGGTCGTCGCCGCCGGGATGGGGCTCATCGTCTTCGGCCTGCAGCAGGCGAGTCCGTGGGGCTGGGCGAACGCGGCCGTGATCGGCTCGCTCGTCGCCGGCGTCGCGCTCCTCGTGGTGTTCGTGCTGCTCCAGCGCCGCACGGCACAGCCGCTCGTGCAGCTGGCGGCCTTCCGCGACCGCGGGTTCACGCTCTCCACCCTCGCCACCCTGTTCTCGTCGGTGGCCTTCATCGCGACCTTCTTCTTCCTCAGCGTCTACGGCCAGGTGTCCCTCGGGCTCTCGGCCGGTCTCACCGGCGTCCTCTTCCTCAAGTTCTTCATCGGCTTCGTCGTCGCCAGCCGCATCGGCTCGGTGCGGTTCGACAAAGACGGCGCGCGCGGCGTGGTCCTCGTCGGCGGCCTGGTCGGCGCCGTCGGGTTCGCCTGGCTGGCGCTGAAGGCGACGGACCTGAACTTCGACGCCGAGGCGTTCTTCAACCAGCAGACCTGGCCGATCCTCGTCGCCGGAGCCGGCATCGGCCTGATGTTCTCCGCGGTCTCGACCGACGCCGTCAACCGGGCGATCGGCGCCAGCTACGGCGAGGTGACCGCGATCTCGCAGACCATGAAGAACTTCGGCGGCGCCCTCGGCCTGGCCGTCTTCACGACGATCGTCACCTCCCGGCTCACCGATCTGCTCACCACCTCGTTCGAGAAGATCGGCGGGACAGCGGCGGACGCCCAGAGCGCGGTCGACCGGATCAGCGGAGCCTCGGGCGACGGCGGCTCGCTCGCGACGCTGCCCACGGCCGTCCGCGACCAGATCATGCACGCGGTCGCCTCGGACTACGCCGGGGCGGTGCAGTGGGCGTTCTGGGGGATGGCCGGCGCGATGCTCGTCGTCGCCGTGATCGGGGTCTTCTACCCGGCCGGCCGCACGTCGGTCGCCGAGGCCTCACGCACCGAGGCCGTGCCGGCGACTACAGTCTGACCGTGCACCAGCAGCGCAGCACCGACAGCGAATTCCTCGAGTTCCGGGCCTGGCTCGGCTACTCCGCCGCGGCCACCGTCGCCACCGTCGTGATCATCCTGGCCAACCCGTACACGGGCGTCGCGAAGTCGATCGTGGCGGCGGTGATCGTGCTCGCGCTGCTGCCTCTGTTCTGGCTGCTCGTGCGACGGGGATCCGTCCCGGACGACTCGGCCCGGTCGATCGTCTACTGTGTCGTCGCGGCCGTCGGCTACCTGATCGCGCTCTCGCTCAACGACTGGGTGAATGTCGCCCTGTTCGTGCTGTCCCCGCAGTTCTTCCTGCTGCTGTCGCTGCTCCCCGCCGCCGGCGCGATCGTGCTGGTCAACGCGGGCGGGGTGGTGGTGCGGTGGGCGATCGGCGACATCACGCCCGCCTCGCTCGTCGATGTCGCCGGGATGACGCTGCTCGTCATCGCGTTCTCGATCTTCTTCGGTCACCGCGTCGCGGCCGTCAGCAAGCAGAGCGCCGAGCGCGGGCGGCTCATCGACCGGCTGCGGCAGCAGCAGCACGAGATCGCCCAGCTCTCCGAGCAGCAGGGCGCGGCGGCCGAGCGCGAGCGGATCGCGCGCGAGATGCACGACACCCTCGCGCAGGGCTTCACCAGCATCGTCACCCTCGGCCACGCCGTGCAGGGCGAGCTGGAGGCGAACCCGGCGGCCGCGCGCCGTCATGTGGAGCTGATGACGGAGACCGCGCAGGAGAACCTCCAGGAGTCCCGCCGCATCATCGCGGCCATGACCCCCGGACGGCTGAACGGCTCACCGCTGCCCGAGGTGCTGGAGCGCGTCGTCGCGCGCTTCGCCGAGGAAGCCGGCGTCGGCGCGGGATTCGTCGTGGACGGCTCGGCCCGTCCTGCCCCGCCCGCCGTCGACGTCGTGGCCCTCCGGGTGCTGCAGGAGTCGCTCTCGAACGTCCGCAAGCACGCGGACGCGCGCACCGTGGACGTCGAGGTCGCCTACCTGCCCATCGCCGTGCGCCTGCGGGTGACCGACGACGGCACCGGGTTCGACACCGCCTCCCCCCACGACGGCTACGGCCTGGACGGGATGGCCGCCCGTGTCAGGGAGGCCGGCGGCACGTTCGCCGTCGACTCGGCACCGGGCGCGGGCACGGGGATCACCGTCGAGCTGCCCGCCCCGCCCGCCGATGCGTGGTCCGATGCCATCGCCCCCGCGACCACCGAGGAGCCCGCATGATCCGCATCGTCCTGGCCGACGACCACCCCGTCGTGCGCGAAGGCATCCGCGGCATGCTGACCGGCTACGACGACATCGACGTGGTCGGGCAGGCCGCGAGCGGACCGGAGGCGGTCGACCTCGTGTCCGTGCTGCGCCCCGACCTCGTCCTCATGGACCTGCGGATGCCCGGCGGCGACGGTGTGGCGGCGACCCGCACGATCACGGCGTCGCATCCCGGCACCCGTGTCGTCGTGCTCACCACCTACGAGACCGATCAGGACATCCTGCGCGCGATCGAGGCGGGCGCGAGCGGCTACCTGCTGAAAGACATCGCCCCGACCGAGCTGGCCCGTTCCGTCCGCGCCGCCGCGGCCGGCGAGACGGTGCTCGCGACCTCGGCCGCGACAGCCCTGCTGGGGAGGCTGCGCGGCGGCGGGCAGCCGGCTCCGGCGCTCTCGCCGCAGGAGGTGAAGGTGCTGCGCCTGGCCGCCGACGGACGCACCAACGCGGCGATCGGCGCGGAGCTCTTCATCGGCGAGGCGACCGTGAAGACGTATCTGAGCCGGGCGTACGAGAAGCTGGGCGCCTCCGATCGGACCTCTGCCGTGCGGCGTGCCCTGGAGCTCGGACTGCTCGCCGACGCGCCAGAATGAGCCCATGGCAGTGGTGAGGACCGAGCGCGGACTGGATCGGCTCGTCAACTTCTCGGATGCGACGGTCGCGATCGCGATCACGCTGCTCATCCTGCCGTTGGTCGACCAGGCGGATGCCGCGGCGAAGGACATCGGAGCCTGGCTCCACGACAACTTCTGGGAGCTGATCGCCTTCGGGGTCTCGTTCCTCGTGATCGCACGGTTCTGGATCACCCATCACCGCATCTTCGAGTGGGTCGTCAACTACGACGTCCGGATCATCTGGCTGAACTTCGTCTGGCTGGCGACGATCGTGGTCATGCCGTTCACCACGAACGTGCTCGCCGCGAGCCAGTCCGGCCAGTCCGCGGTCTACGCCCTGTACATCGGCAACATGCTGCTCGCCTCGGTGTCGATGCAGTTCATCGCCATCATCCTCCGGCGCTCCCCGGAGCTCGTGCGCGACGATGCGAAGGACGAGATGGACGCGTCACGCGGATGGTCCGCCGACGTCCTGCTGCTTCTCGCACTGGTCCTCGCCGTGATCTTCCCGCACATCGGCATCTGGTGGCTGTTCCTCCTGTTCCTGCAGGGGCCGATCGCCGCGGTGATGAAGTCGTTCCGGCGCCGCGACAGGGCCGCCTGAGAGACCTTTCAGATAACGGCCTCCGGGTGTTCACGGCCGGTTCACGTGCGGCCGCTGGGCTGGTCGGGCCTCACCGACCGAAAGGACTCCCGCATGTCCCTGTTCCGTTCCCGGCTCCGCGCCGGGGCCGTGCTCGTCGCCGCCGGCGGCGTGCTCGCGGCCGCGCTGCTCCCGACCGCAGCGCTCGCCGCCACCTCCGACAACGGCGGCGCCGCCCGCAACCCCGACGACTCGACCGCCGCGCTGCGCCAGTCGATCGTCAACGGCCCGGCCAAGAACGTCATCCTGCTCATCGGCGACGGGATGGGCGACAGCGAGATCACCGTCGCCCGCAACTACCAGTACGGCGCCGCGGGCATGCTCCCCGGCATCGATGCGCTGCCGCTGACGGGGCAGTACACGACGTACTCCCTGTACAAGGACGGCCCCAACAAGGGCAAGCCGGACTACGTGCCCGACTCGGCTGCCACGGGCACCGCCTGGGCGACCGGCACCAAGACCTACGACAACGCCGTCTCCGTCGACATCGACGGGAAGCCGCAGGCCACCCTCCTCGAGCTCGCCCGCGCCAACGGCCTGCGCACCGGCAATGTCAGCACGGCAGAGATCCAGGACGCGACGCCGGCCGTGCAGGTCGCGCACGTCGGAGCCCGCTCCTGCTACGGCCCGGACAGTGCCAGCTGCGGCACGGACGCGCTGGAGGCCGGCGGCCTCGGCTCGATCAGCGAGCAGTTGCTCGATGCGCGCGCCGACGTCACCCTCGGCGGCGGCTCCACCTCCTTCGGCCAGAAGGCCAAGGCAGGTGCCTGGAAGGACCAGACGCTCGTCGACCAGGCGAAGGATCGCGGCTACCAGGTCGTCGGCGACGCCGCGGGCCTCGCCGCCGTGACCGCCGCCGACCAGCAGAAGCCGCTCCTCGGCCTCTTCACGCCCGGCAACTTCCCGACCCGGTACGCCGCCACCACGGCGACCGTCGGCGGCGCCGATGCGGCGCCGGTCACCTGCCAGCCCAACGCCGACCGTCTCGCGCCCGAGCTGTCGCTCGCATCGCTGACGAACAAGGCGATCTCGCTGCTCGACACCAAGACCTCCTCCGGGTTCTTCCTGCAGGTCGAGGGCGCAAGCATCGACAAGCGCGACCACTCTGCGGACGCCTGCGGCCAGATCGGCGAGACCGTCGACCTCGACGAGGCCGTGCAGGCCGCCCTCGCCTTCGCGAAGAAGGACGGCAACACCCTCGTCATCGTCACGGCTGACCACGCGCACACCAGCCAGATCGTGGACAGCACGCCGCCCGCGACGCTCAGCACCGCACTGACCACGGTCGACGGCACGGTGATGAAGGTCGCCTACGGCACCGCGGCGGCCGGCGGCTCGCAGCAGCACACCGGCTCGCAGTTGCGGGTCGCGGGCTACGGCCCGGGTGCCGCAGACGTCGTCGGGCTGACCGACCAGACCGACACGTTCTTCACCATCGCGCGCGCACTGAAGCTCGAGCGCAGCTACGCCGCGCTGAGTGCGGGCGCCGCCGTCTCGCTGCCCGCCACGACCGTGAAGCCGGGCGACCCGCTGACGATCGCGCTCAAGGGATTCGCGGGCGACCGTCAGGTCACCGGGGTCCTGCAGTCCGACCCGGTCGCCCTGCCGCGCACCGACGTCATCGCGGGCGCGGCCACCCTCGCCGCAGTGGCGCCGGCCGAACTGGGCGCGCACACCATCACGGTGACCGGCGCGCAGAGCGGCAAGACCGTGGTGCTCGCCTTCGAGGTCACCGCGGACGGCCAGCCCTCCGGCACACTGCCGCCTGCGGGCGGATCGGGCGCCGGCACGGGAACGGCCGCCGGCTCGACGGCCGGCGCTCTCGCCTCGACCGGTGCCGTCGCCGCGCCGATCCTCGTGATCGCGCTGGGCCTGCTGATCGCCGGTTACCTGCTGTTCGGCCGCGGACGTCGCCTGCGCGACCTCCCGCGCGCCTGACGCCCGCCTGATCGTCGTCGCGCCATCCCGGCCGGTCCGGGGTGGCGCGATGTCGTGTCCGGGGATACTGTCGGCCCCAAGGACTCAGGAGGACCGGATGCGCTTCAAGACTTTCCTCGTTCTGATCGTGATCGTCGTGGCCTACGTGCTCGGCGCGCGAGCGGGCCGTGACCGCTACGAGCAGATCGTCAGCGCGGTGACCTCGTTCTGGAACGACCCGAACGTGAAGAAGACGCGCAAGAAGATCAAGAAGGCGACCCGCTAGGCCGCCTCCCCGCGTTCGTCGCGAGGCCTACGGCGCGTCGGACTCCGTCGGCTCGTCGGAATCCGTGTACTCGCCCTGCGGGGCGTCCGCGGACTCGTCGACGTCCGTGTAGGTTCCCTCGACGTCGGTCTCGGGTCCGGGGTTGTCCTCGGTCTCGGTGTACTGACCGTGGACGGTGCGCTCGTGGGGCTGCTCGCCGTCGACCTCGGTGTAGCTGCCCTCGAGGTTCTCGCGCGACTCGCCGGCCGGCTCTGCTGGGGTGCTCATGCAGCAGACACTACGCCCCGCGAGCCTCCGCGTGTAGAGCGGGATCGAACCCGCGGGCGGCGGAGGCTGGCCGCGGGCCCCCGCCCGGCGGTACCCTGCGCGCGTCGGCGGTGTCGCGCGGGAGGTCTCATGGGCTGGTTCACCACGGTGTTCGGCGCGGGTCGTGACGGCTCCCGGGAGCCGAACATCCTCGAGCTGCGCATCCACGGCATCAAGAACACACCGCCCGCGGAGATGCTGGGCGTCCCCGTCGGCGACGTGCGCCCGGACCAGGCCGACGAGTACGGCGGCTTCTTCGTCCCCACGGTCGATCCGGTCGATCCCACCGACCCGGCCTATCCCCCGACGCGGATCCGGCGCGAGGGGTACTCGTGGGGGCTGATGGCCCGGTACGGCGGCGGAGCCCTCGTGATCATCGGACAGTTCTTCGTGCAGCTCGCCTGGCTGCTCATCCTCCCGTTCGGGCTGTGCAACACCGCGTACTGGACGCGGCGCATCCCCCGGCAGACCGTCGCCGGGGAGTGGAAGGCGGGCCGGGGTGCGGCCGCGCTGCGTGTCTTCGCCCTGTGCCTGACGCTGCTCTACGTCTGCGCGCTGGCCTCGGTGAGCCTGGACCTGATCGGCTCGCAGTGCCTCGCCGGCACCGCCTCCTGCCCGTCGATGCCGGGCTGGCTGAACGACTTCTTCGCCCTGCCCGACTTCGACCGCCGCGGCATCCGGCTGGCCATGCTGTCGCTGGTCCCGGTCCTCGGTGTCGTGGTCCTGCTGGTCGTCTCGCACACCGCCCGCACCCGCTACGAGGCAGGGATCTTCGGGACGGTGGACAAGATGCGGCACGCGGAGGAGCGGGGTGGGGCGTCGGCATCCGCGCCGAACGGACGCACGCCGCTGGCGACGGAAGGCTTCTGGGGCATGACGCGGGTGAAGCTCCCTTCCGAGCTGCTCCACCTGGCCGGCTCCCTCTTCCTGGTCACGGTGCTGCTGGGGTGGGACAACGTGTTCGCCGCCTGCTCCGGCGGCAGCAGCCGCCTCCCGGCCGCCTGCTGGGGAACGGACCCCGCTCCGCTGGCCCGCTGGTGGGTCTCGGCCGCGGTCGTCGTGGCGGCGCTCGGCCTGGTGGTCACGATCGCCCGCGTCATGGCCGACACCGACACCGTGACCCGACCCGGGGCGCAGCTCTCGGCCGCTGCACGCCGCAACCGGGTGCGGCGCACCCTGCGCAGGCGCGAGTCGTGGGCGGGCTGGACGCTGCTGGGGGCCGCTGTCGTCTACGTGTTCGTGTTCGTGGTCGTCGCGCTGCCCGACCAGCACTTGAACTACGCCCGCGTCCCGTTCCTCGGACTCGTCGTCTCGCCGGCGATCGTGACGGGTGTGCTGCTCGCGATCGCGCTCTCCGCCCTCGGCTGGAGGCGGCTTCCCGAATGGCCGGACTCGGCCGCGCGGGTGAAGGAGTGGCTGCCCGCCGTGTCGTGCATCGTCCTGGTCGTGGTGGCCGGGCTCGCCGTCGCCTTCGCCGTGATCCTGACGCCGAGCGGGATGGCTCCGGAACCGCCGTCGCTCATCGCGTACGGGGTGTGCGTCCTCGCTCTGCTCGCGCTCGCGCTGATCATCGCGTTCGGTCCGTCGCGCACCCGTCGCCGGGAGGTGCTCCGATACGAGGGATGGAGCGGAACCGGTCCCGGTGTCGTCTTGCTGCTCTCGCTCGGTGGAGGGATGCTGCTCTCCACGCTGCTCGTGCTGGGCGCGCAATGCTGGCTCAGCTCGCCCGGTGCCGTCCCGGTCTGCCCACTCGCCCCCGGCGACGCCGCCCTGCTGACGCCGGGCGCCTACCGCAACTTCGGCAGCACCGTGCCCGTCCTGGCCGTGCTGCTCCTGCTGCTGGTCGGGGCCGTCGCCGCAGCCCGGATGCGCACCACGCCGCGATTCACGACGCCGCGCACCGAGGGCGGCCGACCGGTGCGGGCACCGTTGCGTCGCTATCGCGACGGGCACGTGCCGGTGTCGTCCTCCGCAGGCAAGCTGACCACGCGGATGCTGCATGCACGCCGTTTCGCCGGGCTCTTCCATCGCGGGGAACCGATCCTCGGGGCGCTCGCCGGTCTGCTCGCCGTCGGCTGCGCCGTCGCCGTCTCCTTCCCCGACACCTGGCGCCCGACCGCCCTGCTCGACTTCGCCCTTCCTGCCCTCGGCCTGATCGCCGTGACGGCCATCGTCACCATCGCCGAGAACGCCATCACCACCAAGGAACGCCCGATCGGTGTGATGTGGGACCTGATGTGCTTCCTCCCCCGGGCCGGTCATCCGTACGGTCCGCCGTGCTACGCCGAGCGGGTCATCCCGGAGCTGCGCGGCCGGGTCGTGGCGTGGCTGGAGACCGATCTGATGGCGGGCAAGGTCGTCGACGGGCGCGATCTGCGCACCGAGGCGCAGAAGGCCGACGACGAGCTCGCCGCACTCGGCACCCCGCAGCGGCGCAAGGTCGTCCTGAGCGCGCACAGTCTCGGCGGCGTCCTCGCCGTCTCCTGTCTCTTCACCCTGGGAGCGGACACGAAGGACGGCCTGCGCAACGTGGGCCTGCTGACCTACGGCACGCAGTTGCGGGCGTTCTTCGGCCGGTTCTTCCCCGAGCTGTTCGGGGGCGACGTGCTCGGGGTGCGCAAGAGCGCCGGCCCGTCGCTGTGGAGCGCCGATCCGTGGCTGCGTCAGGTCAACCGGGACCAGACCCGGCCCCCGGTGCAGCGGCCGGGCGACGGGCCCGAGCCGACCCTGCGGGAGCTGCTCACGCAGCCGGACGGCGAGATCGCCTGGATCAACCTCTGGCGGCGCACCGACTACCTCGGCTTCCCCGACGACTCGTACGACGACAACGACATCGATCGCGGCGCCGACGAGTTCGGTCCGGCGCGCTATCTCGTGAAGGTGGCGACGCACCCCGGGTACCCCGCATCGGCCCAGTACATGACCGCCCTGCGCGACCTGTCGCGGAGGATCTGACGGGAACTCCCTGGGAACCCTCCCGCCGTTAAAACCGAGTGTTGTAAGGTATTGCCCACCAGCCCGACCGCATCGAAGGAGAACCATGGTCGACCGTCTCGTCCGCGCATCCGAACTGACCACCGAGGAGAAGGCGTCGATCACCTCCGGCGCGAGCTTCTGGGAGACCGAGGCCGTGCAGCGCGTCGGCATCCCCTCCATCTACCTCACCGACGGCCCGCACGGGGTGCGCAAGCAGAGCCAGGGCGGCGACCACCTCGGCATCGGCGACAGCGTGCCCGCCACCTGCTTCCCTCCGGCGGTCGCGCTCGGCTCGACGTGGGATGCCGACCTCCTCGCGCGGGTCGGCGCCGCCCTCGGCGAGGAGGCGAAGGCCGAGGGTGTCGGGGTGCTGCTCGGCCCGGGCATCAACATCAAGCGCTCCCCGCTCTGCGGTCGCAACTTCGAGTACCTCTCCGAGGACCCGATCGTCAGCGGCCGGCTGGGGGCGGCCCTCGTCCGCGGCCTGCAGTCGCAGGGCGTCGGAGCCTCCCTCAAGCACTTCGCGGCCAACAACCAGGAGACCGACCGGATGCGGGTGAGCGCCGACGTCGACGAGCGCCCGCTGCGCGAGATCTACCTGCGCGGCTTCCAGCGCGTCGTCCAGGATGCCCAGCCTTGGACCGTCATGTGCTCGTACAACCGGATCAACGGCGTCTACGCCAGCGAGGACCCGTGGCTGCTCACGAAGGTCCTGCGCGACGAGTGGGGCTTCGAGGGCCTCGTCGTCTCCGACTGGGGTGCCGTCAACGACCGGGTCTCCGCTCTGGTCGCCGGTCTCGATCTCGAGATGCCGTCGTCCGGAGGCGTGACCGACGCTCAGCTCGTCGCGGCGGTGCGCGACGGATCGCTCGACGAGGGCGTGCTCGACACCGGCGCGCAGCGTGTCATCGACCTCGTGCAGAAGGCCGTCGACAACGCCGATGCGGACGCTTCCTACGACGTGGACGCGCACCACGCCCTCGCCCGCGAGGTCGCCGGCCGCAGCATCGTCCTGCTGAAGAACGACGGGGTGCTGCCGCTCTCCGCCGGTGCCGGTCGACGCATCGCCGTCGTGGGCGAGTTCGCCCGCACTCCGCGCTATCAGGGTGCCGGCTCGTCGCAGATCGTCCCGACCCGGCTCGACAACGCGCTCGACGAGCTCCGTGCGCTCGCCGGAGACGCGGAGGTGACCTTCGCCGCCGGCTATGCGCTGGACGGCGCCGGCGACGCCGCGACGCTCACCGCGGAGGCCGTGGCGGCCGCGACCGCCGCCGACGACGTGCTGCTGTTCCTGGGGCTGCCCGGCGAGGACGAGTCCGAGGGCTTCGACCGCGAGCACATCGAGCTGCCCGCGGCGCAGACCGAGCTGCTCGAGGCCGTGCTCAGCGCCAACCCGCGGGTCGTCGTCGTGCTCTCCAACGGCGGTGTCGTGCGCGTCTCCGGCTGGGCCGAGCGCGTTCCCGCGATCGTCGAGGGCTGGCTGCTCGGCCAGGCCGGCGGCGGGGCCGTCGCCGACGTGCTCTTCGGCGTCGTGAACCCGTCCGGCCGTCTGGCGGAGACCGTGATCGCGCACCTCGGGGACACCGCGGCGTCGATCAACTTCCCCGGCGAGAAGGGTCACGTGCGCTACGGCGAGGGGTTGTTCGTCGGCTATCGCGACGTCGACGCGCGGGAGGTGGCCGTCAGCTTCCCGTTCGGCCACGGGCTCTCGTACACGACGTTCGACTTCGGCGCTCCCACGGTCGAGGCGACGGCCGACGGCGGCATCCGCGTCGCCGTCGACGTCACCAACAGCGGCGATCGCGACGGCCGCGAGGTCGTGCAGGTCTACGTGTCCGTCCCCGGGTCCGCCGTGACCCGGCCGGTGCGCGAGCTCAAAGGCTTCGCGAACGTCGCGGTCGCGGCCGGCGCCACCGCGAGCGTCGTCATCGAGATCCCCGCCGACGACCTCGCGTACTACGACACCGACCTCGCCGGCTGGATCGTCGAGGGCGGCGAGTACGTCGTCTCGGTCGGGGCCTCGTCCCGCGACCTGCGCGGCACGGTGACGGTCGCCCTGTCCGGAGACGGCAAGGCCGTCCCGTTGTCCGTCGAGTCCACGATCGGCGAGTGGCTGTCCCACCCGGTCGGCGCCCAGGTGCTCGGCGCCGCCCTCGCGCAGACGGGCGATGCGGCCGTGGGAGCCATGCTCGCCGACCCGGGCCTGCGGCGCATGGCCGAGGGCATCCCGCTCATCCGTGCGATCGGCTTCTCCGGCAACGCCGTCTCGCCCGAGCAGCTCGATCAGTTGGTCGCCGCGGCGAACGCCTAAGCTACGCCGCTCCGACGGTGCGGTGAACCCCCTTGCGAGAGCAGGGGGGTTCGGCGTTTCGTGGGGTCATGAGCGATTCGACGGAGCAGGAGCCGGTGGTCGGCCACGACCCCACGAACGGGCTGGCCGGCGACCTCCACGGAGACGATGGGGGTTCGGCCGAGCCGACCGCCGATCAGAACATGATCCAGGACGTCATCGGCGACCTCGACCCCGACAGGGTCGACGACGCGGGCGAGGACGACGCGGTCACGCCGTACAGCGAAGAGGGCGCCCCCTAGCGGGGGACTCGGGAGGAGCAGCGCATGAGCGACACGAGCGGCCTGCAGAATGCGGACAGCGAGGGGGTCCCTGCCGAGGACCGGCCGGAACGCTTCGAGGGCGGCGACCACGACGCGCAGGCGTCCGAGACGGCCGACACATCCGAACCGGCCGAGACGACCGGGCCGGCGGAGCAGGCCGAGCCCAGACGGGAGGCCGACGATGTCAGCGGTGCCGGTGAGACCGGCGTGACCCCGGAAGGGGCCGAAGACGTGACCGCCGGTGCCGATCGGGGCGGCGACGGCGCGGAGCCCCCGCCCGCCGAGTTCGACCCGGCCCAGCAGCCCTCGAATCCCGACCTGGTGAAGGGGACGGAGCCGCCGGACTGAGCACAGACCACCGGTCACGACGGCCGGTCACGGCCGCGGCCCCGCCCTCGTCATCCCGGGCGGGGCCGCTCGCCGTGGCGTGCCATCGCCCGCGCGACCGCCGCTGTCGCCCGCGCGCGACGTCAGGCGTCGCGGCGGCCGCCGTACAGCCAGCCCGCGCCGACCGCGAGCCCGGCCACGCAGAGCCCGATGCCCAGAGCGAGCACCGACACCTCGCCTCCGGCGCGCGGCACGATGAGGCCGACGACGAACAGCAGCGCGCCCACGTTCAGCAGCACGGCAGCGATCCAGCCGAGGGTCCTGCGCAGCGCCGCATTCATCCCGGGTATCGTACTCGCCGCGGCTCCGTGCGGGCTGACCCTGGCGGCCGGTCGCGCAGCGGGTCCGATCACGAGCCGCCGAGATTTCCGGTGCCGCCGGGTTCGGGGCCGGCGTCGAGCACCTCGTTGATGATCGAGCCGACCAGCGTGCGCCAATCCGATCCCTCGCGCAGGGTCTCGGTCTGTCCGGGGGGAATGGTCCCGAAGACGGGCTCGTGCTCTTCGCCCTCGGGGGCCACGCGCACCAGGGTGCCCAGTTCGGCGTGGGAGTCGTCCAGCACCACCCACACCCCGGGCGCCTTCTTCTCGACGTGGTAGATGCGGTCGCGGTAGGGGTACCGGACGCTGGACATCTCGAGCTCACTGGCGGACATCGCTGGCCCCTTCGTTCGGTTCACCGGTCTCACGAAGCATCCAACGCCCGTGAGGGCGGCCTTGGCAAGATCCGGTCAGGTGAAGATCGCCCACACGTCGCGGCTCATCCGGGTGTTCTCGCCGTCGGCGACGACGTGCCAGTCCGCGTCGTCGCGGTAGCGGTACTCGACGAGCAGGGTCGTGTACGTCCAGCCGGACGCGTCGCGCGTCCATCGGATCAGGGAGATGGACTGACCCTGCCGCAGGTAGGGCACCGCGACGAAGTCCTCGTGATGCGCCTCGGAGCGCCGCCGCGCCCGGACCGGCCTGCCGCCATTGTCCACGATGCTCATGCTGCATGCTAACTCCGCGATCGGGCCGGTGGAAGAGCCTGAAATGAAGAAGATCGCGTTCCACGGTCTCGCCGGCTTCCGGGCGCCACGCCGCTCACGTTCACGGTCCGTTCAGCCGGCGGTGGTGGACTGTGCGGGTGAAGACGCGAATCGCGGAGTACCCGCGGCCCGACCACTTCCTGCTGCACATCAGCGACACCCACCTGCTCGCAGGCGGGGAACGGCTCTATGGATCCGTCGACAGCGAAGCGCACCTGCGCGCACTGCTCGACGAGGTCGAGTCCTCGGGCGGGAGGCCGGACGCGATCGTCTTCACCGGCGATCTCGCCGACCGCGGACAGCCCGGCGCGTACGCCCGGCTGCGGGAGCTGGTGGAGCCGGTGGCGGAGCGTCTCGGCTCGCGGATCGTGTGGGTCATGGGCAACCACGACGACCGAGGCGCGTTCAGATCGGGTCTGCGCGGGGATGTGCCGACCGGGGAACCGGTGGACGAGGTCCACTGGATCGACGGCTTGCGGATCATCGTGCTCGACTCGTCGGTCCCCGGTCACCATTACGGCGACGTGAGCGAATCGCAGCTCGACTGGCTGGCCGCGGAACTGGCGAGCCCGGCTCCCGAAGGCACCATCCTCGCGATGCACCACCCGCCGGTGCCGAGCGTGCTCGACCTCGCGGTGTCGGTCGAGCTGCGCGATCAGGCCCAGCTCGCCGAGGTGTTGGAGGGCAGTGACGTCCGCAGCATCCTGGCGGGCCACCTGCACTACTCGTCGACGGCGACGTTCGCGGGCATCCCCGTCTCGGTCGCCTCCGCGAGCTGCTACACCCAGGATCTCAACGTCCCCGTCGGCGGCACGCGTGGCCGTGACGGCGCGCTCGCCTTCAACCTCGTCCACGTGTACCCCACGACGGTGCTGCACTCGGTCGTCCCGCTCGGGCACTACCCGACCCTCGACTACATCGACGCGCAGGAGTCGGCGCGACGGCTCGCGGCGGACGGCATCCGCATCCCGCCGGCCCGTGCGCGGCGGGATGCGCCGACCGAACCGGTCACGATCCCGGTGTGACCTCCCACGGAGCGGCGAACGGGAAGTAGCGCTCCAGGAAGTCGGTCACCGCGCGGGTGCGCACCTCGGCGGGGATCTCGGGCTTCGAGCCGTCGTTCAGGCAGAACATGTCCTGGTCGCGGCGCTTCAGCAGGCGGGTCATCATCTCGGGCGCCTGTCGCAGGGTCGTCTCGATGTAGAGCACGCGCGCCTGGGTCTGGGTGACGGCGCGGCCGGACATCAGCGCGTAGTAGTGGTACAGCGAGTTGGTGACGGAGATGTCGGTCGCCGAGCGGAACGGGCTCGCGGCCGTCCGCCGGAACTCGTCCGCGAACTCCCGCTCCATCTCCTGCAGCACGTCGACGCGCAGCGGGGCCGCGCAGTGCTCCAGATGCCGGGTGGTGACCGCACCGAAACGCTCCCACAGCAGCCGGCGGTTCACCCGGGCGGCGTTCTCGAACCCGCTGCGCGCCGGGTCGGACTCGCCCAGGCCGATCCGGGTGCCCGCCTCGATGAACTTCGTGATGCCGCCCGGCGAGAAGAAGACGTCCGGCGAGATCGGTCTGCCGAAGAACATGTCGTCGTTCGAGTAGAGGAAGTGCTGCGAGATGCCGGGGATGTGGTGCAGCTGCGCCTCCACCGCGTGCGAATTGTGCGTGGGCAGGGTGGACGTGTCGGCGAAGAAGTCCTCGCTGCGCATCACCTGGATGCGCGGGTGCTCGGCGTCGAGCCAGGAGGGCACGGGCGAATCTGTCGCGATATAGATGTTGCGCACCCAGGGCGCGAACATGTGCACGCTGCGCAGGGCGTACTTGAGCTCGTCGATCTGCCGGTAGCGCGCTTCGTTGTCGTCGCCGTCGCCCACGACGTAGGAGGCCATCTGCGCGGCGCGCTGCCGCTGGTACTCGGCGCTGGACCCGTCGACCCACGAGAAGACGATGTCGATGTCGAACGCCACATCGCTGGCGATCGGGTCGAACATGTGCTGGAGCGTGCGCCAGCGCCGCCCGTACAGCTCCACCTCGGCCTCGACGGCCTCGCTGCGCGGGAGGCGCGTGCGCATCAGGGCATTGGGCTGCGGCGCTTCGATCTCGTCGTCGCCGAAGCGCCAGAGCTCGAGCTGGAACGCCGTCTCCGAGCCGTAGCGGAGCCGGCCGACGGGCTCCAGGCGGGGGCGGTAGAGGCGCAGGACGTCCGCCTTGCGGCGGGACAGCCGGCCGTCGGCGATGAGGAGGGCCTCGTCCGTGGTCCGTCCCTCCGCGTCGACGGCGCGCGCGTAGAAGGGCTCACGCGCGAACGCCTGTGCCAGCACCGCCTCCAGCTCCTTGCGGCGCCGGCGGTCGACGGCCACGACCAGGCGTCCGTCGTCGTCGCGGACCAGCAGGAAGTCGAACCCGGCCGTCTCCAGCACGTCGTGCACCGCCAGGAGGTCCTCGATCATCGATTCCCGCGGAGTGAAGGGACCGGAGACGAGGGTGAAGAGGCCCTTGCGCCGGACGATGTCGGGGCGGTCGAAGCGGGAGGCCGACGGATCGGAGTCGCCGGTGAGGACGACGGGCTCGGGCTGGTCCGAGAGGAAGGCGGGAGGATGCTCTGTCATACAGTCCCCACTCTAGGCCGCCCCGCCGCCCCCGCCGCCGCGGGCGGGTGTAGCCTCGCGGCGTGATCCCCACCGAGCTGCATCACGAATGGCACGGCGACCCCGACTCGCCGCATCCCCCGCTGCTCCTGATCCACGGCGGCGGCTCCACGATCGCCTCCAATTGGGGGCGGATGCTCCCGCTGCTGACGCCGGCACGATCGGTGCTCGCGGTCGAGCTGCAAGGCCACGGCCGTACCGCGACCGGAGAGGGCCCGGCAGCGTTCGAGCGCTCGGCCGACGACGTCGCCGCGCTGCTGGCGTCGCTCCGCTGCGGTCCTGTCGATGTGCTCGGGTTCAGCAACGGCGGCCAGGTCGCCCTGCAGCTCGCCGGCCGCCATCCGCGCGCGGTCCGGCGGCTGATCGTCGCCTCCGCACCGTTCCGCCGGTCGGGCATGGTCGACGGCTTCTGGGAGACGCTGGCGGCGGGGACGTTCGAAGACCTTCCCGCTCCGTATCGGTCCGCGGACCTGGCCGTCAGCCACGACCCCGGGCACGCGCGCCGGATGTTCGAGCTCGACCGGGCGCTGATGCTGGGCTTCACGGACGTCCCGGACGCGTTCATCGCGTCGATCGCCGCTCCGACCCTGGTCGTGGTCGCCGACCGTGACGTGGTGCGGGTCGAGGAAGGCGCTGCGCTCGCCGCTCTGCTGCCGGACGCGCGACTGCTCGTCGTTCCGGGGACGCACGGCGACTATCTCGGCGAACTGCTCGCGGCGGGAGGCGATGACGCCCCGCTGCGTCGCACGCTGCCGTTCCTCCTCGCCCATCTCGACGCGCGCTGAGCCGCCGGCTCCCGGGTCCGTCCGACTCTGTGGCTTCTGTGAGGTGGAAGCGGTAAGATGTCAGATTCCCGTTCCCGAATCATCGGAGGTTGCCATGAAGACGTTCGTTCGTCGTGTCGGCAAGCTGAGCGCGGACGAGATCGCGCGTCTCGTCGAACTGCAGCTCGCCGCCCAGCGCAATGGTCGAGCCGCGCTGGAGAAGAGCGCCCGGGTCAAGGTTTCGCGCCTCGACGCCGAGCACGACCTCGTCGCCGAGATCGACGGGGCCTTCCTGGAGTCGGCCCGTTCGGTCGGCTACGTGGGCGCGCGCCAGGCGGCGCAGTCCGCGGTCCGCTGGGCGGGGCTCGGCGAGGCCTACCGGGAGCAGCTGGAGCCCGAAGAGGTCGAGGCCTTGCAGGCGGTCTGGACGGCGGCGATCGCCAAGCGCTGACAGGCAGCGCGCGACGCGCAGCAGTCCCGGCCCGCCGACCGCGGGCCTTTTTCGTACGTCGTATGATCCAGGCATGACCCGCGTGCGAGTGGAGCGGCCACCGGCCGAGCTGGTGGTCGCGATCGTGCTGTCCTATGTGGTCGGGATCGGGCAGATCCTCGTGGGGATCGCGCTCGTGTTCGTGCGCTACCTGCCCGATCTCGATGGCCCGGAGCGGTTCATCGTAACGATGGTCGGTGCGCTGACGATGCTGCTCGGCCTGCTCGTCGTGTCGCTGGCCTCGGGGCTCGGACGGGCGCGGCGGGATGCCCGCGTGCTGCTCACGGTGCTCATGTCGGCGTCGATCGCGCTGGGCGTCGCCGTCCTGATCGTCGCACCCGACGACGTGTGGTTCCACGCCGTCGACCTGGCGATCACCGCTGCGGTCATCGTGGTGCTGTGGACGGGGAGGGTGGCGCGCTTCTTCGCACGAAGCGACGGTGCGCGAACCGGATGATCTCGATCGCGCCGATGGTCGCTGCGGAGACCACCAGCACGAGCACCGCCGTCACGAACGACGGGTCGGCGAACTGCAGGAAGTCGTAGACGATCGGCACCGAGTAGACCAGCACCAGGCCGACCATCATCGCGCCGATGATGAGGATCTTCCAGCCGTCGATCGGGCGGGAGAGCACGGTCAGCACCCACAGGCCGACGATCGTCAGGATGAGCGTCGAGCCGGTCCGGAGCTCCTGCTCCGGGATGCCCGCGGAGGTCGCGGCCCACGCGTACAGCCACAGAGCGGCGGCGATCACCAGGCCGGCCGGCACGGCGAAGCTGAGCGAGCGCCGCAGGAAGCCGGGGCGGTAGCGCTGGGCGTTCGGCATCAGCGCGAGGAAGAACGCCGGCAGGCCGATGGTGAGGCCGTCGATGACGGACAGCTGGCGGGGCAGGAAGGGGAACTGCATCAGCGTCGCCCCGAACACCACCGCCAGCGCCGTGGCGTACGCGGTCTTGGTGAGGAACAGCATCGACACGCGCTCGATGTTCGCGATGACCTGCCGCCCCTCGGCGACCACGGACGGCAGGTGTGAGAACCGGCCGTCGAGGAGGACCAGCCGGGCGACCGCCTTGGTCGCGGGAGAACCGGTCTCCATCGCGATGCCGATGTCGGCCTCCTTGATCGCGAGCGCGTCGTTCACCCCGTCGCCCGTCATGGCGACCGTGCGACCGGAGGCCTTCAGCGCGAGGACGATGCGCTTCTTCTGCGTGGGAGTGACGCGACCGAAGACGGTGTGCGCCTCGAGCACGGCAGCGAGCTCGGCATCGTCCTCCGGCAGCTCGCGCGCATCGAAGCCGGCGGGTGCGTCGAGGCCGACCTCCCGGGCGATGGCGGCGACCGTCTGCGGGTTGTCTCCCGAGATCACCCGGACCGAGACATCCTGCTCGGCGAAGTAGCGGAGGGTCTGCGCGGCGTCGTCGCGGACCTTCTCGCGGAAGGTCAGGAGGGTGACGGGCTCGAGCCCGGACGGCAGCCGTTCGCCGGCGATGTCCTCCGGCGCGAGCACCGCGGACGAGTAGGCGAGCACCAGGGTGCGGCGCCCGGAGGCCGCGAGGTCCACCGCCTGTTCCCTCAGTCGTGTGCCGGCATCGTCAGCGTCGCGCCCGGCGGCGGTGCCGGCCGGGAACACCATCTCCGGACCGCCGAGCACCCAGCTGCCTCCCGCCTCCCCCTCGGCCGGGAACGCGACCGCGCTCCACTTGCGGGCGGAGGAGAACGGGATGCGCCCGGCGGGCTGCCGGGCCACCGGCCGCGTGTACTCGGCGGCGAGGCAGCGGGCGGTCGCGTTGGCGTCGGGGTCGGCGCCGTTCCAGGCCAGCACGGCCTCCCACCCGGCGGGCGGCCGGTCGGCGACGGGATGGGCGCCGTCGAAGACGATGTCGCCCTCGGTGAGCGTGCCGGTCTTGTCCAGGCAGATCGTGTCGACGCGCGCGAGACCCTCCACCGCGGGGAGCTCCTGCACCAGCACCTGCTGGCGGGCGAGCTTCACAGCGCCGACGGCGAAGGCGATGCTCGTCATCAGCACGAGTCCGAGCGGGATCATCGCGACGACCGCGGCGATCGTGTTGACCGCCGCCTGCTGCCAGCGCCCGTCGTCGATCGCGCGCCCCCAACCGCCGAGCGCGATCATCTGGGCGTTCAGCACGAGCAGTGCGATCGGGCCGACGATCCAGGCGATCCAGCGCAGCACGCGGTCGATGGAGGAGCGCAGCTCGCTCGCGACCAGCGAGAACTTCTTCGCCTCGCTGGCGAGCCGGTTCGCGAAGGAGTCGGCCCCCACGGCCGAGACGGTCGCCGAGCCTTCGCCTCCCACGACGATCGACCCGGAGAGCACCCGGTCGCCGGGGGCCTTGTCCACCGCGTCCGACTCCCCGGTCAGCATCGACTCGTCCAGCTGGAGGCGCGACGACGCGGTCACGACGCCGTCGGCGGGCACCTGGTCGCCCGCGCGCAGCAGCAGGAGGTCGTCGAGCACGACCTCGGCGACGGGGATCTCGTGCACCGTCCCGGTTCGGCGCACCCGGGCCTCCGGGGCGTGCATCAGCGCGAGCTTGTCGAGCGCCGCCTTGGCCCGGAACTCCTGCACCGATCCGATGATCGTGTTGGCCAGGGCGCTGATGCCGAAGAGCGCGTCCTTCCAGTGGCCGAGTACGAGCAGCACCAAGAAGCAGACGGCGATGATCGCGTTGAACAGCGTGAAGACGTTGGCCCGCACGATGCTCCACGCACTCCGGCTCGACGCCGCGTCGTATGCGTTGGTCTGCCCGCGTTCGACGCGGTCGCGCACCTCCGCCTCCGTCAGCCCTCCGGCCTCCGCGACCGCCTGTTCGACCATGCGTCCCTCCGCTCCCACGTCGGTGACAGCGTACGGCAGGCGATAGTCTCGGAGGCCCGGGTGCGCCGCTGCGCGTCGCACCGCTCTCCCCGCGCGTCCTGCCGGCATCGCGCGCCACTGCTCGAAAGGCCGCCATGCTCATCGCCTACTGGATCGTCGCCGGACTCTCGGCCGTTCTCTTCTTCGCCGCCGGCCTCCTCAAGGTCGTGCGCCCGCTGCCGGCGCTAGCGGCCTCCGGCATGGGCTGGGTGGACGACTACACCCCGACCTCCGTCCGGCTGATCGGTCTGGCCGAGGTGGTCGGCGCGCTCGGTCTCGTGCTCCCCGTGCTCACGGGGATAGCGCCCATCCTGAGCCCGGTCGCCGCCCTCGCGCTCGCCGTCATCATGGTCGGCGCCATCGTCACGCACGTTCGTCGCTCGGAGCCGCCGGTCGCTGCCGTGCTGCTCGCGCTCGCGCTGGCCTCGGCGGTGCTCGGGTTCCTCGTCGTGCTCTGACGCCACCGCGCGCACGCGCAGAACGAGGCCGCACCCGAAGGCGCGACCCCGTTCCCAGACGGCGGGTGGTGCGGGCTCAGCGCCCCAGCACGGCGCCGAGGTCGCCGGTGCCGGTGACGCCCTTCAGGGCGTCGTCGACCGTCCCCTTCACGGAGTCCGAGATGGATGCGCCGAGGTCGCTGACCGATGCGCCGACGTCGGTGCCGTCGCCCACCGATGCGCCGTTGCCCGTGCTGTTGCCGGAGCCGATCGGGGCGGTGGTGTCGTTGCCGGAGCCGATCGGGGCGGAGTTGCCGCTGCCGACGGCGTTCCCGTTCGCCTCGTTGCCGCTGGCGACGGGGTTGCCGCTCGCGACGTCGCCGACCGTGTTGCCACTGGCCACGTCGCCCACCAGGGGGCCGACGTTCACGTCGCCGACGGACGGCGAGACGTGGACGGAGTGGAGGATGTCGGACACGCTCAGGTAGTCGAGGGCGTCCGTCGCGACGGAGGTGGGCACCGTCGTGGTCGTGCGGGTGTCTTCACTGTCGTTCGTCGCGGCGTTCGCCGGGAGGGCGATCCCGCCCACGATCAGGCCGGTCGCTGCCGCCGCTGCTCCGATGATCCCGACGCGCTTCGTGACGTTCTGCATGGTGAACTCCCTACTTGTCGTGCGGCCGGCGTCCGCCGGCCGTCGGGAGTGCTCCGGAGCCTCGCCCTCACCCGGATCGGATGATGTGCCCTGTTTGAGGGGTTTTCCAGGTTCGGGCGTTCGCGGCTGCGCCCACCGCGAACCGGAGCGTGCGCACCTCGTAGGGCGTGAGCGCGAGGTCGAAGGCGCCGTCGACGGCCGCGTGGAGCGCCTCGAGCGGCTCCTCCAGCAGTGTCGCCGTGTGCGCACCGGCGATCGTGGCGTCCACCTGCAGGCGCGCAGTGGCCCGCCGCCCGATCGGCTCGTAGAGCCGCACGATGAGGTCGCCGCTGCGATCGTCGGCCAGTTTCACGCTCGAGAGCACGGCGCCGCCCTCCAGGCCGACGAGCGGTGCGACCTCGTGGGCGCCTGTGAGCGTGCGCCGGTCCTGGTTCAGGAGGATGCCGGCTTCTGTGGCCTCCCGCTGCCCCGTGCCGATCACGAGCCCGTAGCGGTGGGTCTGGATGCCCTGGTCGGTCTCCGGATCCGGGAATCGCGGCGCGCGCAGCAGCGAGAGACGCAGGGTCGTGGCGACCGCGCCGTCGATGACCAGCCGTTCCGTGTCGTAGCCGTACACCGAGTCGTTGACGAGGGCGACGCCGAAGCCGGGCTCCTCGACCAGCACGAACCGGTGCATGGAGGTCTCGAACTTCGCCGCCTCCCACGAGGTGTTCGTGTGGGTGACCCGTTTGTGCGCGCCGAACTGCGTCTCGGCGATCGTGTGCTCGGCGCGGACGTCGAGCGGGAAGGCCACCTTGAGGAACTTCTCCGTCTCGTGCCAATCCGTCGTCTGTGCGATCGCCAGCGTGCGCGACCCGGGGGCGAGCTCCAGCGTCTGCTCGACCGTGGACGCCGAGAACGACCGCCGCACGGTGACCCGAGCGGTCCCGTCGTCCCCGACCCGCGCGTCGATCGCGTCGACGGTGCGGAGATCCTCGACCCGGTTGCGGTAGAAGCGGTCGACATCCCACGCGTCCCACATGTTCGGGAAGTCCTGGTGCAGCTGCAGCAGGTTCGCTTCGCGGCCGGGGGCGACGGCCTCGCGGCCGTTCGAGAGGTCGACCGCCGAGGTGACGAGTCCCTCCCGGCTCACCGCCACCTCCACGAGGTCGTTGGCGAGCACGAACCCGGCTGCGCTCTCGGTCAGCCGCACCGGCGCGTCCGTCGCGCCGTCGACGGCCCGGATGCCGTGCGCGGGGATCGCCCCGAGCGCGGCCGCGGCCGGGTTGGCGGTGAGCACGACGTCCCCGTCGCCTGCGAGGGCGTGCAGGGCGGAGCCGATGATCTCCTCCAGCTCCTCCACCACCTGGGCGTAGGTCGCCACAGCCTCCCGGTGCACCCAGGCGATCGACGTGCCGGGCAGGATGTCGTGGAACTGCAGCAGCAGGACCCGCTGCCAGAGCGCGTCCACCCGCTCGTACGGGTAGGGCGCTCCGGTGCGGACCGCCGCCGACGCGCACCATAGCTCGGCCTCGACGAGCAGGTGCTCGGCCCGACGGTTGCCCTGCTTGGTGCGGTGCTGCGAGGTGAGCGTCGCCCGGTGCAGCTCGAGGTACAGCTCGCCCACCCAGACGGGCGGGTTCGGAAGTTCGGAGCGTGCGCGGTCGAAGAAGGCGTCGGGATGCTCCCAGCTCACCCGGGGACTGCCCTCGAGATCGGCCAGCCGGGCGGCCGTGCCGACCATCTCGCGTGTCGTCCCGCCGCCGCCGTCGCCCCAGCCGACCGGGGCGATCGAACCGGTGGCCCGCCGGTTCTCGCGGAACTGTCGTGCGGCCTTGGCCACCTCCTCGCCCGAGAGGCGGGAGTTGTAGGTGTCCATCGGTGGGAAGTGCGAGAACACCTGCGAGCCGTCGATGCCCTCCCAGAGGAAGGTGTGGTGCGGGAATTTGTTCACCTGGTTCCAGGAGATCTTCTGGGTGAAGAACCACTCGAAGCCCGCTCGGCGCATCAGCTGAGGCAGGGCGGGCGAGTAGCCGAAGCTGTCGGGCAGCCAGACGCCCTTCGGCGCGATCCCGAACTCTTCGCGGAAGAACCGCTGGCCCTGGCTGAACTGGCGGACGAGGGCCTCGCCGGTCGGCATCACCGTGTCGGACTCCACCCACATGCCGCCGAGCGGCAGGAAGCGGCCGGCCGCCACGGCCGCGACGATGCGCTCCCATACCTCGGGGCGGTGCTCCTTGACCCACGCATACTGCTGGGCGCTCGACATCCCGTAGACGAAGTCGTCGGTCTGGTCGATGAGCTCGGTCATCGAGGAGGTCGTGCGGGCCACCTTGCGCACGGTCTCCCGCAGCGGCCACAGCCAGGCCGAATCGATGTGCGCGTGCCCGACGGCCGAGATCCGGTGCGCGGATGCGTCCGCGGGCGCGGCGAGCACGGGGGCGAGGGCCGCACGGGCGCCCGCCGCCGTCTCCGGGATCCGCTGCAGGTCCAGCGCGTCGAGTGCATCGTCGAGCGCTTGCAGGATGCGCATCCGACGCGGTCCGTCGGGCAGCTCGGCCTGCAGCTCCAGAAGTACCTGGACATCGAGCGCCAGATCGTGGACCTCGGGCTCGAAGACCGCCAGGTCGAATCCGCGCGTCGTGTAGAGCGGCGTCGGCGAGGAGGTCAGGATGTCCCCCTGCTGCGTCGGCAGGAACGGATGTTCACCGAGCAGAACCGGGTTCGATGCGGCCTCCAGGTACAGCTCGACGGGTTCGCCTCCCTGCGCCTCCTCGGCGACAAGCACCCACCGGTTGCGTGGATTGATCGATTTGACCGGCGTCGCGTCGGGCCGGTAGACGAGGGCCTCGGCCTGGAAGCCGGGCATACTCGCGTCGAAGCCGAGGTCGACCACGACTTCGACCCGTCGGCCGACCCATTCGACAGGCACCGATCCGGTCAACCGGAACCAGGTGGTCCCCCAGGCCGGCCCCCACGGCGTCCCGACCGTATGCCGCGTATAGTCCAGCCCCGGCCCCGCCGCGGGTGCCACCGGCTCCCCGGGCAAGGGGGACCAGGCGACGTCGAGCGGGAGGACGGGGCCATGCACGGCGGGGAGGATGCGCTCGCTGAGCACCCGCCGAGCGCGGTCCGTCGTGAGGGAGATGTCGTCGTGCAATCGTTCCTCCAGCCGTCAGGAGCGGTGACGCCCTCATCGTACCGACGTGGTTCCGGGGGAGCGGCTCGGGCCGCATCCTTAACCACGACTTCCGGGATCCGTCAATCCCCCTGACAATGCACCCTGGCCGTGATCGGCGTAGTGCACACTATGAAGATCATGGGAAAACTCGTCTACGGTGCAGGTCAGGAATACGACCTGGACGATCGCGTGCTGAGTCACGTCAAGCTCGCGGTCGTCGCCAAGCTCCGCAGGCACGAGAGCTTCCTGCTCAACTGGGATGTGCCGGTCGAACAGGGTTCGGGCCGCATCTCGCTCTGGATCAGCCGCGAGGTCCCGCTGGCGTTCCAGTTCAGCGGGAGCCGACCGCCGGCGATCAATCCGCAGTGGCTGGAGGCGCTGATGCACACCTCGCAGCGCACCGGCGGAATGGTCGTGATGGCCGAGGATCAGGTCGAGGCGCACCTGCCCGACTAGCTCAGCGGAACATCATCTTCTCGTAGAGGGTGCGCCCGGTGACGTGGTCGGTGAGGTCGTCGAGCGCGATGTCCAGTTCCAGGTCGGCGTTGAAGTCGTAGTACATCGGGTGCTCGCCTGCGTGCAGCACCGCGGCGAGGCCGTGGCGCGGGGTGCGCATGTCGAGCGACTCGATGAGCGCCGGATTCGTGGCCGTCAGGGTGATCGTGCCGCGCTCGGAAGCCCACGACCACTCCATCCGCGTCGGGTACGTCTGGTGGCCCGGGCCGTCCACGTCGCCGCTGGTGGTGAGCCGCAACGGCAGCATGTCGTCGGTGACGACCCGATCGGCGGTGGCGAGGTAGAACGTGGGGAGGTTGATCTCGCCGAGCCCGAAGAGGCCCTTGGTGGTCATGCGCACGTAGACGACGGTGTAGTCGCCGACGTGAGCACGGCCCCAGTACCAGTGGTCGAGGAACGACCCCATCAGGTGGTTGCCCCAGTTGTGGTCGTGGTACGCGCTGCCGGTGAGGGAGGTGGTGGCGCCGTCCTGCACGATCGTCGCCGAGACCGTCCCGTAGGGCACCGGCACGACCCAGGCGAGGAAGTGGGTGCGCGCCGAGTCGAAGTAGTTCACCCCGGCGCCGGGGCGCCAGGAGGGCGCCGCGCGGTCGATGGTCACGTCGGCAGTGATGCCCTCGGCCTCGATGTGGATGTCGTAGTGGTCCAGGTCGCCGGTGACCGTGTTCGGACCGATGCGCACGTCGCACCCCTCGGTCGATGCACTGAAGTCGGTCGCCTCGTACTGCGGCTCGAGGTGCAGGCGGGTGCCGTCGGCGAGCTGTCGGATGATGAGCACGCTCGGTGCGAGCGGGCCCGATGGATCGGTGTGCGGCTTGTTCGCGAACGTCACGACGAGCGTCGATCCGTCGTCGAACTGGCAGTCGAAGTACCACCACTCGAACGTGTGGGCCGGATCGGCGGCGGCGCGATAGCCGTCCTCCCACGGCTGGACCTCGGGGGTGAGGCCGAGTGCGGTCATCGCACTCTGCTGGCTTGCCGCCATCTTCTCGCGGATCTCGGCGGTGTCGGGGATGTCGTGGGCGCTCATGCGACCAGGCTCCCGGAGCGGGGGCCCGGCCGACAAGAGCCGCATCAGGGGGTCAGCCGGCCGTGGCCGCGGCGCGAGCGAGGGCGGTGAACTCCTCGACGCCGAAGGCGGTGCCCTGGATGCCCCAGCCGCCCTCGGCGGCCTCGGTGAGGATGACCCAGGTGCGCACGTCGGAGCCGGCGGCGGCGCGGACGATGTCGGTCGCCTCCCGCGTGATGGTGCGCTGGCCCTCGCGGTCGAGGGATCCGGGAGGCGTCACGATCTGCACACGGACGATCGGCGCTGACGGCGTCGCGGCCGTGCCCAGCGCGGTCGTCGGGAGGCGGTGGATGAAGGCCGCCGTGTTGTCGAGGTGGAAGGCGCCGGGCTGGGCGACACCCTCCGCCCGGAGGACGGCATGGGTGAGCTCGTCGACGAGTCGTTCGTCGGCGTCGGCCGGGAAGAGGGTGGTGGGGGCGTAGACGTCGATCATGGGCATGGGAGCCGCTCCTTCGAAACTATGATGGTCTGCATAGACGGTAGATTATGACGAGCGTCATAGTCAAGGCCTCCCGTCGGATCGGAGCACGCCCATGACCGCAGACGTCCGCTCGCGGATGGTCGACGGCGCCATCCGGCTGCTCGCGACCCGCGGGCTCGCCGGCACCTCCTTCTCCGAGGTGCTGGAGGTGACCGGCGCCCCGCGGGGATCGATCTATCACCACTTCCCCGGCGGCAAGGACGAACTCATCGCGGCGGCGGTCGACCGGTCGGCGGAGAACGCCGTGACCCTGCTCGACCAGCGCGCCGGCGAACCCGCCGATCGTGTCGCCGAGCTCTTCCTCGACACCTGGCGGCTGCTCCTGACCCGCTCCGGCTTCGAGGCCGGCTGCGCCCTCGTCGCGGTGACCGTGGACGCCGACACCGCCGCCCTGCGTGAGCGCGCCGCCGCCGCGTTCACGCTCTGGCGGGGGCATCTGGCCGGGCTCCTCTCCCGCGGCGGCCTCGGGGCGGAGGACGCGGACCGCACCGCGACGCTGCTGCTGGCCGCGGCCGAAGGCGGCGTGATCCTCAGCCGGGCGACCCAGCGGCTGGAGCCCTTCGACACGGTCGCCGCCGCGCTGCTGCAGCAGGTGCGGGCCGCGGTGCACCCCGCACCCTGACGACGGTCCGTCGCAGGAGTACCGTGCACGACGCATCCGTCGAGGGATGCCTGCACGGGAGGAGGGCACCATGCCGGGACGTCAGCCCCAGCTGAAGGACGAGGAGCTGTACGAGAAGCTCCGTGACGAGGGCGACTCGAAGGAGAAGGCGGCGCGGATCTCCAACGCCGCGGCCGCACGGGGGCGCTCGGCGGTCGGCCGTGCCGGAGGCGAGGCCGGCTCCTACGACGACTGGACGGTGCCCGAGTTGAGGAAGCGCGCGAAGGAGCTGGGCCTCACCGGGTACTCGAAGAAGAACAAGGCAGCGCTGATCCGGGAGCTGCGCGACCACTGACCGGCGCGCGTATGCTCGCGACATGGATCTGCGGGAGGTCGCCGACGAGCTCTACGGCGTCGCGCCCGCCGAGTTCGTGGAGCGCCGGGCGGCAGCTGCCGCGGCAGCGGGCGCGGACCGTGACCTTGCGAAGGGGATCCGCGGGCTGCGCAAGCCGACGGCGTCGGCGGCCGTGGTCAACGCGCTGGTGCGCGAGGACCCCGGCGCGGTCGAGGCGATCCTCGAGATCGGTGACCGGATGCGCGCGGCCTTCGCCGAGCGCGATCGGGCGACGATCCGCGAGCTGACCCGCGACCGGCAGCGCCTGCTCCAGGAGGCGACCAGCGGACTCGGGGTGAGCGCCGCGATCGGACGCGAGGTGGAGGAGACGCTGCAGGCCGCGGTGGTCGACCCGTCGGCAGCTTCCGCAGTGCGTAGCGGGATGCTGTTGCGGGCGCTCGAGTCCACCGGTGTCGACGAGGTGGACGTCAGCGAGGTGGTCGCCCTGCCCGTCGACCCGGCCGCCCCGGTGACCGCACGGCCGCGCCGATCGGAAGGGGCGGACTCCACGGGCGGGCGCGCCGTGCACGCCGACGGTGCCGAGGGAGGTCGAGCGGACTCCCCGGAACGGGAGAGCGCCGCCGACCGGCGCGAGCGTCAGCGCCGCATCCGCACGGCCGAGAAGGCCGTCGAGCGGGCGCGTGCGGCGACGGAGACGCTCGATGACGAACTGGACACCGAGGTCGACCGGCGCGCCGACCTCGAAGCGGAGCGCGACACTCTGCACCGTCGGCTGGAGCGCACGACGGAGGAGCTCGCCGAGTCCCGGGCCGCCGAGCGCGACCTGCGGTCGCGGATCACGGAAGCCGGCCGGGCACTGCGCGCGGCGGAGCGGGACCTGCGCGACGCGCGGGACGCGTGACGACCCGTCCCACGGAACGGCGAAGGGCCGCGGCGGAGGCCGCGGCCCTTCGAGCGTCGCGGGTCAGGCCCGCGGTGCCTTGGCTGCCTTGACGGCGGCGAAGTAGTCCGAGGACGGGCGGAGCCAGAGCAGCACCACCGCGATGACCGACAGGACGACCTGGACCGCTCCGACACCGAAGCTCGACAGCACGTTGATCAGCGAGAGGACGGTGAGGACGGTGAGGACGATCCGCGCCCAGTTCGCGCCGCGACGCGCGAAGAACGCGAAGAGCACGAACGTGATCGCCCAGAAGATCAGGGTGATGATCGAGACGGTGACGACGGCGGCCACGGTCGCGTCGGCGACCTGGTCCACGCTGAGGCCGCGGAGGTCGGCGTTGGCGCTCTTCAACTGGTCGATGACCTGCTGGCGTGTGCTCCCGATCGCGACGATCGTGACGATCCCGCTGATCACGCTCACGAGCGCCGAGGCCAGGAACAGCCAGAACGCCGTGTTGACCGTACTCGGAGGGGCGCTCGGGGCGGCGACCGGCGCTGTCGGAGTCGAGGCGTAGGCCGGGAAGGCGGGCGGTGCCGGTGGCAGATCGCCGCCCATCGCGGCGGGCGCAGGCGGTGCGACCGTCGGCGGCACCGGGGGAGCGGTCGGAGGCAGTGGCGCAGCGGCGGGGACATCGGTTCCCGCCGGAGTCGGTGGGACGGGCGGGACCAGCGGCACGGCGTCCGACCCGGCGGGGCCACCGCCGGGCCCCTGCGGTGTGTTCTCGTCGTTCGGATTCGTCATGCCGTGACCCTACTGCGGGACGGACCGATCTGAATAGCCCTCGGCGGGGGACTCCGCGTCCGGGGGACCGTCGGCGCGGCCCAGCGGGGACGGGCCGGGCGGGAGTGGATGGACGGCCGGCCCTTCGAGCACGGCGCCGTCCGGAGCGAAGCGCGACCCGTGCAACGGGCAGTCCCAGGAGAGCTCGGCGTCGTTCCAGCGCACCACACCGCCGAGGTGGGGGCAGACCGCTCCGACGGCGCAGGTGACCCCGTCCACGGTCGAGACGGCGACGGGCGTCGTCCCTCGCCGCAGGACCGTGCCGGCTCCCTCGGCGGGGACGGCGGCACCCCCGACCTCGGGGGCCGCCTCCGCGGCCATCCAGCCGGTCGCCGCGGAGACTCCGACGGCCGCCGTGAATGTCGCGCCCTCGGCAAGGTCGCCCGGCCGGGTGACCCGGTGATGGAGCACGCGGGCCCACTCCAGCGGCTCCCCGGTCAGGTCGGCGGTGAGGCTCAGCGCCGCGGCCACCGCGTTCGTCATCCCCCATCCCGCGTATCCGGTCGCGAGGAAGAGCCGGCCGCGACCGCGGGGGAGCCAGCCGACGAAGGGCACGTGGTTGGCCGAGCGGTAGTCCTGAGCCGACCACCAGCGTGTGCGCTCGGCACCGGGGAAGCGTTCCTCGGTCCAAGCGGTGAGTGCGGCGAGGTGCCCCGCGGGGGAGTCGAAGCGGCCGGCCGGGTGTCCGTCGCCGCCCACGAGCAGCAGCTCGCCGCCCGCGTCCTCGGCCTGGCGCAACGACCGCGCCGGCGACTCCGCAGAGAGGTGCATGCTGCGCGGGATCGCGCCCGGCACCCGGAACGCGGCGACGTAGGAGCGTTCGGCGGCGGTCTTGGCGAAGTAGAGTCCGCGATCGAGCACGGGCGTGCCGGTCGCGATCACGATCTGATCGGCCTGTGTGCGACCCGAGGTGCTCGTGACGACGGCGGGCGTGGAGGCGGACACCCGGGTCACCCGCTCGCCCTCGAACACCCGTCCGCCGAGCCGCCGGAGCTCCGCGGCGAGGGCCGCGAGCACCCGCAGCGGGTGCACCTGGGCCTGCGCGGCCAGGCTCAGCGCACCCTCGACCGCGAAGGGCAGCTCGTCGTTGCGGTCCTGCCGCGTGGCGTCGAGCCCGGCGACACGCGATGCGGCGAGCTCGGCGTCGAGCCGCTCGCGTCCGCCGGGCGTCGTGGCGTAGCTGACGGCGTCGCGCAATTGATAGGGCACGCCCTGCGCCTCCAGAGTGTCGAGAAGCCACCCCTGGCCGGCCGCGTTGCCGTCGACGTAGGCGCAGAGCACCCGGTCGGAGGTCCGCCGTCGGATGCCCGCGAGGGTCGTCCCCTGCAGCAGGCTCACCGTGCCGAGGGCGGCTCCCGTCGTGACCGCGCCGACCGTACGTGCCTCGAGCACGGCGACGTGGCCTCCCGCACGAGCCAGCATCAGTGCCGTCGCCAGCCCGGTCAATCCGGCGCCCACCACGATCGTGTCAAAGCGGCCGTCCCCCTCGAACGGATCCGTCGGGATCGGCGGGGAGGTCTCGTGCCAGAGCGACGTCGTCATGCCGGCAGCATCCTCCGTCGCTCGCCGCTCAGCTGACGATCGACATCAGGAGAGCGAGTCGAAGTCGAACCAGAAGGCGTCGTCCTCGTCGTCGCCGCTCGCGTGATCGGGGGCGGACTCGCGCGGGATGGTCGCGGTCTCGATCCTGACCCGCGTCTGACAGGTGACGAACACCTCGCTCGGCGGGCGGCTCGACTGGGTGATGGCGACGAAATCGCCGTCGCTTCTGCTCGCCTGGACGACCCGCTCCTTGAGCTCGTCGACCGGCGCACGGTCGACGAAGGTGAAGCGGAGATCGTCGATGTAGACGTGGAACACCTGCATGCCCTCTCCCGCTCGCTGTCCGTTCCTCACTGTCCCGCCCGATAGTACGCGGGGATGGATGTTTCACCAGTGCGGTTCGGGATCCGCGCCTTTCGTCCAGTGAACCACCACTGTCAACCGGTTGCGTCCACGAGACGGCGGGAGTTTCCTGCTCGACATGACCGATCGCACCCGCCCGCTCTCCGCTCTGGCCCTCGTCTGCACCCTGACGCCGTCGCCCGGCGAATCCAGCAGCCAGCTCCTGGCCACCCAACTGCTCGACGAGCTCGCCACCCACCAGGTGACCGGGACGGCCGTGCGGTTGGCGGACTACGACATCCGTCCCGGCGTCGGACTCGACGAGGGCGACGGGGACCAGTGGCCGCAGATCCGCGAGCAGGTGATCGCCTCCGACATCCTCGTGCTGGTGACGCCGACCTGGATGGGGCATCTCTCGTCGATCGCCCAGCGCGTGCTCGAACGGCTCGATGCGGAGCTGTCGCAGACGGATGCCGACGGCCGGCCGCTCGTGGAGGGCAAGGTCGCGATCGCCGGCGTGGTGGGCAACGAGGACGGCGCGCACGCCATCATCGCGGACCTCTTCCAGGGGCTCAACGACGTCGGCTTCAGCATCCCCTCGCAGGGCGCGACCTACTGGAACGGCGAGGCGATGCAGACCGTCGACTACAAGGACCTCGAGGAGACCCCTGAGGCGACCGCCGGAACGAACGCGGTCGCGGCCAAGAACGCCGCACACCTCGCTCGCCTGCTGGCGGCGACGCCGTACTGAGCCCGGAGGTCGGACGGCGGGTCGGCGGGTCGGCCGGTCGGCTGGGCCCGCGGCGCGGCGACTAGCATGACCGGGTGATCGATCCCGTCTCCCCGCCCGACCCCGAGCTGGTCACGCGCCTGCGTGCGGCCGGGTGCGTCTTCGCGGAGGACGAGGCGCTGCTGCTGCGCGCGGCGGCCGCCGGCGACGCCGCGGAGCTCGAGCGGCTGGTGGCCCTGCGCGTCGCCGGTGCTCCGCTGGAGCCGCTGCTCGGCTGGGTGGAGTTCGCCGGGCTGCGGCTGCACGTCGCGCCCGGGGTGTTCGTCCCGCGGCACCGCACCGAGCTCCTGGCCGAGCGGGCGGCGCAGGAGGCGGCGGCGCGGCCGGGCGCGACCGTGCTCGACCTCTGCTGCGGCGTCGGGGCGATCGGAGCCGTGGTGCTGCGCCGCGTGCCCGACGTCCGGCTGTTCGCCGCGGACGTGGAGCCGGCGGCGGTACGCTGCGCTCGCGCGAACCTGGAGCCGGCCGGACACGTCGTCGAGGGGGACCTCTTCTCCCCGCTGCCGCGGGCGTTGCGGCGCCGGTTCGACGTGATCGCGGTCAACGCCCCCTATGTTCCGACGAGCGAGATCGCGCACCTGCCGCCCGAGGCGCGCGACCACGAGCCCGCGGTCGCCCTGGACGGCGGCGGCGACGGACTCGACGTGCACCGGCGGATCGCCGCCGAGGCCGGCGCCTGGCTCGCCCCTGGAGGCGTGCTCCTCATCGAGGCCAGCGACGGGCAGGCCCCGGTGAGCGCCGCGCTGTTCGCCGCGACCGGGTTCGCCGTCACGATCGAGCAGGACGACGAACGCGGCTCCACCGTCGTCATCGTTCGGGCAGCGGCCTCCTCCTGACCAGGGTCGGCTGGCGGCGGAACTGGCCGCAGAGCACCAGCACGACCGCGATGACCGTGCAGACGATCCACCCGGTCCAGCCGAGGGGCAGGAGGGCGAAGGGGGACGCCGGCGAGCCCGCGGCAAGGAGCAGCACCCCGATGCCCGCGGACGCGTTGAACGCCCCATGCGCGAACACCGCGGGCCAGACGGAGCCGGAACGCAGCCGCAGCCAGCCGATGAGGACCCCGTAGGCCGTGCAGCCCAGCGTCATCAGCAGCACCCCGAGCAGGTTCGGCTCGCCGAAGTTGTAGCCCAGCAGGATGAGCGGGCTGTGCCAGAGCCCCCAGATCGCCCCGCTGATCAGCAGCGCGGGCCAGGTGCCCAGCGGGCGAAGGCTCGGCAGCAGCCAGCCGCGCCAGCCGAGCTCCTCGCCGACCGTCGCGAAACCGTTGAGCAGTGCGGCGAACGGGATGGTGAGCAGTTGCACCGCCACGAGTACGCCGACCGGCAACGGCAGACCGCCCTGCACGCCGGCCGCGGTGAGCTCGCGCTGGACGATCTCCGCGAAGCCGGAGAAACCGCTCAGGTCCAGTCGCACCGCCCCGGTCGCGGCAGCGAGGAACACCGCGGCGACCGAGATCGCGATGGAGCCGAAGATCCCAGCCAGCGTGAGGCCGATCAGCCGCCAGACGGGGCGCAGGGGCCACATCCCGAGGTACTCGGGCACCGAGCGGGGCCGGGGCCGCTGGACGAGGAAGACGGCGACGAGGGCTCCCGCCGTCGGGGTGAACATCATCGCGATGAGGATCACCGGGGCGAACGGGTTGCTCAGTCCGCCGTCAAGCCAGAGCGGCAGCGCGACCAGCCAGGCCAGACCGAACGCCACCACGAGGTAGGCGCCGACCGCCGGCCACGGCACGCGCGCGGGCCGGTCCGGTCGACCGGACCCGTCGGGCCGGGAGGCCGCGCTCGCGGCGAGCGGCTCTGCGGACGTCGCAGGGTCTCCCGCGGTCGCCCCGGGCAGAGTGCCGCCGGCGGAGCCCTCGGCGCTCATTCCGCGCCTCCCGGCTCCGTCTGCTGCTGAGCAGGGTCGAGCACGAACAGTCCGCCCACCCTCCGGTCGGCATGCAGGGACACGCGGCCGACCATGTCGCCCGCCTCGAAGTGCAGCGGCACATCGACGACCGTCAGCTCGCCCAGCCGGCGCGCCGTCGGCTCGCCCGCGCTCTCGAAGGCTCCGACAGCGCCGGCCACCTGCGCCCAGACGTCGCCGAGACCGTGGGCGTCGAGAGCGTCTGCCATCCGTTCATCGAATCGGGCCGTGACGGCGTCGAAGCGGGCCGATGCCAGCTCGCCGAAGATCTCGGCCGCCAGCTCCCCGGCGCCGGTCAGAGGGGTCGCATCCATGGGTTCTCCTGTCCGTGGGTCGACGGGATGTCCGAAGCGCTGGAAGGCCGCCTGCCGGCTCGTGCCGAGCGTGCGCCCGATGTCCTGCCAGGTCGCGCCGACCTCGCGGGCGGCGTCGACCAGGGCGGCCAGAGCCGCCTCGGCCCTCCGACCCGCGTCGACGGCGCCGGCGACCAGCTCGAGTGATCGTGCGCGGTCGTTCGTCCCCGCCGCGGCGTCGGCCAGAGCCGTCGCCGCCTCGGCGAGGGCGCGAACCGCATCCCGTGATCTCGTCATCGTGTCAAGGCTACCTTGACAACCGCCGCACGCGCCACCGGGTGTACCGCTCGGTTCGCCTTCTCCGGGCGGCGTCGGCGGTCTACCGTGTCGCGCATGAGCACGCTGACCGGAGGGCCTGCGCGGACGATCGCGCGGCCCGTCGCCGCCGACCGGGTGCGGCAGAGCACTGTGATCGCCGCGGCCGTCGTCGCCCTGATCGGCGCGGTCGTGGGCTCGGGACTGCTCGGGGGCACCCCCATCCCGCGCGTCGCCGGAGGAGCCCTCGGCGCGGACGCGACCCTGCTCGCCCCGGCCGGGCCGGCCTTCGCCATCTGGACGGTGATCTACGCCGGCCTCGTGCTCTACGCGATCTGGCAGGCCCTCCCCTCGCAGGCGGGGCGCGAGCGGCAACGGCGCCTGGGCTATTGGATGGTCGCCTCGCTGCTGCTCAATGCCGCCTGGATCCTGTCGGTGCAAGCCGGTCTGCTGGCGCTGAGCGTGGCGGTGATCGCCGTGCTGCTCGCCGTCCTCGTCGTCGCGTTCGTGCGCCTGCGCGACCGCGCGGGCGGCACCATGGCCGACACGATCCTCTTCGACGGCACCGTCGGCCTGTACCTCGGCTGGGTCATGGTGGCGACGGTCGCGAACATCGCGGCCGGGCTGACCGCCTCCGGCTTCGACGGCTTCGGCTGGAGTCCGCACGCCTGGGGGCTCGTCGTCGTCGCGGTCGTCGCCGTGCTGGGATGCGCGCTCGCCGTCTGGGACCGGGGGCGCCTGGCGCCCGCGGCGGCCACCTCCTGGGGACTCGCCTGGGTCGGCGTGGCACGGTTGGAGGGCTCCCTGCCGTCCGCGCCGGTCGCGGTGTCGGCCTTCGCCGCAGCGGGGCTGATCCTGCTGGTCGCGGTGGCGGTGCGCGTCGTGCGCCGCTGACCGCGCGCACCCTCCCGCGCGCGACGTAACGCACACATCCTCCCGTGAGCAGCGGGCGCTAACGTGGCAGCCATGACCGTCGACACCATCGTCATCGGCGCGGGCGTCGTCGGCGCCGCTGCCGCCCGTTCCCTGGCCGAAGCCGGGTCCCGTGTGCTGCTGCTGGAGGCGTTCGAGCGCGGGCACGACCGCGGCTCCTCCCACGGAGCAAGCCGGATCTTCCGGCACGGGTACGACGCGGCCGACTACGTGCAGCTCTCCGTGCGGGCCGCCGCCGGCTGGCAGCGACTCGAGAAGCAGTGCGGGCGTACGGTGTTCGACCGGACCGGTGCGCTGGATCACGGCGACCCTCGCGCGCTGGACGCGATCGCTGCGGCCATGACGGCGGAGGGGCTGCCCTCCGAGCGGCTGCGCGGGGCTGAAGCGGCCGAGCGCTGGCCCGGGCTGGCGTTCGAGGACGATGTGCTCTTCAGTCCGGGCGGCGGGAGGCTGCACGCCCACGACGCCATCGAGGCCCTGCTGGACTCCGCGGCGGCGGCCGGCGCCGAGCTGCGCTTCGGCACGCGGGTCCTCTCCCTCGACTCCGACGGCGACGGCGTCGTGGTGACGACCGACGACGGCGAGCACCGCGCCGCCCGATTGGTGGTCGCCGCCGGCTCCTGGACCCCGGTGCTCGCGCGCCCGTGGCTCTCCCGCCACGGAGCCGAGCTCCCCGAGGTGCGGGTCACCGAGGAGCAGCCGGCCCACTTCCCGCTGCGTCCCGGACCGGCGGACGACGAGGCACTCTGGCCGAGCTTCGTGCACCACCCCACGGATCCTGAGGTCCCGAGCGTCTACGGGCTGCTCACCCCGGGCGAGGGGGTCAAGGTCGGAGTCCACGGCGGTGGCCCGGTGGTCGACCCCGACGCCCGCGACCGGACGATCGATCCGACGCGCCTGGAGCGGCTGCAGCGCTACGTCGCCGAATGGGTCCCCGGCGTCGATGCGTCGCGACCCGAGGCGATCAGCTGCCTCTACGACACGACGCCGGACTCCGATTTCGTGCTCGACCGGGTGGGAGCGGTGACGGTGGCCACCGGCTTCTCCGGTCACGGGTTCAAGTTCGGCCCGGCCCTGGGCGATGTGCTCGCGCGGCTGACCCTGCACGGAGAGCGGGCACCGGAGCGGTTCCGGCTCGCCGTGGCGTCGCCGGACTGACCGTCCGGCCGAGACATCGCTCTCGCCGACGTCGCTGCCGCCGCGCTCAGCCGACGATCGTCACCAGCGTGCCGAGGGGGAGGGCGTCCACGGCGTCGATCCCGGCGGCGTCCATGCGCACGCATCCGTGCGAGATGGCCCCGCTGGAGACCGGCTGGTAGTGGATGCCGATCAGGCCGCCGTCATCGCCCTCGTAGGGCTCGTCGCTCGCGGTGGCGTGCAGCGAGGTGAGCTGGATCCGGTGCGTGGACTGGCCCTGGTCGGGGTCGAGGTACCGGGCCTGCAGATAGCCGGTCACCCCGGTGGGGGTCGGGGTGTCCGGTGTGCCGACGCCGACCGGGAAGGTCGCGGTGACGGCACCGGACCGGTCGAGGATCGAGAGCCGCTGCTCCGAGGTGGAGATCTCGATCCGGTTCTCCACCGGGCGGGGGTCGTTCAGATAGGAGAGCGGGACCCATCCGGCGGTCTGGGCCGGAGCGGGCTCCGTGGTGGCGGTGGAGGGCAGGATCCTCCGTGCCGGGGTGAGGGCGAGCGCCCAGGCACCGTCGGTGCGCACGATGACGACGGTCGTGGTTTCGTGCAGGAAGTCGCGGGCGGCCAGACGCGCGACAGGGGTGCTGCGGTCGTCGCCGAAGAGCGGTGCCTCGCCGGTGAGGGCGTAGGTGGTCGCGTCGCCGATCTCGGCGGGAGCAGCGAGCAGCTCGGGGATGACGGCGTTGTGGACGGCGGGCCGGAGGACGATGACCTGCGCAGGCGTGAGGGTGATCCCGGCGTCGGGGGTCGAGGACGGCGTGCTTGTGCCTGCGGTGCGGGTTCCCGTCGCGGTCGGTGTCCCGCCGCCGGCGCATCCGGAGAGCCCTCCGCCGGCGAGCAGTGCGACGGCGAGGACGACGAGGGGCAGGGCGGGGCGCCGGGGGGATCGCTGTGAGGATCGTCGGGTCATCTGATGCTCTTCTCTGCGGACGAGGCGCGGGCCGCCCGACCGTGGAGACGGTCGGACGGCCCGCGGCCGTGCGTGGCGGTGTCGATCAGCCCGAGACCTTCGGCAGCGCGGTGGCGACCGTGTCGGTGACGATCGGGGTCGGGTCGTCGGAGTCGCCGCCGTCCGTGATGATCGTCTCGCCGGTCACGGTGAGGCTGACCGTCTCGACGTGGCCGCTGGTGGCACCGGTCAGCGTGTAGGTGACCGTTCCCGCCTCCAGCTGGCCGTACCAGGACTCGCGCCAGGTGACCGTGCCGTTGATGTCGGCGGTCTCGGTCGAGCGGATGGTGGTGTCACCGTAGACGGTGACGACGTCGACCGTCTCACCGGGGGCGAAGCCGGACGCGACGATGGCGACGCCCTTCTCCTTGTCGGCCAGGTCGACCGTGGAGATCGTCGACGGGGTCACGGTGATGCCGGCCGTCGCGAGGACGGTCAGCGTCAGCGTGTTCGAGTCGTCGGTGCCGTCGGTCGCGTCGACCGTGTACTGGTCGCCCGCGGTGGAGGCGGTCTCCTCGGGGAGCCAGGTCTCGGCGAACGCGCCCTCCCCGTCGGTGGTCACCGTCGTGGTCTCGGTCGACGACGTCGCGTCGGTGTGGACGTCGGTCAGCGTGATCGTGACCTCGGTCTCGGCGGCGAAGCCGGCGCCGGAGAGCGCGAGGCCCGTGCCCCAGTCGCCGAGGGTGTAGCTCGCGTTGGCGTCCGCGATCGTCGGCTCGCCCGCGGCAGTTGCCGGGACGGTGGCGATCAGGCCGGCCCCGCAGGCAAGAGCTGCGGCAGCGAGAATGGAGACGGCACGACCGGTCTTCATCTTGTGCATGTGGTTCCTCATCATCTGGCCGCGGGGCGCAGGGCGCACGCGGCACGGGTGCGGCAGAGAACAGCGCGCGCCGCAGTGGTTACAGAGGCTCAGTCTGGCCGTCACGGTCGGCGCGGGCGGGCGATATCCCAGCCGTCGATCGGATCATCAGTAGGCGAGTCGGAGATGTTCAGTGACGCCGTGCGCGACCCGCGGGACTTCCTTGCGGGACTCAGTGCTGTACGGCACGGACTCAGGACCGCCAGCGTGGCCGGACGCAGTGTCCAGCGCCCTCGAGGAGCCCGCGACTACGCCGTCGGCCGCGTATCCGGACGCTCCCGGTCCAGCGATCGCAGGTACTCCGCGTTGCCGCGCACGGCCGGTTCGTAGCGCTGCAGATCGGGGGTGCGGATGCGGTCGACGGCGAGCTCCATCAGCTCGGCGACCGCGGCATCGCTGCGGCCGGCCGCGTGCAGGGAGAGCGCGTGCCAGAGCTACACCGACTCCGACCGGGGGAACTGCTCCCGGGCACGCTCCAGCACGGCGAGGGAGCCGTCGAACCGGGCGAGGTTGCGCAGCGTGCTTCCGTACTGCAGCAGGCAACGACGCAGGGTGTCGCCGCTGAGACCCTGCTCGAGGGCGCGCTCGTAGTACCCGGCGGCGGTCTCCTCCTCGCCCGCTGTGTCGTACGATCCGCCGACCTCGTACAGGACACGGGCGTCGTCGGGGTGTTCGGACAGCACCTCGAGGAAGGCGGCGATCGTCGGGGCCATGTCCGCACGGTCGCGGGCGTCGAAGATGGCGGTGAGGCGGTCGTCGAGCGTGGACATGCGCTCCACCCTACGCGGGAGGGAGTGGCGCCTCCGGAGCGGCCAGGACCTTCCGCAACGGTTCGGGCAGCCGCGCGGGAGGGAGCGCCGCGGTCAGCAGCGACCCGTACTGCTCCTTGCGCCCGGCCGTGGTCCCGAAGAACCGGTGCAACTGGGCCGCCACCGGCCGCGTCCGCTGCGCGGGCTGGTGCTGGAAGGTGCGGAAGAGCCGAAGATCGCCGGCCTGCTCCAGCAGCCGTTCCACCGCCTCGATGCCGAGGGCGTCGATCAGCTCGCCTTCCAGGTCGGGTCGGCAGACGGCGATCGCCGCATCAGGGAGGCCGGCGCCGACGAAGAAGCGCCGCTCCGCCGCGTCGCAGAGGCCGCGCAGTTCTGGACCCCCTGGGCCGCTGCGGGTCGGGCGGGCGTCCCCGTCGAGCATGGCGACGAACCGACGGACGCTCATCGCGCCGCCCATCGGGATCACGGCCGTGCCGAGCGCGGGGAGGTCGTGCCCGAGGACCTGCGCAGCGGCGCACACGGCCGCGCGATCGCTCGCGCCCTCCACGAGCACGGCGACCCGGACCGCACGGAGTACGGGCGCCCCGGGCGCGAGGCCGCCGGAGGCCCAGGCGGTCAGCGCGTGCTCGAAGGTCGCCACGCCCGCGGCGGCCTCGGGGCCGCGCTCCCGTTCGGTCATGCCGTCATTCTGCCCGGCCCTGTCGCCTCCCACCGGGCGCGAGTACGGTGCGCGGCATGAAACTACTCATCTTCGTGGCAGGGATCGCTCTGGGATTCGTCATCGGTTCGCGCGCCGGGCGCGGTGCCTACGACGACCTGCGCACGCGCGTGCGCGGCTTCACCGAGTCGGCGCCGGTGCAGCAGGTCAAGGAGGACGTGAAGGACTTCGCCTCCCGCGCGGCGTCCGACATCGGCGAGACCGTGGGCGATGCGGTCGGCAAGGCCACCGACAAGGCGGCCTCCACGATCGACGAGATCACCGGCAAGAACAGCGGGGGCGCCGCGACCGCGAGCTGAGCGCGGTGCGTTCGCTGCTCACGCCCCCTGGGGCGGGTGCGCGAGCAGGTCCGCCCGCTCGCGCAGGTAGTCGACGGCGTCGCGCGCATCCGCGTCCGAGACGGACGAGCTCCACCGCACGAGCACGCGACCGTCGCGCAGGAAGAGCGGCCCGCGACCGGATGTCGCGGCAGCGCGCAGGTCCTCGGCCTCCAGCGCCACCGGCTCCGCGTCGAAGTTGACCGTCTCTCCGTCGCGGAAGTGCCCCCGCTCCGCGGCGGCCCGGTAGGCCCGCCTGGTCTCGGCGGACACCGAGACGTACTGGGAACGGCCGGGCTCGGTGGCCCGCACGATCGAGCCCGTCGCGCGGAGGCCGCCCTCCGGGTCGAGCAGCAGCACGCCGAGCCGCCACACCCGACCCGCAGGCCGGAGCGCGGGCTCGCGCACGATCAGGAGCTTGCGCCGGCGCTCCTCGTAGACGGCGAGCGCCTCGTCACGCGCGTCGGCCCCACGCAGCACCGTCACCGTCTCCTCGACCGCGGCCCGCAGGGCGGATACCGCCTCGTCGTCGCGCTCGTCCGTCACCCTCCGAGCGTACGACGCCGCACCGGCCTAGGCCGGCGGCGCGGACATCGTGCGGATGCTGAACGCGTTGTCGTCCGTGACCATCAGCAACTCGACGCCCTCCTCGTGCCGCAGCACGACCAGGGCGGAGCTGTCGTCGGCCGCCACGCGCTCGACCTGGCGCAGGAAGATCTGCGCCATCTCGTCGCTGACGCGGAAATCGCGGCCCAGCGCATGCACCGTGTAGCGCGGTCCCGCGGGAGAGCGGCGGGAGCCCAGCCGGGTCTCCGCGCGGAAGTCCTCGACGGCGAGCTGCATCTCGGGGGTCATCGTCATGGCGCATCCTCCTCTGTCGCGGCCGGGCGCCGTCCCGCCGGTTACGCGGTCCGGTCCTCAGGATTCGCACGCTAGACCCCGTTCCGACGTGTGGGGAGGGGGTTGACGGGAGGAGGATGGGAGACATGCGAACTCTCACCTTCCCCGGCGTCGCCGTCGACGCCTCCAACATCGTGCTCGGCCTCATGCGCATCGAACCCCTCGGCGACGAGGAGATCCGCACCCTGGTGCGCACCGCCCGCGACGAGGGCGTGACCATGTTCGACCACGCGGACATCTACGGCGACGAACGTCACGGAAGTGAGCGCCGGTTCGGCGACGCCGGCGCGGTGCCCGCCGCCGAGCGCGACCAGGTCGTCATCCAGTCCAAGGTGGGGATCCGGGAGGGGTACTTCGACTTCTCCCGCGAGCACATCCTCTCCACCGTCGACGAGTCGCTCGCCGCGCTGCGCACCGACTACCTCGACCTGCTGCTCCTGCACCGGCCCGACACGCTGGTGGAGCCGGACGAGGTCGCCGCCGCCTTCGACGAGCTGCACGCAGCGGGCAAGGTGCGGGCGTTCGGCGTCTCCAACCACACGCCGGGGCAGATCGAGCTGCTGCGCCGCTCCGTCTCCCAGCCGATCGTGGCCAACCAGGTGCAGCTCAGCATCACCCACGCCCCGCTCATCGCGCAGGGCGTTGCGGCGAACATGGCCGGCCTGCCGCAGTCCATCGACCGGGACAACGGCATCCTCGACCATGCCCGGCTGAACGACATCACCCTCCAGGCCTGGTCGCCGTTCCAGAAGGGCTTCTTCGACGGGGTCTTCCTCGGCGACCGGGAGCAGTACGCCGAGCTCAACGACGTCATCGACGAGCTCGCCGCCTCCTACGCCGTCACCCCCACCGCGATCGCCACCGCCTGGATCACGCGGCATCCCGCGGGCATCCAGGTCGTCCTCGGCACCACCAACGCGCAGCGGGTCCGCGACGCCGCTGCGGGATCCGACCTGCCGCTGACGCGCGAGGAGTGGTACCGGCTGTTCCGGGCGGCCGGCCACACGCTGCCCTGAGCCGGCGACGAAGGTCCGTCGTCGCGGTGCGTGCCCGCTGCGGTTCCCCGCGGGCTGCGGCTCCTCACACATTCCGGGTGACCCGGCGAGCCGCCGCTAGGCCGCGCCCTCGCGTCGGGATACCGTCAAGCAAGTGAACGCCGATCACCTGACACCGGGCCGCCGTCTTCTGACGCGCCTGCGTCTGCTGCGGGTGGTCTCCGTTCGCGGAGGGCTCGTGCGCCCGGCCGACTCCCCGCAGGGCTTCGTCGCGGGACGCCGGAGCGTGCGGGTGCTGCTCGCCGGTTCGGGGCCCGTGGTGGGCTGGGGCGTCGGGAGCTACGACCTCGCCCTGCCCGGTGCCCTCGCCCGTGCGCTCGCGTCGTCCACCGGACGGGGCGCGGTGGTGGATGTGGTCGCCCATCCCTCGGCCGGAGTGCGCCGGTTGCGGTCGCTGGTCGGCTCGGCCGGGCCCGAGCGCTACGACGTGGTCGTGCTGAGCGCGACGCTCGCCGACTCGCTGCGTCTGCCGGAGCCGCGTGCCTGGGGCGAGCGCGTCCGCGCCCTGGTCCGGGAGGTGCGGGCGGCACGTGGCGGCGCGGTCTCCGTGGCGTGGCTCGGTGCCCAGCCCCTCCGCGCGCTGGATCCGGACGGTTCCGGGCCCACGCGCATCGCCCACGAGCACGGCGAGCTGCTCAACCGCGTCGCGGAGCGTGTGTGCCGGGAGGAGGGCGCGCTCTTCGTGCCCCTGGGCGCGCCACCCCACGCTGACTCGGTTCGCCATCGCGGCCCGGCGGACTACCTGTTCTGGGCGCGGCGGATCGCGGACGTGCTCGCGCCGGTGCTCGGACAGCTGCGGACGGAGCAGCCTCCCGCACCCCAGTCGGCCGCCGATCGGGTGGAGGCCATCGAGCGTCTCCGTCTCGCCGAGCGGGGCCGCGATGCGCGCCTCGACGGGCTCGTGGGAACGGCGCAGCGCACCCTCGGCACGGAGATCGCCATGTTCACGATCCTCGACGACCGCAAGGAGTGGCCGATCGCCGCGGTGGGCGCGACGCCGCGGGAGATCCCCATCGAGCAGTCCGCATGCCTCTACACGATCGCGTCCCCCGACGGCATGGTCGTCACCGACGCGGTGAGCGACGACCGCTTCGCCACGAGCACGATGGTGACCGGTCCCTCGGCGTTGCGGTACTACGCCGGCTACCCTGTCGAGGCGCCCGACGGCACCCGCATCGGCGCCCTGTGCGTGTTCAGCCGCACGCCGCGCGACGCCGAGACGGGCGAGTTCGACCTCGACGTGCTCCGCGAGCTGGCCCTGCTGGCCCAGCGCGAACTCTGGCGCTGGGAGCCCGACCGGGTCTGACCGAGGGCAGGTCTGCGGAGAGCCGACGTAGCGCGATGGTCAGGGCGGCGCGGGTCAGTCGGGGAGCGACGCCAGGAGGCGGTCGAGGGAGCCGCCGAGCCCCCACCGGGTCGCGAGGGCGGTGAGCGCCTCGCTCTGCTCCGCGGCGGGCCGGTGCAGTCGTGCGTCGACGGCGGGCAGGTCGAGGTCGCGCACGACCTCGACGACGCGCGGCGCCACGTCGAGATAGTCGGCTGCCGTGGCGAAGCGTGCCCGGACGGCCGGCTTCATCGCGCTGCCCGGATCGGCCGCGGCGGCACGGATGCCGTCGAGCGATCCGTACTCGGCGAGCAGGGCCGCGGCGGTCTTCTCGCCGACCCCGGCGACCCCCGGGAGGCCGTCGGAGGTGTCGCCGCGCATCGCCGCGAAGTCGGCGTACTGATCGGGCCGCACGCCGTACTTCCCCGCCACCACGGAGTCGGTCAGCACCTCGAGGTTGCTCATCCCGCGCGCCGTGTAGATCACCCGGACGTCGTGCGCGTCGTCCACCAGCTGGAAGAGGTCGCGGTCGCCCGTGACGACGTCGACAGGGCCGTCGCCGCGGGAGGCGAGCGTGCCGATCACATCGTCGGCCTCGTGCCGCGCGTCGCCGACGACGGCGATCCCGAGGGCGTCGAGGACCTCGCGGATCACCGGCACCTGACGCACCAGCTCTTCGGGCGTCTCCTCCACGTCCACCCCGCCCGGCACCTCGCGGGCGACGCGGTGCGCTTTGTAGCTCGGGATGAGGTCCACGCGCCAGCGCGGCCGCCAGTCGTCGTCCCAGCAGGCCACCAGGGATGCCGGCCCGTAGTCCGTGACGAGCCGCGCGATGATGTCGAGCAGCCCGCGCACCGCGTTCACGGGCTCCCCCGTCGGGGAGCGCACAGTGTCGGGCACGCCGTAGAACGCGCGGAAGTACAGCGACGCCGAGTCGAGCAGCATCGTCCGTCCTGCAGTGGCCGGGGGCGTTGTCGGGGACATGGGCGGCACCTCCGGACCCCACGTTACGCAGCCGGGCGGCCCGGAGCCAGGGGGCGCTACCCTGTCCGCATGGCCGGAACCACTGTCGTCGAGCGCACAGAGCGGATCGCCGCGACCCCCGAAGAACTGCAGAAGCGCCTCGCCGACCTTCCCGGCTGGGTGGACTGGTCGCCGTGGGAGGGACTCGATCCCGACCTCGACCGGGACTACTCGGGAGTGCCGGGTGCCGTCGGTTCGAGCTATGCGTGGTCGGGCAACCGAAAAGCCGGAGCCGGACGAATGACCGTGACGGCCGTCGACCCCGATGGCGTGGGCATCGCGCTCGATTTCACCAAGCCCTTCCGTTCGACCAACGCCATCCGTTTCGTCCTGACGCCCGAGGGCGACGGCACCCGCGTCATCTGGCGGATGGAGAGCCCGAAGACCCTCTTCTCGCGACTCTTCAACATCGAGAAGCTGGTGGGTGTTGATTTCGAGAAGGGGTTGCGCCAGCTCAAGCAGGTCGTGGAGGGGTAGAGCCCCGCCCCGAGAGGGCCGGCCTCCCCTGCATGCGCGTGGGGAGCCCGGCCCTTCTGCGTGTGCGCCCACCGCGTCGTTCCGGCCCCGATCTCGCTACGGTTGACGAGTGGACAACTATGGACATACACTGTCCATGTTCATAGTTGTCCACGTACAAGGAAGTACCCGTCAATGACGCTCGAATCGATCAGGATCGCCGTGGTCGGCAGCTACGGTGCCGGTCTCACCATGCGGGTGCCGCGCTCGCCCGACGCCGGCGAGACGGTCAGCGGAGGGGTCTTCGACTCCGGCCCGGGAGGCAAGGGCTCGAACCAGGCCGTTGCCGCTGCGCGGCTCGGTGCGCAGGTCTCCCTCCTCACCGCCGTCGGCGCGGACGACTTCGGTCGTGCCGCCCACGAGCTCTGGGCGCGCGAAGGCGTGGACGCGAGCAGGACGCTCACCGGCACCGGCGCGACCATGGTCGGGTTCATCCTGGTCGAGCCGACCGGAGAGAACCGCATCGCCATCGCGCCGGGAGCGCTCGACGAGCTGGGGCCCGCCGCCGTCGACGCGTTCCGCGACGAGATCGCCGCCGCCGACATCCTCATCGTGTCGATGGAGATCCCGCTCGACGCGGTCGTGCACGCGCTGCGCACCGCGAAGGAGGTCGGGACCACGACGCTGCTCAACCCGGCGCCCGCCCGGGCGCTTCCCGATGACGCCTGGCCCCTCATCGACATCATCACCCCCAACCAGACGGAGGCGCCGGTTCTCCTCGGTCGCGCGCCCGGGGACGGCACCTCGGAGCAGGAGCTCGTCGCCGCGCTGCGTGCGCGCACCGGCGGCGCCGTCCTCCTCACCCGCGGCGCCGCGGGGGCACTCCTGTCCGACGCGGACGGCGAGCACGAGATCCCACCGGTTCCCCCGGTCGCGGTCGTCGACACCACCGGCGCCGGCGACTCGTTCACCGCGGCCCTCGCGGTCGCGGTCGCGGCGGGAGCACCGCTGGCGGACGCGGCCGCCTATGCCGCCCACGCCGGAGCCCACACGGTCGCCGCCGAAGGCGTCGTGCCCGCTCTGCCCACTGCCGCGCAGCTCCCCACCCTTCCGAACCCCGGCTCGATTGGACCCACCCGATGACCGCCACCACCGTCCCCGCGCGACGCAGCGCACCGGACTTCCGCCGCCTCCTCCACGCTCGTGAGGCCGGTGTGTTCGCCGCCCTCGTGCTTCTCATCGTGCTCGGCACGGTGCTGTCGCCGAGCTTCCTGCAGGCGGGCAACCTGCTCTCGGTCGGTCAGCAGGTCTCGCAGATCGGCATCATGGCGATCGGCGCGACCTTCGTGATCATCAACGGCGAGATCGACCTCTCCGTCGGGTCCATCTACGCGCTCGCGGCCATCGCGACGGGAATGGCGATCGCGGGCGGCGTCGCATGGCCGCTCGCCATCCTGATCGGTCTGGCCGTCGGCGTGGTCGCCGGCCTGGTGAACGGGCTCGCGGTGGTCCTGCTCGGCGTGCCATCGTTCATCGTCACGCTCGGCAGCCTGAGCGTCTTCCGCGGTGTCGCCCTCCTGATCTCCGACGGCAAGCCGATCTCGCTCAGCACCTCCCAGGCGGGCGTGGCCGAGTTCAACCTGCTCGGTCAGGGGCGTCTCTTCGGAGCCGTCCCCATGCAGCTCATCATCTTCGCCGCCATCGTCGTGCTGGGTGTCATCCTGCTGTCCCGCTCCCGCCTCGGCTTCAACACCTACGCGGTCGGCGGCAATCGTGAGGCCGCCCGCCTGGTCGGCATCAACGTCGGAGCGGTGAAGCTCACGGCGTTCGTCCTCTCCGGGTTCACGGCGGCGGTTGCGGGAGTGCTCGGTCTCTCGTTCCTCAGCTACGTGCAGGGCGTCACCGGCACAGGGCTCGAGCTGACCGTCATCTCGGCGGTGATCATCGGCGGCGCCGCCCTCTTCGGCGGATCCGGGACGATGTGGGGCACCGTCATCGGCGTGCTCTTCATCGGCATCCTGCAGAACATCCTCAACATCAACGGGATCTCGTCCTTCTGGCAGACCGTCGTGACCGGCCTCGTGATCGTCGCGGCCGTCGCCGCCGACACCTGGCAGCGCAAGCGCAAGACCCGAGCGTGAGCCGCGCGGCCTCCGCGCCGCGCACGAGAAGCACCACCCCTGCACATCACACACGAAGGAGTACTGATGTCTTTCCGCACCCTCATGCGCCGCGTGCTGACGGCCGCCGCCGTCGCCACGACGGTCGCCCTGACCGCCGCCGGCTGCGGCGCGATCACGAACGGCAATGCCGCCGACGCCACCGGCGGGTTCCACCTCGCCGAGTACATCCAGAAGCGGGTCGACGGCGGTGAGAAGCTGCGCATCAAGCTCAGCTACCACGACCCGTCCCTCGCCTTCGCGACCCCGATCCGCGAGGGGATGGAGAAGGCTGGCACGGAGTTCGGCGCCGATGTGCAGCTGATCGGTCCGACCGGCGGAGACGCCGCCAAGCAGGTCGCCGAACTGCAGACCCTCATCCAGCAGCAAGCGGTCGACGGCCTCGCGGTCTCCTCCGCCAGCAGCGACGCGCTCAAGCCGGTGATCGCTCAGGCCCACGAGGCGGGCATCCCGATCATCTCCTTCAACACCGACAACCCGGGCTCGAAGCAGATGGGCTTCGTCGGCCAGGACCTCTCGGCGTCCGGCGAGTCGGAGGCGAAGGAGCTGCGCAGCGCGCTCGGCGGCACGACCTCCGGGAAGGTCGTCGTCTTCTCCCTCGACACCGGCGCCGGCTGGTCGAACGACCGCTTCGGCGGGTTCCAGAAGGGCATGGAGGGCTCCGGGTTCGACGTCGTCGGCCCGGTGAACGTGGGCAACGAGCCGAACGCCGCGTACAACACCGTCGACTCCACCATGGCGGGCCAGTCGGGAGTCGTGGCCATCGCGGGCCTCGACTGCTGCAGCACGACCGCCGCGGCCAAGTGGGTCCAGCAGTCCGGCAACGCGGGGAAGATCACCATGGTCGGCTTCGATCTGCTCCCGCAGACCGCCGAGTTCATCACCCAGGGTGTCGTGACCTTCACGATCAGCCAGAACCCGTCCGAGCAGGGCTACCAGGCGGTCAAGGTGCTCGCCGACTTCCTGAAGAAGGGCACGGAGATCAGCGGAGTCGACACCGGCGCCCAGATCATCGACGCCAAGAACCTCTCCGACGCCACGGTGGAGGGCTGACATGACGCTCCCGACGCTCGACGCGGCCGAGCCGGCCATCCGCATCACCGGCCTCAGCCGCCGGTTCGGACCGGTGACCGCGCTGGCCGACGTCACGATGGAGGTTCCGGAGGGGCGGGTGACCGCCCTGCTCGGAGAGAACGGCGCAGGCAAGTCGACGCTCCTGAAGATCCTCGCGGGGCTCCAGCCGCCGAGCGCCGGGAGCGTCACCGTCCACGGGGTCGAGGTGCAGCGGTTCGACCCGCACTCGCTCCTCACCGAACACGGCGTCGCCATCGTGCCGCAGGAGCTCTCGCTGCTGCCCGAGCGCACCGTCGCCGAGAACATCCTCGTCGGCGTCGAACCGGGCGGCCGCTGGTTCCCGTCACGCCGGCGGATGCGCCAACGCGCCGTGGAACTGCTGCGCACGCTCGACCTCGATCTCGATCCGTCGGCCCCGGTCGGTGCGCTCGACCTGGCGACACAGCAGCTGGTGGTGGTGGCACGCTCCATCGCCCGCGGCTGCCGCATCCTGATCCTCGACGAGCCCACCTCGGTGCTCACCCCGGCGGAGTCCGAGCGGCTGTTCGCGCTGATGGCGACGCTCACGCGACAGGGCACCACCCTGCTGTACGTCTCGCACCGGATGCCCGAGGTGTTCCGTCTCGCCGATCAGCTCGAGGTGCTCCGCGACGGACGGCATGTGGCCTCCTGGTCGCGGGAGGAGACGACGCCTGCGCAGGCGGTCGCCGCAATGGTCGGCCGCGAGCTCGGCGACCTCTCCCGGCGGTCGGACCTCGTTCGGACCGAACCTCCCGCTCCCGCCGTGCTCACCGTCCGCGAGCTCGCGGGGCGGGGCCACCGTGACGTGTCGTTCGACCTGCACCCCGGAGAGATCCTCGGTGTCGCGGGCCTGCCGGACAGCGGCCGGGTCGAGCTGCTGCGCAACCTCTTCGGTGCCGACCGCGGAACGGGAGGGCGGGTCGTCCTGGACGGCGCACCCTACGACCGCCGTGCGCCGGGGGAGTCCGTGCGCCGGCGGCTCGGGTTCGTGCCCGGCGAGCGGCGGGCCCAGGGCCTCCTGAGCTCCCTCGGTGTCGGCGACAACATCGGCGTGCTCACCCTGGGTCGGCACACTCGGGCCGGACTCGTGCGCCGAGGCCCGCTCGACCGCGAGTCCGGGCGGCTCGCCACGGCCCTGACGGTGAAGACGGCGTCGCTCCAGACGCCGATGGTGAACCTCTCGGGCGGCAACCAGCAGAAGGCCATGCTGGCCCGGTGGCTCGCGATCGAGCCCCGCGTGCTCATCCTCGACGAACCGACCCGCGGCGTCGATGTCGGCGCCAAAGCCGAGATCTACGAGCAGCTCTTCGCCCTGGCCGCAGCCGGGGTCGCCATCCTGTGCTCCTCCTCGGATCTGCCGGAGCTGCTGACCGTCACCGACCGGATCGCCGTCATGGCCGAAGGCCGCATCGCGACCGTCCTGCCGACGGCCGAGGCCACCGAGGAGAACATCATGTCGGCTGCGACCGGGGCCGCCACCGCGCCGTCCGCCGCAGCGTGACACGCGATCGAACAGAAGGAGACACATGAAGAAGAACGGCATCCTCAACGCCGAGCTGAGCGGCGCCCTCGCCACCCTCGGGCACACCGATCTGCTGCTGGTCGTCGACGCCGGATTCCCCATCCCCCGCGACGCGCACCGCATCGACCTCGCGATCGCCGCGAACCTGCCCGATCTGCGCACCGTGCTCGGCCTCATCGCCGACGAGCTCGTGGTGGAGGGAGTCGTGCGCGCCGACGACGTCGTCAGCAACAATCCCCGTCTCGACGACTGGCTCGCCGAGCGCTTCGCCGGCGCCGAGTTCACCACGCGCACCCACGCCGACATGCTCGGGTCCGTCGCCGCCCAGGCGAAGGTCATCGTCCGCACCGGGGCGTTCGAGCCCTGGGGCAACATCGGCCTCGTCTGCGGCGTCGACGTGCCGCACTGGTTCGGCGGGGACGGCGTCGTCGCCCCCGACTACTACGCCGACCGTCTCTGACGGCCGGGAATCCCACCCCGCACCCGCGGTCCACGCGAAAGGAACACCACCGTGACCACCACCACCGGCGAGAAGACACTCGCCCCCGCCGAGCTGGCCCCGTACATCCAGCACACCAAGATCGAGGCCGGCCTCACCCGTGACGAGATCGTCGCCCACGCTCGTGAGACGGTCGAGCACGGCTTCAACGCCGCGATGATCCCGGCCTCCTGGGTCGATGTCGTCGCCACCGAGCTGAGCGGCACCGGGGTCGGCATCGCCACCGCACTCGACTTCCCGACCGTGGGCGTCACGACGAGTGCGGGCAAGGCGGCCGAGGCGGAGTCGATCGCGCGCCTGGGCGCCACCCAGCTCGACATCGGCGTCCAGATCGGCTGGCTGAAGTCGGGCATGTACGACGCCTTCCGCGATGACATCGCCGGCGTCGTGCGTGCGTCGGGCATCCCGGTCAAGGTGATGCTGGAACTGCCGTTGCTCACGCCCGACGAGCGCCGCGCCGCGGTCGAGCTCTCGATGGAGGCGGGCGTCGCCTACCTGAAGAACGCGTCAAGCGGGCAGATCGAGACCGCGAACCCCGAGAGCGTCCGATACCTGGTGGGCCTGGCCCGCGACGGCGTGCTCGTGAAAGCGTCTGGCTCGATCAAGAGCTACCCGCAGGCGTTGTCGCTGCTGGAGGCGGGGGCGAGCCTGCTGGGCACCAGCGCGGGCCTCGAGATCATCACCGACTCGGGCGACGAGAGCACGACCAGCTACTGACCGCCGCCGCCGTCCCGGGTGAACTAAGGTCGGGACGGCGGCGCACACCAGGGGAGGACACACGACGGTGACCGTGAACGAGGAGCTGTTCGACGAAGGGGACGTCGACCGTGAAGCGCCGATCGCGCTCCATTCTCAGATCTCGGAGCGCATCCGGGGCAGGATCGCGACGGGGGAGTGGCCGGCGCACTACCGGCTGAAGAGCGAGCCAGAGCTCGCTCACGATCTCGGCGTGAGTCGCGGCACCCTGCGCCGCGCCCTCACGACCCTGATCGAGGAGGGCCTGCTGCGGCAGATCCGCGGCAAGGGGACCTTCGTCACCTCCACCACCATCGAGCCGTCGATCGCGCAGAAGCTCAGCACCCTGTCGGAGGACTTCGCGAACCAGGGGGTGGTCACCCAGACCGACGTCCTGGAGTGCGTGCTCCTCGAACCACCGCGCCCGGTCGCCGCCCTGCTCGACATGCCCTCAGGCGCGAAGGTGCTCACGCTCCGCCGGCTCCGCCGCACCGCGGACGGACCCGTGGCGCTGCTGGTGAACTATGTCCGCACCGACCTCGCGCCGGGCCTCGAGGACACCGATTTCACCACCGCGAGCCTGTTCGGCACGCTCGAAGGCCACTTCCAGCTCAAGATCGGCAGCGCTCGCCGGACGTTCTCGGCCGAGGCCGCCGACCCCGAGACAGCCGCGTCGCTGCAGTTGGAGGCCGGGGCGCCCGTCCAGTACCTCCAGCAGGTGACCTATCTCGCGGACGGTCGACCGATCGAGTACTCGGACGTGTGGATCCACTCCGGTCGTCTGCGGGTGACCTCCCTGCTGTCGCGGCGCTGATCGGGCCGGCGGCCCTACCGTGCGCTCTACGCCCCCGGGCGTGCCGGCTGGTACGTCCCGTGCCCCCGGACGATGGAGCCGTCCTGGAACACGAGCACCTCGCACACCACCCCGCCCGCCTGGTTGCGGTAGCGGATGACCAGCGTGTCGACCCCGACGTAGTGCTCCAGGACCTCGAATCGCAGGTCGGGGAGCGCGGCCAGCCCGGCCGTCCAGTAGGCGCGCAGCGCGGACCGGCCCCGGGCGATCCCGCCGCTGCCCGGAAGGAGCCGGGCGGCCAGCGGAGAGGTGAAGACCACGTCCTCCGCGTAGTGGGCGAGCAGGGCGTCGAGATCGTGAGCGTTCCAGTCGGCCAGCCACTGGTCGACGAACGCGCGGGCGGAGTCGTCGGTGAGCATCCGTCCAGCATGGCACCGGGAGGCCGGGCCGGGGCGTCGCCTAACGTGGAGGCATGACGCTCCCTCCGCTCCAGGTCGCCGCGATCGCACTCGTGCGCGACCGGACCGTGCTCATGGTGACCGCGCGCGGTCGCGCGGTGCACTACATGCCCGGCGGCAAGATCGACCCCGGTGAGACGGCCGCCGAGGCGGCCGCGCGCGAGGCGCACGAGGAGGTCGCCCTGTCGCTCGACCCCGCCGCCCTGGAGGAGCTGTTCGAGGTGCGCACGCTCGCGCACGGGCAGGCCGAGGGGCGGATGGTGCACATGCGGGTGTTCCGCGCGTCCACGGACGCCGAGCCCGTGCCCTCGGCGGAGGTCGGCGCCCTCCACTGGGTCACCACCGCCGATGTGGACCGCTGCCCGCCCGCGGGCCGGGAGGTGCTCCGCCTCCTCGCCGCCCGCGACCTCATCGACTGATCGAGGGCGCCTGCCGAGTGCGCGCACTCTCCGCGTACTCGGCCGTTTCGACCGCACTTGTCGTGTCCTCGGCGGTGTGCCCGCGGGCGAGGGCGGGCTGCGTCAGGCGGGGCGGGTGGCGGCGACGATCGATTCGCAGGCGTCGCTCGGGCGCCGGGACGGGTCGATGGCGCCGACGATCGACTCCGAGATCGCCGCGAGCTGCTCGATCTGCTCCGGTGTGAGCGCGCCGAGCACGCGCGAGCGCACGGTGTCCAGGTGGCCGGGCGCGGCGGTCGCGACGAGCTCCGCCCCCGCGTCGGTCAGTACCGCGTTGGTCGCGCGGCCGTCCTCCTCGCAGGGCATGCGCTTCACCAGCTCGCGGGCCTCCAGCCGGGTGATCACGTGGCTGAGCCGGGAGACCGACGCGTTGGTCGCCGTGGCGAGCGCGCTGAGCCGGAGCCGGCGGTTCGGCGATTCGGCCAGGCGCGAGAGCACGAAGAACTCGTAGTGGGTCGCGGCGGAGTCGCGCGAGAGCTGGCCGTCGATGACCGGGGGAAGCAGCTGCGTGAGCGCGACGAGGCCGAGCCAGGCGTCGCGTTCGCGCCCGGCGAGGTCGTCGCTCGTCGTCATGCGACCGATTCTAGCAAATAACTTGACGCTTCAACTATGGAGCCGTACGTTAGTTGAAGCATCAACTAAACGCGGCGTCAGCCGGAAAGGACATCTCATGAGCTCGGTCAGCATCATCGGCAACGGAAACATGGCGAAGGCGATCGGCGGCCTCGCGGCGGCCGGCGGCAGCACGGTCCAGTACCTCGGCCGTGACGGCGGCGCCGTGGACGGCGACGTGGTGGTCTTCGCCGTCCCGTATCCCGAGGTGGAGGCGGTCATCGCGACGTACGGCGCCGCCCTCGCCGGCAAAATCGTCGTCGACATCACCAACCCCGTCGACTTCGCCACCTTCGACGGGCTGGCCGTCCCCGCCGACAGCTCGGCCGCCGCCGTGATCGCCGCGGCCCTGCCGCAGGCCACCGTCCTCAAGGCCTTCAACACCAACTTCGGGGCGACCCTCGCGTCCGGGAAGGTCGGTGCCGAGACGACCACCGTGCTCATCGCCGGCGACGACGACGCGGCGAAGGCGACGCTCGCCGGCATCGTCACCGCGGGCGGCCTGAATGCCGTCGACGCCGGCTCGCTCAAGCGCGCCCGTGAGCTCGAGGCGCTCGGCTTCCTGCAGATCACCCTCGCCGCGGGCGAGCGGGTCTCCTGGACGGCGGGCTTCTCGCTCGTCGCCTGATCGGGCCCGGAGTGACCCGCGGGCGGAGGCCGACCTCCGCCCGCCCGCCTCTAGACGGCCGTCGTGCCCGACCGCTACTGTGCCGCACGAGGTGAGGGGACGGCATGGTGCGGACGGCGACCGCCGGCGACGCGGCGGGCTTCTTCGCGGGGCTGGACCAGTGGTCCGTGCTGTTCGCACTGCTCTCCGCCGCGGCGGGGATCCTCCTCGGCGTGCTGGCGCATCGGGCGACACTGCGCCTCTGCGCCCGGATCCCGGGCGTCGCTTCCGACACGGGCAGACGGATCGCCCGCGGCGTGCGGCTGACGGTCATCCTGCTCGGGGTCGGCATCGCGATCGCCTTTCTCGGCGCCCCCATCCAGCCCGTCCTCGCTCTGGCCGTCATCGTCGCCGTGGTCGCGGGCCTGGCCCTCCGCGGCATCAGTGAGAACTTCGCCGCCGGGCTGGTGCTGCAGACGCGGCGCCCGTTCACGGCGGGGGACGTCGTGGATGTGGCGGGATTCCACGGAGTGGTGCGCGAGATCACCAGCCGGACCGTGGTGGTGCGGACCGCCGACGGGCGCATCGTCCACATTCCGAACGCCGACGTGATCGGCAACCCCTTCGTGAACGAGTCCGAGGCCGGCGGGCGGCGCTCCGAGGTGGAGGTGCGGGTCGCGGCCGAGCGGGCCGACCGGGAGGAGGTGCGCGCCCGGATCGCCGCGGCCTGCGCGAGCGTCGAGGGTGTGCACCGGCGGGAGCCGGTCCACGTGCTCAGCGTCTCCCATGAACCGCACCGCTACACGGTGCGCGCGCAGTTCTGGCACCGCGCGGGTGAGGGTGCTGCGGTGTCCGCGCGTGTCGTCGATGCGGTCTGGGCAGCGCTGGGCGACCGGGAGGCGACCGTCACCGCGGACCCCGCAGGACCGCCGCTCACCTCGCCGCCGGCCGTGTGACCGTCTCCGGCAACGCGCCGCGCTCGCCGCTAGGGTGAGGGGATGATCGAGAGCGGACGCGCCCCGGGGGTGCGCGAGGTCGCTGCGGCGGCAGGCGTCTCACGGCAGACCGTGTCGCGCGTGCTCAACGACCACCCCAGCATCCGGCCGGAGACGCGCGAACGCGTGCTGGCCGCCATGGCCGACCTCCACTTCCGGCCCAATCGCGCCGCGCGGATGCTGACGACCGCGCGGTCGAGGACCATCGGGGTGCTCGCGGCGTCCACGTCGTCGCTCTTCGGCCCGGCGTCCAGCATCGACGCCGTGGAGAACGCCGCGCGCGACGCGGGCTACTTCGTCACGGTCGCCCACACGTCCACCACCGACGGCGACGCGGTCGTCGCCGCACTCGACCACCTGCTCGCGCAAGCGGTGGAGGGCATCGTCATCATCGCCCCGCAGCAGCGGGTGCAGGACGCGATGGCCGCTGTCTCCCTCGCCGTCCCGTCGGTCACGCTGCACGGGGCCGGCGCCGCCGGGGACGACGGGGTGTTCGTCGACCAGTTCGAGGGGGCGCGGCTCGCGACCCGCCACCTGATCGACCGCGGTCACCGCCGCATCGCGCACCTGTGCGGACCGGGAGGCTGGGCGGAGGCGCTGGCGAGACGCGACGGCTTCCTCGCCGAGATCGCCGATCGGGGAGCCGAGGGCGTCGTCACCCGAGAGGGCGACTGGACCGCGGCCTCCGGCGCCGACATCGCCGCGGAGGTGCTGGCCGATGAGAGCGTGACCGCCGTCTTCTCGTCCAACGACCAGATGGCGCTCGGGGTGCTCCACGCCGCTCGCCTCGCCGGGCGCCGCGTTCCGGAGGAGCTCGCCGTGGTCGGCTTCGACGACATCCCGGAGGCGGCCTTCTTCGCGCCGCCGCTCACCACGGTCCGGCAGGACTTCTCCGAGCTGGGTCGTCGCTGCGTCGCCCGCCTGGTGTCGCTCATCGAGGGTGGCGGTGTGGAGACCGGGGCCGTCGGGTTCGGCGCCCCCGTCGCTCCCGTGCTGGTGGAGCGCGCCTCGGCGTAGCCGTCGCTGCCGCGGGCGGCGCGTTGCGCGCGGTGCGCGGTCGTGCGGGGCGGTGCGCGGTCGTGCGGGGTCGTGCGGGGTCGCACTCCGTCGCTTCGGCGACCTCGGAGCGACGTTTCGCGTCCCGGGAGGTCCGCTCGATCCAGGTGGCGAGACACGCCGTCGGGGAGGGGGCGCCGACGGCGTGTTGCGTCAGGTAGCTGGCCGGGCGGGCAGATGGCCGGGCGGGCGGGTTGACGGGAGTCCGGCCTGCGGCGCATACTGGAGACGCAATTGTGACCGGTCACAACGGGGTGAGGAACAGATGACGGCATCCGAGCGCGCGAACGGGCGCGACGCCATCCGCGATGGGCGCACCGCCCTCGGCATCGAGTTCGGCTCGACGCGCATCAAGGCCTGCCTGATCGACGCGGACGATCCGACGGCGGTGCTCGCGGTCGGCGCGCACGAGTGGGAGAACGCGCTCGTCGACGGAGTGTGGACGTACTCCCTCGACGCGATCTGGTCCGGCGTCCGGGCCGCGTACGCCGAGCTGATCGCCGATGCGGAGCGCACCCACGGGGTGCGGCCCACGACCTACGGCGCCATCGGCGTCTCGGCGATGATGCACGGCTACCTGGCGTTCGACGCCACGGGGGAGCTGCTCGTCCCGTTCCGCACCTGGCGCAACACGAGCACCGGTCCGGCGGCGGCCGAGCTCTCCGCTCTGCTGGGCGTGAACATCCCGCTGCGCTGGTCCATCGCGCACCTCCACCAAGCGGTGCTCGACGCGGAACCGCACGTGGCGCACCTCGACCACCTGACGACCCTCGCGGGCTACGTGCACGAGCGCCTCACCGGGAGGCGCGTGCTCGGGGTGGGCGACGCCTCCGGCATGTTCCCGATCGACCCCGCCACGCGCGACTACGACGCGGAGCTCGTCGCGCGCTACGGCGGTCTGCTGGAGCGGACGGCGCCCGTGCTCGCCCCGCGCCTGGGGCTCACCGCTCTCCTGCCCGACGTGCTCGTCGCCGGCCGACCGGCGGGCGACCTCACCGCGGAGGGCGCCGCCCTGCTCGACCCGTCGGGCGAGCTGAAGCCCGGCATCCCGCTCTGCCCGCCGGAGGGCGACGCCGGCACGGGGATGGTCGCCACCAGCGCGGTCGCGCCCCGCACCGGCAACGTCAGCGCCGGCACCAGCATCTTCGCGATGGTGGTGCTCGATCGTCCGCTCGCGCGGGTGCACGACGAGCTCGACGTCGTCACCACCCCATCCGGCGATCCGGTCGCGATGGTGCATTGCAACAACGGCGCCAGCGAGCTCGCGGCCTGGGTCGGTCTGTTCGAGAGATTCGCCGAGGTCGCCGGCGCGGCGGTCGACACCGACACCGCCTACGACGCCCTCTTCCGGGAGGCCCTCGCCTCCGACAGCGATGCTGGAGGCGTGCTCGCCTACAACCAACTCGCGGGCGAGCCGATCGCCGGGCTCGACGAGGGCCGCCCGCTCGTGGTCCGCACACCGGGAAGCCGCTTCACCCTCGGCAGCTTCATGCGGGCGCAGCTGTACGGCGTCTTCGGCACGCTGGCGCTCGGGATGCACGTGCTCGGCGATGAGGGCGTCGCCCTCGACCGGATGTTCGCCCACGGCGGCATGTTCCGCACGGCGGGGGTCGCGCAGCGGTTCCTCGCCGGCGCTCTCGACGCTCCCGTCTCCGTGGCCGAGACGGCGTCGGAGGGCGGCGCCTGGGGCATGGCCGTGCTGGCCGCGTTCCGGGAGGAAGCGGAGCGCGGAGCGACTCTGGACGAGTACCTCCGCAGGCACGTCTTCGGCGGGTTCGCATTCGAGACGACGACTCCGGACCCGGACGACGTCGCCGGATTCGCCGTCTTCCTCGACCGCTACCGTGCCGGCCTCGCCATCGAGCGCACGGCCGTCGCGGCCCTTCCCGTGACGACTGCCGGATCCGCGGGCGCCCACCCCGACCCCTCGGCCCCGGAAGGAGCCTCCCGATGACCGACGCTTCCGCCGTCACGCCGGACCGCCCCGGCCGCCCGGGCCGTCCGGACCACCCCGGCCGTCCGGACCACCCCGAGACCCCCGCGGTGCGGCGCGTCCGCGAGCAGGTCGCCGCACTGCACGCCGAACTGGTCCGCTATGGACTGGTGGTGTGGACCGGCGGCAACGTCTCCGGCCGCGTGCCCGGCGAGGACCTCTTCGTCATCAAGCCGAGCGGCGTCGACTACGACAATCTGGCGCCCGAGAACATGATCCTGTGCACGCTCGACGGGGAGGTCGTGCCCGGCTCGCTCGGCTCCGACCGCTCCCCGTCGTCCGACACCGCCGCCCACGCATACGTCTACCGTGCTCTGCCCGACGTCGGCGGCGTGGTCCACACCCACTCCACCTACGCGACCGCCTGGGCGGCCCGCGCCGAGGCCATCCCGTGCGTCATCACCGCCATGGCGGACGAGTTCGGCGGCGAGATCCCCGTCGGACCGTTCGCGATCATCGGCGACGACTCCATCGGCCGCGGCATCGTGGCGACGCTGTCCGGGCACCGCAGCCGTGCCGTCCTGATGCAGAACCACGGCGTCTTCACCATCGGCACGGATGCCCGCGACGCCGTCAAGGCCGCGGTCATGGCCGAGGACGTCGCCCGCACGGTGCACCTCGCCCGCGAAGGCGGCCCGCTCGTGCCCATCGCGCCGGAGGCGATCGACCGCCTCTTCGACCGCTACCAGAACGTCTACGGACAGACCCCCGAAGGGACCGATACCTGATGCCGAAGCTCACCCCGTCTCCGAACTCCGCCACGCTCGACGGGTACGAGGTCTGGTTCCTCACCGGAAGCCAGCACCTCTACGGACCCGAGACGCTCGCGCAGGTCGCCGACCAGTCGCGCGGCATCGCCGACCAGCTCGGCGCATCCGCCGACGTGCCGGTGCGCGTGGTCTGGAAACCGGTGCTCACCGACTCCGACGCCATCCGCCGCGTGATGCTGGAGGCCAACGCCGACGACCGTGTGATCGGCCTCGTCGCGTGGATGCACACGTTCAGCCCCGCGAAGATGTGGATCACCGGCCTCGACGCGCTGCAGAAGCCGCTCCTCCACTTCCACACGCAGGCGAACGTCGAGCTGCCGTGGGGCGAGATCGACTTCGACTTCATGAACCTCAACCAGGCTGCGCACGGCGACCGCGAGTTCGGGTACATCCAGACCCGGCTGAGCATCCCGCGCACCACGGTCGTCGGACACGTCAGCGACCCGACGGTCACCGCGCGCATCGGTACGTGGACCCGCGCCGCCGCCGGCTGGGCGGCGACCCGATCGCTCAAGCTCGCCCGTTTCGGCGACAACATGCGGTTCGTCGCCGTGACCGAGGGCGACAAGACGGAGGCGGAGCTGGCGTTCGGCGTGCAGGTCAACACCTGGGGCGTCAACGAACTGGCCGACGCCGTGGCCGCTGCGTCTCCCGCGGACGTGGATGCGCTCGTCGCCGAGTACGAGGACCTCTACGACGTCGCCGCCGAACTCCGCCGCGGCGGGGACCGGCACCAGTCGCTGCGCGACGGCGCCGCGATCGAGCTGGGCCTGCGCTCCTTCCTCGAGGAGGGCGGCTTCGGCGCCTTCACGACCAGCTTCGAGGACCTCGGCGCGCTGAAGCAGCTCCCCGGGCTCGCCGTGCAGCGGCTCATGGCCGAGGGCTACGGCTTCGGCGCCGAGGGCGACTGGAAGACCGCGATCCTCGTGCGCGCCGCGAACGTGATGGGGGCGGGCCTGCCGGGCGGCGCCTCCCTCATGGAGGACTACACCTACGACATGACGCCGGGCGACGAGCGCATCCTGGGCGCGCACATGCTCGAGGTCTCGCCGACGCTCACGACCGCCACGCCGACGCTCGAGGTGCACCCGCTCGGCATCGGCGGCAAGGACGACCCGGTGCGCCTGGTCTTCACGGCGACGCCGGGCCCCGCGGTCGTGGTGGCGCTGTCGGACATGCGCGACCGCTTCCGCCTCGTGGCGAACGTGGTCGAGGTCGTGGATCCCTCGGCCCCGCTGCCCAAGCTGCCGGTCGGTCGTGCCGTCTGGAAGCCGGCCCCTGACTTCACCACCTCGGCGACCGCGTGGCTCGAGGCGGGCGCCGCCCACCACACGGTGATGAGCACAGCCGTCGGCGTGGAGGCGTTCGCCGACTTCGCGCGCATCGCCCGCACCGAGCTGCTCGTGATCGACGACTCCACCACCCTGCGCGCTTTCGAGCGCGAACTCGACTGGAACGCCGCCTACTACCGCCTCGCCCGCGGCATCTGACCCCGGCCCCTCCAGGATGCTCTCCCCGCCCCTCCTCAAAAACACCGCCGAGTCCGCAAAAAGTGGGGTCGAAACCGTCGAGTACGCAGACAATTCGTGTACTCGACGGGTGCGCGGGGCGCGGCGGCGGGGTTGGATGGGGAGCATGACTCAGCAGGAGATGCCGACGCTCGCCGTGACCGGGGTGACGGGCACGGTCGGGCGGTTGACGGCGGCCGCGCTCGCCGACGCCGGGGTCCCGTTCCGGATGCTCGCCCGCACGCCCGCGAAGGCGCCGTCCCTCCCCGACACGGTGGCCGTCGCGTGCACGTACGGCGACGCCGTCCAGGCCCGCGCCGCGCTCGCCGGGGTCGAGACGCTCTTCATGGTCTCGGCCGCCGAGAACGCCGAGCGCCTTCGTGAGCACTATGCGTTCGTGGATGCTGCGGCCGAGGCGGGCGTGCGGCACATCGTCTACACGTCGTTCTTCGGGGCCGCGCCGGACGCGACCTTCACGCTGGCCCGCGACCACTACGCGACGGAGGAGCGCATCCGCGGCACCGGGATGACGCACACCTTCCTCCGCGACAACCTCTATCTCGACTTCGTCGAGTACATGGTCGGGGAGGAGGGGGTCATCCGCGGCCCGGCGGGCACTGGCCGGGCCGCGATGGTGGCGCGCGCGGATGTCGCGCGGGTCGCGGCCGCCGCGCTGCAGCATCCCGAGCAGCACAGCGACGTCACCTACGACCTCACCGGGCCGGAGGAGCTGACGATGGCGGAGGTCGCCGAGACGCTGTCGCGGCGACTCGGACGGGCGGTGTCGTTCCACGACGAGACCATCCCCGAGGCGTACGAGTCGCGCAAGCGGTGGGATGCTCCCGACTGGCAGTACGACGCCTGGGTGTCGACGTACACGGCCATCGCCGCGGGCGAGCTCGCCGGGGTGAGCGACGCCGTCGAGCGCGTCACCGGCCGGGCGCCCCTCTCCCTCGACGAGCTCCTCCGCGACCGCTGACCCTCCGCGACGAGAGGGGGCCCGCCGAGGTTCACGTCGTTGCGGCCATTCCGGCGGAATGAGCGCCACGTCGTGAACCTCGACGGGCCGGGGTGGGGCAGTGCGGTTACGGCTGGGACTGCCAGCCGCCGCGGGGCGGGGTCGGCCAGTGCGGCCGGGTGGAGACGATCTTCGTCACCGCGCCGCTCGTCGGGTCGAGCAGCACCTGCCGCTGTTGCGGGTGCCACCAGTCGAACAGGCCGCCGAGCGAGCCCGCGCGGGTGTCGAACGACGAATCGCCGACGCGTCCGGTGAGCCAGTTGCTCTCGATGAAGCGCAGCACGCTGGCCTGCTCGATCGGGTTGTGGTCGACCTTGTTCTGTGCCGCCCAGGGCGAGACCACGAGCAGCGGGAGGCGCTGGCTCGGGCCGCAGCGGTCCGCGTAGCCGCCGGCGGTGTGCGAGACGCTCGTGCACACGGCGGAGTCGACTGCGGCGTCGTTCGACCCGTTGGTCACCTTCGGCGCCACGTGGTCGTACCAGCCGTCGGAGTCGTCGTAGGTGACGACGACCGCGGTGCTCGACCAGCTGTCCGACTTCTGGATGGCGTTGATCTCGTTCACGAGGAACTTCTGCTCGTCCAGCGGGTCGGAGTAGGCGGCGTGGCCGTCCTGCGCCTCCGGGGCCTTGAGGAACGAGACAGCCGGGAGGTTGTCCGACTTCAGGGCCGCGTCGAACGAGGTCAGGTCGTACTGGTGGTTCGCCTGGTCGGTGTGCCCGATGGCCTTCACGCTGGAGGGTGCGAGGTGGTGCGGGTTCGACGTCGACTTGTAGTACTGGAAGGGCGAGTGGTGCGGCGAGTAGTCCTTCGGCGTCGCGCCGGCCACGTTCGCGGTGGTCTTGTCGCAGGCGGCGTAGGAGCCGGACTGGCCGTTCCAGGCGGTGGTCGGCGTGAAGCCTCCCTGGAACCAGCCCCAGGTGACGCCCCGCGCGTTGAGCAGGTCGCCGACGTTCTTGCCCGCCATCCCGACGACCGCGGAGGTCGAGGTGTGGTCGTTGTCGGAGCAGTCGTCGTACGCGGGGTCGGGGTCGCCGATCACGGTGCCGACGCCGGCCGCGTTCGGCGACTGGACGGCGGTGGAGGCCGGGAGCACCGCACCCGACTTCGGGTCGTACGCGGTGCCGCCGTGGGTCTGACCCGAGATCAGGTTGAGCGCCCCCGGAGTGGAGGGGCCGAACTCCGTGTCCCAGTTGTTGTCGCTCATGGCGTAGTTCTGGGCGTAGTTCCAGAGACCGGTGACGGTGTTGCCGTCGTAGTAGTCCATGACGAGCCCGGGTGCGCCGTAGGCGCCGGTGCAGGTGTCCGTGCTGGTCCTCTGGACGAACATGTCCATCTTCCCGGCGTCGACGGCGGCCTGCTCGGCGGCGTAGCTGTGGTTCTGGTCGCAGGTGACCGCCTGCGCCGGGGTCAACCGCTTGGGCGCGTAGAGGTTGGGGTTACTGGTCAGCGTGCCGCTGCTGGCCAGCGTGTTCGCCGCGGGGGTGCGTGGTGCGGCGGTGAACGGCGTCCCGTCGGTGTTCGCCGCGTTCGGGTAGGTGCCGAAGTAGTGGTCGAAGGAGATGTTCTCGTCGAAGATCACGACGAGATGCTTGATCGGAGTGACGGTCTGGGCGGAGTGGTCGCCGTGACCGCCGGAGCCGTAGCCGTAGCCGTTCTGCGAGGCCGAGGCGGAGGCGGGCGCGCCTGCCGCGACACCGGCGCCGACGAGCGCGGCGACGCCGAGAAGGGCGGCTCCGGCTCCGGCGAGGGTGGAGCGGCGCAGACGGGTGTGTCTGGACACGTTTCCTTCTTTCCTGCTGGTGGTGGTGGTCGGCGCGGGCGCGCCGGCCGGTCCTCCGGATCGTCAGGCGAGCATGGTGCGCCCGAGCCAGTCGGAGGAGTCGCGGACGCCGGGCAGGGCGAAGTAGTAACCGCCCCCGAACGGCTGGATGTAATCGACCAGCGGCTCCCCTGCGAGCCGCTTCTGCACGGCCACGAACTGCCGGTCGAGGTCCTGGTTGAAAGCGACGAAGATGAGTCCCATGTCGAGGTTGCCGTTGGAGTCGGTGCCGCCGTCGTAGTTGTACGCCCGGCGCAGCAGTCGCTGGTCGGCTGTGGCGGAGGTGCGCGGGTTCGCGAGGCGGATGTGCGCGTCGAGCTGGATGACGTCGCCGGTCGCGTCCAGCTCGAAGTGCGGATCGTCGAACTCGCGGGAGGCGGTCAGCGGTGCCCCGGTGTCGCGGCGGCGGCCGATCATGTTCTCCTGCTCGTGCAGGTTGACGCGGTCCCAGAACTCGACGAGCATCCGGATGATGCGCACCACGTGATAGCTGCCCCCGTTGGTCCAGGCGGGCTCGCCGGCGCTGCCGCCGCGTGTCCAGACGAGCTTCGACATCAGTGCGGCGTCGGTGACGTCGGGGTTGCTGGTGCCGTCCTTGAACCCCATGAGGTTGCGCGGGGTCCCGCTCGGACGCGGAGGGGAGACGAACCCGTCCTGTCGCCAGCGCACCTGCATCCCTCCGCGGGTCGCCCGCGCGATCTCGCGGACGGCGTGCGTGACGGTGTCGCGCTCGTCGGCGCACACCTGCAGCAGCAGGTCGCCGTCGCACGCCTCGCGGCGCAGCGCGTCGTCGGGGAAGGCGTCCATGGCCCGCAGCCGTGCCGGTCTGGCCGGGGCGAGTCCATAGCGGCCGTCGAACAGGGAGGCGCCCGCCGACAGGGTGACGGTGAGGTCGCCGGGTTCGACGGTGGGGCCGAGCACGCCCGAGTCGCGGGGTGGTGCGGTCAGCCCGGGGTCGGGGGGCGTGCCGCCGGCGGTGAGGAACCGCGCGCGTTCGGTGATGGTCTTCAGCAGGTCGGCGAGCTCCGCGCGGTCGGCCGCGGTGGCGTCGAGGGCGATGAAGGCGGCGGCCCGCTGCGGTGGCGTGAGGATGCCCTGCTGGTGGGTGCCGTGGAAGGGGTGTCCGTGGGCGGCACCGCCGGTCCCCGCGGTCGAGGCCGCTGACGATGCTGTCGCCGGCAGAGCCGCCGCGCCGATCCCGGCACCCACACCCGCCGCGGCGGCCACTCCGACGGGGAGCGCGACGCCGGCCGCGGCGAGGAAGCCGCGGCGGCCGAGGCCCGCCGCCGTCGCAGCGCCGGTCGGCTCTCGGTCGCCCATCGTGTTCTCCGCGTCGGTCACGAGTCCCTCCTCGGGTCGCAGATGGCGGCGACCGGGGCCAGCAGCTCCGCGTCTTGGTCGAGGGCCGCGTCCAGCTGTTCCCGCTGTGCGCGATCGAGCGCGTCGAGCGGCGTCCAACTGCCGTCGGCGGCGCGGAAGGTCTCGACCAGTGCACGGGTGCGCTGCAGCGCCTGCGTCGTGCGGTCCAGGTCGGCGTAACGGGAGGCGAGGATGTCGTGCAGCGGTGCCAGCGCCTGGGCCGCGCCGTCGAGGTTCGCGTCGATCGTGGCGAGCGCGGTCCCGGAGCCGGCGTCCGCGGTGCCGGTGAGGACGTCTTGGATGGCGACCTCCACGATCTCGTGCGCGCGCAAAGCGATCGCGCCCGGGTCGATCTCCGCGTCGGCGAAGGCGCCGGTGAGGCGGCCGACTTCTGCGCTCAGCTGCGCGGCGGAGGCGGCGACCGTCGCGGCGGATGCTCCGCCCCAGAGCTGGGACTCGACGAGGTGGAATCCGGTCAGACCGTCGCGCGGGAGCCCGTCGATCTGGTCCCCGAGGTCGCCGAACGCGTCGTAGGCGGCGCCGAGCGTCTCATACGTGCTGTGGGCGGTCAGCCAGTCGCGCTTGGCCCCCGCTAGGTCGCCCTCCTCGGCGTCGGCCGACAGGGCGGCCACCTGCTGCTGCAGGGCAGGCAGGCGCCCGGCGACCCACTTCCCATAGGCGAGGGCGACCGGTATCAGGTCCCCTCGTGTGACGGGGACGAGCCCCGGAGTGAGCTGAGCGGCGGCCGGGGCGGCTCCGACGGTGACGGTGGGACCGCGGACCGGATCGGCGTCCGCGGGGAGACACACGAACCGGTAGCGCCCGCTGCCGAGCACGACGTGCGCCTTCGCGTGCGCACCCGCGCCGAGATTCTCCAGGTCGAGGTAGACCTTGCCCCCGACCGCCTCCTGGAGGTAGACCTCCATCCCCGCGACGGTCGGGTTGGTCACGGTGAGGTCTTCGTCTCCGCCGGCGACGTGACCGGAGGTGCCCCAGCCCGAGCCGCAGTCGTCGAGTCCGGCCGAGACGGCGTACGAGCCGGCGGCCGATGCGACGGCGGCCGGGCGGGCGGCGATCGCGAACGTCACGGCCGCTGCGACGAGCACGCCGACGACTGCGAGGATCGCGGTCAGGCGGGCTCGTTTCGACATCGCGGGGGTCCTTCGCGGGGAGGTTCCGACGCCGGCGGCGCTCCGGCAGCAGCGATCCTAGGAGCCGGCTGTGCGTCTCGGGAGGGGAGGTCATCCCTTGTTCACCTGACGGTCACGGGAGGAGCCCCGAACGGGGGGTCCTGGCCCGGAACGGGCTGGGAGACACGACGTGTACCGGTGAGAATCCCCACAGATTGGGGGCAGCCCGGACACCGCTTCTTCACCTTCCCGTCGCCGTCCCTTCATGAGGGAGCCTCAGCGTATGCGTGACGGTCGCCCACCAGAGGCACGAGACCCCCGCGTGCCGGCTCCGTCCCCATCCCGAAGGCACAGCCATGTCCGCGACGCCGCGCATCGTTTTCTCCACGTTCCGTTCCAGCGCCGATCCGATGTTCCTGGCCTGGACGCGCTTCCTCCAGACCGTCGAGGGTGCCGCCCGTCGGACCGGGTCGATCGCGGTCTCGCGCCCCGGCACCGCGGCCGCGATGAGCGTGACGCGGCGCACCCCGATGGCGCATCCCGTGGTCGCGGACGGGGCGTGCGGCGTCTGGCGCATCCTCGCCTCCAACAACCGTGAGCTGGGCCGCAGCGCCCGCGCCTACACGTCGTACGCCAGCGCACGGGCGCACGTCATCGCCCTGCGCGCCGGCGTCGAGGGCCTGCGGCTCACCACGGTGAGCGGGGAGCGCACCGGGATGCACGGCTGGTACCTCTCGCACGGCCGGCAGCCGGTCATCACCTGCGGACGCTGGTACGGCGCCGCCGCCTCCGGAACCACCGCGGCATTCGCGGCGATCGACGCGCTGCGCGAGGCGGAGATCGAGGACACGGTGCGTCGGCTGGAGCCGCCGCGGCGGACCGGCGCGGTCGCCGACGACGTCGTGTGGTGATGCGCCGACTCCTGCTGGTCGCCGGGGCGGCCGTGATCGCTGCCGTCATCGGTCTGACGGCTCTGAGCTCGGCGCCCGCGCCGCGCGGCTGGAGCGTGCCGCCGTCGGACTCGGCGCCGCTGCCGGGCGACTCCGTCGAGGGCGCGGCGGGGACGGGCGACCCGGGGGCGGAGGTCGCCGGTGCCCTCGCGGACACCGGGGCCCCGGCGACCATCCCTGCCGGGAACGCGTCCCGCGTCTCCCGATCCTGGGCGGCGGACGTCGCCCGCCGCACCGGCATCCCCGAGCGCGCGGTCCTCGCCTACGCGGGTGCGGCCACCGCGATCGGCGGCGAGGACCCGGGATGCCACCTGGGCTGGTCGACGCTCGCCGGGCTCGGTGCGGTCGAATCGCACCACGGGACCATCGACGGCTCCGCACCCCAGCCGGACGGCACCGTCCAGCCGCCCATCCTCGGCCCGCGGCTCGACGGCACGGACTACGACGCGGTGACGGACACCGATGGCGGCCGCCTCGACGGGGACGCGCGCTGGGATCGCGCCGTCGGCCCGTTCCAGTTCATCCCCGCCACGTGGGCGCAGTGGGGCGCCGACGGCTCGGGCGACGACGTCGCCGATCCGCAGCAACTCGATGACGCGGCCCTCGCGGCCGGGCGCTACCTGTGCTCCGCCGGGGACCTCTCGCGGCCGGCGGTCTGGCGCAGCGCGGTCTTCTCGTACAACCACCTCGACTCCTACGTCGACGCCGTGGCCGCCGCGGCGAACGCGGTCGCCGCGAACGCGCGCGGCGCGAATCCCCGATGAACGCCTTCGCCGGCCGATTCGAACTCGACGGCCTGCTCGGCAGCGGCGCGACCGCCTCCGTGTACCGTGCGCGAGACACGGTGACGGGAGCGACGGTCGCCGTCAAGGTCCTGCACCCGCGGCTCTCGGGCACGCCGGCACAGCGGGAGGCGTTCTTCGCCGAGGCGGCCTCCGCCGCCCGGGTCGACCACCCGGCGGTGCCCGCGGTCCTGGGACACGGCGTGGATCAGGAGGGCGGCGAGCCGCGCGCGTGGATCGCGACCTCCTGCGCCGCCGGACGCACGCTCGCCCGGCTCGTCGAGTCCGACGGGCCGTTGGCGCCGGTCGCCGCGCTCGCCCTCGGCGCACGACTGCTCGACGCAGTCGCCGCCGTGCACGCAGCCGGACTGGTGCACCGCGACATCGCCCCCGGCAACGTCATGGTCGCCGACGACGGCGGGGTCTGCCTGCTCGACTTCGGGCTCGCGGATGCTCCAGGGCTCCCGGCGACCGGCGGCGATGTCTTGCGCTCCGGGAGTGGGAGTGGGAGCGGGAGCGCCGGGCACGGTGGGGTGATCGGCAGCGTCAACTACCTCTCGCCCGAGCAGGCGCTCGGTGGCGCTGTCGACGAGCGGGGAGATCTCTACCAGGTGGCGGGGCTGCTGCACTTCGCGCTGACCGGCCGTCCGCCCTTCCCACGCGCGACCACCGAGCAGACGATGTCGGCGCACGTGTCGGCGCCCCCGCCGGTGCCGTCTGCCCTCGACTCCCGCATCCCGCCGGCCATCGACGAGATCGTCGTGCGCGGCCTGATGAAGCAGCCGTCTGCCCGGCACGTCAGTGCGGTCGCCATGGCGGCCGCTGTGCGTGAGGTGCTCGGCGCCGCCGCGCCGCCCGCTCTCGGTGCGGCGGCGCAGGCAGGGATGAGCACGCGGGACGGGGTGACGGCCGTCCTGACCGCGCCCGGCCCGGCATCCACGCTCACTCCCGCGCCCGGCCCGTCGACCTTCGTCGGGCCGGGGGGTGTGCCCGTGGATCGGGAGGCGGCGACAGCCGTCCTCCCCCGCGGCCGTCGGGTGACGGGGGCGCGGGCCGCCACGTACACCACCTCGCAGGGGCGGCTTTCGCCGCAGCCCTCGCCGGCCGTTCCCCGCCCAGCCGTGGGTGCGGCGTCGCCGACCGCGGCGTCCGGATCCATTGCTGGGCCCGGGTCCACCGCGGTCTCATCCGCCGCGACCGTCCCGGCTGCCGCTCCGGCGTCGTCGTCGGCTCGCCCGGGGCGCACGGCTCTCGCCGTCACCGCCGGCGCCGTGGCCGTGGCCGCCACCATCTGGCTGGTGGCGGCGAACGCCGCGCCGACCGTGCCGCCGTTGGCGGCTGTAGCGAGCGCACCGCCGTCGTCGCCGGTCGTGACGCCGACGCCGACGGTCAGCACCGCCCCGCTGGTGGCCGCGCCGCAGCCCATCTCCGTGCCCGAGCTCACCGGCCTCCCACGGGCCGACGCGCTCGCCCGGCTGGCCGCCGCAGGCCTGGCCGGCGGTGCGGTCGTCACCCGCGACGGGACCGCGCCCGCCGGGACGGTGCTGGAGACGCAACCGGCTGCGGGAGCAGCGGTGCAGCACGGCGCCGTCGTCGCGCTCGTCGTCGCCTCCGGCCGCAACGCCGTGCCCGACCTGCGGGGTCAGACCATGGTGTCCGCGGGCGCGACGCTCTCCGCCGCCGGGTTCGCCGTCGTCGAGCGCACGGTCGTGGACTCCACCGTCCCCGACCGCACAGTGCTGGGCAGCGAGCCGGGGGCCGGGACGGTCGTCGCCCTCGGCGACACCGTCACCGTCGTGGTCAGCCGCCTTCCGGCACCGCCCACTCCGACCCCGACGCCCACGCCCACCACGACCCCGTCGCCGACTCATCCTCCCGCGCCATGACCCCCATCCGCGCACGGTTGCAGCCCCTTCATCCCCCCGTCTCCCGGCGTTCACCCGCTCTGAGCACGCTGTGCCGAGGCCCACGCCCACTCGAGGAACCCGAATGTCACAGCACACCATGACCGTCCCGTCCGAGCCGGACACGCGCCAGCGACCCCGCTCCCTGGCCGCGCGCCCGTCGCGCTCGGACTCGGTCTTCCGCACCGTCAGCTACGCGGCGGGAGCGACGACGGTCGGCATCATGCTCGCCGTCGGCTTCTTCCTCGCCGCGCGGGCCGGCGACGCCCTCAGCGTCACCGGCTTCTCGTTCCTCACCGAGCAGCAGTGGTCGCCCGAGACGCAGAAGTTCGGGATCGCCGCCGTGCTGAGCGGCACGGTCACCATCGCGATCATCGCGATGTGCGTCTCGGTGCCGCTCGCGCTCGGCACCTCGCTGCTCATCTCCGAGATCGTGCCGCCGCGCGTGAAGACGGCCCTGATCAGCCTCGTCGACCTGATGGCCGCCGTCCCCAGCGTGGTGTACGGCCTGTTCGGGCTCTTCTTCCTGCAGGAGAACATCATCCCCGTCGCGCGCTGGATCTCGGCCCACTTCGGCTGGATCCCGTTCTTCGCGGTGACCGACGGCAGCGGGCACCAGCTGACCGAGGCGAGCGCCTTCACCTCCTCGGCCTTCATCGCCGGCCTGGTGGTCGCCCTCATGGTCGTGCCGACGCAGACCTCGGTGATGCGGGAGGCGTTCTCGCAGGCTCCGGCGGGCGAGCGCGAAGGCGCCTATGCCCTGGGGTCGACGCGCTGGGGGATGATCCGCTCCGTCGTGCTGCCGTTCGGGCGTGGCGGCATCATCGGCGGCACCATGCTCGGCCTGGGCCGGGCGCTCGGTGAGACGATCGCCGTCTATCTGATCATCTCGCCGGTCTTCACCATCAACCTGCAGGTGCTCAAGACCGGGTCCAACTCGGTCTCGGCCCTCATCGCCAACCGATACGGCGAAGCGAGCACCTTCGGCCTCTCCGCGCTCATGGCCGCCGGCCTCGTGCTCTTCCTGATGACCCTCGTCGTCAACTTCACCGCCTCCTCCATCGTCGCCCGCTCGCGCTCGGGCGCCCAGACCAACTGACGGCCGGAACCACATGACCACCACCGAGAACTGGAACGCGCCCACCCTGCTGGTGGACGACATCACGGTCGTCGCCGCGCCCGCCGAACTGCCCGACCCGCCCGCGGCCGGCTCCGCGCACGCCCACACCGTGCTCCCTCCCGAGGATCGCGGCGAGATCGGCCCGCGCCGGGACCTCAGTCAGACGACGTCGGAGGACCGGTTCAACCTCTGGGGTGCGCTGGTCGCAGGCATGGCGCTGGCGCTGCTGCTCTTCGGCTGGTTCGCGCCGCTCACCGGCGAGGTCGGCTGGACCATCGTCGCCTTCCTCTCCTTCATCGGCATCTACGCCCTGCTGGTCTCGCTGCGCTCCAACCGGCAGACGGTCGCCGACCGCGTGATGACCGTGCTCTTCGTGAGCTCGGGCCTGCTGCTCTTCGCCTCCCTGGTCTTCGTCTTCGTCTTCGCGTTCGCGCGGGGGGCCTCCGCGGTCTCCCATCTGAACTTCTTCGGCCAGACGATGGAGTTCGCCGGGCCGCTCGACCCGCTCACCAAGGGCGGGGTGCTCCACGCCATCGTGGGAACCCTCATCCAGATCACCATCGCGCTCGCCATCACCGTCCCGCTCGGCGTGGCGACCGCCGTCTTCCTCAACGAGATCGGCGGCCGGTTCGCCCGATTCGTCCGCACGATCGCCGACGCGATGACCGCGCTCCCGTCGATCGTCGCCGGCCTGTTCGTCTATTCGGCCATCATCACGTTCATCACCCACCAGCGGTCCGGCTTCGCCGCGTCGCTGGCGATCACGGTGATGATGCTCCCCATCGTGATCCGCGCCTCCGATGTCGTGCTGCGCCTCGTCGCCGGCAACCTGCGCGAAGCGTCGTACGCGCTCGGCTCGACCCGCTGGCGCACGGTCTGGCACGTCGTGCTGCCCACCGCGCGTTCGGGGCTCGTGACCGCGGTGATCCTCGGCACCGCCCGCGGCATCGGCGAGACCTCGCCGGTGCTCCTCACCAGTGGGGTGACGGCCGTGATGAACGTCAACCCGTTCAGTGGGCCGATGATCTCCCTGCCCCTCCAGGTCTTCGACTTCGTCAAGAGCCCGGAGCCGAACATGATCGCCCGTGGCTTCGGCACGGCCGTCGTGCTGATCCTGCTGGTGCTCGCGCTCTTCTTCGCTGCGCGCGTGCTGGGCGGCAAGGCTCCCGGGCAGCAGTCGGCGGGAGGCCGTCGGCGCACCGCCGACGGGAGCCGGCGCGATCTGATGCGCATCGAGACCCGCTCCCGCCCGTCCACCGAGCCCTCCGACTCCGCCGCACCCGAACAGAAGGACCCCACGCCGTGACGCCCCGACCCTCCCGCCGCATCGCGCAGTTCGCGCTGGCCGCGGCCGCCGCCGTGCTCGCCCTCGCCGCGCCGCTCGCCCCGCAGACGGCGCAGTCGGCCCAGGCGGCCGGTGAGAACTGGGCGCCGATCACCGGCACCGGCTCCACCTGGTCGCAGAACGCGCTCGACCAGTGGCGCCGCAACGTCGCCACGAACTACAGCATGACGGTCAACTACTCCGGCACCGGATCCTCCGCCGGCCGTCGCGACTTCATCGCGCAGACGGTCGACTTCGCGGTCAGTGAGATCCCGTTCCAGTCGTCGCCCGAAGACGGCTCATCGCCCGAGAAGCCCGTGTCCGGCTTCGCCTACATGCCCATCGTCGCCGGTGGCACGTCGTTCATGTACAACCTGAAGATCGGCGGCAAGCGGGTCACCAACCTGCGGTTGAGCGGCGACACGGTCTCGAAGATCTTCACCGGTGTCATCACGAACTGGAACGACCCGCAGATCGCGAAGGACAACCCCGGGCTCGCGATGCCCGACAAGGCGATCGTGCCCGTGGTCCGTTCCGACGGCTCCGGCTCCACGGCGCAGTTCACCCTGTGGATGTCGAAGCAGCACTCCGCGCTCTGGAACGCGTTCTGCGGAAAGGTCGGCCGGCCGACCCCGTGCGGTCTCACGTCGCAGTACCCGTCGTACGGCAACTTCAAGGCGCAGAGCGGCTCGCTCGGCGTCGCCGGCTACGTCAGCCAGTCGTACGGCGAGGGCGCCATCACCTACGTCGAGTACTCCTACGCGCTCAAGTCGGGCTTCCCGGTCGCCAAGGTGTTGAACTCCGCCGGCTACTACATCGAGCCGACCGCCCCGTCCGTCGCCGTCGCCCTGATGAAGGCCGCGATCAACGACAACGCGTCGTCGCCCGACTACCTCACCCAGATCCTGGACGGCGTCTACAACAGTGCCGACCCGCGCACCTATCCGTTGTCGAGCTACTCGTACATGATCGTGCCGACCCAGGTCGCGGGCATCTTCACCACGGCCAAAGGCAAGACCCTCGGAGCGTTCTCCAACTACATGCTCTGCGAGGGCCAGCAGCAGGCCGCGACGCTCGGGTACTCGCCGCTGCCGATGAACCTCGTGCAGGCGGGATTCGCGCAGATCAAACGCATCCCCGGCGCCGACGTGAGCGGCGTCGACCTCAACAAGTGCAACAACCCCACGTTCAAGCCAGGGGACTCGCCCTCGAACAACCAGCTGGCCGCCAGTGCGCCGCAGCCCGCCCCCTGCGACAAGCAGGGACCGGACCAGTGCACCACCGGTACGGCCGGCGCACGCAACACGCCCACGGCGACGACCGGCGGCGGCAAGGGCGGCACGTCGGCCGAGGCCGGCGGCGGCGCTGCCACCGGGGGCGGTGCGCCTGCGGCCGGCGGCACCGGTGACGGCGGGGCGGCGACCGACGGCTCGACCGGGACGACGGGCGACACGGAGCTCACCAGCGCGAACGCCGCGAGGGCCACGCCGTTCGCACTCGCCGACGACGGCTGGGGAGGCCAGCAGACGGTCATGCTGATCGCCGCGGGGCTGCTGGTGCTCGCGATCGTCCTCCCGCCCCTGCTCCTCGGCCGCCTGCGCCGCTCGCGAGGCTCGTCGCACTGACCCCGACCCGCCCTCCCGCACCCCCGCCCGTCGAGCGGTGAGCAGTCGCGGGTGTCCGCTCCCGGACACCCGCGACTACTCGCGTCTCGGCGGGCTTCCCGGCGTGCCCGCGGCGTGTCCCGGTGCGGTCTCCGCTGGACAAGCTCCCGTCGTCAGCCCGTTCCCGGATCGTTCATCGGGATGTCACGAACCGCCCATAGCTTGGCGCCCGGCCGAGGCAGGTTCGGCCGCAGAAACCCCGGGAGAGACATGGAATCGAGCGGTCGCGTGCGGCCTCGCGGAACGATCGCGCGAGCCCTCGTCTTCGGTGCCCTCGTGGGCATCGCGGCCACCGCCGTGTTCGCCGGAGTGGGAGGAGCGGGAGCGGGCTCGGCGCGCGCCGCGGACGCCACCGCCGTCACCGCGACGGCCGCCCAGCAGGACAAGGACGCGAAGGACGCGCCCTTCCCCGACCTCGCCGTCACCGTCTCGCAGACCACCGACCTGATCTCGCAGGGCATCACCGTGTCGTGGTCCGGCGGCAAGAAGTCCACCCCGCCGAGCGGCACGAACGGTGGCGAGAACTTCCTCCAGATCGCCCAGTGCTGGGGCGAGGACCCGGACAACCCGGGCCACCCCGACCGCACCACCTGTCAGTACGGCGCCTTCAACAGCCCGGGCGCCCAGCGCGACGGCTTCGTCACCGACGACACGGTCGCGACGCAGGACGAGAAGTACTCGATCCCGCGCCGGGGCCCGTTCGCGCCGGGCTACACCTCCATCCCGTTCACGAGTGTCGACGGCACCGTGGTCACGTCGATCGAGAACGGGAAGCAGAACGGCATCAACGTCAACGTCAACGAGTTCTTCAACCCCGGACAGTCCAACGAGGTCCCCTGGGCCGGCTCCGCGTCGAACGGCAAGGGCTCGGTGCGCTTCGAGGTGCAGACGGCGCTCCAGGCCAACGGCCTCGGTTGCGGGACGCCGGTGAAGAGCGGCTCGACGACCGCCCCGCAGACCTGCTGGCTCGTGATCATCCCGCGCGGCACGGGCGACTCGGGCGAGTCGCACATCACGCAGTCGGGTCTGCGCTGGGACGCCTGGAAGCACAACATCGCCTTCAAGTTGACGTTCAAGCCGCTCGGGATCTCCTGCAACATGGGTGCGGCCGAGCGTCAACTCCGCGGGAGCGAGCTCGTCGCCGGGGCCGTCTCGTCCTGGCAGCCCGTACTGTGCAACTCCCAAGGCGGCGCGATCTACACGATGAGCAACAGTGCCGAGTCCGACGCCGCCGCGGCCGCCAACAACGCGGACTCCGCGCCGCTCGCCCTGACCTCCCGCGCGCTCGGCGGCGAACAGGACGAGCTCCGCTACGCTCCGGTCGCCGTCGGCGGCCTGGCGATCTCGTTCGCGATCGACCGTGCGCCCTCGGCGGGCGACGGGACGCCGGCCGAGCAGACCGACAAGGCCGGGCTCACGTTCGACTCCCTCAAGCTCACCCCGCGTCTTCTGGCCAAGCTGCTCACGTCGTCGTACCTCGACGCTCTGCCGACCTACGCCGACAAGAAGCACCTCGGAGCGAATCCCCGAAACCTGCTGCTCGACCCGGAGTTCCTCGACGTGAACTCCGACATCCCCGACTGGAAGTTCCAGGCGATCGTCGCGCCCTCCGTGGCCGATCTACTGGTCCCGCAGGGACGTTCGGACGCCGCCTATCAGCTCTGGCGCTACGTGCTCGCCGACCCCGACGCGAAGGCGTTCCTCGCCGGGGCGGCCGACCCCTGGGGGATGAGCGTCAACCCGAACTCCTCGACCGACGCGAAGCGCAACCCGACCGGTGAGGCCCTGGAGCTGCCGCGGGACGACTTCCCGAAGGCCGACCCGGTGATCCAGCCGGGCGTGAACGGCGCCGCCGAGATCAACCTCGTGACGTGGCGGCCGTACACCAACGATCTCGACCAGTCGGCGTACCTCACGCTGCGCGGCGACGGGCAAGTGCTGGGCGCGTGGGATCCGCAGGCGACGCCGCCCAAGTACGGCAAGAGCGTGCGCAGCCTGCCCGGCTATCAGAAGGTCCTCGGCCTGACGGACACGAGCTCCGCCGCGAAGTACCAGGTCGTCACCGCCTCCCTCCGCAACGCCGCGGGCCAGTTCGTGACGCCGACGACGCAGAGCCTCACCGCTGCGGCGACCGCGATGACTCCGGTCGCCGGGCAGTCCCAGGTCGTCGAGTACGATCCGGCGGGCTCCGTCGCGAAGTCGGCCGCCGCGGCGTACCCGCTCGCGATGCCCGTCTACGCCGCGACCAACCCGGCCCGCGGGGATGCCGCCACGCGTGCCGACTACGCGGCGTTCATCCGGTACGCGGCGACGACCGGCCAGACCCCGGGCGTCGAGGCGGGCCAGCTGCCGCCGGGCTACGCGCCCATCCCCGCGGCCTGGAAGGCGCAGGCCATCGCGGCGGCGGCGGCGATCCAGTCCGGAGCGTCGCTGGACTCTCCGGACGACGGCGGGGGCAACGGCTCGTCCGCAGGGAACGGCACCACGGGGGGCTTCGGCGGCGACGGATCCTCCGGAGTGACCGCCGAGCCCGTATCGGCTCCGTCCACCCCGCAGGCCCTCGGCGACGCCGCAGGCAGCCTCAGCGGCGCTAAGACCGCGAAAGACCCGGACACCGGCGCTCTCGCCGCGGTCCTCCCCGGCGGACTGCTCGGCGGCCTCGCCGCGGCCGGCGCCGTCCCCGTCATCGCCCGCCTCCGGCGGTTCCCGTGACGGCACCAGAACTCGGGCGCGCAACCGCCCGACGAGCGCGTTCCGACCGGTCCGCGCCCAACCCGAAAGGAACCAGAGTGAAGATCAAGAAGGCTGCGGCCGTCTGCGCTGTCGTCGGCACCGCCGTCGCCGGTCTCGTGCTCGCCACGCCGGCGAACGCCGACCCCGTGTCGAACAGCTACGTGCTGGTCGGCTCGGACACCCTCCAGGATGTCGCCAACGCGCTCGTCAACGGCACCACCGTGACCGGCGTCAACGTGCGCGCCAGCTCGGCCAGCGGAAACGTCGCCTCGTACGACGCCTTCGGGTCGGCCGCCATCCAGACCAAGCCCTTCGGCCCCTACTTCGCACGCCCGGCCGGTTCCGGCGACGGCGTGAAGGCGCTCGCCAAGTCCATCGACGGCAAGACCCCCTTCGCCGTCTCGGGCAACACCACCCCGCCGGCCCTCATCCCCAGCCAGGTCGACATCGCCCGCTCGTCCTCGGGTCCCGGCTCGGCGCAGAACGCCAGCGGCCCGCTCGCGTACGTGCCGTTCGGTCGCGACGCCGTCTCGTACGCCATCGCACCGGGGACCGGCGCGGGTCTCGAGCAGCTCAGCACCGCTCAGCTCACCCAGATCTACAACTGCTCGCTCACCACGATCAACGGCGTCGCGATCAAGCCCGTGCTTCCGCAGGCCGCGTCCGGCACCCGCAAGTTCTTCCTGTCGGCGATCGGCGTCAGCTCGATCGGTTCGTGCGTCAACGACAGCACCCTCGCCGAGAACGACGGCACCGTGCTCAGCCAGCCGGGCCAGATCATCCCGTTCTCGGTGGCCAGCTGGGTCGCGCAGAAGAACGGCGCCGCGCAGAACCGCACCGGCTCCTCCACCCTGGGCAGCGCCCTCGGCACCACGGCTCCGTTCACCGGCTCGGGCAACGCCCTCGTCCCGAACGCGGCCTACTACAACGACTCCACCTGGGGCCGCGACACGTACCTGGTCGCCGAGTTCGCGCGTCTGGACAACTCGAGCGCGACGTACGACCCGAACCTCGCCGCTCTGCTCGACCCGACCAAGGGCAAGAGCCTGACGAACTTCGGCACCCTTGCGGGTACGTCCGGAGCCGTGAAGTCGAAGTTCGGCTTCCTCGCCCCCACCAACACCACGGTCCTGCGGGCCAACTTCCCCTCCTGATCCTCCGACCCGAACGCGAGAGAGAAGACAATGAAGATCACCAAGATCGCCGCGGCCACCGCGACGCTCGTCACCGCCGCCGGCCTCGTCGTCGGCGCCGCGGGTGCGGCCAATGCGGCGGCAGCGCCGTCCGACGCCCCCGTCCACCTGTTCAGCAATGACGGCGACGGCGGCTTCGTCGCCAAGACCGCGACCATCCAGTGGGCCGACGACATCAGCCTGTCGATGAACGGGACCGACCCGTACGCGCCGTTCACCTGCTCGGCCGACGCCACGGCGGCCGCCACGTTCTGGGCCGACCTGGGCAACGAGCGCACCCCGGCCAACTACCGGGCCTGGGCTCCGATCCCCCTCATCGGCGGCAAGGTGGCCGGACCGGACATCACGCCCCAGCTCCAGGAGCGCGGAACCACCGCCCCCATCAAGGCGAACGGCGGCGACTACTCGGTCGGCGTCGCGTGCACCAAGGACAACGGCATCAACCTGGCGGCGAGCGGTGTGTGGTTCTTCACCGCCCACGTGACTGCGGGCACGGGTGCCTACACGTTCGAGACCGGGGCGTCCAACCCGACCAACCCCGACACGGGCACCAAGACCGGCGACATCGCGCTCGAGGCGACCACCATCGCCCAGGGCGTCGACGGCAACCTCAGCCTCGTCGTCCCCGCGGGCGCCAAGGCGACCCTCGGGGCGGCCAGCCTGGTCAACGGTCTCTCCACCTCGACCGGCACCCTGCCGGCGTTCACGGTCGACGACCAGCGCGTCGTCAGCAAGCCGGGCTGGAACCTCATCGCCAGCACGACGAACTTCGTGAACGGCGCCGACGCGTCGAAGACCATCGACGCGAAGCAGCTCGGCGTGAAGCCGACGATCGCCACGAACCCGGGAGGCGTGGTCGCGGGGACCGAGCACGTCGCCGGAGACGCGACCGCCTTCAGCGGTTTCGCGTCCGCCCCCGCAGGCACCGGAACCGGTGCGACCAGCCTCAGCGCAGATCTGAAGCTCGTCGCTCCGTCCGGCACCCCGGCGGGTACCTACGCCTCGACGATGACGCTGACGCTCGTCTCGAAGTAGTCGTGGGAATCGGGAGGGGCCGTCGCGAGGCGGCCCCTCCTGCCCGTCTCCCCTCGGCTGGTGGCGTCGCCCCGCCGGCGGCCGTCCCCTCGACAGTCCCGTTTTCACCTTGTTCACGCCGGTGACACACCCCGGCCACCCGGATTCGGATCAATGTAGCGTGCCCTCCACACAGACCCTGCCGCTGCGGCCCGTTCGCGCCGTCGCCGCCCTCCTCGCCGGCCTCGCGGCCGCGCTCCTCGGCGTCGGACCGGCGTTCGCCGACGACGTCGACAGCATCTCCGCCGGCCCCGGCGACGACCGCACGCGGCTCAGCTACCAGCTCCAGCCGGGCCAGCATCTCGAGGACGAGTACGTCGTCCGCAACACCGGGACGACGCCGCAGAACGTGACCCTGTTCGCCACCGACGCGTTCAACACCGACGAGGGCGAGTTCGCGCTGCTCGACACCGCGAAGAAGCCGACCGCGGTCGGCACCTGGGTGCTCTTCGACGGCTCGCAGCCGACCGAGACCTTCCCGCTCGACCCGGGTCAGCAGCGCACCGTACCGTTCACGCTCACGGTGCCGGCGGACGCTGGGCCCGGCGATCATGCCGGTGGCATCGTGGTCTCCAGCCAGAAGGGCGACGGACAGATCCTGGTCGACCGCCGCGTCGCCACCCGCCTGTACGTCCGCGTGCCCGGCGACCTCCAGCCGGCGCTGACGATCGCGAGCGTCTCGGCCGACTACCGCGCCGAGTGGAACCCGTTCGCCGGCTCCACCGCCGTCACCTTCACTGTGCGCAACAGCGGCAACGTCGCCCTGGGCGCCACCATGCTCGTCGGCGCCAAGGCGCTCTTCGGCATCCCCGCCGGCACGGCCGTGCGCCAGGAGTTGCCGGAGCTGCTTCCCGGGAGCACCCGGACGCTCACGGTCGTCGTGCCGGGCACCGCGCAGGTGGGCTACCTCAACCCGTACGTCCAGCTGCAGCCGACGGTCGAGAAGGACGCCCTCAACCCGGGCCCGCTCGCCCTCGTCTCGCGGGACACCGTGATCGCTGCGGTGCCCTGGTGGATCGTGGTGCTCGCCGTCCTCGTGGTCGGATTCTTCCTCTTCCGCCGGTGGCGCCGCCGCAGCGACGGCAAGCGCGCCGAGGCGTGGATCGCCTACACGGAGGAGGAGGCCCGGCGGAAGGCGCGCGAGGAGCAGGCTGCTGAGCCGGTGGGCGTCGCCTCGGCCTCACCCGCGACCTCCAACGGACCCACCGCGTCCGATGAGGATGCCCGATCGTGAGACGCGCTGCCCGCACCGCTCGCGTCCTCGCCGCCGCCGCCGCGCTCGGCCTCGGCATGCTGCTGGCCGGCGGAGGCGCCGCCGTGGCGGACGACGGAGGCATCGGCATCTCGATCGACATCCCGGCCTCCGGCGACACCTCGACGGGCGGTTCCGGGACCGGCGGTTCCGGCTACTCCGGTTCGACGGCACCGACCGACACCCCGCCGAGCGAGGTCGCCGGTCCCGGAGCGACGCCGGCGCCCGCGGTCGCGGTCGACAACGGCCCGTTCAACGTCAGCGGCCTGAACGCCAAGTTCGTGCCGTCGCTCAACCCGGGTGAGGGCACGGTCGTGCTGTCGTTCGCGGTCCACAACGGCTCCGCATCGACGTGGTCGTCGACCGTCCGGGTCTGGCTGACCGGCCCGTTCGGCAACCTGCTCGACGAGTCCGGCGAGGTCGCGGTCAAGAACCTGCGGCCCGGCGAGACCGTCACCTACAGCCGCACGCTCACGGGCGTGGGGCAGTGGACGGTCGTCACCGGCCACGCGACCTTCACGCCGCCGTCGACCATCGACGGCATCGCGACGAAGCCCGCGCTGCGTGAGACCACCGTCTTCGCCTTCCCGTGGCTCGGGAGCGTCGGCGCCGTGATCGCCGCGACCGCTCTCGCCGTCCTCGTCGCGGTCCGCGCGGCGGCGGCGGTCCCGGCCGCCGTTGCGGCGGTGCGGACATGAGCCAGACCGCCCACCCGCTCGACGCATCCCCGTCGCAGGAGGCACCGCAGCGGACGTCGCGCACCCCGAAGCCGCCGCGTCCGCCCAAGCCGCCGCGCCGTCCGCCGGCGCCGCCGCGCGAGCCGGTCGTGCAGACCCCGCGGCAGCGGATGGTGCGCGGGATGGTGGCGTTGGGAGCGACGCTGCTGATCGCGTTCACGGCGAACATCCTCGTGGTCAGTCACGTGCACCACCTGATCGGTCAGCAGGTCGCCGGAAACGCGTTCCGCGAGCAGCTGGCCGCGGCGACCGCCCCGGTCAGCGAGGGCACCACCGACGACGTGCTCGTCGCCGACGGCGCCCCGGTCGCGAAGATCTCCATCCCGTCCATCGGCGTGTCCGAGTACGTGCTCGAGGGATCATCGTCGGGTGTGACCGCCGATGGCCCGGGCCATCGGCGCGACACGGTGCTTCCCGGCCAGCCGGGCACCACCGTCATCCTGGGCCGGGCAGCGGCGTACGGCGGCCCGTTCTCGCGCATCCAGGAGCTTGCCCCCGGTGCGACGATCAATGCGGTCACCGGCCAGGGAAAGAGCGTCTACCGGGTGATCGGTGTCCGCTACGCCGGCGACCCCGACCTGCCCGCGCTCCGCGGCACGCAAGGCCGGATGACCCTCGAGACCGCCCGGGGCCTCCCGTACGTGCCGGCCGGCGTCGTGCGGGTGGATGCGGAGCTGGTCACCCCGGTGAAGGATCGCGGCCTGCGCCAGACGACGGCGAACACGCTGCCGCTCGCCGATCGCGAGCTCGCCAGCGACCCGAGCACCGCCTGGCTGCTGGTTTTCGCCCTGCAGGCGCTGCTGCTCGCGCTCATCGTCGGCACACGCGCCCTCGACCGGTTCGGCGCTCAGCGCACGTGGATCGTCTTCGCTCCCATCCTGCTCGCGGCGGGCGTCATCGCCGCGGACCAGGTCTCCCGTCTCCTTCCCAATCTGCTCTGAGAGAGAACCGATGTCCGACCTCTTCGCCCCCCTCGACCGCACGGCACTGCTCCCGGCGGCCGACGCCCTTCCCGAGCCGACCGTGCAGGTTCCCCTGTTCGCGCCGGCGCCCGGGGACCTCGCCGCCCTCGAGGCCCGGGGCATCACTGCGTGGTTCGGCGACCATCAGGTGCTCGATCGCGTCTCGCTGACGATGGAGGCCGGCGAGATCACCGCGCTCATCGGGCCGTCCGGTTGTGGCAAGTCGACGTTCCTGCGCATCCTGAACCGCATGCACGAGCTCATCCCCAGCGCGTCCCTCGCGGGGGAGGTGCTGCTCGACGGCGACGACATCTACGACCCGCGCAAGCGCCTCGTCGACGCCCGCAAGTCCATCGGGATGGTGTTCCAGAAGCCGAACCCGTTCCCCGCCATGTCGATCTACGACAACGTGGTGGCCGGCCTCAAGCTCACCGGCACGCGGGTGGGCCGCGACGAGAAGGACGAGCTGGTCGAGTCGTGCCTGACCAAGGCGGGGCTCTGGAAAGAGGTCAAGGACCGGCTGCGCTCGCCCGGCGGCGGACTCTCCGGCGGCCAGCAGCAGCGACTCTGCATCGCCCGTTCGCTGGCGGTCAAGCCCCGCGTCCTGCTCATGGACGAGCCGTGCTCGGCGCTCGACCCGACCTCGACCCGGGTCATCGAGGAGACCATGCTCGAGCTGGTCTCCGAGGTCACCATCGTCATCGTCACGCACAACATGCAGCAGGCCCAGCGCGTCTCCAGCAGTTGCGCGTTCTTTCTGGCCGCGGGCGGCAAGCCCGGCGCGATCGTCGAGCACGGCGACACCGACGCCATGTTCTCCCAGCCGTTGGATCCGCGCACCTTCGACTACGTCAACGGCCGATTCGGATGAGTTCCCGGCGCGCCGCCCGATACAGTTCTGGATCGAATACGGGTGCAAATCGCCCGTTCCGTGCGATCCTGTAGACATGAAGGATGCTCAGGGTGGTGAAGCGGCCCAGCCGGGTTCCGCGCACGGACCGGGGCGAGCGCCGTCCGGGATCCCGCTGACCGTCCGCTTCGGTGAGCGCGAGTACGCGGCCCTCGTCCGCATCGCCCGCCACCGCGACACGACGGCGGCGGCCCTCGTCGAGCAGCTCGTGCTGCACGCCCTGAGCCGGACCGACGTCCCTCCGCCCGCCGAGTCGCATCCTGCGCGCAAGCACACCACCTACGAGGAGGCGACCGCGGGGTTCCGGCCGGATCCTCCCGTGCGCGCGGCGCCCGAGCCGGAGGCGATGGCCTGAGCCCGGCCGCGCCCGGACGGGGTGAAGGAAGCGGGCCACGGGTGATCCGGCCCTTGACCGGCCGGCCCGGCGCACGGATGCTCGACTCATGGACGAACCACGCGGTCCGCGCGACGACGGCGATGCCGACCCGCGCGACGGACGACCCGAGACCGCCAACCAGCGCGCCGACCGCAACTGGTCGGAACTGCTGCAGGAGTTCCGGGTGTTCCAGACCGGCACACAGATCGTCGCCGCCTTCCTGCTGACCCTGCCGTTCCAGCAGCGCTTCGGCGAGCTGCCGCCGTTCGACGTCGGCGTGTACCTCGTGCTCGTGCTGCTCGCGGTGGCGATCACCCTGCTGGCCCTCGCGCCCGTCAGCCTCCACCGCCTGCTCTTCCACCGCCGGATGAAGGAGCGGCTCGTCTCCTACGGGAGCCGGCTGCTCATCGTCTGCCTGGCTGCGGCGTCGCTGCTGTTCACCGGCATCGTGATGTTCATCGTCGACTTCCTGCTCACGCCGGGCGCGGGCATCGTCGCCGCAGCGGCCGTGTTCCTGCTGGTGGTGGTGCTGTGGGTCGTGGTGCCGCTGGTCATCCGCCGGCGGGCGATCCGCTCGGCCCTCCTGGATCCGACGCCTCCCTCTGGCGCCGCATGATCTCGCGCAGGGACGTCCCGCGCGGGACGCCGTACATGAGCCCGGGGAAGTCGAGCGTGCGCTGCACCTCCCACAGCGCGTCGTGCTGGTCGGGCGAGAAGAGCTGCGCCGGGTCTCCCGCGGCGATCCAGCCGATCGGGACCACGGCGTCCGGCGGCAGCACCGACCCGGCGTGCAGCACCGCGTGGATGCGCAGCTCCGAGCGCGTCCCGACCACCGCTCCGGCGAACACGCACGCGCCGGTCGCGATGAAGACCTCGTCCTCGACGCGCGCACCCGTGACGTTCGTGTGCGGCCCGATCAGGACGGCCTCCCCGACGACGAGCGGGTGCTCCGCGCGACCCCGGAGGACGGCGTGCTCCATCACGAGCGAGTCCTCGCCGATCGTGACCGCTCCCCGGCCGCCGTCGATGACCGCGCCGGCGAGCACGCGGACTCCGGGACCGAGGGTCACGTCCCCCGTGACGGTGGCGCTGTCCGCGACCCGCGCGGTCGGGTGGAGGAGCGGCTCGGAGGGCATGGCGCCAGTGTAGGGGCGGGCTAGGCGATGGGCGACACCGTCGACTCGGCGAGGAGCAGGTCGTCGGCGCCGTCGGTCCAGCGAGCCGTGCGCTGCACCCGCAGCCCGACGGGGGCGAACGTCTCGTCCAGGGCCTCGACGCTCCGGAACGGCTCGTGATGCAGCATGGCCGAGGGCGGCGCGGCACGGTGCCGCGTCGGATCGAAGGCGACGAACGTGGCCGTCACCACGCGGCCGCCCGGCCGGAGCACCCGCGCCCACTCCCGGATCGCGGCCGGTGCGTCGGTGAACAGCTGAAGACCCGTCACGCAGGTGACGAGGTCGACGACCGCGCCGGGCAGCGGGAGGGAGGCGGCGTCCGTCTCGATGAGCTCCGCGTCCGGCAGATGGCTGTGCGCCACCTCCAGCATCCGCGGAGCGAGGTCCACCCCGATCATCCGTCCGCGTGCGCCGCGGTCGTGGAGCGCGCGCAGGACCAGCCCGGTGCCGGTCGCGACGTCGAGGACGTCCCCGATCGCCGACGCGTCCGGGCCGGTGCCGGCGACCACGAAGTCGGCCACCGCCTCCGCCAGACCGCGGTGCATCGCGCTCTCGTCGTAGGTCGGCGCCCGGTCGTCGAACCGGCGTCGCACCTCCGCCCGCGCCTCGTCGGCGGTGGGCGTCGGGGCGGGGCCGGAGCCGGCTTCGGCGCCGCGACCGGCGCTGGTGTCGTCCCCGGTGGAGGTCATGCGGTCAGGCTACTCGCGCTCACCGCCCCGACGCAGCGAACGGAGGAGATCCGACTCACAAGCGGCCCCGCCATCCTCCCTTCCCCGCGCCGCGCCGCCGCCGCGAGGAAGAACTCCTCCCTTCCCTGCCGGCGGTCCTGACGCAGCGCCACACTGACGTAGACGGTCGGGTCTACTCAATTCCGTACCGAGTGGTACGGAACCCCCGGAAACGGAAGCTACACCGAGCTCGAGCACCGCCAGGGTGGCGTTCGTGAGTCTGTGGGGAAAAGTGTTCAGGGGTCGTGTCCACCGGGGAGTGCTGGGGGTCGTCGCCTCGGCGACACTCGTGCTCCTGCCGCTGGGGGCAGCGGCGAGCGCCGCCGCCACCGCCGGATGCGCCTAGGCAGACCCTCGCACCTGGGCAATTCGATCCGTGGTCGCCGTTCTACGGAACCCCGCCGCCGGGAGGCATGTCGTGAGTCAAATGCCGGATGATGTCGGAATTGAAATGGAAGAGAAGCGTATGCCCAATTTCCATCTGTTCCACAAGAGTGCGGTGACGACGTGGCTATCCTAATTGTCCTTGGAGCCCTTGTTCTGGCAGGCACAGTCGGTGGCCTCTCTATCTGGCGTATGGAGCGATCGAGGAATCGCACCATTGGTATCGGCGGGTTAGCAGGAGTCGTAGTGGGCAAGTACAAGACGAGCGAGCACGGGGAGGCCCGGCTGTCTTTTCGAGGCGTTGGCGCGGGAAGCGTGTCGGTCGCTCCAGAGAGCTGGGTGTTGTCTGTGCGCGTTGAGGAGAAGATTCACGAGATTGTTGTGAATCGGGCTCTCTTCGACGCGTATGAGATCGGTGATCCGTACCCTGGCGGAAATTCAACAGGCTGATCGCGAGACGAGCATCGATCAGGTCCCAGGGAGCGAGCGACGCAGAAAGTCCACGCGTTCCTGGGTCAGAACCCGAAGGTCGTGAAAACTGAAGAGCGAGACTGGTGCACTCGGCGAATTCGACCGGAGAACCATCTGCTGGAGACCGGGGCTTCGGAGGTCGCTCACGTGACGAGCGAGGGCCGTTTGCGAATGGCGCGGCTCTCGTCACTTTCGGAATCGCTTTCCTCGTCTGGCCCGGGCAAGTCGCTGGAGTCATGTCATTCCTGCAAGCTCGCCTCTCCCCGATTCGGCTCAATGCGGATGCGCGGATCGTGAGGATCATGTCCGGGGTCATGATCTCCGGAGTCGACCACATCGCCAACCGCCTACCCAATTGCCCGCCGCCCGCTACTGAACCTCGCCGGCACCTCCGGGTGGCGCCGCGCGCCGGCTCGTAGCGTCGAATGCATGCGTGCTCTCCGTCCCGGGCCGCGACGTCACGGCGGTCCGAAGAGCTCGTCGGTCGTCGTCTGCGCCGTCGCCCTCATCGCCCTGCTGGCGGGCTGTGCCCCGGGCGCATCCGCACGCCCGGCCGGCACGATGGCGGCCAGCAGTCTGATCATCGGCGGCTGCTTCAGCATCCCGGCGGGCCGGACCGACGCGCTCTTCGTCCTTGCGAAGGAGTGCGACGTCCCGCATGACGGACAGGTGTACGGATCCATCCGCTACGAGGGGGAGGCCAAGCCGGAGACCGACGACTTCGACACCACCGTCCGGGCGCTCTGCGCCCGGCAGCTCGTCTTCGTCGACCAGGAGAACCTCGGCAACGGTGCCTTCGACTACGGATACATCCCTCCCACGCCGACCGAATGGCATGCGGGCTATCGCATCGTGCGGTGCACGCTGTTCGCGGCGGACGGCTCCAAGCTCGAGTACGACGACACCTGATGGTCCGGTCCCTCCGCGCCGGCCTTCTCGGTCTGGTCGCCCTCCTCGCGCTCGCCGGTTGCAGCGCCTCCGGCCCGTCCGAGATCGTCGCCCCGCTGAGTGCAGCGCGCTCGCACGACGACTCGGCCCGGCCGCCGGACCTCACGGATGCGGTGCTCCTCGGCCACTCGCCGCTGGGGCAGCTCGCGACCGGGACCTGCACCGACTACCTCACCGGAGGGTCGCTGACGAGCGAAGGGGTCGCCCTCCTCGACTGCGATCATGCGCACGTGAGCCAGGTGTTCGCCACTCCCGACCTCGGCGGTGGTCGATTCCCGGGGGAGGACCGTGTGCACACCCTCTCCGACGGAGCGTGCATGGAGGCCTTCTCGGCTGCGGTGGGAACGTCCTACGACGATTCGGACTACGGCTACTTCTGGATCCGGGTGAAGGCCGATGACTGGACGGAATCGGGCCCGAACCGTATCCGCTGCATCCTGTTCGACACGAACCTCGACCCGCTGAGCGGGTCGGCGCTGCTGCCGTCCGCCGGCGACGCATCGCCGGGCGAGTGAGCTGCGCCGCGCGAGCGGCACCGGCGGCCTGGCCGGGGCACACTGCTCGCTTCCCGCCGGGGCACTGCATCGAGGGCTGCGGACTACGGACGCGCAGGCAATCGTGCGGCGAATCCCCGCGTGTGCTGCCAAGGTCGTTCTCGGCCTTCGTGTGCAGGGGTGTATGCGTACGGCCGCGTGGGCGGGGCGCCGAGGTGACCTCGCCCACGTACCCGCGAGTTCAGGGGGCGCCTCTCCGTCGGTCCGCCACCGACCGTCACTCCCCCTCCCGCGGATTCACCCGTTCCACGATCAGCGGGTCGACCGGTGTGAACGGGAACGTCGGGAGATCCCGCTCCGGCACCTGGAACGCCGCCGACAGCACCTCGCGGGAGAAGGCAGACGCCGTCGCCCGGTAGCCCACGTCGCCGGGGGTGGGCTGGTCGAAGAAGATGAGGAAGCGGATGCCCTCGTCTCCGAGCGCCTCGATGTGGTGCGGGTAGGCGCGGGGGACGAAGTAGGCCTGGCCTGGGCGCAGCTCGTAGGTGTCGAGCGAGCCGTCGGGATCGAGGACGGTCATGCGGGCATGGCCACTCTGCACGTAGCCGAGCTCGCCGGTGACGGGGTGCCAATGCGGTTCGCGCATCCCGGTGCCGCCGATCTCCAGCTCGTACATCGAGAGGTCGTCGAGGGCGGCCCAGAACTGCTTGCGGGCGAGGCGCGCCTGGCCCCACTGATACGAGAGCGGGGCGTGCTGGCCGGCCATGTCGAAGAGGCGGGCGTTCGGGAGCCCCGCGGAGTCCGGGATGCGCGCCGGGCCGTCGCGGCGCACGATCTGCGACGAGTGCTGCCGGTCGAAGGCGGCGAAGGCCGACGCGGGGAGGTCGTAGGTGTTGCCGAGCACCGCGTTCGTCATGGCGCTGACGCTGTCCTGCAGGGAGAAGTGCTGCGGCCGGTCCGTGCGCAGCGCGGCGATGATCTCGGCCTTCCCCTCTCCCACGTTCTCGATGTGATAGACCGCGCCGGATTCGACGTGGTACATCTGGCCGGTCTGCACGACGAAGGTCGAGAACGTGTCGCCGTCGCCGAGCGTCGAGACGAGCACCGTGCCCGCGACGACGTAGGCGATCTGGTTGGCGTTGACGTTCCACTGCGGTTCGCGCAACGCGCCGGGTGCGAGGGTGATCCGCTTCACCGACATCCCGGTGAGGATGGGCAGCGAGGACGAGGTGACCTGTGTGATGCTGCCGAACTCGTTCTCGAAGACGCCCTCTCCGCCGATCAGCTGTGCGACGTGCCTGGACTCCGACATGGCGACCCCTTGTCTCCCGGGCCTGCCCGAGACGTTCGATGCGTGCGTACGTCAGGAGCGTAGAACGGCCGGCGGGGTGGGCGGGAGCCCCGTCCGCCGCATCGTGGGTGCTCCGTCGAGGCGGCTCGACCGGCGCGGGGGAAAGGCGACTCCTGCCATTCGCCGAATGTTCAGGCGCACGACGACCGCCGCCGAGCGGTCGCCCCTGCCCGTCGCCGTCGCGCGCGAGTAGCTTCGGCATCGTCCGGAGAACCGCGAACGAGAAGGAAGCAGACGATGCCGTACATCACCACCACTGATGGGACCGAGATCTACTACACCGACCAGGGCACGGGCCAGCCGATCGTGCTCAGCCACGGCTGGCCGCTCAGCTCCGACGCCTGGCAGGTGGAGCTCAAGCTCTTCACCGATGCCGGGTACCGCACCATCGCGCACGACCGCCGCGGCCACGGCCGCTCCGCCAAGACCTACACCGGCAACGACATGACCACCTACGCCCAGGATCTGAGTGAACTGGTCGAGGCGCTCGACCTGCACGACATCATCCTGATCGGGCACTCCACCGGCGGTGGCGAGGTCGTGCGCTACGCCGCCCGGTTCGCGAACGGCCGTGTCGCCAAGGTCATCACCGCCGGTGCCGTCCCGCCGCTCATGCTCAAGACCGACAGCAACCCCGAGGGGTCGCCGATCGAGGTCTTCGACGGGATCCGGGAGGGCGTGCTCAAGGACCGTTCGCAGTTCTACCAGGACCTCGCGGTCGCGTTCTACGGCTTCAACCGCGACGGTGCCGCGACCTCCCAGGGTGCGATCGACGACTTCTGGCGGCAGGGGATGCTGGTGAACCTCGCCGCCGCCTACGACTGCGTGAAGGCGTTCAGCGAGACCGACCAGACCGAGGACCTGAAGGCCATCGACGTGCCGATGTTCATCGCGCACGGCGGCGACGACCAGATCGTCCCGATCGCCGCCGCCGCCGAGAAGTCGATCACGCTGGTCCAGGACGGCACCCTGAAGGTCTACGACGGCGCACCGCACGGCATCTTCGGCGCCTACCAGGACGAGCTCGACCAGGACATCCTGGACTTCATCAAGAAGTGACCGAGCCAGGGGGCGCCGCGGACATCCGTGCCGTGCGCGCCCCCGCATGGACGAGGAGACGATCATGACCGGTACCGCCTATGACGGCATCGACCCGACGGTTCCGCCTTCGGGGCCCGGCTGCGTCGAGTGCACGCGAGACGGCTCGTGGTGGTTTCACCTGCGGCGCTGCGCGCAGTGCGGGCACGTGGGATGCTGCGACCAGTCGCTCGGCCGGCACGCGACCGCGCACGCGCAGCAGACCGGGCACCGCGCCATCCAGAGCTTCGAGCCGGGCGAGGACTGGTTCTGGGACTACACCACACAGCGCTTCATCGGCGGCCCCGAGCTCGCCGAGCCGCGCAGCCACCCGCTCGACCAGCCGACTCCGGGGCCGGCCGACCGCGTCCCCGCCGACTGGCAGAGCCTGCTGGCTTGAGGACGCGTCAGCTGGGCTTGGTCGCGACCCCGTCGAGCCAGAGGGTCTCCGACCGATGGGAGCGGGTCCCGGCGGTGCCGACCTGCGTGGCGCCGATCTGCGGACCCTTGGTGATCACATGCACCAGAGCCATCCCGTGCCCGCGGCCGAGGTCGTAGTCGTCCTTCAGCCATGCAAGGATGGCGCCCGCCTTCGTGCCGGGTGCGTCGAGCCCGCGCTCGTGAGCCAACTCGATGAACTGCCGTGGGGTCAGCCCGGTCTTGGCCTCGATGTTGTCGAGATACGCCTGGAACGACATCGTCATCCTCCCTGAGGTCGCGAATCTGTGGGATCGAGCCTGTCGCAGGCCCGGATCGCGCGGCAAGTCTCGTTCAATATATCGATCGGCCCTTGCGCGATGGCCTCTGATAGGTCGACAGTGGCACACATGCCCCCCACCTCACCGACCGGCCCTGTGCCCGCGAGCATGCCCGTCGTGGTGCCCTGCCCGCGCTGCGGAGGCCGCATCGTCGTGATCGGCCGGACGGTGGACGGCTCGCTCCGGCTGACCGCGGGAGGGTCGTGCACCGAATGCGGCGGAGCCGTGTACTCCGCCCTCGACGTCGAGAACGCCCGGAGGTAGCGCGGGAGCCGCGCTCAGCACGATGACGCGCACGGATGCGATCGAGTGGCTGCTGGAAGGCGACCCCGTCATCCGCTGGCAGGCCCTTCGCGACCTGACGGACGCGAGCGCGCAGGAGGTCGCGGCCGAACGCGCACGCGTCGCGCGCGAGGGCTGGGGCGCCGAGCTGCTGGCCCTGCAGGACGCCGACGGCCGCTGGGACGGCGGCACGTACCGGCCGGGCTGGGTCGACGAGAGCCGACCGTTCTTCGACGCCTGGACCGCCACGCATTTCGTCCTCCAGCAGCTGGCCGACTTCGGTGTCGAGCCCGACGCGCCGCCGGTGCGGGAGGCCCTCGGCCGCGTGCGCGCGAACGTCCGCTGGGAGCACGCGGGCGAGCCCTATTTCGACGGCGAGGTGGAGCCGTGCATCAACGGCGTGGCCCTCGCCTCCGCCGCCTACTTCGGCGAGGACGGTACGAGCATCGCGCGCACCCTCGTCGAGGGCCGTCTGGATGACGGCGCCTGGAACTGCTGGGTCGAGTTCGGTGCGCGGGTCTCGTCGTTCCACTCCACCATCTGCGCGGTGGAGGGGCTCGCGGCCTGGAACCGCACCGGTCGCGCCGATCCGGCGGTGGCCGAGGCACTGGCGACCGGCGAGGAGTACCTGCTCGCGCGCGGCCTCCACCGCCGCCGCTCGACCGGCGCCGTCGCCGACCCGCGGATGACGATGCTGTCGTACCCGGTGCACTGGTACCACGACGTGCTGCGCGGACTGGAGCACTTCCGACGGGCCGACCGCCGCGATCCGCGCCTCGCCGACGCCGTCGAACTCGTCCGCGGCACGGCCGACGACCGCGGCCTCTGGCTCCTCGAGAACCACCACGAGGGTCCCGCCTGGAACGACTTCGGCGAAGGCGAGGGCCACCCGAGCCGCTGGGTCACCCTCCGTGCGCTCCGCGTCCTCCGCTGGTGGGACGCCCCCTCAGCCTCCTGACCGCCGAGTACACGAACTCTTTGCGGACTCGGCGGGTGCGGGGCGGGGATGGCGCCCGGGACGGGGAGGTGCGGTCAGGGGGTCTCGGGCTCAGAGAGATGCTCTTTGGGGAGTTTGCGCACCTTCGCGCGGCGCTTGCGGCGGTCGGGGATCATCGAGCGCATCTCCTCCAGCTTGCCGAAGCACAGCAGGCGGTCGCCGGGCTCCAGCAGCACGCCGCTGCGCGGGTTCGGGATGACGGAGCTGCCCCGGTGCACGGTCAGCACCGTGATGTCGCGATCCCAGAGCCCCGACTCCTTGATCGTCTTGCCGACGAGATCCGCATTGGTGTGCACGAGCAGTTCCGCGACGCCGTAGCCGGTCGAGACGGTGAGACGCTGTCGCACGTCGATCTCGGGGAAGGCGACCTGGTTGTCGATGAAGTCGATGATCGCGCCGGCGACGTCGAGGCCGGTGGCACGCTCGATCCCTTCGAGACCCGGGGAGGAGTTGACCTCCATCACGAGCGGTCCGCCGTTGCCCTCGAGCATGTCGACGCCGGCGACGCGCAGGCCCATGATCTGCGCCGAGCGCACGGCCGCCTGCTCGTACTCCGGCGTCAGCTCCACCCGCTCGACCGTTCCGCCGCGGTGCACGTTGGAGCGGAACTCGTCGCCGTTCGCCACGCGCCGCATCGCCGCCACGACGCGGTCGCCCACGACGAGCGCACGGATGTCGCGCCCGCGGCTCTCGCGGATGAAGCTCTGGATGAGCACGTTCTGCTTGGTGGAGTGCAGTGTCTCGATGATCGACTCGGCGATCTTCACCTCGGGCGCGAGGATGACGCCGATTCCCTGCGTGCCTTCCAGCAGCTTGATGACCACGGGCGCGCCGCCGACCTGCTCGATCGCCCGTCGCACGTCGTTGCGGTTGTTGACGAACGTGGTGGCCGGCATCGAGATGTTGTGCCGGGACAGGATCTGGCTGGCGCGCAGCTTGTCGCGCGAGTTGGTGATCCCGTTCGCGGTGTTGGGCGTGTAGACGTCCATCTGCTCGAACTGGCGTACCACGGCCGTGCCGAAGTAGGTGATCGAGTTGCCGATGCGCGGCAGGATGGCGTCGTAGTCCGACAGGAGCTTGCCGCGGTACTGCAGGTCGGGCTCGTCCCCGGAGAGGTCGATCGCGAAGCGCAGCGTGTTCAGCACCTTGACCCGGTGACCGCGTTGCAGCGCCGCCGCGCGGAGCCGTTGCGTCGAGTAGGCGTGCGGGGCGCGCGAGAGGATGGCGAGTTTCACCGGTGCTCCTGCCAAGATGGGGGATATGGCTGACGACCTCCATTCAAACACCGTGGTGGTCGGCTGGCGCGAGTGGGTCGGCTTGCCGAGTATCGACGTTCCGTGGATCAAGGTCAAGGTCGACACGGGAGCTCGCAGCTCCGCGTTGCACGCGTTCGACGTCGAAGAGCTGCCAGGAGGCCGCGTGCGCTTCAAAGTGCACCCGTGGCAGGACACGGACGTCGACGCGATCGAGGTCGAGTGCGCCGTCCACGACCGTCGCGTGGTGCGCAGTTCGTCGGGGCACACCGAGGAGCGGATCGTGGTGCTGCTCGAGCTCGTGCTCGCCGGCCGCACCATCCACGCGGAGACCACGCTCAGCAACCGCGACCAGATGGGGTTCCGGATGCTGGTGGGCCGGGAGGCGCTGCGGCAGGGCTTCCTCGTGGACCCCGGGTCCTCGTTCCTCGGCGGTCGCGCCCCGCGCGAGGTGCGTCGCCGCAACCGCGGCCGAGCCTAGCCATCGCCTGCGCCACCGAGGCGGCGGATTCTGCGCCGCCTCGCAACGATTCGTGCGATTTCGAGCCGTCTCGAGGCGGCTACGTCGCGGCGCGTTCGCGGGAGCGCGCGAAGCCCCACGCGACGAGCGCGGCGGCGAGCACGGTGAGCGCCCCCGCGGCGAGGGTCACCGCGGTGCGGAACTCGCCGGTCTGCGCGACGCTCCACCCCGTGGAGGCGAGACTGCCCGTGAAGAGCGCGGCCAGCAGGGTTCCCGCGAGAGCGAGGCCGACGCCCGAGGCGACCTCGCTCGCCGTGTCGGTGAGGGCCGCGCCGATCGTGGTGCGGTTCTCCGGGAGGCCGCGCATCACGTTGACCCCGGCGACCACGCCGACGACGCGCATCCCGGCTGCGACGAGGGCCAGCGCGATCGCCACCCAGACGTAGCCGAACCGGCCGAGCGTGGCGTAGACGGCGAGTCCCGCGATCACCGCTGCGGAGCTCATCCAAGCCGCCCGGCGGAAACCGGCCCAGCGGACGAACGGGCTCACGATCGCGCCGCCGGCGATGAGCACGACGACCTGGGGCAGCATCCCGAGTGCCGCCAGCGCCGGAGGCCAGCCCCAGTCGAGCTGGAGCTGGAGGGTCACCAGGTAGCCGAGGCCGGCGACCGCGAGTCCCGAGGCCGCCTTGTAGGCCAGCCCGCTCGAGACCAACGGGCGCGCGAGCAGGGCGAGGTCGAGGAGCGGGTAGCGCGCCGTCCGCTCGCGCACGACGAAGAGCACGGCGGACGCCAGCGCCGCGCCCGTCGCTGTCCACGGCTGCCAGGAGGCGGCGCCCTCGTTCACGAAGAGCGTCGGGGCGACCAGCGCGAGCACGATCGTGGCGGTGCCGAGCACCGCGCCGAGGACGTCGATCGGGTCGCGGTGCAGTTCGGCCGGATCGTCGGCGGAGACGCCGGCCCGGATGCCCGCGAAGGCGAGCGCCGCGATCGGGACGTTGACGAGCAGCAGCGCCTGCCAGGGAACGACCGCGAGGGCCAGGCCGCCCACCGTCGGCCCGATCGCGAGCCCGACGAGTCCGACGGTGGAGATCAGGGTCGTCGCGCGCACCCGGAGCTCGTCGGCGGCGAACAGGCGGAAGGCCAGGGCCAGCGAGCCGGGCGTCGTCATCGCCGCCGCCACTCCCATGGCGACACGGACGGCGATCAGCTCCTCCGCCGTGCTGACGAACGCGGTGGCGAGGCTCGCGAGGCCGAGCAGCACGAGGCCGACCAGCATCACCCGTCGGCGGCCGAATCGGTCGGCGATCGCACCGAAGGCCAGCATCGCGCCGCCGAACACCACCGCGTAGGCTCCGGTCACCCATTGCAGGCCCGTGGTGGAGGCGTGCAGCTCGCGGCCGATGGTCGGCAGTGCCACGTTGAGGATCGAGTTGTCGAGCATCTCGAACAGGAAGACGGCCGACAGGCCGGTGAGCGCGAGCCATGCCTCCCGCAGCGACCCCGGGGAACGGCGACCCTGGTTGAATGAACCCGTCGCGCTGGTGGTCTGATCGATGGACATGAGACTAGCTTAAGCGACTAAATGTAGTGACACAAGATAAGGTGTGTGATCAGAATGGCCCGGACCGATGAGCGCGGCGGCCCCGCGACGCGCGCGCGCATCTCGCTGACCGCCACCCGGCTGTTCTTGGAGCGCGGATTCGACTCCGTCACCGTCGCCGAGGTCGCCCGCGAGGCCGGGGTCTCGAGCGTGACCGTCTTCAATCACTTCCCGCGCAAGGAGGACCTCCTCCTCGATCGAACGGACGACGCCGTCGCGCTGCTGCACGGGGCGATCGCCGACCGCGCGCCCGGCGTCGACGTGCTCGACTCGCTGCGTGCCGCTGCGGTCCGGGTGCTCGATGAGCGACACGCGCTCTCGGGTCTCGCCGAGGGCTCCACTCCGTTCTTCCGCACCGTGGCGGCGTCGCCCGCCCTCATTGCCCGCACCCGCGAGATCGCGGCCGAGCTCCAGGCCGCACTCCGCGCCGAGCTGGAGGCGGACGCCGGATTCGACGGGGACGCGACCCTGCTCTCCGCCTTCGTCATCGCGGGCTACAGCACCGTGCTCGTCGAGACGGCGCGTCGACTGGTCGCGGGCGAGGCTCCCGAGAGCGTCGCCGGCGGGCATCGGCGGCGGGTCGAGCGACTGTTCCAGGCGCTGAGCTCGGGCGTCGGCCGCGTGCGCAGGGATTCCCTGTCGTGATGGGGATCATCGCCGCGTGATCAATCAGTAGACAGACCGGTCCACCGTCAATTGCTGACGGTTTCTGTCCTCCAGATTGAGGACACGGGGTGCGGGGCAATAGCGTGGTCTCTGCCCGGGGATGCCGCCGCGATGTGGATTCGAAATCCGACCAGCGATGACGTCTCAACCCGACACGGAGCAGTCGGCATCCTCTGGGGGCATCATCTCATCACGGTGGACGCGGCGTTCGGCGCCCCCACCTCTTCCCGGTCCCGCTCCGACAACCCGAATGCGGAGCGGCCGCCGTCGTCGACGGGCCGGTTCTCGGTTCCCTCCCCAGAACCCGGCCCGTCGCGGCGCCGCCTCCCGGTCGTCCGGCCCGTCGCGGCTCCGTCGGTTCGCGCGCTCTCCGCGCCGTCCGTCAGAGCGGCCAGTCGAGGGGCGACGACGCGATCCGCGTCGTTGCCGTGAAGACGCCCTCGTCCAGCGCAGGCTCCCCGTCGCTCCGCCGCCGGATTCGTGGCGGCACGGCGCGACGGTCGACGCCGATCGCGCCCACCGTCAGGACGGCGGCGACGGCGAGCAGAGCGAACAGTCCGAGCACGAGCATCATCACGGTGAGGAGACGAGGGCGTCCGCGAGTCATGACGGCGGATGCGGGGCCTTTTTTCCCTCTGCGCGTCATGGATCGCCCGCGACCCCGTCTCCTCAGGTGGAGGGGCGCATCCCGCGGCCGACGAGAGGACCACCATGACGACCATCACCCCGCGCGCGACGAAGAACGGGCCGGACGCCGAGGAGTGCGGCAACCCGCTCGACGTCCACGTCGAGGTCTACGTGAGCACCGTCAACCAGGAGACGATCCGGGTGCGCTGCTGGTGCGAGATCGGTCGCACCCACACGTACGAGGAGGCGGTCGCCTAGACCGCAGACGACGGGGTCGCGACGCCGCGGCCGAACGTGATCGCCCGGATGATCTGGATCACACCGAGCACGATCAGGCTGATGCCGGTCAGGATGAAGAGCACCACGATGCCCCACAGTGGCGTGAAGAGCAGCACGATGCCGGCGATGATGCTCAGGATGCCGAAGAAGATCGCCCAGCCGCGCGAGGGGGAGTCGCCGAGCTGAGCGAGCGTGACCGCGCCCTCGACGATCCAGGCGATGCCGACGAGGATCCCCAGGAAGACCGCCAGGAACGCCGTCGTCCCGCTCAGGTTGGCGAACGCGATGATCGCACCGATCACGAGGAGCACGCCGAAGACGATGTCGAGCGCGCGCGAGCCGCCGCTGAGCCCCTTGGCGAAGATCCCGATGCTGAGGTACGCCAGGCCCGAGACGAGCAGCGAGATGGCGAGCAGGATGGTGAGCCCGACCGCTGCCGTCTTCGGCCAGAACACGATGATGACGCCGATGATCAGCGCGACCGTGCCGCTGATGCCGAGCGCGACACGCACGCTGTTGATGACCGACGAGGTCATGTCCTTGCCGTTGAGCGAGAAGGCGGCGAAACCCGAAGGCTGAGTAGTGGACATCGCGAGCATCCTTTCCGTGGATGCTTCGGACGCTAGCGCTCAGCGGCCCCGCCTGTCTATGGCCGTCGTCACGGACAGCCGCGAGGGCGTCCGAAGGATCGAGCGGCGCGGGTCAGCGCAGGCGCTCCTCTTCTTCGCGCTCCAGGCGCTCCTTCTCGGCGACCTTGGCCTCCTCGGCCTTCTGGATCTCTTCTTCGCGCGGGGTCTTGTTCGTCATGGCGGGAGCCTACTCCCGGGCCCCGCGCAGCAGCGCCTTCAGGTTCGCGATCGGGTCGGCCTCGGCGGCGGTCTTGTCGTCGCGATAGCGCTTGACGCGCGCGAACCGCAGGGCGATCCCGCCCGGGTAGCGGCTGGAGCGCTGCACGCCGTCGATGGCGATCTCGACGACGGTGGTCGGTGCGACCCAGACCGTGCCGGGCGTCCGTCGCACTTCGATCTGCTGGAACAGCTCCGTCTGCATCCGCAGCATCTCGTCGGTGAGGCCTTTGAAGGTCTTGCCGACCATGACGAATCCGCCGGGCTCCCCGTGCTCGCCGTCCGGATCGAGCGCCCCCAGGTGGAGGTTCGAGAGCAGCCCCTGCCGGCGGCCCGACCCCCACTCGCAGGCGAGCACGACGAGGTCGTAGGTGTGCACGGGCTTGACCTTGATCCAGCTGGCCCCGCGCCGACCGGCGGCGTACGGCGACCCGAGCGCCTTGACGACCACGCCCTCCTGTCCCGCCGCGAGCGCCTCGCGGGCGACCTGTTCGGCCACGGCGGGGTCGTCCGTCACCCGGCCCGGAATGCGGTGCTCGCCGGCCACGCGTTCCAGCTCGGCGCGGCGGACGGCGAGCGGCTCGTCCAGCAGGTCCCGGCCGTCCACGTGGAGGATGTCGAAGAACCACGGGTGCAGCACGGTCTCGCTCGCCGCGGCGGAGCCGAATCGCGACATCGTCTCCTGGAAGGGCCGCGGCGCGCCGTCCTCGTCGAGGGCGAGGGTCTCGCCGTCGAGGATGAGGCTGTGCGCGGGCATCCCCCGCACCACCTCCACGACCTCGGGGACGCGCGCGGTGATGTCGGCCAGGGTGCGGGTGAACACCCGCACGTCGTCATCGTGCCGGTGCACCTGGATGCGCGCGCCGTCGAGCTTGAACTCGACCGACGCCTCCCCCGTCGTGTCGAGCGCGGCACTCGCGCTGGCCGCCGTCGCCGCCAGCATCGGGAGTACCGGCCGGCCGATCACCAGCCCCACCGCGTCGAGCTCGTCCGCTGTGGCGGTGAGAGCGAGGAGGGCGGTCTCGCCGAGATCCCCCGACAGCATCGCCGCGCGACGGACGCTCGCCGCGGGCCGGTCGGAGGCGCGTGCGACGGCGTCGAGCAGCACTCCCTCCAGGGCGCCGGTGCGCATCTCGCCGAGCAGCACCCGCCCGATGAAGTCCTGTTCGGCCGCCGTCGCGCGTCCGGTGAGGGTGCGCAGGGCCGCCGTGCGCTCGGCCGTCGACCCGGTGCCGGAGAGGGTGGGCAGGAGGTCGAGCAGAGCATCGAGGTCGCCGACGGTGAGCGTGGGCTCCTCGGCGGCGTGCCCCATCGCGGCGCCGAGTCCGCGCCACCCGACCCCGACGCGGCCCTGTCGCGGACGACCCACCAGCATCCCCACCGCCGGAGCGATCTCGTCGGGCGCGAGCCGGTTCAGCAGATCGGAGAGGGCGTCGACCTTCGCCAGCCGCGACCGGGTCGCGGCGACGGTGTCGGAGGTGGTCACGAGCGCGTCGAGGAGCACGCCGCCCAGTCTCCCACCGCCCGCCGACAGCGCCAGCGCTCGCCGCCGAGGTTCACGTCGTTGCCGTCCCCAGGCGGGAATGAGCGCAACGACGTGAACCTCGAGAAGCTCCGTCGCTAGGGTGGGCGGAGGGGGTGGGCCATGAGGGGATGGTGGAGGGCCGTGTCGGTCGCGGCGGCGCTCGCTGTGGGACTGACCGCATCGACGGGATGCACGGCGATGCCGTCCCCGTTCGACGGGGAGCGGTCGCGGGCGGATGAGCTGCCGCCGGTCGCGCGGAAGACCGTCGCGTCGCTCGACGGGGTCGATCCGTCGAGCGCCCGCTATCAGGGCCAGTCGGCCGGCTACGACCTGTATCTGCTGGAGGGGGACCCACCGAACCGGCTCTGCCTCCTGGTGACCGCCGGCACGGTCGACTCGACCCAGGGCGCGTGCAGCGGCGGGTCGTGGCTGGGGACCACCCTCGCTGACGGTACGGCGTTCCGGGTGCAGCTCCAGGGGTTCGACGGCGCCCCGGATCCGACAGGCGTCGAGGTCTCACCGTGGGTGCACGATGTCACCGGCCTCGACGCCCGCTGAGCGCCGTCAGCGCGCGCAGAGGATGCGCTCCACACGGGTCCAGACATGCGGATCCACACGTCGTCGCTGGTCGTCGACCGCCGATCGCAGCACGGTGAACCGGGCGTCGCCGCGCGTGCTCTGGGTCGTCTCGGTGACACACGTCACGAGTCCGAAGCCTGGCACCAGAAGAGTGCAGGTGACCGGTGTTGCTGACATCGTCGGCTCCTCCCGCGAGATGAGAACTGCGTGACCGAGTCTCCCCACGGCCGCACACGCCGGCGGGTTCGATGCGTGATCTGCGACTCATTCTGCGAGTTTTGCTCATTTCACCATCGACCGATGGGTCTACCGATGCACGGTTCGGTTGATACGTCACTGCCCTTTTCGTCACATTCTTTCGGTGATTCACTATGACGGTCGGATGGGGATCGGAGAGGCGCGCGTGACGTCACGACGAACGAACTGGGATGCGATGCCTCCGGTGCAAGGCATGCACTTCACGGTGCGCGGCATCGATGCCGCGTCGACGAACGACGCCTTGGCGACGTACCTGCGATCCGCGAACCTGCGGATCGTCGAGCTGGAGCCGAGCGACAGCCTCCGGCTGCAGATGGCACGGTTCCCCGACATCACGTTCGCCCACGTGCACCTCCCTCGGGCCGTCGTGGAATGGCCTCGTGATGAGCTGTCGCTCACTCGCGCCGCGATCGTCGTGCGGGTGAGTGGGCGGATCGCCATCACCTCGGATGCAACCGTGGTGCACCGCCGTCCCGGGCTGGCTCTGATCCCCCCGGGCGACACCCCGATCGCCTTCGAGACCCTCGACCCGCTCAACGAACTCCTCTACATCAGCACGCCGGGCACGCTCGTGCACGACCTCGACGTCAAACCGGACGCCGGTACGGCGCGACCCGAGATCCCCGCCAACGTGCTCGCTCCGCTGCTCGCCTTCACCTCGTCGCTGAGTTCCGGATCGGTCGGCGACTCGGTCGTGCTCGGGCCGCTGCGGTCCGTGGCCCTGGAGGTCGCGCGGGCTCTCGCCCGTCTCATCGCCGAGGGCGATCCGAGCGAGCTCACGCTGTTCTCGCGGGCGATCCGTCTCATCGTCGAGAATCATGCTGACGCCCGTCTGACGGTGCCGCGCCTCGCCGCGATGGCCGGTGTGTCCCCCCGGAGCCTTCAGGTCGCCTTCGCCGCTGAAGGGACGACGGTCGCGCGGGAATTGCGCGCCACTCGCAGCCGCGCGGCCAGAGAGCTGCGCGAACTCCACCCGGGGCTGCCGGCGAGCCAGATCGCCCGGACGGTCGGCTTCGGATCCGTCTCGACGCTCTACCGCGCGATGGAGCTGGACGCCCCGGCCGCCGAGGGCTGATCCCCTTGGCCGCGTCGGGCCGGGCCGCCGGTCCGAGTCTCGTCGCGACCGCGGGACCGCGGGACCGCGGTGGCCGCCGGAGGCGCCGCCGTTCTGAACGGATGCGCAGAATACCGGGGCGAATCCCAGCGCCGATCCTCTCCGCATCCGGTTGAATGAGCGAGGGATCCGGAGCGGATCCCGGTGCGGGGGGCCGAGCATTCGTGGGGCCGTACTGACGGGGGTCGTCACGTGTTCGATGGGGTGCTGTCTCTCGATGTGCTGAGCGGGCCGCTGCCGATCGTGTTGTACGGGCTCGCCGCGGCCGTCCTCGTCGCGCTCCTGATCCGTCGCCCCACCCGCGGCTGGCTCACGCGAGTCGTGCTCGCGCTGGTCGGCGGCCTCGCGGTGGCCGTGCTGCTGTGGCTGGTCTGTGTGCGCTGGCTCAACCTGTTCGGCGAGTCGCTCGGTGCAGGCAACTATGCGTGGCTCGCGGCGGCGAGCTGCGGCGTGGCGCTGTGCGTGGCGAGCATCTCCCGTCGTCCGCGGTGGCGCATCGTCGTCGCCCTCGCGGGCATCCCGGTCCTTCTGGTGGCCGCCACACTCGGCATCAACGCCAACTATGGACTCAACCGCACCGTCGGAGGACTGCTCGCGATCACGGTGCCCCGGCCGCTGAAACTGACTCCGCCGCAGGCCAAACCCGACTCCGGCTACGACGTGGAGCTCTGGAAGCACTGGAAGGCGCCGTCGGACATGCCCGTGCACGGCGAGATCGGCACCGCGCGCATCCCCGCGACGGCGAGTGGCTTCCACGCCCGCGAGGCGGGCCTCTACCTCCCACCCGCCGCCCGCGTGGCACACCCCCCGGCGCTTCCGCTCGTCGTGATGATGATGGGGCAGCCGGGCAACCCCGATCCGGAGCCCATCGCCCAGGTCCTCGACCGCTTCGCCGCCGCCCACCACGGGTTGGCGCCGATCGTCGTCGTCGCCGATCAGCTCGGTAGCCCCACGCAGGACACGCTGTGCCGAGACACGAGTCGCTTCGGCAACGCCGCCACGTACATCACGGAGGACGTACCGGCCTGGGCGGAGGCGCATCTGAACGTCACACGCGATCACCGCTATTGGACCGCTGCCGGCTACTCCAACGGTGGACTCTGCGCGCTGTCGTTCGGTCTCCGGCACCCGGATGTCTTCTCCAACGTGCTCGACATATCGGGCGAGGAGTTCCCCGGGGCCGAGCATCCCGACGCCACTCTTCGTGACGAGTTCGGCGGCGACCGGGCGGCCTACGACCGGGCGAAGCCCTTCAGCTGGCTGCGGACGTTCTCGCATCCGGAGTCGACGATGATCTTCACCGCGTGTGCAGACGATCCCGCCTACCACCACGTCGCCCTGCGAGGTTCTGAGCTCGCCCATGCCGCAGGCGTCAACACCGCCTTCGTGGACATCCCGAGAGGTGGTCACGGTATCGGGGCGCTCACGGGCGGTCTGGAGGGCGGTTTCACAGACCTGTACCCGTTGCTCGGACTGGCGCCTGCAGGGTGACTCAGCCTGCCGCCTTCTTCAGATTGAGCAGGAACTCGATCGAGCCGGTCTTCTCCACCGTGACGAAGCCGAGGCTCGGGGCGGTCACCCCGTAGTCCGCGAACGTGATCGGGATGCTGCCGCTCAGCTGTCCGCCATTGCCGTTCAGGCCGACCTGCAGGTCGGCCGTCACGGCCTTCGAGACGCCGTGCAGCGTCAGCGTTCCGGTGGCCGTGACCGTCTGCGCGGTTCCCGCCGCCGGTGCGCTCACCGAGATCGGATCGGCGAGGACGAAGGTGGCCTCGGGGTACCGGTCTGTCTGGAGCGCCGTGCTGCGGAAGTAGTCGTCGCGGTTGGGTTCGTCCGTGGCGATGGTGCCGACCTTCACGGTGACCGTCGCCTTCGTGAGGGTGAGGGTGTCGACGGTGAAGGAGCCGGCGACGTCGGCCGTGCGGCCGGTGACCGTCACGTTCACCCCGTTCAGCACCTCGTCGACGCGGTAGCCGGCGTATGACGATGCCCCGACCTGCCAGTCCCCGCTGAGGTCGGAGGTGTCGATGGTGGTCTTCGCATCCGGGTCGGTCGTGAGCGCGATGGTCGGCACGGCGTCCGCCGGGGCGGCGATGAGGTCGCGGTAGACGTAGGGGGCGGCGATCGCGCCGGCCACGCCGAGCACGACGACGCCGGCGGCGACGGAGATCCAGATCTTCGAGGACTTCTTCATCGGGGACATGTCAACAAACCTACGGACTCAGTGAGTCGCGGTGGCTGGGAGTCGGCGATGATCGGGCTGGGAGTGACCCCGGGTCGTCGCTGTTCTCCGCCCGAGGGTCTGTCCTTTCGTGCCGAATACGCAGCATCCCGCGATTCGGTGTAACGAATGGAGGCCGTGCGGACACTCTGAGGTGTGACGGATGATTCAGACGAGCTCCAGCTGTGGGAGCGAGCGCGCCAGAACGATGGTGACGCTTTCGGGCGGCTGTTCGATCTGCATCGCCAGCGGGTCTATCGTCGTGCACGTGGGCTTGTCGATTCCCAGCATGATGCTGAGGACATCACGGCAGGGGCGTTCTTCGAACTCTGGCGCAAGCGCCATGCGGTCAGGCCCGCGAATGGGTCGGTGCTTCCCTGGCTCCTGGTCACCGTCGTCAACCTGTCGCGCAACCTGCGCCGTTCGACATCGCGGTACCAACGCTTTCTTCGCGCTGCTCCTCGCAGCACGGCCGTGGACGGCCCGGACCCGGAGGCGATGGAGACCCGGGGTCGCGTGAAAGCCGCCCTCGGTGAACTCTCCTCCGTCGATAGTGCTCTCCTGGTCCTCACTGTCCTGGAAGGCGTCCCGCTCGCCGAGGCTGCACTGGTGGTCGGACTGAAACCTCCAACCGCCCGAGTGCGACTTCATCGCGCGCGAGCACGCCTTCGTGTGGACTTGCATGACCTCGACCCGGCACCGCTACCGACCGAAGGGATCAGCTGATGAACGACTCCGAGCTGGATCCCGGCTTCGCCGCCGCTGTCCGCGCCGAGCTCGCCTCTGTCGGCACCGCGACGAGCGGTCTCCAGCGGAGACAGCGCCGCACCCGCATGGTGGCGGCAGGAATCATCGCGATCGCTGCCGTCGCGACGACAGGGGGCGCCATCGTGATCACGACGTTCCCCGGTACCACCACGGTCGCTCCGATCGGAGCGGCGGTCGACGTCATCCGTACCGGCACCGCGACGATCGAGCTCGGACCCGCGATCACGGGAGCGAATACGGTGATCATCGATGTCACCTGCATCAGCGACGCGGGCACCATCTCCGTTCCGTCGACGAACGGGTTCTCCCAGGACGCCTCGGGCACGGTGACTCCGATGGTCGGCAGCAGCGAGTGGGACTGTGGCACGCGGTCGACGACTGTGCACATCACAGACGGCTTCCTCGCTCCCGGCAGCACATCCATCACCGTCACCGCCGACCCCGGCACGACCTGGAAGGCACTCGCCCGATACGGCGGCGCGACCACCAGCGCCTGGGGCGTCAATGCACACGGTCAGACGTACGGCGCTCCCAACGGGACGAACGGGTTCCCTGATCTGCAAGGGGCGCAGGCGACGAACGGGAAGCTCGGTTTCATCTACGTGAAGGAGTTCGGTGCTTTCACGGGCATCGGCTGCATCAACGTGTACGAGTCGGACGGATCGACCGTGATCGGCAGATTCGGGATCGGCACGACCGTCTGCGACAGCGACCCGGACCCCAGCAGCCCGGTCACCGACAAGTAGACAGGGAAGCGCCCGAGAACGGACAACCCACGTGGCGGAAGGGCGGACGACGTCGGTCGCCGACGATGCATAGCGCCTGAATCCGAGTCGGGGAACCCATTGACATCACGGACGGAATGCGCGGCTGGCGCGACGCGAGCACGAGGCGATACTGGAGAGGCGTCGGCGCCTCACCCCCGGAGGCGACGGTGAGGAGGGCTGTCGTGCCGGTCACGCGTCTGGAGATGAGCACGTCGGAGCCCGATGTCGCGCTGGAGCTGCTCCGGGGCGTCTACCCGGGCAGCGATCTGACGGTCCCGCAGGGGTCGGCGTTCTCGTTCGATTTCTCGGTCACCGGCGACGAGCGCTTCTCGTTGCTGTCGGTCGATCAGCGGTCGGCCGGGCGTGCCGTGATGGATGCGCAGAGCGTCTTCGTGATCGGCGAGGCGACGCGCCCGCTGAGCGTGACCTCCGGGCGTCGTGAGTTCGACACCGATCAGCCGTACCTGTACCCGATCGCGGCCGCCGAGGCCCACTGGGACACCCGCCTGCTCGTCACCGTGACGCAGCTCGACGAGGGCGCGGTCCGCGAGCTCCTCGGGCACCATTTCGGTCGTCCCGGGCTGATGGTCCGCTTCGACGGCACCACGCCGGTCTCGCCGGAGCGGGCGCGCCTGTGGACGGCGACCGCCGCCCACGCCCGCGATGCGGCGACCGATCTCGCGCTGTTCGAGAGCGCGCTCCTGCGCGATGCGCTGTTCCGCGGACTGGTCGCCGCGCTGGTCGCCGCCTACCCGAGCAACCTGCTCGATCTGCCCGCTGAGCACGACGGGGCGACCGCAACGCCGGCGGCGGTCCGCCGGGCGATCGCCTTCATGGAGGCGAACGTGACCAGGCCGATCAGCGTCGCCGATATCGCGGACGCGGCCCGGCTCTCCCCGCGGGGACTCCAGGAGGCATTCCAGCGCGTGGTCGGCGACACCCCGACCCGCTATCTGCGCCGCATCCGCCTGGAGGCCGCGCGCGCCGATCTGCAGCGCGGGGAGCGGACGGACGGTTCCACGGTCGCCCAGATCGCTCGGAACTGGGGCTTCACCCATGTGCCGCGCTTCGCGGCCTACTACCGCGAGACGTTCGGCGAGAGCCCGCGGGACACCCTGAGCGGCTGAGCAGCTGAGCGCCGGCGGCCGTGGCTCGCTGTCCTGGGCACGTGTGTACGCTGGCGGGATGGCCGACAGCTCCGCCACCGCATCCACGCCCGGCACCCGCACCGAGGCGGGCAAGAGGCCGCGGCGGCACGACCCGGCGCGCCGGGACCGGATCGTCGACGCCTGCCTGGATGTGATCGCCGAGCGGGGCGTCGCGGGGACGACGCACCGGCGGGTGGCCGAGGCCGCCGATGTCTCGCTGGGGTCGATGACCTACCACTTCACGGGGATGGACGCCCTGCTCGCCGAGGCGTTCGACCGGTTCGCCCGCACGTTCAGTGCGGCGTTCGAGGCGCGCATGGCGGAGTGCGACACGGCGGCGGAGGCGCGCGAGTCGCTCGCCGACCACATCCTGCACGATGTCTTCGGGACGCCGCGGGAGCTGGTGCTGACCCAGGAGCTGTACACCCTCGCCGCCCGGGATCCGCGCTACCGCACGATCACGAATGCGTGGATGGGGCGCAGCCGCGCGGTGCTGGAGAGATTCTTCGACCCGGTGACGGCGGGGATCCTGGACGCGCTGGTCGAGGGGATGACGCTGCACCGGGCCCTCGACATCGAGCCGTACGACCCGGCCGCCGTGCGGGCGGCCATCGACCGGGTGGCGGGCGACGCCGCGTGAGCGCACGATGTGTACGCACGTACACTCCTAATGTACAGTTGTACGCATGAGTCACGACTACTTCGCAGGCGACCCGCGCACCAACCGCGAGCGGATGCTCGCCGGCGACCTCTACATCTCCGACGACCCCGAGAGCGAGCGCCGTGCTCTGCGCGCCGCACGGCTGGCCGACTCCTACCACCGTGCCTGGCTGGCGGACGATGTCACGGCCCGGCCGATCCTCGATGAGCTCATCGGCTCCCTCGGGGAGGACGCCTTCATCAAGCCGCCGCTGTTCGTCGACTACGGCGAGTTCATCACCGTCGGGGCGCGCACCTTCGTCAACTACAACCTGGTCGCCCTCGATGTCGCGAGCATCACGATCGGCGAGGACTGCCAGATCGGTCCGAACGTGCAGTTGCTCACCCCGACCCATCCCGTCGACCCGCAGCCGCGCCGGGACAAGCTGGAGGCCGCCGAGCCGATCGTCATCGGCGACAACGTCTGGCTCGGCGGTGGCGTCATCGTGTGCCCCGGCGTGACCATCGGCGACAACAGCGTGATCGGCGCGGGTGCGGTGGTCACCCGAGACATCCCGGCGAACGTGGTGGCGGTCGGCAACCCGGCCCGCGTCGTCCGCGAGATCTGAGCGCGCGGGCCGTGCCCCGCGCCGCGGCATAGGCTGATCGCATGCCCCACCTCCGCATCGCCGGCGTCGACGTCTACGAGGAGGTCGCCGGATCGGGCGACCCGGTGCTGCTGCTGCACGGAGGGTTCTGCTCGCTGGAGTCGCTGCGGGCGCAGAGCGACGCGTTGGTCGCCGATCATCGCGTGCTCGCCTTCGAACGACCGGGGCATGGCCGATCACCCGACGTCGAGGGGGAGTACAGCTACGAGCGTGGCCTCGTGGAGGTCGTCGCGTATCTCGACGCCCACCGGCTCGATCGGGTGGACGTGGTCGGGTACAGCGACGGTGCGATCCTCGGGCTGATGCTCGCGTTGGCGCAGCCCGAACGGGTGCGGTCGCTGGTCGCGATCAGCGCGAACCTCGATCCCTCGGCGTTCACCCACTCGGACGAGGCGGCGGACGCGGTGATGCTGCAGCCGCTCGGGCTCCCCGCCCATGCACCCGACGTCGCCGACTCCGACGCCGCCGAGCCTGACGCCGCCGGGCCCGAACCGGACACCGATGCCGACGCCGAGCGGATGCAGTACGACCGGCTCTCGCCGGACGGCCCGGAGCACGCCGACATCGTGCTCGGCAAGCTGTTCCGGCTCTGGACGTCCGAACCGCGGATCGACCCGGCTACCCTCGCGGCCGTCACCGCACGCACGCTGGTGATGTCGGGCGACCGCGACACCATCCGTCCCGACCACAGCCTCCTCATCGCCTCCTCGATCCCGGGCGCACAGCTCGCGATCGTCCCCGGTGCGACGCACGGGCTCGTCGCCGAACGACCAGAGCTCATCGCGACGCTCGTGCGCGGATTCCTCGACCCAGCGGGCGCGGACCGCAGCGCACGCTGAGCGCCGCGGTCCGCACCGGTCTCACGCGGCGGGTGCGGTGGCCACGTCGACGACCCAGGTCACGCCGAAGCGGTCGGTGAGCATGCCGAACCCGGCGCTCCAGGCGGACGCGGCGAGCGGTTCCACGACGGTCGCCCCCTCGGCGAGGCCCTCCCAGTACCCGGTCGCCTCGGCGAGGCTCTCGGCGCGCAGCGAGAGGAAGAAGGGCTGATCGGTGATCGTGGTGCCGTTCTCACGGTGCGTGCCGCCCCCGAATCCGTCGGTGCGCCCGGGGATGTCGTAGGCCATCACACGGAAGCCGTTCGGCGCCTGGAGCTGACCGAAGACGACCTTCGCCGCGTCGGGGAGCTCCGCCGGCATCCCGAGCTCGCCGTAGGTGGTGGCGAACACGTCGCCGCCGAAGACGGTCCGGTAGAACTCGAGGGCGGCGCGGGCTGTGCCCGGGAAGTTGAGGTGGGTGGTGGTCGTGATGGTCATGGTGACTCCTTCGGTTCATCGGATGGCGGCGGCGGACGGCCGCAGAACCGATGGTCGTCGCAGTAGCGGACAACTGCGGTCCTCTACTCGCGAGAGAATCGAGGCATGATCGAGACGTCGTCCCGCCTGCTCGCGCTGCTCTCGCTGCTGCAGACGCGCCGGGACTGGCCGGGCGCTGTGCTCGCCGAGCGTCTCGACATCACGCCGCGCACGGTGCGTCGCGATGTGGAGAGGCTCCGCGGCCTCGGCTATCGCATCGAAGCGGTGAAAGGCCCGGACGGCGGCTACCGCCTGGCCGCGGGGGCGGAGCTGCCGCCCCTCCTGCTCGACGACGGACAGGCCGTCGCGATCGCGGTCGCGCTGCAGAACGCCTCCGCATCGGGAGTCGACATCGCCGAGGAGGCGGCGCGCGCCCTGCTGACGCTGCGGCAGGTCATGCCGTCGCGGTTGCGGCACCGGATCGACGGGGTGCGGTTCACCGGGTCGGAGGCCGCCGTGCGCGTCGACCCGGCGGTGGTCGAGGCCGTGAGCGAGCATGTGCGCCTGCGGCGCACGCTCCGGTTCGACTACGGCGATCCCGCGCGGGATGCGCCGGCCCGCCGCGCGCAGCCGCACGGGCTCGTGGCTCGGGGCGGCTTCTGGTACCTCGTCGCGTGGGACCTCGATCGCGAGGACTGGCGGGTGTTCCGTCTCGATCGGCTGACGCCGCGCATCCCCTCCGGTGCGTCCTTCGTGCCGCGAGAAGTGCCGACGGGCGACGTCGACACGTTCCTGTCGGCGCGGTTCAAGGGCTCGACCGACGAGGACCGCTGGCCGTGCGCGGGATGGGTCGCGATCGACCTCCCGGCGCGGGAGGTCGCCTCGTGGATCGGCGACGGGGAGGTGGAGGCGGTCGACGAGCTGTCGTGCCGAGCGCTGTTCCGGTCCTGGTCGTGGACGGGCGTGCTCGCGCAGGTCGTGCGGTTCGACGCGCCGTTCCGCGTCGAGGGACCGCCCGAGCTCGTGGCGGCCGCGCAGCGGATGCAGAGGGTGCTGGCGGCCGCGGATCCGTCCTGACGGCGCCTCGCGAGCGACGGCGGCCGAGCCTCAGGACTCCGGGTCGTACCCGAACTCGCGCAGCTCCTGCTCGCACCGGCACGAGGTGGCGATCTTCGCGGCCCACGTCACCGCCGCCTCCCGCGACGGCAGCTCCAGGACGCAGAATCCGCCGTCGAACTCAGCCGTCTGGGGGTACGCGCCGTCGGTCACCGTGCCGTCACCGGCCACCCGGACGGGAGGGATGTCCTCGTTCAGGCCGCCGCCGAACACGTACACGCCGGCGTCCTTCGCCTCCTGCATCACGGCGTGCGACTCGACGACGACCGTGTCGAACTCCCCCTCGGGAATCACCATCGCGCTGCTCGGGAACGAGATCAGGAACTTCGTCATGAGGCCTCCTCGGAGAGTGTCCGTCGTCAGCGAGGAGGGTACGCCGGTCGGGCGCGCGGCGCACCCGGTCGACGGTCCGTCACTGCGGCAGCACGTCCGCCAGGTGCGCGCGCAGCTGGCCGGGCACGTCCACACTCTCCGGGTCGTACAGCCACTCGTACTGCAGGCCGTCCCAGAGGGCGAGCAGCCAGCACGCCTCGTGCTCGGGATCCCGGTGCGCGGGGAGGTCGCCGGCGGCGGCGGCATCCTGGAACATCTGGGTGAAACTGTCGAGCGCGCGGGTGAACCGCTGTTCGAAGTACGCGTGCGCGGCGTGTCCCGGCGGCGTCGCCTCGGACGAGATGACCGCGTAGAGCTCGATGAGGCCCGGCTGCTCGGTCTCGTTGCGGGCGGCTCCGTCGCTCAGCCCGCGCAGGGTGTCCGCCGCCGAAAGGGCGGGCGACGTCTCCACGACGGCGTCGATGCGGCGGTCCCGCTCGCGGAGCACCTCGTGCAGCAAGGCGTCCTTGGCGGGGAAGTGGTGGTAGATCGCCGACTTCGAGACGCCGACACGGGTGGCGATATCGAGCAGGCTGGTGTCGCCGTACCCTTCGCGGGCGAAGAGGGCGGTGGCGTCGTCGACGATCTTCGCCCGGCGCTCGCGGCCGGAGCGATATCCCGGCGCCACGACGGGCGCATCCTCGGTCACGAGCGGGGGCAGGGCTCGGGCCGGGGGCGAGACCGCGTCGCCGCGCTCGTCGCCCGGTGCGCGTCGCCCGGGTGGGTCGCCCAGCAGACGCTGGTGCGCCGCGAGCCGGGTGGCGCCGTCGACGCGACCGGGCAGGTACTGCTGCAGGAGCTGGAGTCCCGACCAGGCCGCCGTCAGCCGGACGGCCTCGTCGGCCGAGTCCCGCCCCTCGCCCAGCGTCCCCGCCGATGCCGCACGCTCGAGGGCATCCCGTCGCTCGGCCCGCACCCGGGCGACGCGCTCACGCATCACGGCGTGGAGCGGGTGCGAGGGGGCGGATGCCTCCCCGGTCAGCGCGGCGAAGAAGCGGAGCGCGTCGGGTGCGTCGGCCTGGGCGCGCGCCTGCGCGGCGAACGGCAGCTCGGCGGAGGGGTCGGCGCTCGCCGTCGGGTGGCAGTGCGCGTCGTCGATCCGCCGTGCGACCTCGGCGAGCAGCTCCTCCCGGCCCGAGAAGTGCTTGAGCAGCGCGGGGTGCGAGATGCCGGCCCGGGCAGCGATCTCGCGCAGGGAGACGGCGCGGAAGCCCTGCTCGGCGAACAGCGCGGTGGCGGCCGCGACGATGGCCTGGCGGGTCGCCGCGGCGCGCGCGAACCGGGTTCCATCGATGACCGACGTCACATGCACCTCCGGAGCCCATCGTAGCTGCGTTACCGTCCAGTCGGATTTCAGTTACCATGCGGTCTTTTTTTGGGATATGCTGACCCGCATCGTCAAGGCGGACGACTCGAAAGGACTCGACACATGACAGAGATGTCACCCGCGGCCGCTGCCGCGTACACGGGGACGACGGGGATCAAGGCACCCGGAACCACCCCGTCCCGCACCCCTCGGGGCTACACCCCGGGCCTCGCCGTGGTGAATTTCGGCGTGCTGATGGCCCTGCTCACGCCCGTGCTGGTCTCGATGGCGTTCAAGGTGGAGCACCTGAGCGCGTCGACGGAGGAGGCGACCGCGCAGCTCGGCTTCATCCTGGGCGTCGGCGCGCTGTTCGCCCTCATCGCGAACCCGCTCGCGGGTCGTCTCTCCGACCGCACGACCTCCCGGTTCGGGATGCGTCGGCCGTGGATCCTCGGTGGCGCCATCGTGGGCGTCGGCGCCTTCGTCCTCGTCGGGTCCGCCACCTCCATCTGGGTCGTGCTGATCGGCTGGTGCCTGGCGCAGGCGTCGCTGAACGCGGTGCTGGCCGCGGCCAACGCCACCCTGCCGGACCAGGTTCCGGCAGCGAGCCGCGGCAAGGTCTCCGGGATCGTCGGGGTCACCACCCCGCTCGCCATCCTCGCCGGCAGCTTCATCATCAACTTCATCGGGGGCGACCTGCTGCGCTTCCTGGTGCCGGCCCTGCTGGCGCTCCTGGTCGCGGTGTTCTTCGTCGCTGTGCTGAAGGACCGCCGACTGACCGAGAAGCCACGCCAGCGCTTCACCGTCGGCCAGTTCTTCGGATCGTTCGTCTTCAACCCGGTCAAGCACCCGGACTTCGGCTGGACCTGGTTGACCAAATTCTTCGTGATGTTCGGCTACGCCGGCATCGCCACCTTCCTGCCGTTCTACCTCACGCAGAAGTTCCACCTCGACGAGCAGGCCGCCATCTCCACCATCCTGCTCGCCAACGTCGCCTCGACCGTGGCGATGGTGATCTCCAGCCCGATCGGCGGCTATCTCTCCGACAAGCTCGGCAAGCGCCGCCCGTTCGTCGCGATCGCCGGGCTGATCATGGTCGTCGGTCTCGTGATCCTCGCCTTCGCGCCGAGCGTCGCCGTCGTGATCGTCGCCCAGGCCATCATCGGCCTCGGCGCCGGCTCGTTCTTCTCGGTCGACCTCGCGCTCGCCACCCAGGTGCTGCCCAACGCGGACGACACCGCGAAGGACCTCGGCGTGCTCAACATCGCGAACGCGTTGCCGCAGTCGATCGCCCCGGCCATCGCGCCGTCCATCATCGCGCTGGGATCGGCCACCGCCATCGGCGGCTACTCGGTGTGGTACCTCTTCGGCGCCGTCGTCGCCCTGCTCGGCGCCGTGCTCGTCTACCGGATCAAAGGAGTGAAATGACCACGACGGATACCGTCACCGCCCGCCCCTGGCTCGACCCCGAGCTGCCCGTCGCCGAGCGCGTCGAGCTGCTGCTGAGCGAGATGACCCTGGAGGAGAAGGCCGGCCTCTTCTTCCACACGATGATCGGGATGGGCGAGCTCACCGAGCCGAACCCGGTGTTCTCGACCCCGTCGGCGGTCGACTTCGTGGAGCACCGCCGGATGTCGCACTTCAACCTCATCGGCGGCGCCCCCACCGCGCGCGAGATCGCCGAGTGGCACAACGCGCTCCAGCGGCTGGCCGCCTCCACCCGGCTCGGCATCCCGGTGACCCTCTCGACCGACCCGCGCCACTCCTTCACGGACAACCCCGGCACCGCGATGCTGGCCGGGCCGTTCTCGCAGTGGCCGGAACCGCTCGGACTCGCGGCCATCCGCGACGAGGCGGTCGTCGAGGAGTTCGCCGACATCGCCCGGCAGGAGTACACCGCCGTCGGACTGCGGGTCGCACTGCACCCGCAGGTCGACCTCGCGACGGAGCCGCGGTGGTCGCGGCAGGTCGCCACCTTCGGCGAGGACGCGGAGCTGACCGCGCGACTCGGGGCCGCCTACGTCCGCGGCTTCCAGGGTGCGTCGTTCGGGCCGGGTTCCGTCTCCACCATGACCAAGCACTTCCCCGGCGGCGGCCCGCAGAAGGACGGCGAGGACCCGCACTTCGCCCACGGCCGGGAGCAGGTCTACCCGGGTGGCGCCTTCGAGCTGCACCTCGAACCGTTCGAGGCGCTCATCGACGCCGGCACCCGCCAGATGATGCCGTACTACGGCATGCCGGTCGGCACCGAGTACGAGGAGGTCGGCTTCGGCTTCAACAAGTCCGTCATCACGGGCCTCCTTCGTGAGCGGTTCGGGTTCGACGGCCTCGTCTGCACCGACTGGGGCCTCCTGACCGATGCCGAGATCTTCGGGCAGCCCTTCCCGGCCCGCGCCTGGGGCGTGGAGCACCTGACGCCGCGCGAGCGGATGAAGAAGGTCCTGGAGGCGGGAGCCGACCAGTTCGGTGGGGAGGCCTGCCCCGAGCTCCTCATCGAGCTCGTCGAGAGCGGCGACGTGCCCGAGTCCCGTCTCGACGAGTCGGCGCGGCGCATCCTCCGCGAGAAGTTCGAGCTCGGCCTCTTCGAGGACGCGCTCGTCGACGTGGATGCCGCCGACGCGGTCGTGGGCAGCGAGGCGTTCGTCGCGGCGGGGGAGTGGGCGCAGCGCGCCTCCATCACCCTGCTCACCAACGGTGCCACCGACGCTCCGCAGCTGCCGGTGCGGGAGGCGACCCGGTTCTACGTCGAGGGAATCGACCCCCGGCGTGCCGCCGCCTACGGCGAGGTCGTCGGCACCCCGCAGGAGGCCGACATCGTCGTGGTCCGCCTCCAGGCTCCGTACGAGGAGCGCCCCACGATCTTCGAGGGCCTGTTCCACTCGGGGTCCCTGGAGTTCCCCGCAGAGGTCGTCGACCACGTCCGCGACCTCGCCGCCCATGCGCCCGTGATCGTCGACGTCTTCGCCGACCGGCCAGCCATCCTCGAACCGCTGGTCGAGGCCGCCGCGGTCGTCACGGTCAACTGGGGTGCGAGCGCCGACGCTCTCCTCGACGTGATCACCGGCCGATTCGCCCCGCAGGGCAGTCTGCCGTTCGACCTCCCCCGCTCGATGGCGTCGGTCGAGGCGGCCCGCCCGGACGTCCCATTCGACACCGCCGACCCGCTGTTCCGGTTCGGGCACGGGCTGCGCTACTGAGCCGAGCGGCGGTCGCGGGTGACCCGCGACCGCCGCCGGCTCAGGTCTCCGGCCTGGCCCTCAGCGGCGTGGGGCGGGCTGACGACAGACCCGCTCTGCCCGCACTACCCGCGTGACCGCCGCAGCAGCCAGACGAAGTACGGTGCCCCCACCAGGGCGATCATCAGTCCGGCCGGGAGCTGCGACGGGGAGATGAGCGTGCGGCCGAGCGTGTCCGCGACGACGACGAGGAGGGCGCCGAGCCCCATCGAGACGGGGATGGTGCGGCCGTGGCGGGCACCCACGAGGCCGCGCGCCAGATGGGGCGCGATCAGGCCGACGAAGCCGACGACACCCACCGCGACCACGCTGACGGCCGCGAGCACGGCGGCGATCGCGAGCACGGTCACGCGCGTCCCCTCCATGCGCACGCCCAGGATGCGCGGGGTGTCCTCGTCGACGGCCAGCAGGTCGAGCCGGCGACGCATCCCGAGCAGGACCGGCACGGCGATGAGGAGCACGACGGCGACGGGGGCGACGTCGGGCAGCGTGCGGCCATACGTGGTCCCGGAGAGCCAGGTCAGGATGCGCGGCGTCTGCCACGGGTCGGCACGCAGCAGCAGGAACGCGGTGATGGCGGTCAACCCGTAGCCGCAGCCGATGCCGATGAGCACGAACCGGTCCGGGAGCAGGCCGCCGCGCCACGCGAGCAGGGCGATCAGGCCGAACGTCGCCAGCCCCATGACGATCGCCAGGACGATCAGCAGCGGCCGTCCGCCCGCGATCCCGGAGGTCACCACGATGACCGCGCCGAGCCCCGCGCCGGCGGTGATGCCGAGGATGCCGGGCTCGGCCAGCGGGTTGCGCACGGTGCTCTGCACCACGCAGCCCGCCAGGGCGAGGGCCGCGCCGGCGAGGGCGGCCGCGAGGACGCGGGGGAGGCGCTCGTCGAGCGCACGGGCGACCAGATCGGGGGCGCCGCCCTGCAGCCACAGCGCGATGTCGCCGGTGCGCAACCAGAGACTCCCGGCGAGCAGCCCGATCACGGCGGTGACGGCGAGCAGCACCGCGACGACCACCAGGACGACGATGAACCGACGGCGCGAGCGCACCGCGATGCGGGCGCCGGGAGGCTGTCGCACGGACCCCGAATCGCGCAGGCGCATCGCCAGCGCCACGATGATGACCGCGCCGAGCACCGCGGTCGGGATCCCGGTGGGGATCGACGCGGCCGCCTCCGCGCCGAGGATCGCACGCAGGGCGACATCGGCCAGCAGGATGAGAAGGGCACCCATCAGGCCGGCGGCGGGGATCAGCAGCAGATGCCGGTTCAGGGAGGGCACGCGTGCGGCGATCAGGCGGACGAGCACCGGGGCGCCCAGCCCGACGAACGCGATCGGCCCGGCCACCGTGACGGCGACGGCCGTCAGCAGCACGGCACCCACGACGGCGAGCAGGCGGGTGGAGCGGACGGGGACGCCGAGCGAGGCCGCGGTGTCGTCGCCGAGCCGGAGGACGTCGAGGCGGCGGGAGAGCAGCAGGACGAGGGCGACGACCGCGACGATCAGCGGGATGGCGCGGGTGGACGCATCGAGATTCAGCTGCGCGAGGGAGCCGCTGCCCCAGGCGAACAGGCCGGTGGTGCGCTCCTTGAAGAGGATGAGCAGCATCGCGGTGGCGGCGTCGAGAGCCATCGCGATCGCACTGCCCGCCAGGATGAGCCGGGTCGTCCCCGTCCCGGCGCCGCGGCCGGCGACGCCGAGGACCAGTGCGGCGGCGGCCAGCCCGCCGATGAAGGCGACGCCTCCCGACGCCCACAGCGGGACGGAGAGCCCGAACGCGGCGACCGCGGAGAGGGCGAAGTACGAGCCGGCGCTCACGGCCAGGGTGTCCGGAGAGGCGAGCACGTTGCGGGTCACCGACTGCAGCAGCGCGCCTGCGGCGCCGAGCGCGATGCCGACGGCGATCCCCGCCAGCAACCGTGGCAGCCGGGAGCCTGTCAGCACGTCGGCGACGGGCACGCCACCCACCGTCTCGCGCGCGCCGGCCGCGAAGCGGAGGAGGTCCCACATCCCGACGCCGGAGGTGCCCTGCGTGACGTGCCACATCCCCACCACGACGACGGCGACGAGCAGGGCGACCAGAACGGCCGCCCCGCCAGCCCCGCCCGCTCCGGCGCGGAACCCCGGATCGACGGCCGGGGTGCGCCCGGTCGCGACGATCCGGGTCGAGCTCACCGGGCGCTCAGCCCCGGGTGAGGGCGTCGACGTAGGCGTCGATCGCCTGCTCGTTCGAGAGTGGTCCGCCCGCGCCCCAGACGCCGGCCGGGAACGCGTGCGCGCGTCCCTCCTTCACGGCGGGGAGGGCGGTCCAGATGGAGCTCTTGTCGAGTTCGGTCACATAGCTGTCCGGCGTCTTGTCGTCGGAGTAGAACAGGTTCGCATCGCCGACGGCGGTCAGGCCCTCGATGTCGGTCTGGGCGAGACCGTACGCCGGGTCGACACCGCCGTTGCCGTACGCCTTGTCGACCTCGTCCGTCCAGGCCGGCGTCATCCCGAGCTGCTCCCCGAGCGCCGTGAACAGTGCACCCGTGCCGTAGGGGCGGATGGCGACGTTGCCGCTCTCGATCCAGCCGTCGAAGAACAGGAAGCTCCTGGTCGGGAGGTCGACGTCCGCGACCTTCTCCTTGGCGGTGGCGAGGTGCTCGTCGAACTGCTTCAGGACGACGTCGGCGCGCTCGGTGCGGCCGGTCGCCTTCGCGATCGTCGTGAACACGTTCTTCATGTTGCCGATCGGGTCGGCGGCGTTCGCGCCGAGGGTGACGAGCACCGGCACATCCCGCTTCTCGAGCTGGGCGACGATCTCGTCGTCGGGGGTGAAGCCCTCGACGATGATGAGGTCCGGCTTGGCGCCGTAGAGGGCGTCGAGGTCGGGCTCGCCGCGCTGGCCGGCGTTGACGACGCCCTTCGGCAGCTTCTCCGCGCTCACGTAGGTGCCGTAGCCGTCGGGGTCCGCGACCGCGACCGGCGCCACGCACAGGGTGAGGGCGTCCTCGATCTGCTGCCACTCGAGCACCGCGACCCGCTTGGCCGGCGCATCCAGCTTCACCGTGCGGCCCACTCCGTCGGTGAGGGTCACCGGACCGGTGGAGGTGGCGGTGGTGTCGTCGGCGCAGGCCTGCGAGGTCGGCTTCGGCGCGGCGGTGCTCGCCGCGTCGCCGACGGCCGTGGTGCCGCAGGCCGTGAGGGTGAGGGCGACGGCGGCGACGGTGGCCGCCGCGGTCGCGAGTCGGTGGGCGCGGATCATGGGTGGTCCTCTCTGAGGGGGGATGCAGGGGATGCGGGGGAGACGGAAAGGGTGCGAGGGGAGTGGCGGCCGATCGGGTCGATGCGCAGGCGGCCCGAACGCGGGTCGACCTCCACCTCGACGCGCAGGTCGTAGACCTCGCCGATGTTCTCCGCCGTGAGAACGTCGTGCGGCGCCCCGGCGGCGTGGATGCGGCCCGCGCGCATCAGCAGCAGCGCGTCGGCGATGCGGGCGGCGTGGTCGAGGTCGTGCAGGACGATGCCGACTGCGGCGCCGTGCACGTCCGCCAGATCGCGTACCAGGTCGAGCGTCTCGACCTGGTACCGCAGGTCGAGGTGGTTCGTGGGTTCGTCGAGCAGGACGACGCCGGTCTCCTGGGCCAGGCAGGCCGCCAGCCACACCCGCTGCACTTCGCCGCCGGACAGCTCGCCCGCCGCGCGTCCGGCCATGTCGGTGACCCCGGTCGCGTGCATCGCGTGCTCGATCGCGCGGCGGTCCTCTGCCGACAGCCCGGCGAACCCGCGGCGGTACGGGTGGCGACCGAAGGCCACGACTTCCTGGACCGTGAGCCCCTGCGGAGCCGGTCGCGACTGTGCGAAGAGGGTGACCTCTCGGGCGAACTGGCGGGCGCTGAGCAGGGATGTGCGACGGGCGGTCCCGTCGGCGCCGTCGCGCAGGACCACCTCGCCGTCCTGTGTCGGATGAAGGCGGGCGAGGGAGCGCAGGAGGGTCGACTTGCCGCTGCCGTTCGGTCCGACGAGCGCTGTCACCCGTCCGGGCTCCAGCGTGATCGACACCCCGTCGACGACGGTGGTCCTGCCGAACCGCAGCGCGAGTCGATCCCCGGTGAGGGCCGTGGCGGCGCGCGGGGAAGGCGTGGTGGGCATCGGGGATCTCGTCCAGGAGGAGGGGGCGTCGGTGCGGAATCCCCTCGCGACGACCATCGGGCGGTCGCGTGCGAGGTTAGGTAAGGATTGCCTAAGTCAGACTATGTTCGCAGTGGCGTGTCTGCAATCCGGACGTAGGGACACCCGATGCGGACTTCCGGACACCGGAGTCGCGCGTCTGCGCGTCTGTGGGTCTGTGCGTCTGCGCATCGCAGCCGATCCGGTGGTCGCGACATGCCGCGAGGGCACCGCGGCAGGCGGCATGTCGCGTCCACTCGATCGTGGTGCGGGTGGGGAGGCGGTCAGGGGGAGGCGAGATAGGCGCCGGGGGTGGTGCCCATCACCCGGCGGAACGCGGCGATGAACGTGCTCGCCTGGGCGTAGCCGAGGCGGTCCGAGGTCGACTGCACATCCCATCCCTCGGCCAGGAGGGTGAGCGCCTGATGCACCCGGAGCGCCTGGCGCCACTGCGCGAACGAGAGGCCGGTGGTCTGCCGGAAGGCCCGCGTGATGGTGCGCTCGCTCACGCCCAGCAGTTCGGCCCACTCCTCGAGACCACGGGCGTCCGCCGGATCCGCCAGCAGGGCGTCGGCGATGTCGTCGATGCGGGGATCGCCCGGCACGCGCAGGGCCAGCGGCTCCGCGGCGGGTTCGAGGACATCGAAGACGACGGCTTCGGCTCGAGCGCGTTCGGCCGGGTCGAGATCGGCGCGCGAGAGGTGCGTCAGCAGGGACTCCAGGAGTGCGGGCATCGCGATGACCGTCGGGCCGTCGAACGCCACCGGGGTGCGGTCCGGTGCGAAGAAGGCGGCGAAGAACGCGACGCCGGCCGTGAGCCGGCCGGCGTGCTCGGCGCCCGCGGGCAGCCAGAGCCCGGAACCCTCCGACACGGTGAAGACCCGATCGCCGACCCGCGTGGTCATGGTGCCGCCGCGGACCCAGACCAGCTCGTGCTGATCGTGCGCGTGCGACTCCCACTCCAGGGGATGCGCGGGCACCTCCGATTCCGCGCGGATGGCCGAGCCGTCGACGGCTGCGTCGGGGGTGCTCCCGGTGCGGCGCACGACCGTGTCGGGCTCGCGTCTCCACGAGCCCGAGCCCGAGCGTGCGGCCGCGCCCGAGCCCGAGCGTGCGGCGGTCGGCGCGTTGGGTGGGTCGGGCTGCGCGCCACGCTGGGCGCTGGGCCGCTCGCGGGTGGCGGCTTCGCGATCGTGGGCGGGGGGACGTGCGGGCATCGGCACCAGCCTAGGACTGTGATCGATCGATGCGAGAGCGCTGTCAGTGTGGCTGATCGCGCGTGACCGCTGTGACAGCGTAGGACACAACCTACCAATGGCAACGCTGTCGGTTGCGGGCTGCTCGAGCATCCTCGCCCTCCCGCGCCGCCTGTGGATGAATCGTCCTCATACGACGCGACACGCCCTCTCCTGCGTCGATCGGGTGCCGAAGAGGGCGTGTCGTGACCGCTCAATCGCGGAGGTGTCGGTTTATCCGAAGGTGAAGGAGTAGGCGGTGACGCTGGCGGGGACGGTGACGGTGAGTGTCCCGGAGCCGGTGTCTTTCAGCGAGAGCAGTTGGTGCGCGTTCGGCACGCCGGAGACGTGGATCGTCTCCTTCTTGCCGTCGCGCTCCACGGTCACGTCCCCGGTGCCGGAGAGGACCATCTGCACCACCTTGGCCGTGTACGAGAGACGGATGGTCGCCGGCCCGGCCGACGGTGTGATGGACTGCGTGCCGACGTTCCAGCCGCCGTCGAGCGCGAAGGTGTTCGCGTTCTGCTTCGCCGGGAGGCTGAATGTCTGCGTGCCGCTGGTGTACTTCTCGGGGCCGTCGTAGTTGCGCACCTTGGTGTAGCCGAGGTAGCTCTCCGGCGTGATCTTGCTGACCTGCGGGGTCGAGTCGGCGACCTCGGTCGGGGCCGGCAGCTTCACCGACGGGTTGGCCTGCTGCAGCAGCTGGCGGATGAGCGACTCGGTCTGGGCGTAGTTGCCCTCGCCGAACTGCACGTTGCGCACGGTGCCCTTCGCGTCGATCAGGTAGTGGGCCGGCCAGTAGCGGTTGCGGTAGTTGGTCCACGTCGAGAGGTTGTTGTCGATCGCGACGGGGTAGGTGATCCCGAAGCCCTTCGCGGCGGACTCGACGTTGGCCGGCACCTTCTCGAAGGCGTACTCGGGAGAGTGGATGCCGATGATCTGCAGGCCCGCCGCCTTGTACGCCTTCTCCCACGCGACGACGTGCGGGATGGAGCGCTCGCAGTTGATGCAGGAGTAGGCCCAGAAGTCGATCAGCACGACCTTGCCCTTCTCCTGATCCAGCGCGATCGGCTTGTTGTCGGGCGTGTTGAACCACTGCTGGATGCCGGTGATGTCGGGAGCCGTGCCGCACGACTGCAGCGTGGAGGCGTCGTTGCTGCACTTCGAGAGGTCCTTGTTCTGGTCGTTGACCAGACCGCCGAGGTTGAGCGCCTGGCTCACCTGATCGGAGGATGAGAAGTTGTCCTGCAGAGCCGACGTGTAATCGGGGATGAGCCGCTGCAGGGCCTGCGGGATGTTGAAGAAGAGGCCGACGGCCAGGGCGACCATCAGGACTCCGCCCGTGATGCGGATGCCCTTCTGGTGCTTGCGGAAGCCCTTCACGCGCTCGGAGACGCGCCGACCGGCGAGCGCGAAGATCAGCAGCGGGATGGCCGCGCCGATGGCGAACGCCAGCGTGAGCACGATCGTCTCGACGCCGATCCTGCCGGTCGAACCGGCGACCGTGATGGCCGCGAGCACCGGCCCCGCGCACGGCACGTAGACCGCGCCGAGGGCGATGCCGAGCACGAACCCGCCGCGCTCGGTGCCGACGTTGCGCTGCGGGATCCAGGAGAACGGCTTCTCGAGGTACTCCTCGAACTTCGGCACGATCAGGCCGATGCCGATCAGCACCAGCACGACGATGCCCGCGTAGCGGAGCACGTCCTGCGGGAGGTGCAGCAGGGCGAGGAGGAGCGAGCCCAACAGCGTGAAGACGCTGAACGAGACGACCAGGCCCAGGATCACCTGGTACGGCCGCCAGCGGGAGGCGCCGGAGGCACGGTCGCTCTGCGCGCCGCCGGAGAAGAAGATCACCGGCAGCACGGGAAGGATGCAGGGGGAGATCCCCGTGATGAGGCCGCCGAGGAATCCGATCAGCGCGAGTGTCAGGTACATGCCCTGCGTTCGGCGGCGGCGTCCCGATCGGATTGGCCGGAAGACGTTCCAATCCGATCATCAGCGAGGCTCCGAAGCCCCGTCGTAGCAAGCACGTCGAAGTACGTCACATCACTGCACGAAGGAGTCTCACAATGCGCACTTCCAAGATCTCACTCGCCGTGGCGGGAACGGTCGCGGCCCTCGCCCTCGCCCTCACCGGATGTTCGTCCGGCTCCGGCACGGGCTCGTCCTCGACCTCGTCCTCGGGTTCGGCGATGACGACACCCTCCGCCTCGGCGACCGCCGACCCGGCCGCGGACCTCGTCGGTTCCGGCTGCGCGGCCTACGCCAAGCAGGTTCCGACCGGCGCCGGCTCCGTCGCCGGCATGTCGCAGGATCCGGTGGCGACCGCCGCCTCCAACAACCCGCTGCTGACCACCCTGGTCGCCGCCGTCTCCGGCAAGCTCAACCCCAAGGTGAACCTGGTCGACACCCTGAACGGCGGCGAGTTCACCGTCTTCGCCCCGGTCGACAGCGCCTTCGCGAAGATCGACTCTGCGACCATCGACACCCTGAAGACCGACGCGGGCGCCGCAACGCTCAGCAAGATCCTCACCTACCACGTGGTCCCCGGTCAGATCTCCCCGTCGGACATCGACGGCACCCACAAGACGGTCGAGGGCGGCGACGTCACGGTGACCGGCTCGGGAGACTCGATCAAGGTCAACGACGCCAACGTCATCTGCGGCGGCGTCCACACCGCGAACGCCACGGTGTACCTCATCGACTCCGTGCTGATGCCGCCGGCCCAGTGACTCTGAGCTGACCGAAACGACGAAGCGCCCGGACCCGTGCCGGGCGCTTCGTCGTGCGCGGGGTCAGTGCGCGAGGAGGTCGGGTTACTTCCGGCACCCACGGCCGCACGGGCGGGGACCCGGGGCTTGACTGGCACGGTGATGACCGCGCGCACGATCCCCCTCCCCTCGCCCGACCTCTACTACCCCGCCTCCGGGGTCAGCGTCGTCACGGCGCTGCGCGAACGTCGATCGCAGCACGAGTTCGCGCCCGAGCACCTGTCCCTCACCGCGCTCGCCACCGTGCTCAACGAGTCGGCCGGGATCACCGAGCTCTTCGGCCGGGGGACGCCGTCGCCGGGGCGCGTGTATCCGGTCTCCTGTGTCGTCGCTGCGTGCGCGATCGACGGCCTGCCGCCGGCCTTCTACCGGTACGATCCCCGCGAGCACGCGCTGACCCCTCTCGACATCGACGTGCCGCCTCGGGAATGGCTGCAGCGCGTGCTCGCAAACCGGACCATCGCCGACACGGAGGCGGCCCACGTCTTCGCGGTCGGAGACACCCGCTCGGCCGAGCAGCACTTCGGCGGCAACGCGGAGCGCTTTTTGCTGCTGGAGGCCGGACAGCTGATCCAGAGCATGCTCCTCGTCGCTCAGCACCAGAAGATCGGCGCCTGCACCATCGGCAAGGTCGATCGCGTGGAGGCGGAGACGCTCCTCGACCTGACGCCCGCGCGCGGCGCCGTCCTGCACAGCGTCGCCCTCGGCCACTACCCCGACTCGCGCACCCCCGCCCCCGCCCACAGGACCCTCTGAATCGCGCGAGGTGAGTCGTTGCGGGTGCCGGTCCTTCGACACCCGCAACGACTCACGCTTCGGCGGATGCCGAGGCGTCAGGCGAGGATGCGGAGGGGGTGTTCCAGCAGGGCGCGAAGCGTCCGCAGGAACTGCGCGGCGAGGGCTCCGTCGATGATGCGGTGATCGGCCGTGATCGTGAGGCTGAGAAGGGTGCGGGCCTCGACCTCCCCCTCGATCAGCGCGAGCTCGTCGCGGGCGGCGCCGACGGCGAGGATAGCTCCCTGCGGCGGGTTGACGATCGCCGTGAAGTGGTCGACGCCGTACATGCCGAGATTGCTCAGGCTGAAGGTGCCGCCGGCCATCTCGGCGGACGTCAGGGTCCGGTCCGCCGCCTTCGCGATCAGATCGCGGGTGAGCGCGGCGATCGTCGACACGGAGGCGCGGTCGGCGTCGGGGACGACGGGCACCACGAGGCCGCCCGGGGCCGCCACGGCGATCCCGACATTCACCCGGCGGTGCCGGAGTGTGGCGCCGCCGCCCTCGGCGGAGTAGGAGGCGTTGACGCCCGGGTGCTCCCGCAGGGCGAGGGCGACCGCTCGCACGAGCAGGTCGTTCAGGCTGATGGCCGGACGACCGTCCGCGGAATCGTTCTCGAGCGCGCGGTTCAGCTGGGCGCGGAGCGCGAGCAGGTCGCCGACGTCGGCACGCACGGTGGCGGTGAAGGTGGGGACGGTCGTCGCACTCTCGGTCAGCCGGGTCGCGATCGCCCGCCGGATCCCGTCGAACGGGAAGAGGTCGCCCTCGGCGGCGCCGGTCGGCGGGGTTGCCTCGGGCGGCACTGCGACGGTCGAGGCCGGAGCGTCGGCGACCTCCGGACGGGCCCCGTCGAGATCGGCCCGGACGATCCTCCCGCCCGGACCCGTGCCGATGATCACCGCAAGATCGAGACCGCGCTCGCGGGCCACCCGGCGGACCAGGGGCGATGCGGTCCGGCGGTCGGCGGATGCGGACACGGATGCGGATGCGGCTGCGGGCGTCGGCACGGGCGGTTCGGCAGACGCCGGGTCCCCGGTCGCCGGTTCCGGTACGACGGTCTCCGGCGGGGCCACCCTCGTGCCATCCCGGACCTCGCCCTCTCCGTCGCCCCCGTCCCCACCGCCGTCGTCGAGCCGGGCGATGGGAGTCCCGATCGCCACGTTCTCGCCCGCGGGCACGAGGATCTCCGCGAGCACGCCGGCGTCGTAGGCCTCCTGCTCCATCAGGGCCTTGTCGGTCTCGATCTCGACCAGCAGATCGCCCGGGGCGACCGGGTCGCCGGGCTTCTTGTGCCAGGCGGCGATGGCGCCCTCGGTCATGGTGTCGGACAGGCGCGGCATGAGGATGTCGATCATCGTGCTCTCTTCTCGGTGCGGGTGTTCGGGCGGTGGCGGGGGCGGGAGGTGCCGGGGGTCCGTGTCGATTCCGATGCGGCCTCCGGCGGTGTCAGCGGCGGCGTGCGACGGCGTCGAGGGTCTCCCGGATGGCGGTGATCGCGTCCTCCGCCGACGGAAGCGCCGCGGTCTCGAGGGTCTTGGCGTAGGGCAGCGGAACCTCGGCCATCGCCACGCGGCGCACCGGGGCGTCGAGCCAGTCGAACGCTCCGTCGGAGATCGTCGCGGCGATCTCCGCCCCGATGCCGTAGGTGAGCCAGTCGTCCTCCAGCACGACCGCGCAGTTCGTCTTCTTCACCGAGGCGATGACGGTGTCGCGGTCGAGCGGGCGCAGGCTGCGCAGGTCGACGACCTCCACATCGACGCCCTCCTGCGCCAGGCGTTCGGCCACCTCCAGGGCGACGACGGCCATGCGCGAGTACGCCACGACCGTGATGTCGGAGCCCGGCCGGGTCACGGCGGCGCGACCGATCTCGGCCGGTTCGTCCTCGTCGGGCACCTCGCCCACCGTGTTGTAGAGCGCCAGGTTCTCCAGCACGAGCACCGGGTCGTCGTCCCGGATGGCGGCCAGCAGCAGGGCCTTCGCGTCCGCCGGGGTCGCGGGCGCGACCACCTTCATGCCCGGGACGAACGCGTAGTAGAGCTCGATGTTCTGGGAATGGGTCGCCCCCAACTGCTGGCCGCCGCCGCCCGGGGTCCGGATGACGAGCGGCACCCGGGTCTGTCCGCCGAACATCCCGTAGATCTTCGCGGCGTGGTTGACGATCTGGTCCAGCGCCAGCAGGGAGAAGTTGATGGTCATGATCTCCACCACGGGACGCAGGCCGAGCATGGCCGCGCCGATGGCCGCGCCGGTGAACCCCTCCTCAGCGATCGGGGTGTCCCGCACCCGCTTCGGCCCGAACTCGTCGAGCATCCCGGCGGTGATCTTGTACGAGCCCTCGAAAAGCCCGATCTCCTCGCCGATCAGGAACACGTCGCCGTCGCGCAGCAGTTCGCTCCGCAGTGCGTCGTGCAGTGCCTGCCGGTAGCTGATCCGGCTCATGCGGGCACCGCCGCCCCGACGGGCGCGGCCGGGCGCGGCGGTTGCGGGAACAGGGCCTCGCCCGGCAGCCGGCGCGAGTCGTTCGCGACGGGCGTCGCGTACGTGTAGTCGAACAGCGTCGACACATCGGGATGCGGGCTCGCCTCGGCGAAGGCGGCCGCATCGGTGACCTGGGCCACGACCTCGGCCTCGATCTCCGCGAGGGTCTCGCCGGTCGCCGCCCCGTCGGCCAGGAGCCGTGCGGCCAATCCGGCGACCGGGTCGGCCGCGCGCAGCCCGGCGACCTCGTCGGCCGTTCGGTACCGCGCCGGGTCGACCACCGAGTGGCCCTTGAGCCGGCCGGAGGTCGCCTCCAGCAGGAAGGGCCGCCCCGCACGCGCACCGGCGATCGCCGCCGTCGCCGCCTCGAACACCGCCGCGGGGTCGTTGCCGTCGACGCGTGCCGCGTCCATCCGGTACGCCGCCGCCCGCTTGTACAGGTCGGGCTCGGCCGACGACTGGTCCACGGTCGTGCCCATCCCCAGCCCGTTGTTGACGACCACGTAGACGATCGGCAGCCGCCACAGCGCCGCCAGGTTGAGCGATTCGTGGAAGGCGCCGATGTTGGTCGTGCCGTCGCCCATCAGGCACAGCACCACCTCATCGCCGCCGCGGTAGTCGATCGCCAGGGCGGCGCCCGTGGCGAGGGGGAGCTGCCCGCCGACGATCCCGTAGCCGCCCAGGAAGCGAGCCGCGACATCGAACATGTGCATCGAGCCGCCCCACCCGCGGGAGACCCCGTCGCTGCGGCCGTAGAGCTCGGCCATGACCCGGCGCGGTTCGATCCCGCGGGCGATGGCGTACCCGTGCTCGCGGTAGTTCGTGAAGACGTAGTCGGTGGGCGAGAGCGCCGACATGAGGCCGACGACGGTCGCCTCCTCGCCGAGGTTGAGGTGGCAGTACCCGCCGATCCGTGCCTCGGTGTAGGCACGGGCCGTGCGTTCCTCGAATCGTCGGATGAGCAGCATCCTGCGGTAGAAGGCCAGCAGCTGTGCGGCATCGGCCGGCGCGCCCGCGGGGGTGGTGCGTCTCGCCGGCCGCTTGCGTGGGGGTGCGGATGGGGGCATGCAGGTTCTCCTCGTCGTCCCATAATGATACGGATCTCGTTTCATTGTAGAATGGGTGCGGCACCGTGACGACCACGAAGGAGGCGCGATGGCCTCCCGAGACCGACCGTCGACCCCGAGCCCTGAGACGGCCGCCCCGCGCAAACGCGGCCGCCCCACCGAGCAGGAGCGCGCGCAACGCCGCGACGACATCCTCGACGCCGCCGTGCGGCTGCTGATCGCGGACGGATTCCACCAGGTGACGCTCGACAGCATCGCCGCGGAGGCCCACGTCACCAAGCGCACGATCTACGGCTACTTCGGCGACCGCACCGACATCGGCATCGCCGCCGTCGACCGGCTGCGCGAGCGGGTGCTCGACGTGCCCCACGATGCCCACAGCCTCCCGGAGCTCGCGGCAGCCATCGTGTTCACCCTGCACTCGGACGAGGCGATCGGCCTCCATCGCCTCATGATCGCGGAGGCGAGCAGCCTCCCGGGACTCGCCGAGCGGTTCTACGCCGACGGCCCCCGGTCGTACATCGTCGCCCTCGACCAGCGGCTGCCGTCTCCCGACCGGGAACGCGCGACCGCGCTCTTCGCCCTGCTGCTGGGCGAGCCGCATCGCCAGCGCCTTCTCGGTCTGCGCGCGGCGCCGACGCGACGGGAGGCGGCCGCCCAGGCGCAGGGGGCCCTGCGGCTGCTCGGGCTGGGCTGAGCGCGGGCGTCCTTGGAGGTTTCTGGGGACGCCCGGGTTTGACTGGCCGCATGACCCATCTCGGATTGATCGACCCGCAGAGCATCATCCAGGCCGCCGGCCCGTGGGCGCTCCTCGGGGTGTGCGCGATCGTCTTCGTCGAGACCGGCCTGCTGGTCGGATTCTTCCTTCCCGGGGACACCCTCCTGTTCTTCACCGGGGTCCTCGCGCTCACCGGCCACTTCAGCGAACCGCTGTGGGTGATCATCGTCGCGGTGGTGGTCGCCGCGATGCTGGGTGACCAGGTCGGCTACACGATCGGACGTCGCACCGGTCCCGCCGTCTTCGAACGGAGGGAGTCCGGCTTCTTCAGCCGCGCGAGCGTGGAGCGGACGCAGGGCTTCTTCGACCGTTTCGGAGGCGCGGCCGTGACGGTCGCCCGATTCGTCCCGGTGGTGCGCACCTTCGCCCCGGTCGCGGCGGGCGTCGGGCGGATGCACTGGACGCTCTTCACCGTCTTCAACGTGGCCGGCGCCGCGATCTGGGCGACGGCGGTCATCCTCCTCGGCTACGGGTTGGGGCACATCCCGGGCGTGGCGGACTTCGTTGCACAGTACCTCGACCTGGTGCTCATCGGCATCGTGGTCGTCTCCGTCGTCCCGGTGCTGGTGCGGGTGATCGTGATGCGCCGGCGTGCGCGTGCCGATTCTTAGCGGGAGCTGGGGCGGCCGCCCGTAGCGTTCGACGGTCCGACCCGATCGACCGAAGGGATCCCCGTGACCGAGCCGAACCGCCTCCCCGTCCGCTCCAACAAGGTGCCGGAACCGACCGCGGCGTTCTGGGCCATCAAGATTCTCGCCACGACCGTCGGGGAGACCGCCGCCGACCTGCTCGCGACCAGCGTGAATCTCGGCACCCAGCTGACCTCTCTGATCATGGCCGCCCTGTTCCTGGCCGTGCTGGTCGTGCAGTTCCGCAGCCGGCGCTACGTCCCGTGGATCTACTGGCTGACGGTCGTGCTGATCAGCGTCGTCGGCACCCTCATCACCGACAATCTGACCGATGGTCTCGGCGTCCCCCTCGTGGTCTCCACGACGGTGTTCGCCGTCGCGCTGATCGCGACCTTCTCCGTCTGGTACGCCGTGGAACGCACGCTCTCCATCCACGAGATCGTCACCCGTCGCCGCGAAGCCTTCTACTGGCTGGCGATCCTCTTCACCTTCGCCCTCGGTACGGCGGCCGGCGACCTCCTCGCCGAGCAGCTGGACCTGGGCTATCTGGCCTCGGTGGGCGTCTTCGCCGCCGCCATCGTCGTGGTCGCGGTGGCGCATGCCGCGCTGCGACTGAACGCCGTCGTCGCGTTCTGGATCGCGTACGTGCTGACGCGGCCGCTCGGCGCGTCGCTGGGCGACCTGCTCTCCCAGCCCACCGATGCGGGAGGTCTCGGACTCGGCACGGTCACGACCAGCGCCCTCTTCCTGCTGGCGATCGTCGCCCTCGTGGTGTCCCTGACCCTCGCTCGCGGCCGGAGCCGTTCGCTCACCGCCGACGTGACGGGCCGCCGCATCGGCCTGGACTGAGCCGCGGCGATGCGGGCACCGGCGGCTCAGGCGGCTGGGACCCGCATCGCCAGGACCGTGCCGGTCGGTCCGGTCGCCTCGACCGTGACATCGCCGCCGTGCCGGGCGGCGATCTCGCGGACCAGCGCGAGGCCGATGCCGAAGCCGGCGCCGGTGCGGCGGGGCGTCTCCGGTTGCGCATGGGCGAAGCGGTCGAAGATCCGGGCGGGGTCGATCCCGACGATGCCCGGGCCCTGGTCCGCGACGACGAGCAGCGCGTCCGGGCCGTCGCGTCGCACGCTCACGGTGACTCGGCCGCCGGCGGGGGAGTGGGCGAGCGCGTTGTCGACGAGCGCCGTCGCGCAGCGTTGCAGGCTTGCGGGCGGGATGGTCGTCAGCACGTCGCCCTCCGCCTCCAGCACGAGCTCCACCCCGGCGTCGGAGGCGAGCACCCGCAGCGACGTGACGGCACGTCCGACGGGATCGGCCAACGGCGCCGGCGCGACGACCGCCTCCCGCTCAGGATCGGCGGCCAGCAGCAGGTCGTTGACCACGTCGATCAGGGTGCGGGTGTCCGCGCGCAGCTCGGCCACCGTGGCCGTCGACGGGTCGTCGTCGGCCAGCCCGCGCTGGAGCACCTGGAGGCGGGCGTCGAGCACCGCGAGGGGTGTCCGCAACTCGTGGCTGGCGTCGGCCACGAAGTCCCGCTGCAGTTGCAGCGCCCGGCCGAGCGGGCGGACGGCCCGCCGGGTGACGATCATGCTGAGCACGCCGGCGATCGCCACGGCGAGCAGGCCGACGACGATGAACGCGATCATCGCCTCCGTCGTGTCGATGTAGATCTTGTGCTCGCCGGGCTTAGGCGGTTCGTCCACCTCCGCCGGCCGCAACTGGTCGAGGACGAAGAAGAACGCGACGCCGATGGCCGCGACCACGAGCGCTCCGGAGGCGATCGCGAGCTGCAGCCCGACCGAGCGGGAGGCGGCCCGCACCTCCCGCAGGTCGGCGTCCTGCGCGGTTCGGCCCGGCGTGCGGTGCCCGCTCACAGCTGCCCCAGCCGGTAGCCCTGGCCGCGCACGGTCGTGATGATGTCGGGGTCCGTCTTGCGGCGCACGTAGTGCACGTAGGTGTCGACGGTGCCGTCCTGCTCGTCCGCCTCGAACACGGCGGTGAGGATCTGGCGTCGCGAGAACGTCCGCAGCGGGTTCTCGGCCAGCAGCCGCAGCAGGGCGGCCTCACGATCGGTCAGCAGGATGCGTCCCTCGTAGGGCGAGTAGATCGCGCGGCTCTCCGGGTGGAACCGCCAGCCGCCGATCGGCAGCTCCTTGCCCTCCCCGGTGAAGGTGCGGGTCAGCGCGCGCAGGCGTGCGAGCAGCTCGTCGAACTCGAACGGCTTCACGAGGTAGTCGTTCGCCCCGGCGTCGAGTCCGTCCACCCGGTCGTGCACCGCCCCGAGCGCGGTCAGCATCAGGATGGGGGCGACCACCCGTCGCTCGCGCAGGGCGGTCACCACCTCCGTCCCGCTCAGGCCCGGCAGCCGGCGGTCCACGACGAGGGCGTCGTAGTCGCCGGAGAGCCCGGCGGCGAGCCCCGTCTCGCCGTCCACAGCCCGCGTCACGTCGTAGACCTCGGCCAGCACCTGCTCGATGAGCGGTCCCAGCCGGGGGTCGTCCTCGATCAGCAGCACCCGCAGCCTGTCCATCGCCATCCGACTCACCTCCTGCCGCCTGCGGCCTCCAGTCTGGCGGACCGGATCCCAGACGGCTCTGAGGATCGGCCGTCCACCGAACCGTCTCAGAGATTTCTGGGAACGCCTCGGCCAGGATGCGACCATGCTGCGCAACAAAGTACCCGAGGTGACCGCGCTGTTCTGGGTGACCAAGCTGCTCACGACCGCGATGGGCGAGACCGCGTCCGACTTCCTCGTCAAGACCTTCGACCCGTACCTGGTGGTCGGCGTGACCTTCCTGGTCTTCGCCGGTGCGCTCGTGCTCCAGCTCGCGGTGCGACGCTACCTCCCGTGGGTGTACTGGCTCGCCGTGCTGATGGTCGCCGTCTTCGGCACGATGGTCGCCGATGTGCTGCACGTGCAGTTCGGCGTACCCTACCTCGTGTCGGCCGCCGGATTCGCGATCGCGCTCGCCGTGGTGTTCGTGCTCTGGTGGCGCACCCAGCGCACGCTCTCCGTGCACCGCATCGACACCCGTGCGCGTGAGCTGTTCTACTGGTGCGCCGTGCTGGCGACGTTCGCGCTCGGGACGGCGGTCGGAGACCTCACGGCGGTGACCTTCGGCCTCGGCTTCCTGGCGGCGGGCGTCCTGTTCGGCGTGCTGTTCGCGATCCCCGGCGCCGCCTACCGCTGGTGGGGGATGGGCGCCACCGCCGCCTTCTGGACGTCGTACGTGCTCACCCGCCCGTTCGGGGCCTCGTTCGCCGACTGGTTCTCACGATCGCACGCACTCGGGGGCCTCGGGCTGGGCACCGGGCCGGTCAGCCTTGTCCTATTCGGCGCGATCGTCGTCTGTGTGGCCGTGCTCTCGACGCGTCCTCGGGAATCCTCAGGCTCCGCGGCCTCGTCCTTAGAGGTTCCTCAGCGGCGCTCCGCTTGACTGTCACGATCGAGAAGTCGTCGAAGGGACCCTGACGTGAAGACCGCTCTGCTGCGCATCCCGCGCCATTGGATCGTGTGGACGGTGGTCCTGTTCGCCGCGACGTTCGTGCTCGGGTTCGCCGCCAAGGCCGCCCCGGCGCTCCGATTCGCGGGCCTGGACGACGCGATCAACCGCGTGAACTCCCCGGCTCTCGACCAGCTGGCACTCCTGCTGGACGGCCTGGACCGGCCGGTCGTCGTCGCTGCGGTCCTGGCCGTCGTCTTCGTCGTCCTTCTGTTCGTGCGCGGCTGGCGGCTCGCCCTCGGGGCGTGCGTCGTGACCGGTCTGGGCTGGATCACCACCCTCGTCGTGAAGACGATCGTCGCCGAGCCGCGCCCGTCCGTGGCGGGGCTGAGCCACATCGTCCACGTCACCCCGGCGACCCTGAGCTATCCGAGCGGCCACGTGGTCTTCGCGACCGCCCTGGCGACCGCACTCGTGATGGTCTGCCGCCGCCCGGGCTCCCGCGCAGTCGTCACCGTGCTCGGGGTGGTCTTCGTGCTGGTGGTGGCCTGGTCGCGGCTGTATCTCGGCGTGCACTACGGCTCGGATGTCGTCGGTGCGGTGCTCAACGGCGTCGGTGGCGTCGTGCTCTTCGCCGGCCTCTGGAACCTCGTCGCTGCGCGCGTGCTGGTCAGTTCCCGGGAGCGCGTCCCGGCGTGACGTGCTGGAGCCCGAGTGTCGCGTCGCCGTAGGTGCTGACGACCTCGGCGATGACGACGCGGTGCTGGCCGATCCAGCGATCGTGCCGGCGCTTCGCCTCCCGATGGGTGTCCATCCCGATCAGCTGGTGCAGCGCCTCCAGCGTCTCCCAGTAGTAGACCTCGGAGTGCAGGCCCGTCGCGTCGTTGGTCCACTCCTCCTCACCCAGGAAGCCGGGGATCCGGCGCGCACGCTCGGCGATCTCGTCGTTCAGGCGGTGGAAGTCGCCGTCGTAGGCCTTGGCGTCGAAGATGAACGTGGACGTGTACATGCCGTCAGCCCTCCGACGGGTTCTCGCGCAGCCAGTCGAGCACCTGGCGGGCGTGAGTGTTCGGCGGGAAGATCGGATAGAACACGTGCTCGACGACGCCGTCCCGGACGATGAGGGTCAGGCGCGCGTAGAGACGCTCGTGCCCGTCGGCGGCGAACGTCGGGAGCCGAAGGGCGTCCGCGAGCCGGAAGTCCTCGTCGGAGAGCATCGCGAACGGCAGCCGCAACCGCTCGACCACCTCGGCCTGGTAGTCGCGGGCCTGGCTCGAGAAGCCGAAGACCGCACTCACCCCGGCCTCCGCGAGGTCGTCGAAGTGGTCGCGGAAGTCGCAGGCCTCGGTCGAGCAGCCGCGTGCCCCCGGGATGGCGTCCCATCCGTCGGGCAGGTCGACTCCCGGGCGGCCGGTGAGCGGGTAGAGGTAGATCACGGTTCTGCGGGGGCCGAGCTGGGCGAGATCGACCTCGCGCCCGTCCGTGGCGGCGAAGGCGAGAGCCGGCGCCGCCAGTCCGGGCAGGTGGTCGGCCGCGCCGTCGTCCTGCGGGGCGGGCAGGCCTGCGGGAAGCGTGGTGTAGTCGGTCACGGGATCCTCCTTCGGGAACGTTCGTGCGGCGCCGTCGTCGAGCCGTTCGACCAGTCGCGCGCGCCGATCGTGCAGGACGGCCATGATGTCGTCGATCTCGGCGATGCTGTCGCGGAGCGCGGCGAGGGACGACACGCACTCGTCGCTGTGGTCGTGGCCGAGCTCCAGGCACTCCAGGAACGGGGCGGTCTTGCGCGCACTGATCCCGGTCGACGCCAGCTCGCGGATCTCCACGACCGCGCGCAGGTGACCGTCGTCGTAGTCGCGATAGCCGTTCGCCGCGCGGGCGGGCCGGACCAGGCCGAGTCGCTCGTAGTAGCGCACCGCCTTCGTCGAGACTCCGGCCCGCTGTGCCAGTTCGCCGATCCTCATGGGCACCTCCGAGGAGAATGTAGACCCTGTCCCGTGGGACAAGGTCAAGGAGGCGGAGCAGCGACGACTGAGCGGCAGGAGTCCGCCCGCGTCCCGGCGTGATGCCGGACGGTCACCCCTCCCGCAGTGTCGTGCTGCCGATCTCGGTCTGCAGCAGGCGGATCGCGGTGCCGAGAGCGCCTTTCGCGAGGAGCCCGGTTCCGAGCGGGCCCGCGGAGTCCTCTCCGAGCGGCGGCAGCTGCGCGAGCGCCGACCGCGCTGCGGGACTCAACCGCGCGACCTGCCAACGGATCTCGTCCTCCGTCGCCTGCGGTCGGTCGGGGGCGGCGCGTCCGACGGCCACGGCCGCGTAAGCCGCCGCTCCCAGCGCGTGGGCTCCCATGTGGGCGACCCCGGCGGCCTGGGCAGCGGCGCGGGCGGCAGCGATCGCCGCGGCGCCGGACACGGCGTGCGCGGCCCGGCCGGCCACGAAGCGCCGACGGATCTCCCCGGCGGTGTCGAGCTCCCCGCGGGAGAAGGCCCGGGCTCGCGCGATCGCCTCGCGCGGCCGCTCGTCGTCGGGCGCCTCCGCCGCGAACAGGTCGAGGACCCGTTCGGCGCAGTCCGCCGCCCAGGCCGCGACGACACGACGGTCCGACTCGCTCAGGGATTGGGAAGAAGCCACCCCTGCACACTCCCACATCGGGAGGCGCGACGCCGGGCCGGATCGTCGGCGGGCGGGGTCACAGTCCGCTGCCGCTGAAGAACTCGACCAGAGCGGGCACCGTGTCCTCGACCGTCGAGTAGTTGGCGAGGGCGATGACCGCCAGGCACAGCGCCACCGCGGGGATCAGGCAGGCGATCGTGGTCAGGACGCGACGGGCGCTCCGCTGCTCTCGCGGCAGTCGCGCCCGGAGGACGAGCAGGACGACGCTCGTCACGACGATCGCGGCGGCGGCGGCCAGCGCGCACGCGGCCAGCACCGCGTGGTACGTGCGGAAGTCGTCCACCAGCGCCGCGAGGGCCGGAGACAGTGCTCCGCTGCGAAGGCCGTCGCCGATCTGTGCGACCGCCTGGGCGACCGCCGGATCGGAGCCTTCCACGGGCAGGAACGTCAGCACCGACGACAGCGGGGCCACGGCGCCCTGCACGTTGGCGAGGAGCACGACCAGGACGAACGGAGCCAGCGGGGCACCGAGCACCCCGGCGGTGCCGAGCAGCCAGCGCATGCCCGGCCGTTCCGTGCGGGCGAACGCCTGCCAGATCCGCACTCCCAGCAGCACCAGGATGCCGAGCAGTGCGGCCGCGGCCACCGCCTTCGTGATGTGGAACGCCTGCCAGTAGGCGGCCACGTGGGCGAGGTCGGCACCGACGGCCGGACTCCCGGACTGCCAGAATGCGACGAACGCCGAGCTCAGCCGGCCGGAGAGGTTCGCCTCGTCGACGCCTGCGGCGCCGGGCCAGGCATCGGCGGCGCGCCACGGCAGCTGGGTGACGGCGGCGGCGCCGAGCGCGCCGGCTCCCACGAGGGTCCAGGGCGAGCGCAGCACGGAGCGCAGAGCAGGGGGCAGCGACGGGCGCGGGGACGGGGCGGCGAGGGACACGGGAGACCTCCGGAGTCGGGGATGGGTGCTCGCCACGGGCGGGTGCGGCGGCGATCCCCAGTCCAGCGGACGCGGAACCGCGTGGTCATCCGTCGCGGTGCGGATGTTCTGCCGTCGCCGTCATCCTCCGGAACGATCTGCGCTCGGGCGCCGGAAGGGGTAGCGTCCTGCTCATGAGCGTCCCTCCTGACGACGAGGTCGTCGTCACCGACGGCCCGTCCGCGCCCCGCGCCCGCTTCTACCACTGGATGCTCGACCATCTCGCGAAGTTCCCCGGGCGGGTGACGGTCGTGACCTTCGCCGCCGGGGTGGTCGTTACTGTGATCGTGGTGCTGTTCGGCGGCGACGCCAGCCCGACCGGTGTCGTCGGTCTCATCGCGACGCTGTGGGCGCTGTTCTTCGCGGTGATGATCTACCTGCTCACCGCGCGGGACACGGACACGGTGCTCGAGCAGATCGCCGACCTCCACGAGCAGCTCGCGACAGCCCTGGCGTCTCCGGATGGCGACGACGGCGGCGGCGACGAGGAGGGCGAAGAAGGCGAGGAGGGCGAGGACGGCACGGCAGGACCGGGGAGCACCGAACCGGAACCGGAACGTCCCGCGGCGGGAGGCCCCGCCCAGAACCAGGAGGCTCCGGCGGTGCCTTCGCTCCCGGTGCCCGCACCGCTGCCGTCCCCTGCTCGTGGCGGGGGGCGTCCGGCGCACGGCGACCGGACGAGGGAACCGGGTGCGGCGCACGGCGCTTCGCGCGTGCTGACGGGTGCCGCAGACATCGCCGCCGGGGTGCCGCCGGAGCTGCTGGAGGCGTGGCGTTCGGCGACGGGAGGCTCGACCGGCGACCTCGAACGCGTCTGGACGCGCGATCCGCGGTCGGATCGTCAGTGGGTGTTCGAGACTGCGCAGGGCGAACGCTGGGTCGTCTTCTCGCGCGGCGCACAGGGCACGGGCGTCATCTCCCTCTCCGACCCGCCGGTCTCCGGGTTCGGTCGTCGACCCTCCGTGCGACGACCGGCACGCGGCGAGGGGAACCCGCGGCGGAACGGCTAGCCCCGGACGGCAGCGCAGGAACGGCCAGCGCAGCAACGGCCAGCGCAGCGACGTTCGGTCGGTGGAGCGCCTAGACCCGGTGGCCGAGGGACCAGATCCGGTCGCCACGGCCGGAAAGAGCGTCGGAGAGATCGGCCGCCTGGGCGTCGGAGAGCGACGCCACGTAGTCGACCACTCCTCGCCCGCGGGCGAGATCGTCGACCGGGCGCCAGGCGGCGATCGCACGATAGCGCGCCTGGTCCATCGCCGCGTAGTCCTCGCGGGCGAGGTCGATCAGCTCCCGCAGGCGACGCGGCACGCGCTGCCGGTCGTGCTCGTCCTCCATCCACTCGATCAGCGAGCGGACGGTGCGCGAGATCACGGTGCTGAGGCCGCGCTGCTGGATTGCGAGGTCCGGTCGGCTGAGCACGAACTGCCGGTGCAGGAACTTGAGGATCTCGACCCGGTGCCACGCGGCGGTGCCGAGGCTGACCGGCCCGGTCCGCAACGAGCCCGACTGCGTGACGCCGACCGACTCCACGAAGCCGCGGATCCACCGCCCGGTGAAGGCCGCGAGCTCGCGTTCGAGCGCGAGGGAGCCGTCGAAGGGGCGGATGAGCAGGGCGTCGACCAGTTCGGCGTTGACCGCCCAGACCGCGTCGTAGAAGGCGTCGTCCGTCGCGATCCAGGGGTCGTCGCGGTCGATCTTGCGGCGCAGGCGCTCCAGGGCGGCACCGGGTGCGCCGCTGGCGAGCAGGTCGTGCGCGTCGGCGGCCGCCCAGGTCGGCACGTCGTCCAGCCAACCGTGGAACTCGGCGGTGACCGAGGCGTGGTCGAGGATGCCGGCCCGGTAGAAGTCGTCGATGTCGTGCACGGAATACGCGATGTCGTCGGCGATGTCCATGACCGCCCCCTCGACGGTCTGCCGCAGCGGGCGGGCGCCGACCTCCCGACGGGCCTCGTCGAGGTCGGCCTCGTCGACGAAATAGGTCGAGTACTTGAAGACGTCGTAGTCGGCGCCGGCCCGGTGGATGCCGCGGGGCACGCCGTCCGCGTGGTGCAGTTCGCGGGCGTCGGCGCGCGGGGACCACGGGTACTTCGCGATCGCGGCGCGGGCGGCGGCGGTCAGGTCGAGGCCGCTCGGCGCGTGCTCCACCACGTCCAGCGACGCGATGATCCGGTAGGTCTGGGCGTTGCCTTCGAACCCGTCCGCCAGGCCCAGCTCGTCGCGCGCGATGCGGTTGAGCACGGCCTCCCCGAGGTGACCGAAGGGAGGGTGCCCCAGGTCGTGTGCGCACGCCGCGGCCTCCACCACGTTCGGGTCGCAGGGCCCCGCGGCGGTGGTGCCGATGCCGTCCGCGATCGAGCGCGCGACCGAGGCGACCTTCAGAGTGTGCGTGAGGCGGTTGTGCACCGGGGCGCCCGCCGTCGAGGGCGAGATGACCTGGGTCACGGCCGAGAGCCGGGAGAAGTAGGGCGAGAACTGCACCCGTTCGAGGTCGACGGCGAAGGCGCCCTGTGTGGGCTCGGCGTCGCTCTCGGCGAACCGGCGGGTGTCTCTGGGCACGGGGTTCCGATCTGTCGTCCTCCAGCAGATGTACCACGATCCGCGGCCGCGCGCTGCAGCGCAGGTGAGGCGACGCTGCTCCCAGGGGTGCTCCGACCCGTCCGTGCGGGCCGGGATCTGCCATGGGGGCAGGCTCTGCCGTGCGCGTCAGCTGGTGCGGCGGACGGTGCGGCGACGGAGGTGAAGAGCACCGATCGCGGGGGCGGCGGCAGCGATCGCACCGGCGGCGATCGCCGGTGCGATCAGGGGGGTGCCCTCCGTCTGGGCGACGACGACGAACTCGGCATCGACGCTCTTGGCGTCCTGGGTGAAGGTGACGTGCAGCCGGCCCTCGGGGGCTCCGATGAGGGTGAGGGTCCACGCTCCAGCCGCATCCACCACCGCGCTGCCGAGCGGGGTGCCGTCGTCGGCTGCCGCGGTGACGGTGGATCCGGGGCTTCCGGTGCCGGTGACGGTCGCGGCGTCGACCAGGAGGGTGGCCCCGAGCGCGGGCGAGGTGACGGTGAGCGGGTTGTCCATGATGACGGTTCCGAGGGCAGCGCTGCCCGCGTCCGTGCAGAACTCGGCGATCGCGAGACCGTCTCGGAGGGTCTTCTCCATCGTGATCTCATACGTCCCACCCGTTCCGACGAACGCGCTCCCCACCTGCGTGGCGGGGGAGCAGCTACCGGCGGCTTCAGCGACGGGGAACACGTGCAGCCGGATCTCGTCGCCCGGCTGAGCGGCAGGAGGGACGGCGGTTCCCCTGAAGACCTGCGCCGGTGCGATGGTGCTTCCGGCAGCGGGCGCGTTCGGTCTGAACCCGCTGCCGTCGGCGTTCGCCGACGAGGGGATCGCGAGGCCGGCGGTGACGGCCGCGACGGCGGCGACCAGGGAGAGGCGCAGGATGCGGGACATGCGTGTTCCAATCTGTGCGGGTGCGTTGGAGCGCGAAGAAGGTGCTGGTGACGAGGGCGGATCGCTGCCGTGTCGCGGAGGTGCGGGTACGTGGCCACGGTCGGCCAGCACTCTCCGGAAACCAGGACGAGTGTCGCAGGGCGACGGACCATTCGACGCGATGGGTCATTCACACGTCGTGCTCTCAACTGTGCGCGCACAGACGCCGGGATTCCGCGGCCGACACCGCCGGTTTACGTAGCCGTGTTGCGCAATTCCGGGACCGGGCAGGCCGGAGTGCGGTGGGCGGGATGCTGTCTACGCGTACGTCGGAACCTCGCGGCGAGACCTGCTCGCCCAGGCGTGCTCGCGCTCCGCGTCAGCGCGCCGTCCAGCCTCCGTCGATCGCGAGGGTCTGGCCCGTGACGAGGGAGGCCGCGGGCGACGCGAGGAACGCGACCGCACCCGACACCTCGGCCGGGACGCCGATGCGGTGGAGGGCGGCGATCCGGTCGATGGTGTCGGCGCGGAACGCGTCGTCGGAGAGGGCCGCCGCCGTGCCGTCCGTCTCGATGAAGGTGGGGGCGACGGCGTTCACGCGGATCCCGTACGGGCCCCATTCGACGGCGAGGCATCGGGTCAGGTGCACGACCGCGGCCTTGGCCGCGCAGTAGGAGGACTCGCCGGGGAGCGCGACGAGCCCCGCCTGCGAGGCGATGTTCACGATCGCGCCCCCGCCGTTCTCCCGCATGCTCTTCGCGATGTGCTGGGAGAGGAAGAAGGTGGAGCGGGTGTTGAGCTGCCAGACCCGGTCGAAGTCCTCCTCGGTGACCTCGAGTGCGGGCGCATCGACGCCGCCGCCGGCGTTGTTGACGAGGATGTCGAACGGGCCGTGCTCGGCTGTGGCGTCATCGATCGCCGCCCGGCTCGCGGCGAGGTCCAGCACGTCCAGGCGGATCGCCGCGGCACGCACCCCGAACGCGCCGAGCTCGTCGACGAGGTCGGAGGACCCGTCGGGGTCGCGCACGCCGATCACGACGTCCGCCCCCTGCCCGGCGAGCTCGAGCGCGATCTCCCGGCCCAGCCCGCGGCTCGCGGCGGTGACGAGGGCGCGCGAACCGGTCAGGTCGAAGGGGGTGCGGGTCGTGGTGGCAGTGGCGGCGGTCATAGTGCGACCATACCGAGCAATGGACATCGAGAACGTCGACCCGCTCCTGCGGGAGGCCACACGGAAGCTGCCCGCCACGGACGCGTCGAAGCGCCTGACGCGGACGCTGATCCGCACGGCCACCCGCTTCCTGCCCTCGGCCCGAGTGGAGGGCGTCCGTGTCGCCGAGGAGAGGATCGGCGGCAGCCGGCTCCGGGTCTACCGGCCTTCGGTGCAGCGCGGGGACGCCGGCCTGCTCTGGATCCACGGCGGGGGCCTCGTGTTCGGCAACCCGAGGCAGGACGAGGCGCTCTGTGCGGAGACCGCTGCCGACCTCGGCATCACGGTCGTCTCCGCTCGCTATCGGTTCGCCCCCGAGCATCCGTTCCCCGCTCCGCTGGACGACGTGCAGGCGGCCTGGGCCGCCGTCCAGGCGCACGCGGACGCGCTCGGGTTGCGTGCCGACCGCGTCGTCGTGGGCGGGGAGAGCGCCGGAGGCGGGCTCGCTGCCGCCCTCGTCCAACGACTGGCGGACGAGGGAGGGGTCCAGCCGATCGGCCAGTGGCTGTTCGCGCCCATGATCGACGACCGCACGGCGGCCGACCGCTCGCTCGACACGGTCGACCACTGGATCTGGAACAACCGGGCCAACCACTACTCCTGGCGCAGCTACCTGGCCGCGGAGCCGGGAGGCCCGGACGTGCCGCCCTTCGCGGCCGCGGCCCGGAGGGCGGACCTCGCCGGGCTCCCGCCGGCGTTCATCGCGGTTGGCGACATCGAGCTCTTCCACGCCGAGGACGTCGACTACGCTCAGCGCCTCGCGAGCGTCGGGGTCCCCGTGCAGCTCGAGGTCGTCGGCGGGGCGCCGCACGGTTTCGAGAACTGGGCGCGCGAGACGGCACCGGCCGTGGCGCTGCTGGAGCGCGCCCGTGCCTGGTTGGCGGCGACGATCGCGGGCTGATGCCCCTCCCGCCGCCGACCCTCAGCCGCGGGGCAGCGTGAGCGCCCCGGAGAGCACGGCGGCGACTACGCCGCCGTCCACCAGCAGGTCGGTCCCGGTGATGAAGCTCGCCTCGTCGCCGAGCAGGAAGGCGGCCGCGTCCACGATGTCGTCGGGGGTGCCGAGGCGGCCGGTTCCGGAGGCGGCGACCATGGCGCGCATCGTCGCGCCGGACTCGCCGGCCAGCTCTTGTTCGCCCATCGGGGTGGAGATGACGCCCGGGCTGATGCTGTTGATCCGCGCGCCGCGGGCGCCCCAGGCCAGGCTCGCCGCACGCACCCGCACCTGGTTGCCGCGCTTGGCGATCCCATACGCCGCACCGGGGTCGGGGATCCCGCCCTCCTGCAGGAACGGCAGGGCCGCGAGCTGGTCCGTCGGCGTCAGCGCGAGTGCGCCCACGAGTTCGGCGGGCAACTGCTCGGCCGCCATCGTTCCCGCCATGCTGGCGATGACCACTCCGGCCCCGCCCTCGGCAATCACAGCGCCGAACTCCTCCAGCCCGTACGCGACGCCGAGCAGATCGACGGCCACGATGGCAGAGGTGGGGGCCTGCACCGGGGAGAGCCCGGCCGTCCACGCGACCGTCACGACGTCTCCGAGGGAGGCGGCCGACGCGGCGAGGGCGGCCACGGATTCGCGGGACGAGACGTCGACCTGGTGGGCGACGACGTCGATGCCGTCCGCCTCCAGTGCGGCGGCCACCCGGTCGAGTGCAGCCTGGCTGTAATCGGCGATGACCAAGCGGGATCCCGGTGCGATGCGACGGGCGATGGCCTCGCCCATCCCGCCCACTCCGACGACGACGATGATGCGGTCCGGCATGCCTGCTCCTTCGCGAGAATTTATGAGACGATCGGTCTCGTAAATGAATCTAGTCCTCGCATAGGCTTCTCGCAATGACAGACGCACGCCGGGGACGGCCCCGCAGCACTCAGGCCCGGTCGGCCATCCTGGAGGCCACCCGTGAGCTGCTGCACGCCGACGGCTACGAGGGCGTCTCGGTCGATGGGATCGCCGCCCGGGCGGGCGTCGGCAAACAGACCCTCTACCGGTGGTGGGGGTCGAAGGCGGCGGTGGTGGTCGACGCGGTGCTCGACGGCGGGGTGCCGGTGCAGCCGGTGGAGCCCTTCGCCGCGGCGAGCACCGGGGACGTCGCCGCGGATCTCCGGGAGATCGTCGAGAGCCTGGTGGGCCGGATGACCGCGCCGGAGGGGGCCCCGCTGGTGCGCGCCTTCGTCGTCGCGGCGTCGACCGATGCGGCCACCGCCGACGCCCTGTGGGACCGCTTCACGGAGCCCACCCGGCGGGCGGTCGCCGATCGGCTGAGCCTCGGGATCGAGGCCGGGCAGATCCGGCCGGGCGTGGATCGGGACGTCGTCGCGAGCACGATCATCGGGTCGGTGCTGTTCGTGGTGCTCGCCCGGCGCGAGGACCGGCCGGGCCGGCAGCCGGACCACGCGGCCGGTCTCGTCGACCTGGTGCTCAACGGCATCCTGGTCTGATCTCCCTCCTCGACACATGCCTCGCGCCCGGGGAGGATGGCGGTGTCGAGACCGGAGGGGGAGTTCATGTACTACAGCAAGGGCAACTACGAGGCGTTCGCGCGCCCGCGCAAGCCGCAGGGCGTCGACGCCAAATCGGCCTACCTGGTGGGCGGCGGCCTGGCGTCACTGGCCGCGGCCGCATTCCTGATCCGGGACGGGCAGATGGCGGGCGACCGGATCACGGTGCTCGAGGCCTCCTCGATCGGCGGCGGCGCCCTGGACGGCGCGGGCGATGCCGAGACCGGCTGGCTCATCCGCGGCGGCCGCGAGATGGAGGACCACTTCGAGTGCCTCTGGGATCTCTACCGCTCGATCCCGTCCCTGGAGATCGAGGGCGCGTCGGTGCTCGACGAGTTCTACTGGCTCAACAAGGACGATCCCAACTTCTCGCTGCAGCGCGCGACCGTCGACCGAGGTCAGGACGCGAAGACGGGGATGACCTTCACCCTCGACCGCAAGGCGACCAAGGCCGTCGTCGATCTCGTCCTCGCGCTGCCCGAGCAGCTCTACGACAAGCGGATCGACGAGGTCATGGGGCCGGACTTCCTCGCGTCGAACTTCTGGCTGTACTGGCGGACGATGTTCGCGTTCGAGGAGTGGCACAGCGCACTGGAGATGAAGCTCTACGTGCAGCGCTTCATCCACCACATCGACGGATTGCCCGACTTCAGCGCCCTGAAGTTCACCAAGTACAACCAGTACGAGTCGCTCGTGCTCCCCCTCGTCACCTGGTTGCGGGCGCAGGGCGTGAAGGTGCAGTTCGACACCCGGGTGATGGATGTGCGATTCGACATCTCGCCCGAGAAGAAGGTCGCGAAGCACATCGCGTGGATCCGCGAGGGCGTCGAGGGCGGGCTCGACCTCACCGAGGACGACCTGGTGTTCGTCACCAACGGGTCCCTGGTGGAGAACTCGGAGTGGGGCGACCACCACACCCCCGCCGCGTTCGATCCGGTGGTGCACGATGGCGGCAGCTGGCACCTCTGGCGGAACATCGCGGCGCAGGACCCGTCGTTCGGCCACCCCGACACGTTCTGCACCTCGCCGGAGAAGTCGCAGTGGGAGTCGGCGTCGATCACGACGCTGGACGAGCGCATCCCGGCCTACATCGAGCGGATCGCCCAGCGTCCGATGCGTTCCGGCAAGGTCGTCACCGGCGGCATCGTCACCGCGCGGGACTCCGCGTGGCTGCTCAGCTGGACCGTGAACCGCCAGCCGCACTTCTCACAGCAGCCGGACGACCAGACCGTGGTCTGGTTCTACGGCCTCTTCACCGACGTCCCCGGCGACTACGTGAAGAAGCCGATGCGCGAGTGCACCGGGGAGGAGATCACCCGCGAGTGGCTCTACCACCTGGGCGTCCCGCTGGACGAGATCGATGGCCTGGCGGCGACCGGCGCGATCACCCGCCCGTGCATGATGCCGTTCATCACGGCGTTCTTCCTCCCGCGCGCCGCGGGGGACCGTCCCGACGTGGTGCCGTCCGGCGTGAAGAACTTCGCCTTCATCGGCCAGTTCGCCGAGTCGACCCGCGACTGCATCTTCACCACCGAGTACTCGGTGCGCACGGCGATGGAGGCGGTCTACCAGCTTCTGGACGTCGAGCGCGGTGTGCCGGAGGTGTTCGGGTCGATCTACGACGTGCGCGAGCTCATCAAGTCGACGCACTATCTGCGCGACGGCAAGAAGGTGCCGGTTCCGGCCTTCGCCAAGCGTTACGTGGAGAAGACGATGATCGGCCGGCTGCTGGAGGAGTACGGGGTGATCTGAGTCGAGGAGGCGATCTTCGTCGGGCCTAGTAGTGTCCTCAGGAAATGAGTTAGTGTTATTGCGACACTGGTTTGATCGACCACTCACCTGGCTTCACCACTCACCTGCTTCGAAGGAGAACGCTGTGACCCTCGACGACTTCGCCCGCGACATCCGCACGCCCGGGATCGAGTTCCGGCCGGAGCTGCGCTGGTGGCTGGCCGAGGGCCTCCACACGGACGAGACGCTCCACCACGAGATCGAGACCGCGCACGGTTTCGGCTTCGGCGGCATGGAGTTCCTCGCGATGGACGAGGAGGGGATCGACCACGCCCGCTACGGGTGGGGATCCGAGGAGTGGGTGCACGACAGCCTCGTCGTCGTGGAGCAGACCACCAAACGGGACATGTCGGTCAGCTTCACGTCGGGCACCAACTGGTCGAACGCCAACATCCCCGGCATCGACCCGGAGCACCCGGCGGCGGCCCAGGAGCTGGACGTCATCGCCGAGACGCTCGCGGGCGGTTCGTCCCGCAGCGGCGCGCTCAGCCGGATCGACCTCGACGGACCGCTCGCCGAGTCGCCGCTGCCCGGGGAGCGCGCGAAGCTGCGGGGCCAGACCTTCGTCGCCGCGGTCGCCGTCCGCATCGTCGAGGAGACCGGCGCCGGCGCCGTCCTGGACGCCGACTCGGCCGTCGACCTGACCGGCCTCGTCGCGGGCGAGTCCCTCGACTGGACCGCGCCGGCCGAGGGCACCTGGCGGCTCTACGCGTTCTGGATGCACGGCACCGGACAGACCGCCTCCCCGTCCGCCAGCGTCAACTACACCGTCAACTACCTGGAGCGCGCCGGCGTGGACGCGGTCGTGGACTACTGGGACACCGTGGTGCTGACGCCCGAGCTGCGGGAGCAGATCGCCCGCAACCCGCGCACCCAGATGTACATGGACTCCCTCGAGCTCACCACCCACGGCGCCGGCGGGATGTTCTGGGGCGCAGGCGTCGCGGAGGAGTTCCGTCGGCGCCGCGGCTACGACATCGCCCCGTGGCTGCCGTTCCTGACCCGGAGCGCGCCGTTCATGGCGTCGAGCACGGTCTACGTCAACGAGCCGCTGGAGACGCAGGCGATCACGGTGGACAAGGTGCGCTTCGACTACGTCCGCACGCTCACCGACCTCTACATCGAGAACATGCTGCGCCCGTTCGCCGCCTACCTGCACTCGGTGGGGATCAGCCTCCGGTCGGAGATCAGCTACGGACTGCCGTTCGAGCTGACCCGCCCCGGGCCCGAGGTCGACGGCATCGAGAACGAGTCGCTGGAGTTCGCCGCGCAGATCGACGCCTACCGTCTGCTCGCCGGCCCGGCGCACCTCTTCGGCAAGCAGTACTCGTCGGAGACGGGCGCCACGACGCGCAACCACATCCTCGACCACCGCTTCTACGACCAGATCATCGCGACGCAGCTCGCCGCCGGCATCACCAAGACCGTCCTGCACGGCTGGGCCAGTCCCGCCGGTGTGGAAGGGACCGAGTGGCCGGGTCACGAGGGCATGTGGCCCATGTTCTCCGAGCGCTTCGACACCCGCCAGCCGGGCTCGGCGTTCTACCGGCTCTGGAACGATGCCGTCGGCCGCTACCAGTTCGCCCTCCGGCAGGGGCGCCCGCGCATCGACGTCGGCATCCTCCGCACCGACCACTTCACCGAGAACCGCCTCGGCATGGCGTTCTACGACGAGGAGGGCACCCGGCACCCGGACGAGGAGTACTACGCGCGCAAGTGGATGCGCGACCGCAAGAACTTCTGGTGGCAGGACCTCGGCATGCAGGACAGCGGCTGGACCTACGAGTTCTTCGACGGCTCGCTGCTGAGGCGTGACGATGTGGCGTTCGAGGACGGCCTCGTCCAGCCGGACGGCCCCGGCTACCAGGCGCTGATCGTCTACCAGACGGCGCTCGACGCCGACGATGCCGCCCACCTGCTCGGCTGGGCGAAGCGCGGGCTGCGCCTGCTCTTCGTCGACGACACGCGCGAGCTGCGATCGATCCTCCCGACCGAGGTCGACCTCGCGCACCCGGTCGCCGCCGCCCGCACCCCCGGCCTGGACGGTCGCGACGACGAGCTCGCCGCCACGATCGCCGAGCTGCTGCAGCAGCCGACGGTCGCCCGGATCGGCGATCCCGCGCAGACGGTCGACGCGCTCCGCGCACTCGGGGTCACCGGTCGCGCCGAGTTCACCGCGCCGGACCAGAACGTCCTCAGCCACCTGCGCGACGAGGGCGACCTCGCCCACCTGTACCTCTACCACTTCCTCTACGAGACCGGAGAGCCCACCCGGGTGGAGGTGGCGCTCGCCGGGGAGGGCGCCGTGCTGCGCCTCGACGCCTGGTCGGGAGAGCTGCGCCCGCACCACGGTGTGCGCATCGAGGGCGGCCGGACCCTCGTCACCGTCGAGCTGGCCCCGGGTGAGACGGCGTTGCTGACGCTCGACCGCTCCGCCTCGCCGGGTGTCGCGTCCGCACCCGCGGTCCGCACCCCGGTCGCCGCCGTGGAGGACTGGTCCATCGCCGTCGACAGCTGGGACGCCGGCGGCGAGCAGGTGATCGAGGAGGATCGCGGTACCGGGCACGTCACCCGCGAGGTCCGTCCCCTGACGGCGGTCAGCCGTCTCGCCTCGGGCACGACCTCCCTCGCGCCCTGGAAGGACCTGGAGGGCGTGGGGCCGGAGGTCTCCGGCGTCGGCGAGTACACGGCGGTCATCACGGTCGACGATCTCGACACCGGCGGCGGCGCCCGCTACCTGCTCGAGCTGGGCTCGGTGGGCGGCGGCCTCGGCTCGGTGTCGGTGGGCGGCGGGGACGCCATCGGTTTCGACACCTCCGTCCCGGTCGTCGACGTGACCGACGCCCTGCGACCGGGCGAGAACACGGTGGTGGTCCGGATCTCCAGCTCGCTCAACAACCGGCTGCTCGCCCGCGGCTACTACGAGCACGTGCCGGACATCATCGCCGAGGTCTTCGGCGGCGGCCACGCCCTGCAGCACACCGAGGTGCACGATCACGGCCTGCTCGGCCCGGTGCGGCTGGTGCGCGTCGCGGCGAGCTGAGCGGGCGGTCGCACGCGGGATACTGGAGGCTCGGGAACGGCGGGTCCGGTCCGGCGGGTGCGGGACGCTCGCCCCGCACCCGATGACGAACGGAGGTGGGCGGTGGCGAGAACGCACGAGGAGGGCGCGACCCCGGACGCTCCCGACCTCTCGCCCGTGCTCGCCCCCGACCCGCTCGATCTGCGGGTGTCGCTCTCGTCGCTGGTCCACTGGGCCGACAGCTACGAGCAGCGCCGTGCGGTGATGTCCGCCGTCGACTTCCCCGTCGACGACATGGCCATGTTCCTGACGGTCAACCAGCTCGGCTATCGCGGTGCCACGCGGCCCAGCGATCTGGCGACGATCCTCGGCACCGGACGCGCGAACATGAGCAAGATCGCGAACCGGCTCGGCGAGGCGGGGCTCACCGTCCGGGTGCCGGACCCCGCCGACGATCGCAGCGTCCTCCTCGCGCTCACGCCCGCCGGGCGCGAGGTGGGCGAGCGCATCATGGAGTACGCCAGCACCAGCCTGGGGTCCGCGCTCCTGCACTGGAGCGCCGAGGACGTGGAGACGCTCCGTCGCGTCGCCGCCCGGCTGGTCGCGGACACGGCGGCCCAGCTGCGCGGCCAGCAGCGCTGACCAACGCACGGCCGCGCCCCGACCCACGGGGGTGACCCAGGGAGGGGCTATTCCGCGGCCCCTCCCGCATGCCACGATCGCAGCGTGACCATCATCGTGAATGCCGACAACTTCGTGCGAGCCGAGAACGACCGCATGTTCCACGACCTCCAGCGCGACGCCGGCGGCGTCAACCTCCTCCGCCACAACCGGGTGCCCGCTGCGATCGACGCGCAGACCGTCATCCGGATGAACCGGGACACCCTGTACAGCTTCGCCGTCGTCGACATCTCCCAGGGCGCCACCTTCACGATCCCGGAGCATGGGGAGCGGTACGTCTCGGCCATGGTCGTCAACGCGGACCACTACGTGAACCGGATCTTCCACGACGCGGGCGAACACGCCCTCACCGTCGAGGAGTTCGACTCGCCCTACGTCGCGCTCGCCATCCGCATCCTGGTCGACCCGGCGGATCCGGAGGACGTCGCCGCCGTCTCCGCCCTGCAGGACCGGATCGTCCTGACGAGCGCCTCCGCCGTCCCGTTCGAGCTGCCCGACTACGACACCGCCTCCCTCGACGAGACCCGCGACGCGCTGCTGGTGCTGGCAAAGAACCTCGGCGACTTCCGCCGCACCTTCGGCCGTGCCGACGAGGTGGATCCCGTGCGTCACCTCATCGGCACCGCGGCCGGCTGGGGCGGTCTCCCCTCGGACGAGGCGACCTACCTGGGGGGTGCCCCCGCGGTCGCGGCGGACCGGCACGAGCTCACGGTCGGGGACGTCCCCGTCGACGGGTTCTGGTCGATCTCCGTCTACAACGCCGCCGGCTTCTTCGAGCCGAACGACAGCGGTGTCTACACGATCAACAGCATCACCGGGCAGCGCGACGCCGACGGCACGATCACCGTGCGCTTCGGCGACTACCCGGCCGGCACCCCGAACGCGATCCCGACGCCCGAGGGATGGAACTACCTCGTCCGGCTCTACCGGCCGCGCCCCGAGATCCTCAGCGGGGAGTGGGCCTTCCCGGCACTGGCGGGCTGACCCGGCGCGCGGGGGCGGTCCGGTCGAGCGCCGTAGAACGCCGCCAACGTCCCGCTGATCACCACGATCAGCGGGAGGACGGAGGTGCCGAGCGCCACGTCGCCGCGGGCGCCCGCGTACACGAGCCAGACGAGCAGGCACAGCAGGTAGAGGATCATGCTCACGGCCGACAGCCCCCGCGGTCGGCCGTGGCGGCGGATGGAGCGCAGCTGCGCGATCCAGCCGATCGTCCCGGGGACGATGCTGACGATGCCGAACAGCATCGGAACGGGGAGCGCGAGGAGCATCGTCAGTCCCAGTGCCACGGGACCTGCCACATCGAGCAGGACGCTGCGCCGCGATCGCATCGACAGGCGGACGATCACCACGAGCGCGAGCACGGCGGCGATCCCGTACGAGATCAACAGGGGCGCCTGCATCGAGACGGTGGCGTAGATCGACCAGGCGAGGTTCGCGGCGAGCAGTGACTGCCAGGGCAGGATCGCGACCCCGACGGCGCCGTCCAGCCGCAGCAAGCGGACCGCCTGAGGAAGCCCGAAGGCTGCTGAGAGCACGCACCCGATCCATCCGCTCCACAGGGCGAGATCGGTCAAGATCACCACGGCCTCCCAACCGCGCGGAAGGGGGCCCGCACGATGGCGGGCCCCCTTCGGGATGGAGCGGACGGCTGAGGTCAGCGTCCGCTGTAGAAGGGGTGGCGGAGCCCGTCGCGCCCGTCGACCAATGCCTGCCGGTCGGCCGAGGTGCGACCCTGGACCGCCTCGCGCACCCCGGCGGCGGTCGCCTCCCGGGCGGCGTCGCGCACGGCGGTCTCGTCGGCGGCGGCCGGGTCGATCCAGAGCGAGACGAAGACGATGGTCTCCTGGTCGGCGACCAGGAGTCCGTCGGCGACGGCGTCGAGCACGCCCTGCGAGATGCCGACCCCGGCGGCGCCGAAGGTGACGGTCTCGTGGAACCCGTCCACGGCCTCGGTCTTCGAGAGGATCACGGTCGGCGGGTTCACCGTCGCGTACGAAGGCTGGTCCTCCCCGACGGACGCGAGTACGGGGGTGAATCCCGGTCTCGGCGAGGTGAACGCCGTGGTGATGGAGGCCGCGGTCGGCGTTCCCCGTCGCGCGAGGAGCACGTTGACGTGCACGCCGTCCGGAGCGCGTCCTCCCCAGCCTTGCGCGAACCGGCCGTCGATATCGGTGAGGTCTGTCATCGGTCTCTTGTCTCCTGTGCTGTCGTGGTCTGTTCCGGCATGTCGCGCCCTGCGATCGTCACGCGGCGCCACCCATCCGCTTCGCGTTCACAACGGAGATCGCGCCGGTGTCCGTCAGGTGCTTCCGCGCGGTCTCCGGGGCGAGGATCACGGAGATCACACCGCCGAAGGCCGACACGCCCGCGAGGATCAGCAGCACCGGGATGAGTCCGAAGGCCGCGAAGCCGATCGGGACGAGGAAGGTCGCGATGGCGGCGCCGACCCGCGAGAACCCGGAAGCGAGCCCGAGTCCGGAGGTGCGGACGGAGGTCGGGAAGATCTCCAGCGGGTACACGCCGCAGAGGATGCCCATGATGCCGTAGAAGAACAGATAGCCGAAGAAGCAGACCACGTTGATCACCACGGGGAACCCGAGGAGGTCGCCGAGAGCGACGATGGTGAGCGCGCCGGCGCAGACGAACATCGGGATGATGAGCAGCGGGCGCCGTCCGACCTTGTCGATCAGATACCAGCCGGTCACCGCGCCGACGAGGGCGACGACCGTGCCCAGCAGGGCCACGATGATCGGGTTCTCGATGCCGAGGGTGCCGAGCACCTCGGACTGGAAGAAGGTGAGGGCGAAGTACGGGATGACGATGCAGACCCAGAACAGCGCGGCGAACGCGGTGCGCCCGACGTAGGCGCGGCTGAACAGCGTTCGCCAGCGGGTCTTGGTCTCGGGTTCGGCGAGGTAGTCGGCCGACGACGGGTCGACGCCGAGATCTTCGAGCACCTTGGTCGCCTCGGCGATGCGGCCCTTGTTGATCAGCCAGCGCGGCGACTCGGGCAGACCGTGCCGGATCATCAGGATCACTCCCGCAGGGATGGCTGAGCTGGCGAGCACGAATCGCCAAGCCTCAGGGGCGAGCGACAGCACCACGAAGCCGACGAAGAAGGCGACGACGTAGCCGAGGCTCCACAGGATCTCGAGCACGGCGAGGTAGCGGCCGCGGTTGCGGGCGGGGGAGAACTCTCCGAGCAGAGGGGAACCGATGGCGTAGTCGCCGCCGATGACCATGCCGAGGATCACACCGAGCGCGATCATCTGCCAGGGCTCGGTGACCAGGAACATCGACAGCGATGCGACGAGGAAGATGCAGAGGTCGATGAGGAACATCGGTTTGCGCCCGACGCGGTCGGTCAGATAGCCGATCAGCGGCCCTCCGATGATCGTGCCGATGAGCGTCGACGATGAGATCAAGCCGAGCGTGAGCGGCGTCAATCCGAGTTCGCGGCTGAACGCCACGCCGGCGATCACTGCGGCGATGGTGGCGAAGACGAAGCCGTCCAGGAACATCCCGCCTCCGGTCGCCGCGGTGAGGCGGCGCAGGAAGCCTGCACGGGGCTCGAGCCCCAATCGTGGTTCAGCGAGTTGTTGAGTCATCTTCGACCTCATTCGTTCGGTGGTGCGGGTGGGGGGTGGGGTACTCAGCGGGGGATTCGCCCGAGGGCGATGTACTTCGTCTCCAGGTACTCGTCGATGCCGACCCGGCCGCCCTCGCGGCCGAGTCCGGAGGCCTTCACGCCGCCGAACGGCGCGGCGGCCTCGGAGACGAGGCCGCGGTTGATGCCGACCATCCCCGCTTCGATCCGCGACGCGACGTCGAAGGCGCGCGTGACGTCGTCGGTGTAGACGAACGCCGCGAGGCCGAACGGGGTGTCGTTCGCGACGCGGACGGCTTCGTCGTCGCTGTCCACGGTGACGATCACGGCCACCGGACCGAAGATCTCCTCCGTCGCGATCTCGGCGGTGGGCGGTACATCCGCGAGGACGGTGGGGGCGTAGAAGTAGCCGTCGCCGGGGATCGTGTGTCCTCCGGCGAGCACCTCGGCGCCGGCCGCGACGGCATCGTCGACGAGTCGCTGCACCCGGTCGCGCTGGCGGGCGTCGATGATCGGGCCGATGTCGCTGCCGGGGGTCGTCCCGGGAGCGACGCGCAGGCTCTTCGTGCGGGCCACGAGGCGATCGACGAACTCTTCGGCGACGGACGAGTGGACGATGAAGCGGTTCGCTGCGACGCACGACTGGCCGCCGTTGCGGAATTTCGCGATCATCGCGCCGTCGACCGCGGCCTCCACGTCAGCGTCTTCGAGCACGAGGAACGGCCCGTTCCCGCCCAGTTCCATCGACGAGCGCATCACGTTCGGGGCCGCCTGCTGGAGGAGGCGGACGCCCACGCCGGTGGAACCGGTGAAGCTGACCTTGCGCAGTCGCGGGTCGCGCATCAGGTTCTCGGATTGCGCGGCGGCCTGCGACGTCGGGATGAAGTTGACGACGCCGTCGGGCACGCCCGCCTCGACGAGGAGCGACACCAGCATCGCCATCGTCAGAGGCGTCTGGGCCGCCGGCTTGATGAGGGTGGTGCAGCCCGCCGCCAGCGCGGCGCCGATCTTGCGGGTACCCATGGCCAGGGGGAAGTTCCAGGGCGTGATGAGGAGGCTGGGCCCGACAGGCACCTTCGTGGTCAGGATGTCGAAGCCGCCGTTCGGGGCCGCGACGAACCCGCCGTCGCCGTGCGCGGCCTGCTCGGCGAACCGGCGGAAGAACTCCGCGCCGTAGTCGACCTCGGCGAGGGACTGGTCCAGCGGGCGGCCCATCTCGGCGGTCGTGACCGCGGCGATGGCGTCGCGCCTGGCGTGGATCAGATCGAACGCCCGGCGGAGGATCTCGGCGCGGACGCGCGTCGTCGTGGCGCCCCACGCGGCCTGCGCTCCGGCGGCGGCGTCGAGCGCCTCGGCCGCGTCGGCGAGGCTCGCATCCGCGACCCGGGCGATGACGTCTCCGGTCGCCGGGTCGTGCACATCGAACTGTGCGTCCCGCGCGGCGGAGCGCCATTCGCCGCCGATGAAGAGCCCGGAGGGCACGGCGACGCCGGCGACGAGGGTGTCGGATTCGGGTGTGACGAGGGTCATGATGGTCCTTTCGTGCGCGATCGTCAGGAGGCGAGGGCGTCGTCGAGCACGAGCACGCCGCGGGTGAGCCGCCCGGCCGCCATGTCGTCGAAAGCCTCGTCGATCCGCGTGAGCGGGTAGCGGGCGGAGATCATCGCATCGAGCGGCAGCTTCCCGGCCGCGTAGAGGTCGAGGATCTTCGGGATGTCGACCGATGGACGCGACGAGCCGTACAGCGAGCCGGTGACGATCTTCTCGTCGCGGACGAGGTTGGGGCCCGGGAACGACGGGCGGGCGTCCGGTGCGGGAACGCCCACGCAGACGAGGGTGCCGCCCGCGACCGTCGCGTCGAACGCCTGAGCGGTGACGGCGGGCGCGCCGACGGCGTCGATCGAGTAGTCGCTCCCGAAGCCGTCGGTCAACGCGCGCACCCGCTCGACGACATCGTCTCCCGGTGCGAGCACGTGCGTCGCGCCGAAGCCGAGAGCCTCCGCGCGCTTGGCCTCGACCGGGTCGACAACGATGATCTTCTCGGCCCCGGAGAGGTGCGCGCCCATGACCGCGCTCAGGCCGACCCCGCCGGCTCCGTAGACGAGCACCGAACTACCGGGGCGCACCTGGGCGCGGTTCACGGCGGCGCCGTACCCGGTCATGATGGCGCAACCGACGAGGGCGGCGACAGTGAGGGACACCCCCGGGTCGATCTTGATCGCGCTCGCCGCAGGGACGACAGTGTGGGTCGCGAATGTCGACAGGAACGAGTAGTGGAAGACGTCCTGGTCGCCGTGGTGCAGGCGGGTGGTCCCGTCGAGCAGCGTGCCGGCGAGGGTGTACGGCGCGGCGGCGGTGCAGAGGACGGGGCGGCCCGCGACGCAGTGCCGGCACTGCCCGCAGTTCGGCATCCAGGAGAGGGCCACATGGTCGCCGGGGGCGACGTGCGTCACGCCCAATCCCGCGGCCTCCACGACACCGGCGCCTTCGTGCCCGAGCACGCACGGCAGCGGCGAGGGGATGCGGCCCGACCGGGTGTGCGCGTCCGAGGCGCAGATGCCGGTGGCGGCGATCCGGACCAGCACCTCGTTCTGCTTCGGCTGGTCCAGCTGCAGGGTGGTGACTTCGAACGGGCGGTCGGCGCCCGAGAGGTAGGCGGCGGTGATTTCCATCGAAACGAGAACTCCTTGACGTCTTCGGCGGGGAGAGGCTAGGTTCCATATACGGAACTCAGTTCCAAATTGCTGGAGGGAAGCATTCCACCGTCCGTCGGCGTTGTCAACACATCCGGCGACGTTCTCGATGGAGGGGCCCACTGCACTCGAGGAGGAGACGTATGACCATGACCCGTTCGGCCACGTCGGCGCAGCAGGGCGGCGCGCCGAGTATCGCGACGGCGTTCGCCATCCTCGACCACCTGGCATCCCGTGGAGAGGCGGCCAGCATGATCCAGATCGTGCAGAACCTCCAGCTGCCCAAGTCGACGGCGTTCCGCGTCCTGGGCTCGCTGGAGGCGGTCGGCGCCGTCGCGCGCAGCGGTCGGGACAAGCGCTACAGCCTGGGGAGCAAATTCACGGACTACGCCCGCGCAGCGCCCACGCCCAGCATCATCACGCGGTTCCTGACCGAGGCCGGGCCGATCCTGCGTCCCCTCGACGAGACGACGCAGTTCGGCGTCCTGGCCGACACCAACGTCACCTTCCTCGCCTGCATCGACTCCACGAAGCCGGTGCGCTTGGTCAGCTACGTGGGGCGCACGCTTCCCGCACATGCCAGCGCCACGGGCAAGGCGATCCTCGCGCACTCACCGGCGCGTGACGTCGAGAGGGTGCTCGACGGCGGGCTGCCGGCGCTGACCGAGCGCACCATCACCTCAGCGGATCGCTTCCTCGCCGAGCTCGAGCAGGTGCGGCGCTCGGGATTCGCCACCGAGGCCGAGGAGTCGACCGCGAATCTGTCCTGCCTCGCCGCGCCGGTGTTCGGGCGCGGTGATGCGGTCGTAGGGGCCATCACCATCTGCATCCCGCGTGGCGCGATCCCGGCGGATCGGATCGGGGCCATGAAGGAGGCCGTCATCCGAGCTCGGGACGCCATGCAGTCGGGGCTGGCCGCCTGAGGGGCGCACCCGGTCACGCCGAAGGCGCGGCCGCCTCGTGGGCGACCGCGCCTCCGCTGCGTTCAGTGCCGATCCACTACGCGGGGAGCGTCCACTGCTGGGTCCACAGGCCGTTGCAGTCGTAGATCTGCAGCTTCGTCCCGTCCGTCGTCACGCCCTGCGGGTCGTCGAGGCAGCGGCCCGACTGCGGATTGCGCAGCGAGCCGTTCGCCTGATGCACCCATTGCTGCGCGCCCGAGCCGTTGCACTCCCAGAGTTGGACCTTGGTGAAGTTGGCCGTCCCCTGGGCGTCGACGTCCAGGCACTTGCCGAACGACCGGATGGTGCCGTCGGGTGACACCGACCAGTCCTGTCCCGAGGCGGTGCCGCAGGTCCACAGCTGCGCCCGGTTGCCGTTGACGGCCGTGTTGGTGTCGACGTCGAGGCATTTACCGCCCGGCCCGACGATCGCGCCGGTCGGGCCGGGGAGGGTGCCGAGCCCGACCCGCACCTCGCACTGGTTGCCCTGGCCGAGCCAGGTCGCCGCGAAGTACAGGTAGGTGCTTCCGTTGCTGAGCGGGATCGCGGGGGTCGAGTATCCCGGGCAGGACGGCACACCCGTGGCGTAGCCGCCGGTGGGGCTGACCGTCACCGGAGTGGCGGCTTCGAACCACGGGCCGGCACCGAGCTGGGTGTTGGCGAACAGCACCGTGCCGGACTCGGCGAGCACGGTCTTGTTGCCCGTCGGGCCGGCGACCACCCGCTGACCCGAGAGCAGCAGGGTGCCGTTCGGGCCGCCTCCCGGAGCCCAGGAGAGGTACGGGGTGTGCAGCAGCTCGCGATCGTCCGACGTGCGGACGAGCGTGCCCTTGTCGCCCGCGCCGCCCCAGTTCAGGCCGTCGGCGCTGAACTTGAGGTACACCTCGCACGCGTGGTCGGCGTTGGTCGCGTCACGGCACATCTCGTAGCTCATCGCGAAGCGTCCGTCCGGGAGCTTCGCGAACGTCTGCATGCCGGGCCGGGCCAGGTTGTCCGCCGGGAACACCACATCGTCGGTCATGGTCGAGCTCCAGCTCTGCCCGCCGTTGGTGGAGGTGTAATGGCCGATCTTCTGGTTGTTGGTGGCGCTGTTCGCCGGCCGTTCGTCGGAGATGAAGCAGGCGAGGGTGTTGTTGTTCGCGACGACGAACGAGGGCTCCCAGATGCCGTGGCCCCACGAGTTCGGCAGGCCGGAGGTCTGCGTGCAGTTCGACAGGTACTGCCAGCTGGCGCCTCCGTTCGTGCTCTTGAAGACCTCGACCTTCTGCGTGGTGTAGTCGCCCACGTGCCAGGCCGTGCCGGCGGCGAGCAGGTCACCCGCGTTCAGGCCGGGGATGTTGCGCGGAACCTCGAACAGGGTCGGCGCCTCGATGTCCCAGCCGGCGGTGTTCGACGAGATCTCCGAGATCTTCGTCCAGGAACCGCCGCCGTTGGTGGTGCGGTAGATCGGCAGTGTGCCCGGCGCGTTGTGGCCGCCCTTGGCGAACGTCGCGAGCACGGTGTCGGCCGGGGTGCCGTCGTGCTCCACGGCGATCGCCCTCGGGTAGCCCGCGGTGCCGGCGGGGAAGCTGGCGAGGTTCGGCGAGTACAGCACCGATCCGGGTTGTGCCGCCTCGGCCGACGGTGCCGCCGCCGGCGAGAGCGTGAGTGCGGTCGCGGCAGCCAGGGCTGTCGCGAGGAGCAACGGGAGTCGTCGCCCTCGACGCATGGTCGTGTCCATGGAGTGTCCTCTCTGGTGAGGCGTCCGCGGCTTTGCGGACGTTGCAAACCGACCCTGCCAGGCATTTGCCATCGTTGCAAGAGTGGACGGCCGACGAAAGGCACCGCCGCCACCGTCATCGTCGGACGGCCGGGTCGGTCCGCCCGCCCCGAAGGCCGGGCGACCTCGACGGTCACGCGGACGGCGCGGTGCTCTCCCGGGCGACCAGGCGATGCGGTGCCACGACCTCCACGGCCGGCAGCTCCGGCGCGTCGATGCGCGCGACGATGCGCCGCACGGCCTCGCGGGCGATGAAGGGGATGTCGAGGGACACGGTGCTGAGCGACGGCCGGGCGAACCGCCCCTCCTCGACGTCGTCGATGCCGATGACCGCGACATCCTCCGGCACGCGCAGGCCCGCGTCGAAGACGGCGCGCATCGCTCCGATCGCGAGCAGATCGGAGAAGCAGAAGACGGCGTCGGGGCGCGGGTCGAGCGCGAGCAGCTCCTGCGTCGCGCGGTAGCCGCCCGGTCGGCTGTAGTGCCCGGCCGTCTTCACCAGCTCGGGCTCGTACGCGAGCCCGGCCTCGGCGAGCGCCTCGGCGTAGCCCGACTCGCGTTGGAGGGGCGTGGTGTACTCCTCGGCGGGCTGCGCGCCGATGGCCGCGATGCGCCGTCGTCCGGTCGTCACCAGGTGCGCGACGGCGTCCTTGGCGGCCTGCACGTTGTCGATGGCGACGTGGTCGTATCGTCCGTCGAAGTCGTGCTCGCCGAGCAGCACGAGGGGGATGCTGGTCGCGCCGTGCATATCGAGCAGCTCGGCCTTCGTCACGAGGGGGCTGAACAGCAGCCCGTCGAAGAGCATCGTGCGGTCGTCGCCCCGCAGCAGCTGCCTCTCGCGTTCGTGATCGTGCCCGGTCTGGTCGATCATCACCCGGTAGCCCAGGGCGGCGGCGGCATCGATGACCTCCCGCGCCAGCTCGCTGAAGTACGGGACGTCGACCTCGGGGACAACGAGGGCCAGCATCCCCGTGCGTCCCGTGCGCAAGGTGCGGGCGACGGGATTGGGGCGGTAGTCCAGCGTCTCGATGGCGGCGAGCACCCGCGTACGCATCTGGTCGCTCACGTGCTCGTAGCCGCTCACGACGTTGGAGACCGTGCGCACGGAGACCTGGGCGAGCTGGGCGACATCACGCAGTGTTGCTGGCATGGAGTCATCGTAACGTTTGCAACGTTCGCAAACGAGCGTTACAGTTTGCATACGTTGGCAAAACACGAGGGAGTGTCCCATGATCCACAGCCCGAAACGCCGAGTGCGCGGCCTCGCGGTCGCCGCCGCACTCGTCGCGACCACTCTGACCCTGACCGCCTGCGGACCCGAGATCGGCGGCGGCTCGACCGCATCGTCCGACCGGCTGCAGGCCCCGACCACCGACCAGCCGGAGGGTGAGATCACCATCTGGGACCGCTCGGGCGACCTGTTCAAGGTCTTCGACGGCGTCATCGCCGACTTCAACAAGAAGTACCCGAAGATCACGGTCCACCACGAAGCGGTCGACATCAACGCCAAGCTCCAGAACACGCTCATCACGGGGACCGACGTGCCCGACGGCGTCTTCCTCGATGACGCGATGGTCAGCGGCTACGCCGACCACCTGTGGGATCTCAGCGACGTGCTGAAGCCGTACCTGAAGGACATCGCCCCGCAGAAGGTCGACGCCAACACCGTCGACGGCGGCATCTACGGCGTCCCGTACGACCTCAACCCGGGCCTGCTCTACTACAACGCGACCGCGCTGGAGTCCGCCGGCATCGACGCCACGTCCATCCGCACCTACGACGACCTGCTCGCCGCCGCCCGCGCCTACCAGAAGGCCAAGCCGGGCGCGAAGCCGATCCACCTCGAGCAGGGCGCCTTCCTCGGGCAGTTGCAGCTGGAGATGTACGCCAGCCAGCTGGGGACCTCCCTCGCCGACGCCCAGGGGAAGCTGCGTCTCGACAGCCCCGAGTACACGCAGATCCTCACGTTCCTCGACACCGTGCAGAAGGAGGGCCTCGGCACCCGTGCCGAGTACCTGGGCCAGAGCGACATCGCCGAGATGGAGGCCGGCAACGAGGTCTTCTACCCGTGGGCGATCTGGTTCAGCTTCGCTCCCCAGCAGCTGCTCACACAGACGAAGGGCGACTGGCGTTCGATGGAACTCCCCGCCTGGAAGGAGGGCGGCGCGCGCAGCGGCGCCATGGGCGGCTCGTCGTTCGTGCTGCCCAAGGACGGCAAGAACTCGCAGCTCGCCTGGCTGTTCTACGAGTTCCTGATGTACGACAAGGCGGGCTACTCCGCCGTCTGGGGGCCGAGCGACGTCTACCCGGAGGGGCTGAACACCTCCATCCCTGCCTACCTGCCCGCAGCGGAGCCGTCGAAGCCGCTCTTCCGGCCGGTGCCCGCCCTCGGCGACCAGGACCTGTGGAAGGTCGCGACGGAGGCGGGGGCCCAGATCCCGGCCGGGACGGCCATCCCGTCCTGGTGGAACGCCTCCACCGACTACCTCGGCACCGACCTGCAGCGGATGTACGACGGCGACCTGTCGCCGGCCCAGATGATCGAGAAGGCCGGCACCGACATCCAGACCAACCTGATCGATCGACAGTGAGCGCCCGAGAACGATGACGAGCACCGCCCTCCCCTCCGCGGCCCGGTCGCGACGCCGCCTCAGCGGCCCCCGGCTGCGACGCCGTATCGCCCCGTACCTCTTCGTGATGCCGTTCGTGCTGATCTTCCTCGCGTTCAGCGTGTACCCGTTGATCTTCACCGCGCGGCTGAGCTTCACGAACTGGCACGGGACCGGTGCCGCGGAGTGGGTGGGCTGGGGCAACTACGCCTACCTCCTCGGCAGCCCCGCCTTCTGGAGCTCGCTCGGCAACTCGGCCGTGCTCTGGGTGCTGATCGTGCCGATCCAGATGGCGCTCGCCGTCGTCGTCGCGGTGCTGCTCGACTCGGCCAAGCTGCGGATGCGCGGGATGTACCGGGTCGCCTTCATCGTCCCGTTCGTCACGCCCCTGGTCGCCGTCGCGCAGATCTGGGTGGTGCTGTTCGACCAGGACCACGGCGCCGTCAACGCGCTGCTCGGCCTGGTGGGCCTGCCGGACGTCGGCTGGCTCACCACGAGCGCGTGGGCCAAGCCGACGCTCGCCCTGCTCTTCCTCTGGAAGACCACGGGATTCATCGTGATCATCCTCCTCTCGGGTCTGCAGTCCATCGACCGCTCCATGTACGAGGCAGCCGATCTCGACGGGGCGTCCCCCGTCCGGCAGCTCTGGAGCATCACCGTGCCGCTGCTGCGCCGCACCATCATGTTCGCGGTGGTGCTGCAGACCCTGGCCGTGTTCCAGATGTTCGCGGAGCCGTTCGTCGTCACCCAGGGCGGCCCCTACAACTCGACGACCACGGCCGGCTACTACCTCTACAACCACATCACCCGAGCGGACCTCGGAACCGGCGCGGCGAATTCGTTCCTGCTCGTCATCCTCGTGATGATCCTGTCGCTGTTCTTCGTCCGGCTGCTCCGAGCGAAGGACTGATCATGGCTGCTTCCACCGTCCTCGACGGTCCCGCGGGAACGGCTCCGACCGTGACGTCGCCGACCCCCGACCCGTCTTCCGAACGCCGAGGCCGCCGGGCGCGGCCGCGCATCGGATCGCACGCGTTCCTCCTCGTGCTCCTGGTCGCGTTCCTGGCCCCGGTGGCGTGGGCGATCCTGTCGGCGTTCAAACCGGCGAACGACATCATCCGCGACCCGCTCGGCTTCGACCCCTCGACGTTCACGCTGGACAACTTCGCCGCCATGCTCCACGACGTGCCGATCGGGCAGGGCTTCCTGAACACGGCCATCGTGCTCGTGGTCAAGGGGGCGATCACGCTGGTGTTCGCGCCGCTCGCGGCGTACGCCTTCGCGAAGTACGAGTTCGTCGGCAAGAACCTGATCTTCGGCGCGGTGCTCGTCACCCTGATGCTCCCGACGATCGTGCTCATCATCCCCCTGCTGCTGGAGATGAAGACCTTCGGCTGGGTGAACACCTACCAGGCGCTCATCCTGCCCGGCTCCGTCGACGCCTTCGCGATCTTCTGGATGCGGCAGGTGATCAGCGCCGTCCCGGACGAGCTGCTCGACGCCGCGCGGGTCGACGGCTGCGGTGAGCTCGGGATCTTCTGGCGCATCGTCGTGCCGGTCATCCGCCCCGGGCTGGCGGGTCTCGCCGTGCTCACGATCATGAACATCTACAACGACTTCGTGTGGCCGGTGGTCGTGGCGAGTTCCGACCGGATGGCCACCCTCCAGGTCGTGCTCTCGACCCTGGCGCAGAACATCACGGGCAATCGCATCGGTGCCGACTACGCCACCGTCACCGGCGAGCTGCTCGCCGCGAGCTCGATCGCCCTCGTCCCCCTGCTGGTGCTCTTCATCGTGCTCCAGCGTCACTTCATCAACGGCATCCTCGCCGGCAGCGTGAAAGGCTGAACATGACACTCTCCCCGACCGACTCCGTCGTCACCGCGGCGCGGGCGACCCCGGATCAGCCGCGCTCGGAGTATCCGCGGCCGGATCTCGACCGCTCCGACCGCTGGCTCACGCTCAACGGGATCTGGGACTTCGACGCCGCCGATGCCGCACGCACGATCACGGTGCCCTTCGCCTGGGAGACGACGGCGTCGGGGGTGAACCGCACCTGGCTGGAGCACGCCGTCTACCGGCGCACGGTCGTCGTGCCGGAGGACTGGACCGGAGCGCGTGTCGTGCTCAGCTTCGGCGCCGTCCACCACCACGCGGTGGTCCGCGTCGACGGGAGCATCGTGGGGGAGCACACCGGAGGCTCCGAGTCGTTCGAGTTCGACGTCACCGACACGCTGGTGCCCGGCATCCCGTCCGAGCTGTCCGTCGCCGTCGACGCCCCCGCGGACAAGCGCGCCATCCCGCACGGCAAGCAGCGCTCCATCCCGCGCGACGACTACGACGGGGTCTCGTTCACCCCGACGTCGGGCATCTGGCAGTCGGTGTGGCTCGAGGCCCGCGGGCGCACCTACGCCCGCTCGGTCGTGCTCCGCGGCGACAGCCTCACCGGGATCGACATCGCCGTCCAGACCGCCGGCGATGCGCCGGCCGGAGCGATCGTCCGTGCGCGGGTGCTCGCGACCGGAGAGAACGTCGAACTCCGCGCGGACGCCGCGGGCCGGGCGACCGGTCGCCTCGAGCTCACGGCACCGCGCCTGTGGTCCCCGGCCGACCCGCACCTCTACCGGGTGGAGGTCGTCGTCGGCGACGGCGAGGCCGCCGACACGGTCGTCGCGACGACAGGCCTGCGCCGCATCGAGACCAGGGGCGAGCAGCTCTTCCTGAACGGGGAGCGCTTCTTCATGCGGGGGGTGCTCGACCAGGGCTACTGGCCCGAGACCGGGCTGACGGCACCCGACGCGTCCGCGCTGCGTGCCGACGTCGCCCTTGCGCGCGAGCTCGGCTACAACCTCGTCCGCAAGCACTTGAAGTTCGAGGAGCCCCTGTGGCTGCACGAGGCCGATGTGAGCGGGATGCTGGTCTGGGCGGAGCCGCCGTGCCCGAGCCGCTTCTCCGACGAAGCGGCCGCCGCGTTCGAGGCCCAGCTCCCGTCGCTGGTCGAGCGCGACGGCAACCATCCGTCCATCGTCATCTGGGGGCTCTACAACGAGGAGTGGGGGCTGGATTGGGACATCCCGGGCAGCCCGGAGCGCGCCCGCGCCGCCGCGCACGCCTACGACACCCTGCGTGCGCTCGACGACACCCGGCCGATCGTGGAGAACTCCGGCTGGTCGCACGTGCGCACCGACCTCGTCGACTGGCACTACTACGAGCCGAGCATCGCCGAGTGGCGGCGGATGCTCGCCGCGATGGCGGACGGCACGCAGCAGAGCTTCCCGGTGCGCCTCGGTCCCGACTTCGTCGTCGACAAGCCGTTCTACGCCTCCGACGCGGTCCCGCGCTCCGGCGTCCCGATCGTCAACAGCGAGTACGGCGAGGGCTTCACCAGCCTGGAGCGCGCCTGGCATCTGCGGTGGGAGACCCAGGAGCTGCGTCGTCACGACCGGTTCGCCGGCTACGTCTACACCGAGTTCGCCGACGTGGAGCATGAGGCCGCCGGTCTGCTCACCACCGACCGTCGCGCGAAGGACTGGGGCGGGTGCATCCCCGCGGACGTGAACGCCGAGACCGTGCTGGTCCTCGACCTGCTGCCGCTGCGCGCCGGGGCGGACCTCGAGCCGCCGGAGGAGCCGGTCACCGTGGCGGTCCGCGTGTCGCACCACGGGCCGGGCCCGCTGCGCGGGCGCCTGCACGCCGCCTGGCTCCCCGCGGGTGCGCCGGTCGACGGCGCCTCGGCGGCCGCGGTCCGCACCGACCCGGCCGCCTCCAGCGGCGAGATCGTGGTGACACCGTTCACCCTCTCGGACGCCGTGACGATCACCGCCCCCGCCGTCACCGGCCCCGCGCGCCTGCTGCTCTGGCTGACCGACGCGGACGGCGCGATCGTGGCCCGGTCGTTCCTCGACGCGGCGCCGGTGGAGCAGCCGAACCGCCGCGGGGCACGGGCGGAGGAGTGAGCGGTGCGGTGCCCGGCGCGCGACGCGCCGGGCACCGCGAACGTCACGACGCCGGGAGGGCCCTGGCCCTGTTGTTGCGCGCCTCGTGCGTGAGCTCGATCAGCCCCAGCGCCTCGAGCAACGGCGGCAGGTACATCCCGAACCGGCCGCGGTAGCCCTTCCGGAGGCCGTACCAACCGCCCACGGGATTGCTCGCGTCGCGTCCCCAGGCCTCCACGGTCCCGTCGGCGGCCGCCTTGTTCTCATCCGCAGCGCCGAGCGCGACCCAGTCGCCCTGCTCCCGCAGCCAGGCGGCGAGGTCGTCGATCGCCTCGGCGCGGTAGCTCAGCCGGGTCGAGCCGACCTGGCAGATCAGCGCGGGCGGGTCGGCGGCGTCGTCGCGCCACATCGTGTATTCGGACGTCCCCGGCGCCGTGGTCAGCCGCCACGGGTCGTCCTGTGTTCCTGCGCTCATCGGCTCTCCTCCTCGGATTCGTCCACGTCGAGAAGTCTGCCGCCGATGGCGGGGCGGTGGCGAGAGGTCCGAGCCGTCCACCCCGGCGGACGGTCACTCGTTCGACGGGCGGCAGCCGGTGACGGCGGCCTCGGCGTCCTCGCCGTCCTCGCCGTCCACGACGTCCACGGCGTCCCGGGAGGGGACCGCAGACGGCGACGCATCCGTGTGGTGGGGCCCGCCGGTGTCCAGCGGCACGTAGCGGTTCAGGACGACGAGCGCGATCGCGCCCGCCGCCGCGATCGCGGAGGGGATCCAGAACACGGCAGGCAGGCCCAGCCAGGCGGTGCCAACGCTCCCGAGGAAGCCTCCGACGGCCGCGTTGATCGCGAACGCGCTCAGGAAGACGCTGGAGGCCATCCCGACCCGTGTCGGATGGAACCGCTGGGCCACCGTCACCCCGAGGACCCCGAACGTCGCGATCACCCCGGCCATCAGCACCTGGCCGGCGATGAGGGGCGCGAGGGGCTGGGCGAACGCGTCCGCCGAGGCGTAGCAGGCGTGCGCGCCGATGGCCATCGCCGCCCCCGCGAACAGCACCGGGGCGATCCCGAAACGGTCGGCCAGCTTCGCGGCCACCGGCATCAGGGCCACCTCGACGAGTGGTTGGAAGCCGATGATCGCGCCGCGCACACCCGCGTCCACGTGCAGCTCGCCGTCCAGGTAGAGCGGCAGGTAGGCGAGCTTGACGGTCTCCCCGCACATGATGAGCACGTAGATGCCGGTGAAGAGCAGCAGGGGCACCATCGAGGGGGTGCGTGCGGCGGGGGCGGTGAGCGGCTCCGCGGCTCCCTCGGCGACCAGTGGCAGCGTCTCATCCTGCGGGGCGGGCGCCGGCCCCGGCAGGGGGCGCGCCGTGCGGGCGCCGATCAGGGGCACGATCGACAGCAAGATGCTGACGCCGGTCGCGAGCAGCAGCGGCCGCAGCCCGATCACGGCGCCGAGCACGGCGCCGATCACCGGACCGATGATCCACCCGAACGCCATCGCCATCCGCATCACCGCGACGACCTGGTTGTCGACCGGGGTGGGGCGCCGGCTGAGCTCGTCCCGCACAGCCGCCTGCAGCTGTGCGGCGCCGGCCCCCGCCACGCTGAGGAGGAGGATGTTGATCGCGAACGGCATCCACGTCTGGTTCGCGAACGCCATCAGAGTCCAGCCCACGAAGCCCGCGACGGCCGAGAGCCGGAACACGAGCAGGCGGGAGCCCGCGCGGTCGGAGAGGGAACCCACCACATAGCCGGCGATCGGCGCGGCGAGGTTGGTCAGGTAGTACAGGCCTGCCATGGCGTCGGTGAGGTGCAGCTCCCGCACCAGGAACAGCGTCATCTGCGGTGCGGTGACCGAGATGCCGATCCCGGAGACGACCAGGCTGATGAAGGCTCCGCGCAGCAGCGGGGAGCGGACGATGTAGCGCGCGGCCGTCGACCGTTCGTTCACCGGGCGAGCTCGCGCCACGCAGGACCGTCTTCCTCGAACACCGACAGGGATGTCACCGATGGTATCAAGCTGGTCGCATAGTGGTCTATTCGACCGCGGGGCTGAGCGGTGCGGCTAGCCCGCCGTCCATCCGTCGAGCACCAGCTGCACCGCCATCGCGATGCCGGCGATCGCCGCGCACCCGACGACGACGCCGAGGGCGATGACGAAACCGCGGCGCGCTCGGCGTCCCGCCACCGTCGACCCGTCGAATCCGGCGCGGGACACCTTGTCGATGTTCGGCGCCACGATGCTCACGTACGGCTCCTGCGGATCCTCCGGAAGACCGTACGGGAGCGGCACGTCGAGCGGTTCCCTGTCTCTCATGCGCGTACTCCTTCCCCCTTCCGGCAGTGTACGGCTCCGGCGGTTGACCGGGACGCACGGTTCTGCCAGGTTGGAGGGCGTCCGTCCACCCCTCCAGGAGGCTCCCATGGCCGTTCGCGTCGACCTCAACATCTCGCTCGACGGCGTCGCCGTGCCGGAGGACCCGATGGGCGCGGAGTGGGGGAGGCTGGTCGAGCACTACACCGCCACGCGGACGTTCCGCGAGCGGGTGTTCCACGACACGTCCGGCGCCGGCACCACCGGCGTCGACGACCGCTACGCCGCCGCCTATTTCGACGGCATCGGCGCCGAGGTCATGGGCGCCGGGATGTTCGGTCTCCACGCCCACCCCGACGACCCGGACTGGCGCGGCTGGTGGGGCGACGAGCCGCCGTTCGGCTATCCGCTCCTGGTGCTGACCCACCGTGAGCGCGCGCCGATCGAGTTCGACAACGGCACCCGGTTCGAGTTCATGGCCACCACGCCGGAAGCGGCCCTGGAGCGCGCCCGGGAGCTGGCGGGCGACGCCGACGTCCGGATCGGCGGGGGCGCCTCCCTCGTCCGCGACTACCTGGCGGCCGGGCTGGTCGACCGTCTCCATGTCGCCGTCGCGCCGATCATCATCGGAGCGGGGGCGCGCCTCTGGGACGGCCTGAGCGACCTCGACCTCGGGTACACCGTGACGTCGGAGATCGCCGAGAGCGGCGTCGTCCACGTCACCTACACGCGCTGAGGTCGCCCGACCCGGAGTGGCGACCCGCGGTCACGCGGGAGGAGGCCGCCACGCCGGTGCGTCGTCGATCGCTGCCGAGATGCGTCGGCTGATGGCGCCGAGCTGGCGGACCTGAGCGGCGGTGAGGGCGTCGAAGACGAGACGCTCGACGAGTTCTTCGTGCGCCGGGGTGGAGGCCGCCACCGCATCATGCCCGGCATCCGTGAGGATCGCCAGGGTGAACCGACCGTCGGACGGGTCGATCAGGCGACGCACCCAACCCTTCTTCTCGAGGCGGGTCACGGCGCGCGAGAGTCGGGAGAGGGTCGAGCTCGCGTAACCGGCGAGCACGCTCATCCGCAGCGTCCGATCCGGTGCGGCATCGAGCGCGTAGAGCACGCCGTGCTCGAAGTGCGTGATGCCGCTGTCCCGCTGCAGCTGCGCATCGAGCGCGGCGGGCAGGCGCTCCAGCAGTGTGGCGAGGGAGGCCCACGCCTCCAGCTTCTCGCCGCTCAGTGCGGCGCGTTCCGGCGGGGTCGACATGGCAGCAGCCTAGGTCCTCGCGACTTGCTCAGGCAAGTCAATGGGCGTACATTGACGTGCCTGAGCAAGTGACTGGGGGCAGCGGACTCCCGGCGCGGCGAGAACGGAGACGAGGAAGCATGGAGCTGGGACTGCAGGGCAGGACGGCCTTCGTCAGCGGATCGACCCAGGGGATCGGCTACGCCGTGGCCGCGGCGCTGACCGCGGAGGGGGTGCGGGTGACGGTGAACGGACGAGACGCGGAGCGCGTGGATGCGGCCGTCGCGCGGCTCCGGCGGGAGCACCCCGGCGCGGAGCCGTCCGGACTCGTCGCCGATTTCGCCGACGCCGAGCAGGTCGAGCGGCTGCTCGACGCTCTCGGCCCGGTCGACATCCTGGTCAACAATGTCGGCCTGTTCGGTCTGGCCGATTTCGAGACCGTCGACGATGCGGAGTGGGCCCGCTACTTCGAGGTCAACGTGATGAGCGGGGTGCGGTCGTCCCGTCGCTTGCTCGGCGGCATGCTGGAGCGCGGCTGGGGGCGCATCCTCTTCGTCAGCAGCGAGTCCGGCGTCAACGTCCCGGCGGACATGGTGCACTACGGCGTGACGAAGGCCGCGATGCTGGCACTCGGCAACGGCCTCGCCAAGCTCACGCGGCGCACCGCCGTCACGGTCAACACCGTCCTCGGCGGTCCGACCTACTCGGACGGCGTCGCGGCCGCCGTCGAGGCGATCGCCGCGGCGCGGTCGGTTCCCACCGCGGCGATGCGGGAGGCGATCATCGAGCAGAACCGCACGACCCTCCTCGAGCGCTTCATCGAGCCGGACGAGATCGCGCAGCTCGTCACCTACCTCGCGAGCCCGCTGGCGTCCGCGACGAACGGCGCCGCCCTCCGCGCGGACGGCGGAGTGCTGACCGGGATGCTGTAGCGGCCCGGTCCGGCTATCCGATCCGCAGGGAGGAGGCGTTGCTGCGCATGTTGCCGATGTTCGTGCTCGAGCCGACCGGCCCGTAGGCGGCGCCGCCGTAGTTGGCGTCCCAGTACAGCGTGGTGAGGCAGCCGTTGTACGAGTCGACCGACTGGATGCGATCGTTCCACGCGCCGAGCGACGGGTAGCCGTAGCTGAGACCGCTGCAGATGGCGGAGTTGCTGGTGAAGTACGTGTTGCTCGCCCCGGAGTAGCTCAGTCCGTCGTAGACCACCGCCAGGATGTAGCTGGCGGCGGTCGCGGACGGAACAGGGGCAGCAGCCGCCGAGCGCGCGCCCGTCCCGGTCGGAACCGCGACGACGGGGCGGCCGGTGTCGACCTCGATCTGCTCGAGCGGGTCGAGGCCGGCGTCGAAGCACCGGCTCTCGCCGGTGTCCACGTTGACCCAGCAGGACTGCGCTGCCGCCGGTGCGGCCGATGCGGGCGCGGCGCCCGAGGCGAGAGCGGCCGCAGCCGCCAGGCCGGCGACGGCGAGGGACACGGTGCGCGAGGAGGTCGAGTTCATGCCACCAGTGAAGCGGCCGGCGGAGCGTCGGCGCCGGAGTCGCGGAGTGACGGTTCGGTGACGCCTTCTCCGCGCAGATGAGCACGCCGGGGACATCGCACGAACATTCGCCCCGGAGGGTAAGAAAGCCCGCAGTGCCGACGTGTCTATTAAGAGGTACGCGGACAGCGCGACCGGGACCGCGGGACCCGCTCGGGGCGGTCGTCGCCCGGCGTCGCCCGAACGGGGGTCGTCCGCGAGCCCCGGGCATCGCTTAGGGTGCACACGATGTCCATCGCGACGGATCGGCTGCTCGTCGAGGCGGCATTGCTGGGGGACCGGGGATCCTTCGACCGGTTGTACCACCGGTATGCCCGCGTCGTGTACGACGCTGCCCAGGCGGCGCTCGGCGACCCCGACGAGTCGGCCACGGTCGTCCAGGATGTCTGGGTCATCACCTGGAACAAGCTCGACCGGGTCGATGTCGGCACGGGCACGATCCTCCCCTGGCTGCTCGGCGTTGCCGAGGGGGAGATCCGCAATGCCGGGCGACGCCTGGGGCGTCGGCCGGACCTGGCGGGACTCGATGCGCGGCGGAACGGCGCCCCCGACCCGGACCCCGTCCACACCAGTGTCACCGCGACGCAGCTGCTCGCGGCGATCGAGCGCGAGGTCGCGGCGATGACCCCGAAGGACGCCGCGGTCTACCGGTGCCTGATCGTCGACGGGCTGTCCTACGAGGAGACCGCGACGCGCCTGGGAATGACGACCGGAAACGTCGGGAAGCGCATGAATCGTGTACGGTCGCATCTCAAGAAGCGTCTGGCAGAGGACAGGCTATGACCGGCCGAGAGACCGGAACCCCCGAACGGGCGACGCCGCCCGAGCCGGGGTTCACCCCCGAAATGCGCGCCGACATCCTCGAGCGCGTGCACGAGGCGACCGACGAGCGTCGGTGGCCTCGCCGCCGACGGCGCCTGCCCGTGATCCTGACCATCGGCGTCCTCGGCGCGGGACTCGCCACCGCGACGGCCTGGAGCGTTCTCGCCCCGATGCAGGAGCAGCTCCGCCATGTCGTGTGCTACGAGGACGTCTCCCCGTCGTCGTACTCGACCTCCGCAGACCTGGGAGGCGATCCGGCGTCCGCCGACCGCCACCAGCTGCTCGAGGGATGCGCCGCCGCCTGGGAGGCCGGCGTCCTCGGGCACCGCTCGGAACCGGGACGAGCGCACTCTCCCGGCACGTCGTATCCGGTGCCGCCGCTGACCATGTGCTCCCGCAACGACGGGACCGTGGTGGTGTTCCCCGCCCGGGAGACTCCGGAGCTCTGCAGCAGCCTCGGATTCGGCCGCTTCGAGGGCTGAGGCCCGTTCGCGACAGGGCGGGAACGCCGTCCGCTGCGCCCGCTCACCCCTCTCCCCGCACATCCTGACGTCGCGCGATCGAGAGTTCTTACCCCGCGTCCGACGCCTTCACCGAAGGTTCGCCGACCGGTCTCCGTCTGCTGGTTTCAGTACCCGCAGTGTTCGTCTTCGTTTCCTTGCTGCCGCGCCGCGCGACACGGCAGGCTCGCAACTGGCCGGAGCAGACAAGGGGTTCTGCGGATGCTCCGCCGGTGTGACGGCCACTACGGCCGGAACGCGACGATGCCCGCCTCAGCTGGAACTGAGACGGGCATGCGGGCCATGACGGCCCGACTTGTGTCCGGGGCCTCCAGACACAAGAAGCTCCAGGATAGGGAGACACACGAAATGAAGGCAACTGCCCTCCGGAAGGTCGCCGTCGCCGGCGCCGCCTTCCTCGGTGCCGCCGCGCTCATCGCGGCCGGCGCGACCGCCGCGAACGCCGACCCGAGCAGCTCGGGCCGCACCTACACCGCGGTCGGTTCCGACACCATCCAGGACCTCTACAACGGCTACGGCAACGGCTACACGACCACCGCGAACGGCGCCGTGAACCCGGGCCAGAGCATCGCCTCGTGGGACGCGTTCGGCGCCGGTGGCGCGCAGAACACGCAGATCACCATCGGCGGCCAGCAGTTCTATCGCCCCGCCGGTTCGGGCGACGGCGTCAAGGCGCTCTCGGCCGCGTGGAACACGACGCACACCTACACGGACGCCGCCGGCCACAGCAACACGGTCGCCGCGAGCTCCATCCAGATCGCCCGCTCCTCGGGCCGTCCCGGCACGCCGGTCCTCGCGACCGACCCGAACAACAAGCTCTCGTTCGTGCCGCTCGCCCGCGACGCCGTCTCCGTCGCCGTCCAGACGGCCGGCCTGCCGGCCGGCACGGTCGCCCCGACGAACTTCAGCACCAACGACCTGAAGTTCATCTACGGCGGCACCGGCACCCCGGACGCCAACATCACCCAGAGCGGCACGGCCTCCCCGGTCTACCACGCCGACTCGAGCCACGCGTTCACCCTGAACGTGAAGCTGCCGCAGTCGGGCTCCGGCACGCGCAGCTTCTTCCTCGGCGCGATCGGCGTGACCTCGCCGGCGTCGTGGGTGACCTCCACGATCGCGGAGAACCACGCGGACGCGATCAACACCTCTGGTGACATCGCCCCGTTCTCCGCCGCTCAGTGGATCGCCCAGAAGAACGGCCTGTCCTCGACCTTCACCGGCACCAACGCGGCGTCGCTGAAGATCACGAAGATCAACACGGTCGAGGCCGTGACGGCATCGAACACCACGGGCGCGCTCTACGGATCGGCGACCGCCGCACCGGCAGGCGGGGCGGGCAACTTCAACCGTGACGTCTACTCGGTCGTCCCGACCGCGAACAACACGGGCGCCACCAACACCCTCGTCCAGACCACGCTCCGCAACGCCAGCTACATCGGCGCGGTCGATCACGCCACCCACAACGTGGTCGAGGACTTCGGGTTCCTGAAGATCAGCTACACCGGCACCACCGGCTACCTCTACTCGAACTGGACCAACTAGTCCGATCCCTGTCTGTGCCGGGCGGACACTGCTCCGCCCGGCACAGGTCGGCGTTCACCCCTCCCACAGAAAGGCACCACCCGATGACCCCCAGCAAGCCTGCGCGTCGTGTCGCGATCGGCGCGATCACCGCGCTCCTCGCCTCCGCCGCTGCGATCGCGACCGTCGTACCGGCCTCCGCCGCCGGCCAAGGAGGCGTGACGCTGGGCGTCACCAGCGGCGTGGCCGCCGACTTCCAAGGCGGCAACGTGCCCGTCAGTGCGATCGACCTCAATTGCGGGGCGGAGAACAACGCACAGGTGAAGCCGTTCCTCGCGCTCCCGGGGTCGGAGCGCCCGCTCGTCACGGACCCGTCCGTATACCCGTTCACCTTGGACGGGATCGTCGCGTACGACATCAACAGTGGAGTGACCACAGCACCGGCCACCGACGGCCTGCCCGACCCCACCTTCTGGGACAACCCGTACAGTGTCAGCCACTTCCTGAGCGCGGACACGTACTACAACGCGCAGTTCACGCAGCAGTCCATCGGAGGCTGGCTGCAGGTGGAGGCACAGGCCGGCGTGGACACGCTCAGCCTCGGCGTCATCTGCGTCTCGTCCGGCGGGAAGATCCTCACCGGTGCCGACAACCGGGCGTTGACGAGCTGGACCACACTCTCGTTCGACGCCGCCGGCGCCTGGCATGTCGTCGTCCAGAAGGCCGACACCACCACCGCTCTCGCGGCGACCCCCTCCGGCGCCTACGGCGCGAGCCTGACGGCGACCGTCGCGGCCGGCGGCACGACGGCCACCGCTGCGAACGGCACCGTCGACTTCTTCGAGGGCGCGTCGAAGGTCGGCTCGGCCGCCGTCGTCAAGGGCGTCGCTACACTCGGCCTCACCGGGTTGAGCGTCGGCGACCACAGCTACACCGCGGTCTACACCCCGGCGGCTGACGCGGCCTTCAACGGCTCGACCGCCGCGGCTGCGACCGTGACCATCTCCGCCGTGAAGTCCGACACGAAGGTCGGGCTCGCCGCGAAGGCGAAGGGCGCCGATTCCGCCGACCTCACCGCGACCGTCTCCGCCGCCGGAGCGACCGCCGTTGCGGCGACCGGATCGGTCGACTTCTACGCCGACGGCGCCAAGGTCGGCAGCGGCACCCTCGACGCCGGTGTCGCCACGTACACGGCGACCGGCCTGAAGGACGGCGCCAAGCACACCTTCTCGGCGAAGTACGCCGGCGACAGCGCCTTCAACGCCTCGGAGTCGGCGACGGCGACGGTGACACTGCCCGCGAAGCCCACCCCCCTGAAGGACGGCGACGTCGTCACGCCGGGCACCGCCTACACGGTGTCCCTCCCGGCGGGCAGCTTCGACGCGTCCTCCACGGTGACCGGCGTGATCCACTCCGACCCGATCCCGTTGACGGAGACCGCACCGGCCACTGCGGACGGTGCCGCCGACTACACCTTCACTGCTCCGGCGAACCTTCCGGCGGGTGCGCACCAGCTCGTCCTCACCGGCGGTGCGAAGACGGTCACGATCGCCTTCAGCGTCGCCGCGGCCGTCGATCCGACCGGTCCGACGGGTCCGGGCACGACACCCGCCGCCGGTGGCACGAACAACCCGGTCTCGTTCGCGACCGACTGGATCGGGACCGCCGCCTCCACCCCGGGCGGCCTGATCGCCCTCATCGCCGCGGCGCTCGCCGCTCTCAGCGCGGCGGCCGCCGGCACCTCGGTGCTGATCCGCCGCCGCTTCGCACCGCGCATCCGCTGATCCACCCCGGTGGGGGCCGGTCACTCGACCGGCCCCCACCCACTTCTCGTCCCGTGCACCGAACGACTCGAAGAGCATGAGAGCACACAGAACCCGCATCGTCTCCGCCATCGCCAGCGTGCTGATCGTCGCGTCCGTCTCCGTCGCCGGTGGCGCCGTGGCCGCCGCTCCCGCCGCCGCAGCTCCGGCCGTTCCCTCCGCCGTCGCTTCTTCCGGGTCCACCGGTTGGGGCCCCGCCGGCACCGTCGCCACCGACTCCGCCGTGACCGTCGGCTGGGACGAGTCCGCCTCCCCGAACGCCGGGGACGACACCGTGATGGACCGCCGCGACCCGAGCACGGTCATCGCGCACACGGCCGGCAAGACGGTCGGCGACATATCCACGCGACTGACGAAGGACTACAAGGCCGCTTTCGCCAGTGATGCGAACGGCCCGGGGTTGTCGATGACGGTGTCGCAGACGAAGAACCTCGTGTCGCAAGGAGTGACGGTAACCGTCGCCGGCGCCCGCGGAGGAATCATCAGCCCGGCCAAGGAATGGGTGGAGGTCTTCCAGTGCTGGGGCACGCCGGGCGAGACCGCCCCCGACCCCGAGCACTGCCAGACCGGTGTCGGCGGATCAGACGTCAGGGCCACCGACAATGCCATCAGCTTCCGTGGGCTGGGATCCGATCGGCTGCTGGCGGGGGGCGACTGGGTGGGGACGTCCGTCGTCCCGTTCCGCGCGATCGACGGCACGCTGTCGGCGACACCGGGCTCCAACCCGTACTTCAACCGCACCAGCACCAACGAGTTCACGCGTCTCGTCATCGGGCCGTCTGGAGCGGCCACACGCACGTTCGAGCTCCAGACCACGACGGAGTCGCGGGGGCTCGGCTGCGGTGCGCAGGCCCATGCACCGTCGACATCGCAGTGCTGGCTCGTCGCCGTGCCGTTCGTGCTGGACACCGTCACCGATCTCAACCTCGGCGGGGGTGGCGCCTTCGCATCGGCCCTCACCCCGTCGCTGTGGGCGCAGCGATTGCAGGTCAAGCTCGAATTCGCCGACCAGAGCGTGGCGTGCGGTGACAACGCCCAGGTCCTCAGCGTCGGATCGGAGCTCCTGTCGCCGGCCGTAGCATCGTGGGGATCGGGGCTCTGCAGCGCCACCGGGAGCCAGCTCGGCTACTCGAAGCTCGCGGACCCGCAGGTCCGGACCGCGGTCGGCAGTGGCAGCGCAGCCTTCGGCTTCACGACGCAACCGATCGAGGGCAGCACGTCGACGCTCTATGCCCCGACCGCGCTGAGCGGCGTCGTGATCGCCGTCATGCTCGACTACCGGCCATGCGGATACGGGGCACCGGAGGAAGCGATCGAGCGCTGCGGCTACCCCGATAAGGCGACCGCCGAGCGGGAGTTCGCGAAAGCCGGTTCACCGGTCACCGGCATCCGGTTGAATCCGAGGCTGATCGCGAAACTCCTGACCCAGAGCTACGGCATCCTCGCGCTGGCCGAGCGGCCCGGGCTCACCCAGACTGCCCCCTGGCTGAACTCCTTCAACCAGGGGTCGCTGTTCCGCGACAAGGAGTTCCTGGCCCTCAACCCCGAGTTGAAGTACATGAGCTTCTTCACGGGCGGCGACACCGATCGGCTGCTCCAGACCGAGATCCTCCGATCGGATGCGGCGGCGGCGGTGTGGCGCTGGATCCTCGCCGACACCGACGCGAGGAGCTTCCTCGACGGCTGCCCCGACCCGTACGGGGCTGTGATCAACCCCTTCTACTCGACCCGCACATACGCCGAGTGCACGAGTGACGCGTCGGAGCTCGAGGCCGCGGCCTACGCCGTGCGGCGGTCGACGATGTCGCCCGAGACGTTCGACAAATCCCTCGCGCCGACGTACCCGCCCGCGGACGCCTCCTACCCGACGGTCCTCTATGCGCAGGAGGACGCCCGCCCTAACCCCCAGCATCCCGACGAGGAGATCCCGGTGGGGACCCTGGTCGATCTGGTCCCCAAGCAGTCGGATATGCAGTTCATCGCACGGTCGACCCTGCGCGCCGAACCTCCCCGAGGGCTCTGGTGCTCGGCCTACACCGAAGCGGCTCAGTGCCAGCCTCCGCAGTGGAAGGGCATCGCCCAGCGACAGGCCGTGAGCGAGCGCGTCGTCTTCTCCATCACCGACGCCGCTGACGCCGCGCGCTACCTCCTCCCCACGGCGCTCCTGTGCGACGGCAGCGACGCGAAGACCGCGCACTGCGTCGGCGCCGACACCGCCGGTCTGACGAAGGCGGCGAACGAGTTCGCGAAGAGCTCGGTCGACGGCGTGCTGCAGCCGGCGGCGAAGGCCGACTACGCGGGAGGTGCCTATCCGCTCACCCTGCCGGTGTACGGCCTGGTGAACACGCAGAACCTGTCGTCGGCGGACGCGAAGCCGATCGCCGACATCCTCGAGTACGCGGCGACCAGCGGTCAGAAGCCCGGCACCCGGCCGGGGGAGCTGACTCCGGGATACGCGCCGCTGACGGCGCCGCTGGTGGCGCAGGCGAAAGCGACCGTCGCGAAACTGCGAGCGCTGACCGATCCGGTCGCAGCCGCACCCGCCGCAGTGCCCGCCGCACCCACCGGACCGGTCGGAGCGGTGCCCACGACGGCCGAGGTACCCACCGACGGCTCCAGCGCCGCTCCCACTGCACCGCCGATGAAGCAGACGTCGGCCGCGTCCGGGAAGACGGCGGCGACAGAGATCGGCTTCCCGCAGTTCGGCCTCGCCACCGGGGTGCTGGCCGCGCTCGCCGCGGGCATCCTCTCGCCCGTGCTCGGCCGGCGACGCAAGGGAGGGGCCGCATGAGCGGGCTCCTGCAGACGACACGTCCGGACTATCCGGAGGCCGGCGCGGACGACGCGGTCGCCCGTCCACTCCGCCACATGCGCGAGCTCTCGGACACCGTGTTCCGCGGGATCAGCCGCGGCGGCGGGGTGATCGTGCTGGCGATCATGGTGCTGGTCGGCCTCTTCCTCACGGTCCAGGCCACCCAGGCCATCTCGAAGGTCGGGGTCGTCGCGTTCCTGACGACGCAGAAATGGTCGCCCGAGACGAACCAGTTCGGGATCGCCGCCCTCCTCACCGGCACGGTCCTGATCGCGATCGTCGCGCTGGTGATCGCGTTCCCGCTCTCGGTCGGCACCGCTCTGTTCATCACCGAGGTCGCGACCGGATCGTTCCGCCGCACCCTGGTGTCGATCGTCGATCTGATGGCGGCGGTCCCCAGCGTGGTGTTCGGTCTCTGGGGCCTCATCTTCCTGCAGCCGGCGATCGTGCCGTTCAGCCAGTGGCTGTCGACCTGGTTCGGATGGATCCCGCTCTTCCGGGTCGACGGCGCCGACCCGGACAACCCGCTGCCGGACACCTCGCTGTACACGTCGTCGACGTTCATCGCCGGGGTGGTCGTCTCCCTGATGATCATCCCGATCATGACCTCGATGATGCGGGAGTCGTTCTCGCGCGCCCCGATCGGGGAGCGCGAGGGGGCGTTCGCCCTCGGCGCGACCCGCTGGGGCATGATCCGCTCGGTCGTCCTGCCGTTCGGGCGCGGCGGGATGATCGGCGGAACCATGCTCGGGATGGGGCGCGCACTCGGCGAGACGATCGCGATCTACCTGATCATCAACCCGATCTTCAACATCAACTTCCACATCCTCCAGAACGGCACGAACTCCATCGCCGCCCACATCGCGCTGCGCTACGGCGAAGCGAACGCCTTCTCGATGAGCGCACTCATGGCCGCGGGCCTCGCGCTGTTCGTGATGACGATGATCGTCAACTTCACGGCGTCGGCGATCATCGCCCGCTCCCGCTCGGGAGCGGAGAGCGAGGGCTGATGACCGACGACACCCTGACCGTCCCGCTGGAGCTCGACGACGTCCCCGGCCTCATCGGCGGGACGACGCTGCCCCGCGAGGACCTCGCCCCCGTGGCCGAGGAGGAGTCCCGCGTGGTCATCGGGTTCTCCCGCGACGACGCGTTCACCGTCGCCGGTGCGGCGGCGGCGGGACTCGCGATCGGGCTCCTCCTCACCGTCGCCGTGACGCTCATCCCGATCGGCTGGCTGCTGCCGGTGTCGTTCCTGTGGTTCGTCGCCCTCTACTCCACCCTCGTCTTCCTGCGGAACCCCGGCCCCGCCGTCCGTGACCGGTTCTGGACGGTGATGCTGTGGGCCGCCGGCGTGGTCGTCGTCGGCTCGCTCGCGCTCGTCATCGGATTCACCCTCGTGCGCGGGGAGGACGTGTTCGCCCAGATGTTCTCGACCGCCGGCGGCCAGAGCTTCTGGGACCGGTTCCACTTCTTCACGACCGACATGCGCGGCGTCGGCCCGCTGTCCGGGCTGGACGAGGGCGGGATCCTGCACGCACTGGTCGGCACGCTCATCCAGATCGGCATCGCCCTCGCCATCACCATCCCGCTCGGGCTGACCACGGCGGTGTTCCTCGGCGAGGTCGGCGGCGTGTTCGCCCGCTTCGTCCGGACGATCGTCGAAGCGATGACCGCTCTCCCGTCGGTCGTCGCCGGTCTCTTCATCTACGCCGCGATCATCGTCGGCATCACGCACGCCTTCAACGGTTTCGCCGCCGCCCTCGCCATCACGGTGCTGATGCTGCCCATCATGATCCGCTCCGCCGACGTGGTGCTCCGTCTCGTGCCGGGCAACCTCCGCGAAGCGGGTCACGCACTGGGCGCCGGCCAGTGGGCGGTCGTCTGGTACGTGGTGCTGCCGACCGTCCGCGCCGGCCTGACCACGGCGATCATCCTCGCCACCGCCCACGGCATCGGCGAGACGGCGCCCATCCTCCTCACTGCGGGGGTGACCTCGAATCTGAACGTCAACCCGTTCGAGGGGCCGATGACCTCCCTCCCGCTCGCCGCCCTCGAGTTCGTGAAGAGCCCGCAGCCGAACATGATCGCGCGCGGGTTCGCGACCGCCGCGTTCCTCCTCGTCGTCGTACTCGTGCTCTTCCTCGTCGCCCGGGCGCTGGGCGGTCAGGAGCCGGGCAAGCTCACCGAGAGCCAGCACCGTCGTCTGGCCGCCCGCTCCCGGGCGACGCTCGCGCGGATCGAGTCGCGTTCACCGCGGCCGCCCGCGCCGCTCGAACTCGACGAGCTCCTCGTCTTCAACCACTACCTCGCGCCCGACGACGACAGCCGTCCCACGCCCGGACCCGGACAGGACCCCACACGATGAACCGCCCCCGCCGAACCACCCGACGACTGCTGCGCGCGTCGATCCTCGCCGTCGCGACGCTCCTCCTGGTCGGCATCGGCCTGCCCGCCTCCGCCGCCGGCTACCTGCGCATCTCGGGCGAGGGATCCTCCTGGGCCGGCAACGCCGTCGCCCAGTGGGTCAGCGACGTCGGCGCCCAGGGCGTGACCGTCGACTACACGCCGAACGGGTCGTCCACCGGCCGCAGCGACTTCGCCAAGGAGATCAACGCCGACTTCGCCGTGACCGAGATCCCCTTCACCGGCGACACCTCCGACCCGCAGGACACCACGGTGCCGCAGTTCCCGTACGTGATGCTGCCGATCGTCGCGGGCGGCACCTCGTTTATGTACAACCTCAACCTCGGCGGCAAACGGTTCACCGACCTCAAGCTGTCGCAGCAGGCGATCGCCGGGATCTTCACCGGCGAGATCACCCAGTGGAACGACAAGGCGATCGCCGCCGACAACCCGGGCGTCGACCTCCCCGCGCAGCGCATCACCGTCGTCGTCCGCTCCGAGGGCTCGGGAGCGACCGCACAGTTCACGCTCTGGCTGCTGCGCCAGTACCCGGACCTCTACCGCAAACTGTGCGCCAAGGCCGGGTGCGATCCCGCACACGCCACGTCGTACTACCCGCACCAGAACCTGTCGAACTTCGTCGCGCAGAACGGCTCCAACGGCGTCACGGCCTACACCGTCGCCAACCAGTTCTCGATCAACTACGACGAGTACTCCTACGCTCTCGGCGCCCAGTTCCCGGTCGCCAAGGTCAAGAACGCCGCCGGCTTCTACACGGTGCCGGACCAATACGCCGTCGCGGTCGCCCTCCACGTCGCCAAGATCAACACCGACAAGGGCGATCCCAACTACCTCAGCCAGGACCTCTCCGACGTCTACCAGTACGGCGATCCCCGGACCTACCCGCTGTCGATGTACACCTACCAGGTCGCGCCCAGCGTCACCCACGGCGGTTTCGACACGCAGAAGGGCGCGACGCTGGGGTACTTCGACCAGTACTCGCTCTGCGAAGGCCAGCGGAAGATGGGCAACCTCGGCTACTCGCCGCTGCCGATGAACCTGGTCCTCGCCGCCCTCGATCAGGTGAAGCAGATCCCCGGTGTCGATGCGGCGACGATGGGGAAGATCAACGCCACCGGTCAGGCGGTCAACGCCGGAAGCGGCAACCCGTGCAACAACCCGACGTTCAAACCCGGCGACAGCCCGGACAAGAACCAGCTCCTCCTCGAGGCGCCCTTCCCCGCCGACTGCACTCCGGATCGCTGCGCCGCATGGGGCTTCACCGGTGCCGGGCCCGCCCCGCAGCAGAACGCCGGCGCGAAGGGTCCGACCGGCGCGAGCGCGGGAGCGACCGCCGGTCCTGCCGCCGCGAACGGAGCCGGCCAGCAGCAGTGCGATCCCGACACCGGAGAATGCGGGAGCGGCTTCGTCGCCTTCGGATCAGCCGCCAACGTGAAGGCCGTGCCGATGACGCTCACCGGCAACGACGGCTGGGCCGGACCGCAGACGCTGATGGTGGTCGTCATCCTCCTGGTCCTCCTGCTGCTCATCGGACCCCCGATCGTCAGTCACGTCGTGTCGTCGAGGACGGGCAGGGGCGGCCGCTGATGGTCGCCGTCGTCGCGCCGAGCCCCGCGCCGCCGTCCGTGACGCGCCCGGTCCCCGTCGCGCGCGTCTCGGCCCCTCCGCTGCAGCGGGCGATCTCCCTCGTGCTGGCCATCCTCTCCGCCGGGATCCTCGTCATCGTCGTCGTGCTCGTCGCCGTCTCGCCGGTCCAGCACTACGCGACGCAGAACCAGCTCTACGAGCAGGTGCGGCTGAGCCTCGCCGAAGGGTCGACGCCGGTACAGCCGGTGACCGACGCGGGCGAGCCCGTCCGTGTGGGGACGCCGGTCGCCGTGATGTACGCGCCCGACATCGGGATCCGGCGGGAGGTCGTCGTCGAAGGCTCGGCGGGCGCCCAGACGATGCTCGGGATCGGGCACCAGCGCAACACCGTCCTGCCCTGCCAGCTCGGGACGAGCGTCCTCATGGCGCGCTCCAGCTCGTACGGCGCGGTGGGCGCGGCGTGGGCGGACCTCCGGGTCGGTCAGACCTTCACCGTCCAGGCCGGCCAGGGATCCTGCACGTACAAGGTGCGCGACCGTCGGCTCGCCGGCGACGACGCCCCGCCCGCGCTCACGGCCGGTGAGGGCCGCGTCGTGCTCACCACCGCCACCGGCGGCTGGTACACCCCGACCGGCGTGCTCCGCGTGGACGCCGACCTCGTCACGAAGGGGTTCGATCGGCCCGCCCAGCTCGGGATGCCCGTCTCGGAGGCAGAACGGCCGATGGGGACCGACCCCACGAACGCGTTCGGGCTGGTGCTCCTGCTCGAACTCCTCGCCGCCGCCGTCATCGGCGCGACCTGGCTCTGGCGGCGCTGGGGCCGCTGGCAGACGTGGATCGTCGCCGCACCCGTGATCGGCGTCGTCGCGCTCCTCGCCGCGACCACCGTCAACCAGATCGTCCTCCCCAACCTGCTCTAGGAGCCGCATGAACCTGAAGACCCTGAACCCCGTCCGTCGGCGCGCGGCCGAGAGCGCGGCTCCCGCCCTCCCGGGCCGGCGGCAGCCCACCACCCGGGAGTCGTTGTTCGGCCAGACGTCCGCCGCGACGCTCGAAGCGGACTCGATCTCGGCCTGGTTCGGCCAGCGCAAGGTGCTCGACCGCGTGTCGCTCACCATGCGGAAGGGCGAGGTCACCGCGCTCATCGGGCCGTCCGGCTGCGGCAAGTCCACCTTCCTGCGCATCCTGAACCGGATGCACGAGATGGTGCCGACGGCGAGCCTGTCCGGCGAGGTGCGGCTCGACGACAACGACATCTACAGCCCGCAGGAGCGCGTCACGACCGCGCGCCGGCACATCGGGATGGTGTTCCAGAAACCGAACCCGTTCCCGGCGATGAGCATCTACGACAACGTGATCTCGGGGCTGAAGCTCGCCGGTGTGCGCGCGAACCGCGACCAGCGGGACGAGCTCGTCGAGGACTCCCTGCGGAAGGCCTCGCTGTGGGAGGAGGTCAAGGACCGCCTCGACCAGCCCGGCGGCGGCCTCTCCGGCGGTCAGCAGCAGCGACTGTGCATCGCCCGGTCGCTCGCGGTGTCGCCGCGCGTGCTGCTCATGGACGAGCCCTGTTCGGCGCTCGACCCGACGTCGACGCGCCGCGTGGAGGAGACCATCGCCGACCTCCGCGGCCAGGTCACCGTGGTCATCGTCACCCACAACATGCAGCAGGCGGCACGGGTCAGCGATCAGTGCGCGTTCTTCCTCGCCGCGCAGAACACGCCAGGGGTGATCGTCGAGTACGGCGACACCACGGCCATGTTCGAGGACCCGAGGGACGAACGCACCAGCGACTACGTCAACGGGCGGTTCGGATGACGGTCTCGCTCCGCAGCGTCGCCGGGGTGACCGTCGCGGCGTTCATCATCGCCGGGGCGGCCGGCTGGATCACCAACCTCCCCAAGCCGCAGGCGTCCGCGGCCGACGGCTCGTCGGTGGACGGCGGCGGTGCGCCCTCCGCGGCGGCCGCACCCGCCGCTCCGGCCGGCGCCCTCGACCAGGGAGGCGCCGTCGAGCCCGTCGCGACGGACGGCCGGCGCTCGAACACCGACGGGATGGTGGCGGTCGGCTGGCTGTCCTCCACCGCCGCCCGGACCGGCATCCCGGCGCGGGCGTTGCAGGCGTACGCCGCCGCCGCGATCACCGAGGCGAAGGCCGCCCCCGGCTGCGGCATCACCTGGAACACGCTCGCGGCGATCGGGGCCATCGAGTCCGGTCACGGGACGCACGGCGGCGCGCACATCGACCCCTCCGGACACGTCGTCGGCACGATCCTCGGGCCCCGCCTCGACGGGGTCGACTTCGCGGCCGTCCCCGACACCGATCACGGTGCCCTCGACGGCGATCCGCTGTGGGACCGGGCCGTCGGTCCGATGCAGTTCATCCCCGCCACCTGGGCCCAGTACGGCACCGACGCCGACGGCGACGGCGTCGCCGACCCTGAACAGATCGACGACGCGGCGCTCACTGCCGCGGTCTACCTCTGCGCGGCCGGCGGAGACCTGCGGTCGGCGGCCGGGTGGACGACCGCCATCCGGGCGTACAACCACGACGACAGCTATGTCGCCTCGGTGCGCGAGCAGGCGAACGTGTATGCCCGGGGAGCCTCGTGACCGTCCGTCACCGGAGACGCCGCATCCGCGGGGGCGCCGTCGCTCAGCTCGCGGTGCTCGTCCTCGTGTTCGTGGCGCTCGTCGCGGCCGGCGCGACGCTCGTGGCCCACACGCTGGGAAGCGCGGCCGAAGCGGTCGGGAGCGCGGCGGCGAGCTCCGCCGCGGCACCGCGCGCGGTCGCCGAGCCCGCGCCGGGACAGACGGCAGCACCCGCAGGGGCGCCGCCCGAGGAGCGACCGCTCGTTCCCGGCCAGCCGACGCGGGTCGACATCCCCTCGATCGGACTCTCGGTGAACGTCGGGAGGATGGCGGTCCCCGCGGGCGGGACGGTGGACCCGCCGACGGCTCGGAGCGCCTACTGGCTCTCCGAGTACGGCGCCGCCACCGCCGACACGGACAACACCGTCTACATCGCCGGCCACACCTACCGCGGCGGCGCCGCGGCGTTCAATCCGCTGCTCGATGTTCCGCACTCCTCGTACACGGTCCATCCCGGTGACCACATCCTGGTCACGGTCCCCGAGGGCCGTGTCGACTACGTCGTCGACGACACCGAGCTCTACGAGAAGGTGGATGTCGCGCAGCAGGCCGAGCTGTGGAAGCGCGTCCCGGGTCGTCTCGTGCTCGTCACCTGCTTCCAGTACGACGGAGGGACCAGCAGCCACCAGAACTTCGTCGTCTACGCCCACCGGTCATGAACGACGGCGTTCCGCTCCCGTCCGGTCGCGACCGGTACCGCGTGATCCGGCCGGTGCGCTCCACCGCGTTCTCGGTCGCCTCTCGGGCGACCGATCGTCTGCTGGACCGGGAGGTGCTTCTCCTGGAACTCCGCTCGGAGTTCCGCGGCGACCCGGTCGCCGAACGCCTTCTCAGTGCGTGCATCGATTCCACGTCGGATCTGCTGGTTCCGGGTGTCCCACGGGCGTTCGACCGCGGCGTCGGCTCCGACGGCGGCGGCCCGTGGCTGGTCTCGGAGCCGGTGACCGGCCCGTCCGTGCTCGAGCTGGGCCGTGGGCGGCCGGAGGGACCGGAGGCGCCCGAGGGACTGGCGTCGGCGGAGCGGTCGTTCGACAGCGGCACCGTGCTGCGGTGGGCCCGTGCGCTCGCCGGAACGATGCGTGAGATCCATGCGCAGGGTGTGGTGCACGGTGCGCTCGGGCCGGACACCGTCCTGGTGTCCGGCGGCCAGGTGTGGGTGACCGGATTCGGTCCCCAGGCCTCGGAGCTGGCGGTGCCCTCCGACCCGACGCTGACGGTGCGGATGTGGTCGCGCTTCACCGCGTCGCTATCGTTCCCGTCACCGGAGCAGGTCGACGGCGCAGCGCCGGGGCGGCGCAGCGACGTCTACGGCTTCGGACGCGTCCTCGAGGCTCTGATCGCCCTCGTCGTCGACGACGATCCCCCGTTCACGGTGCGCCGCGGATTGCTCGATCGTCTGGCGGCCTCCTGCGTCGACGCGTCCTCGGCGCGTCGTCCACCGTCGTTCCCTGCGGTCGTCGAGGCCCTCGCGACGATCGAGGCGCACGGGAGCGACCGTGCGGCGGCTCCGGGGGAGGAGAGCGCGGGCTGGTCGACCGCCGCGGTTCAGCTGATCACGACGGCTCAGCCGACCGCCGGCGGACGGGACGGCCTCACCCGTGCGCTCCCCACCGCGACGCCCGCCCCCACCGCGGTGATCCCGGTGGCCGTCCACGGGCGGAGGGCACCCGCCCCGCGGGAGGCTCGGCGGCGGCGGGGGCCGGGCCGCCGCTGGTCCTCGGCGGCGAGACTGACCGTCGCCACCGCGGCGATCGCCGCCGTCGTGGGCCTGATCGCGACGCATTCCGTGCTCACTCCGGCCGTTGCGGAGAAGAACGTGACCGTCCCGGAGCTGCGCGGCAGGACCATCGAGGAGGCCTCCCACGCTCTGGCGGCGGCCGGTGTGATCGTCGCGGGGCAGCGGCCGGAGGCGTCCCCCCTCCAGCCCGGAGTCGTGTCCGGCACCGATCCCGGTCCCGGCTCCGCCGTTCGGGCGGGGCAGAGCGTCACCTTGCTCGTGTCCACCGGCCCGGGCGAGGCGCCGGTTCCGCAGCTCGCCGGGCTCGACGTCGCCGGCGCCCGCCAGGCGCTGACCGACGCCGGGCTGGGGGTGGGCGCCATCGTCGCGCGGGACTCGGCCGAGCGCGAGGGGACCGTGCTGTCCTCCGATCCCGCATTCGGGGCGCGAGTGGCAGCGGGCACCGCGATCGGCATAGTCGTCGCCTCCGGTCGGGTCCGGGTGCCCGCGGGGCTGGCCGGTCAGGCGAGTCAACCGGTCGTCGATGCGCTCGCCGCGCTGGGCCTGCAGGCCCAGACCTACACGGTCGACACCGACGAATACGTGTCGGGCGTGGTGCTGAAGCTCGAGCCGGGCGAAGGAGCCCGCCTCGCCGTCGGAGGCATCGTGACCCTCAGCGTCTCGCGCTACGTCCCCGGTCCCGGCACGAGCCCGCCCGTCCGGGAGGAGCCGACGTCGCCGCCGGCGACCGGTGCGCGAACGCCGGCGCCGACACCGACGCCGACACCGTCGACGGGATGAGGACGCGACGCACCGAATGAGGGGGAGATGAGGGGGACGATGAGCGACAGGGACGTCCGAGGGGTGCCGTACATCCGGTTCCACGCGGTCGACACCGCGAGCGAGCGCTATCGGGTGTGGGCCGCGTTCCGGGACCGGATCGTGGCCGCGACCGTGGACGAGGCGGTGCCGGGCGTCGCCGTTCGGATCCGCGCCGCGCACGATGCCGTCGACGAGCACGGCCGCGTGGTCATCTGGCGGTTGATGTCGTCGAACCACCGTGAGATCGCCACCAGCGGGGTCGGCTTCGATTCGATCGATGCGGCGCGCGCCCAGGTCGAGAACGTGCAGCGCAGGGCCGACCGGCTCACGGCGCGCCTCGTCGTCGACGAGCGCCCGGACCGGTTCGCCTGGACGCTGCAGAACCGCCTGACCGCCGCGGTCGTCGCCGGCCGCTGGTACCCCTCCAAACGCGAGCGTCTCCTCAGCCTGTCGACCACCCGGGATGCGCTGATACGGGCCACCGTGGCGGACGGCGCCCTCGACGCGCGTCCGCTCGTCGTGCGCGCGCCGCGACCGCGCGAGAAGCGGCCGGCCGACCGGCACGTCCCGGACGCCCCGGTCATCGAGGCGGGCGCGCGTCGCCCGATCAAGGACATCCACCGTTTCAACGAGCTCGGCCGGGGGAGCCGCTAGAGTGGCGCTCCCGGACCACCCGGGACGCGCCGGGCCGGCTACGACCTCCGGACGCTCGCCCGGATGAGCGAGGCAGCTGCACCGCGTGCCCAGTTCTCGAACGTGTGCGATTGGGTGACGATCGTGCACTCGCCCGCGGAGGCGAACGTGTGCTCATCGAAGCTCTCCCGGATGCGCTGCTCGTAGAGGTCGTAGTCGGTGACGGATTCACCCGCGACCAGGATCACGCTCGGGCCGACGAGATTGGCCATCGTCGCCAGAGCGACGCCGATGATCCGGGCCGCCTTCTCGAAGATCGCTGTCGTGTCCGGATCGCCCGTGCGCGCGAGCTCGACGGCCTCACGCATCGAGAGCAGGGAATCGTGCTTGGCCGCGCGGATCGACTGCAGGATCGCGCTCGACGAGGCGACGGTCTCGACGCAGCCGCGGCGTCCGCACGAGCACACGAGCTCGGTGGGCCCGAGCGGGAGGTGGCCGAGTTCGCCGGCGACGCCGTAGGCGCCCTCGACGACATCGCCGTTGACGTAGAGGCCGCACCCGATGCCGGCCCCGATGGTGACGATCGCGAACGACTCGGCGTCCACGCCGATCCCGAACCACTCCTCCGCGATCGCCAGGGCTCGGACATCGTTGTCGATGACGACCGGGAGCCCCAGGCGGCGACGGAGGATCTCCTCCAGAGGGACGTCCGTCCAGTTGAGACGCGGGGAATGGCGCACCGTGCCCGAATGCGTGTCGACATCGCCGGACACCGCGACACCGATCCCCATGATCGGCGTCGTGTCGGATCCCAGCGCGTCGAGCAGGGTGGTGACTGCGGCGGTGACCGCGTCCGTGACGGCCTCGACCGTCGTTCCGAGCATCGTGCGATGCACCGAATGGAGCACGTTCGCGCGCATCGTCGTGACGACGGCGTACACCTCGTCGGAGCGCACGTCCACGCCGATGGCGAGCTGCGCCTGCTCGTTGACGCTGATCGGCTGGACCGGACGTCCGGGTTGTGTCAGGCGCATGTTGTCGTGGGCGGAGAGGAGTCCCTGCACGATCAGCGGAGCGACGGCCTTGGTGACGGCCGCCTGCGAGAGACCGGTTCTCTTCGCGATCTCGATCCGGGGGATCGGACCGCGCTTCAGGACCTCCGTGAAGACGTCGACCACAGCCGGGGTGTCGAGCGGGAACCCCTCCAGCCCGTGCAAAGCCTGTGTTTCACTCACCGTTGACCCGATTCCCTCCGCGCCACCCCTGCGCGAGGTCACCAGCGATCCGTCGCGTGAGGCAGCGTTCTCACACGATAGTTTCCGGAATAAAGCTACGTCAACATCAATATGCGGTGAGAGGGCACTAATTTCTTGACCGAGTCATGTATTTGTGAGTGGACGCGTTGCCACCTCCAGCAGCTCGAGCACGTGCCGGTACGGCTGTCCGGTCGCACGGGTCATTCCGATCTCGCAGGTCCGGTTGGAGGAGACATACGCATCGTAGTCGTCGGCCACCACGGCGCGGGCTTCCGCGGCGGTCGCCGTCGCCGTCAGCTCCGGGTGCAGCATGCCGCGGTCGCCGGCGAACGCGCAGCAGCCCCAATCAATCGGGACGACCACGCGGTCCGCCACGGCGCGAGCGATGTCGATCAGTGCCGTCGTCGTCCCCAGAACGGTCGTCGAGCAAGTGGGATGCACGACCGCGGAGCCGACGCGCTGGGTGACGACGAGGTTCGGCAGCAGGAACTCCTCCGCGAACGCCACGGAGTCGATGACCCGGAACTCGACCCCGCGCGCCCGCGCCGAATGCGTCATCAGCTCGAGCCCTTCCGTGCACGACGACGCGTCGCTGACGATCGGGAGCCGGCCGCCCTCTGTCGCATCCAGCAGGATGCCGAGAGTGAGTTCGGACATGTGATCGTATCCCTCGGTGAAGCCCTTGGACTTCCACGGAGTCCCGCAGCAGGCCGAATCGATCCCGGTCGGGATGTGGAGGCCGATCCCGGCTCGCCATGCCAACGCGAGCAGTGCGTCCTGGACCCCCGTGCCACCGGGCTCCGGGCCGAACATCGTGCCGACGCAGGCGGGAAAGTATACGGCGACGGAATCCGTGGCCGCGGACCCGGCGAGGCGCTTCCGGGGATGGCCGCCACGCGGGAGGGTGCGATCGTACAAGGGGACCCGGTCCGTGCCGAGAAGGGCGCGGCCCACGTGTGTCAGGGCGGTGGAGACCGCCGTCGACCGTCGGGCGGCAGAGAGCGCGGCGCCACCGCCGCGGGTGATCGGCCCCCATGTCGTCGAGGCGGCCGCGGCGACGCGGTTCGGCAGGCGGCCCTGGCGTTCCGCCCGGAGCCGGCGGACGAGGTCGCCGGTGTTGATGTCGACGGGGCAGGCGACGGCGCACATACCGTCCACCGCGCAGGTCTCCTCCCCTTCGTACTCGTAGTCCGCCTCCAGGGCGGCCAGCAGATCGTCGTCGCCTGCGGCACGCGCTTCCTCCATCTCACGGCGCAGGACGATGCGCTGGCGCGGCGTCAGCGTGAGGTCCCGAGATGGACAGGAGGACTCGCAGTAGCCGCACTCCACGCAACGGTCGACTTCGGTCTCCACGGTCGGCGTCGTCTTCAGATGCTTCAGGTAGGAGTCGGGGTCCTCGTTGATCACGACGCCCGGGTTGAGGATGCCCTCCGGGTCGAAGAGCTGCTTGATCTGGAGCATGAGCACGTACAAGGCGTCGCCGTATTGGCGCCGGACGAACGGCGCCATGATCCGTCCGGTGCCGTGCTCGGCCTTGAGGGTTCCACCGTGGCTGAGGACGAGATCGACCATCCGTTCGGTGAAACGGCGATACCTCTCGACGGCACCGGCGTCGTCGAACCGCTCGTTCACCATGAAATGGATGTTGCCGTCCTTGGCATGGCCGAAGATCACACATCCCTCGTAAGCGAACTCGTCGAAGAGCCTCACGAGCCCCACGCACGTCGGCAGGAGCTCCGCCACCGGAACCGCGATGTCTTCCAGAAGTGCGGTGGTACCGCTCGGCCGGGCGCCGGCGACGGCGGTGTACAGGCCCTTCCGCACCTGCCACAGGCTCGCGCGGGCCGCGGCATCCCGGGTGAGACGTACGGGAGAGGCCAGAGGGAGCCCGGTCAGGAGCCCACGGATCCGCCGGACCCGGTCGTCGAGCTCGGCGGTCGTGGCGCCGTGCACTTCCACGAGAAGCGCGGCATGGTCGACCACGTCGATGTCGGCGATCTCCGCCGGGCAGCCGGACTCGGACTGCGCGACCGTCAGCGAGAGGGCGTCCATGAGCTCGATCGTGGCGAAGCCGGCCTCGACGAGAGCGGGCAGGGACGCCGACGCGGCAGCCAGGTCCGGGAAGACGAGAAGCCCGGTGGCTGCGTGCGGGAGAAGAGGGACGGTGGTGAAAACCGCCTCGGCGATGAAGCCCAGCGTCCCTTCGCTGCCGACGAGGAGATTGGTCAGGATGTCGATCGGAGCGTCGAAGTCCAGCAAGGCGTTGATCGAGTACCCCATCGTGTTCTTGATGGCGAACTGTCGACGCACCTCCGCGACGCGCGTCGGATCGGTCCGGAGCCGGTCGCGGAGTTCGAGGAGGCCGGCATGGAGGTCCGGCTCGGCTGTGCGCAATCGTGCGTCGGCATTCGCAGCGGCGGTGTCGATGATCGTCCCCGACGGGAGGACGACGGTCAGCGATTCCAGCGTGCGGTAGGTGTTCTGCTCGGTGCCGCAGGCCATGCCGCTCGAGTTGTTCGCGATCACGCCGCCGATCGTGCAGGCGATCTCACTCGCCGGGTCGGGGCCGAGCTTGCGGCCATAGCGCGCGAGCCGGGCGTTCACCTGACGGACGGTGGCACCGGGCTGGACGCGGACCCGTTCGCCGTCGTCGAGGACGTCGATGCGCCGGAAGTGCCTGCGCGTGTCCACGAGGACCGACTGCGTGCCTGCCTGACCGGACAGGCTCGTCCCCCCGGAGCGGAACGTCACCGGGGTCCGGCTCGCCTGCGACGCCGCGACGACGCGGGCGACGTCCTCCGTCGTCCGCGGGGTCACGACGGCGTCCGGGATCAGCAGGTAATGAGACGCGTCGTGGGCGAGCGCGCGGCGAAGGGTCGGTCGATGCGACACGGCGACGACCGTGTCGCCCAGCTCCGCCTCGAAGGCGGCGGTACTCGATCCGGACATCGTCGAGGGATCGTCAGATGCCGACCGTGCCGCCGACACCGGCGATCTGCCAGCGCGAACGGGCGACGGGGTCGACCGCGGTCGAGGCGCCGGGGAGCTGGGGACGTTTGAGGTAGCCCTCGCTCACGACACTCCGTTCCACGAAGGCGTCCTGAGTCCACGGGATGAACTCGATCAGGGGTGGCACCTCCGACAGGACCGTCCCCACGAGGTGCTGATGCACCTGCATCATGTCACCCGCGTGCGGCGCGATGCGCAGCCCCTTGGCCGCCGCATGGGCGGCGACCTGGAGCCACTCGGTCACCCCGCCGACCCGGGTGGCGTCGGCCTGCACCACGCGAAAGGCGTCCGCCTCGATGAAGCTGGTGAACTGCTGGTACGAATAGATGCTCTCACCGGCAGCGATGTCGAGGACCGTCGAGCGCTGCAGCTTCGCGTGGCCGCCGAGGTCGTCCGCATGCAACGGCTCCTCGACCCAGTCCATGCGGGCGTCCTCGAGGTACGGGAGGATCCGGCTCGCCGTTGCGAGGTCCCACCGCTGGTTCGCATCGCACATCAACGTGATGTCGTCGCCGATCGCGGCACGGACCGCCTCGACGCGACGGACGTCCTCGCGCCATTCGGATGAGCCGACCTTGATCTTGACCCGCTGCCAGCCGCTGTCCACGAGCGAGAGGAGATCGCGGGTGAGTTCGGACTCCGTGAAGTTCAGCCAGCCGCCGTCCGTGTTGTAGGCCTCGATATCCGCGGCAGTTCCGCCGAGGATCCGCCAGAGGGGCGCTCCGGCGCGCTGGGCCGCCAGGTCCCACAGCGCGATGTCGACCATGGCGAGCGCCATGTGCATGACGCCGGCCCGTCCCATCCAGTGGGTGGGGAGCCAGTAGAGGCGCTTCCACGTGCCGAGGATGTCTTCGGAGGAGGAGCCGAGCAGCGACGGGGCGTAGTACGTCCCGATCACGTCCGCGAGCAGCTCGGGCGCTGCGTGCACGCCCGAGATGCCGGTGCCCACCCGGCCGTCCGCGGTGCGGACCTCCACGACGGGGACGGTCCAGTGCGACATGGCGGCGGTCGAGTCGGCGATCGGCCGAGCAAGCGGAACCGCCAAGGCGTACGTCTCGATCGAGACGATGACGGCGCCGTCATCACCGCGGTCGAGGTCGCTGAGTCCGGGGGACAGGACGCCGCGGGCGCTGCCGAGCGAGCTCTCGATCGTCATGTGGTTCTCCTTCGACGGCGCTGGACGCAGATGTGCACGGTACGCTCATTCGCTCATGCCGCCAGGCGGGGGGTCAACGCCGGATGACGAATACGACTGATCCGGATCCCGGATGCGCGCACGTGCGATCGAGCGGCCCCCCTATGATCGAGCCACCCCCGACGCGAGCAGATGGAGGATCCAGTGACGCTCGAATTGACCTGGCTGCGTACCTGGGTGGAGGTCGTGGATGCCGGCGGCTTCGCCCGTGCTGCCGAGTTGGTGCACCTGTCGCAGCCGCGAGTCTCCGCCCACATCTCGAACCTCGAGAAGGAGCTGGGCTGCTCCCTCATCGAGCGGCGAGTCCGACCGCTGACCCTCACGGATGAGGGCAAGTCGCTGCTTCCGCGGGCTCGTGCCGTTCTCGCTGCGGCCGACGAGCTGACGTCCGGTGTTCTGGCCGATCGAGGGGTCGTCTCGGGTACGGTCAAGCTGGCGAGCTTCGCGAGTGCCAGCGCGGAGTTCCTTCCTGCGGTCCTGACGCGGCTCGGCGAACTCCACCCGCAGATCGAGCTGTCGATCCTCGACGGTGACGTCGCCAGCATCGAGGCGGCCCTGAGCGAGCGGCGCGTGAGCGTCGCACTCCGGCCGATGCGGCCGGAACCCCGCGATCGGTCCTTCTCCGTCCGGCAACTCTGGCGGGAGCCGTTCGTCGTCGTGCTCCCCGTCGGACACCCGCTGCTGGCGAGCGACCTGATCGATCCGCGGGAGCTGGAGGGGCAGCGCATCATCACGATCGGGAACCCGCTGCTCGACGAGGCGATGGGCTCGGAAGCCGAGTCCGCGTTCCATTCGGTGCGCAGACGCCTGCCGGCGGGCACCGTCTCGCACCAGCCGTCCACGCTCGGGGCGATGGTCCGTGCGGGTCACGGCATCGGGATCATGAACTTTCTGGGGTTCAGCATGATCAGGCAGGACGGTCTGGAGAGTCGGGAACTCGCGATCGATCAGTACCGCGATGTCGGAGTCTGGTGGCATTCGGAGCGTCCGCTCAGCGCGGCGGCACGCGCGTTCATCGAGGTCGTGACGTCGTCCCCGCGCCCCGAAGGGACCTGGGAGGTGCCGTCCCGCTCCTGACCTATTCGCTTGCCGGATGTCGCGCATCCGGGAGACATCGTTGACCGCACCAGCAGGTGCCGGGACGCTGGGAGGGCAGTCCGGCCCGCCGGCCGATCGCATCGGCGTGCGGGCGTACCAAGGAGAACACCAACGATGAAACTGATGCGCATCGGCCCGGCCGGCGTCGAACGCCCGATCGTCCGCGTGGACGAAACCCACTACGTCGACGTGTCGGAGCTCACTCCGGACTTCGGCGAGGACTTCTTCCGATCCGGAGGGCCCGCGACCCTGCGCGCGCACGTGGACCGCTGTATCGCAGACGGGAGGATCGAGGAGTTCGGGGACGAGCGCATCGGATCGCCGATCGCACGACCGCATCAGCTCCTTTGCATCGGATTGAACTTCAGGGACCATGCTGCCGAGACGGGCCAGGCCGTCCCCACCGAACCGATCGTGTTCAACAAAGCCCCGAACACCGTCATCGGCCCGTTCGATGACGTCCGCATCCCTCGCGGATCGGAGAAGACGGACTGGGAGGTGGAACTCGGCATCGTGATCGGCAGGCGGGCCAGTTATCTGGCGAGCCCCGACGAGGCCCGGGACGTCATCGCAGGATTCGTGCTCGTCAACGATGTCAGCGAGCGCGCGTTCCAGCTGGAGCGCGGCGGCCAGTGGGTGAAGGGCAAGTCGGCGGAGACGTTCAACCCGACCGGCCCGTGGCTGGCGACGCCGGACGAGATCTCCGACGTCAACGATCTGGGCATGTGGCTGGAGGTCAACGGCGCGCGTCGCCAGACCGGCAGCACCGCCACGATGATCTTCGATCCGTACACGATCGTCCACTACCTCAGCCAGTTCCTGGTGCTCGAGCCGGGGGACCTCATCGACACCGGGACCCCTCCCGGCGTCGGCATGGGGGCCACGCCGCCGGTCTACCTCCGGGCGGGCGACGTGATGTCGTTGGGCATCGACGGCCTCGGGGAACAGCGGCAGTCGGTGGTGGGCGCACGATGAGTGGCTTCACGGGCCTCAGCGCCGTCGTCACGGGCGGTTCGAGCGGGATCGGCGCCGCGACCGCCCGCCTGCTATACGAGCGGGGCGCTCGGGTCGCCGTCCTCGACCGCAACCCGAGTGATGACCCCGACGTCCTCTACGTCGAGGCCGATGTGACGGACTCGGCCGGCGTCGATGCCGCCGTCGCCAGCGTGGCCCGCGCGTTCGGTGGCGTGGACGTGGTCGTCAACAACGCGGGGATCGGCGCGGTCGGCGACATCACGGCCAACGCCGACGACGAGTGGCATCGTGTACTGAACCTCAACCTCCTCGGTGCCGTACGGGTCACTCGAGCCGCCCTCCCCCACCTCCTCGACTCCGCGAACGCGGTGGTGGTGAACACCTGCTCGATCGTGTCGAGGGTCGGTGTCCCGCAGCGTGCGCTGTACTCCGCGTCGAAGGGGGCGCTGGAAGCCCTCACGATCGCCACGGCCGCCGACTTCGTCGGGAGGGTCCGCGTGAACGCCGTCCTTCCCGGCACCGCGGACACCCCGTGGGTCTCCCGCCTTCTGCAGGGCGCTGCGGATGCCGACGACGCCCGGGAGCAGCTCACTCGCCGCCAGCCGCTCGGACGACTCGTGTCGCCCACCGAGGTAGCGCAGGCGATCGTGTATTTGGCCGATCCCAGCAACGCATCGACGACCGGGACCCTCCTGACCGTCGACGGCGGCATGGGCGGGCTGCGGATCCCCGAGAACGTGCGCTGAGCCGGCGGGCAGCGACGTCAGGCGGCGACGTCGGCCAGCTGATACCACCGCACGGCGTTGCCGCCGAACGCATCCGCTCGCTCCGTGTCGCTCAACCCGCCGAGCAGGGTTTCGACCGCGTCGACGACCTCGCCGTACCGCGATGCTGCGAGAAGGCAGACCGGCCAGTCGGAGCCGAAAAGCACACGCTCCGTGCCGAAGGCATGGAGGACGTGGTCGACGTACGGGCGGAGCGAATCCGGACTCCACTCGTCCCAGGATGCCTCGGTGATCATTCCCGACAGCTTCACCGCCACGTTCGGCCGTCTCGCCAGATCGCCGATCAGGCGGGCCCACTCGTCGCTCCAGCCGCTGAGGATGGGCGGTTTCGCGATATGGTCCAGCACGAAGCGCTGGTCGGCGAACCCGGACACGAGCCGGATCGCCGCGGGGAGTTCGCGCGTGCGGACTAAGAGATCGTACGCCAGTCCAGCGTTGCCGACCGTGCGGATCCCTGCCTGCACGTCGTCCCGATCGAGCCAGTCGGCGTCCGGCTCGTCGTGGACCTGATGCCGGATGCCGACCAACGTTCCGGGGGCGCGTTGCCGCAGGTCGGCGATGGTCTGCCCGGCCGCGCCGTCGGTCAGGTCCACCCATCCGACCACGCCGCGGATGAAGGCGGTCCCTGCGGCCAGGTCCAGGAAGCGGGTCGTTTCACGGAGGTCTGCGACGGTCTGCACCAGAACGGTCCCGTCGATCGCGTTCGTGGCGAGCTCCGGCGCGATGTCGACCGGTGCGAACGGCCGACGGATCGGGTCCAACGCCTCCCCGGCCATCCACGGGTAGTCGAAGTCGGCCGGGTCCCAGAAATGGTGATGGGCGTCGATGCGGCCGGGGGCGGTCATCGGTTCGCTCCGTCCAGGCTCGGCACCGGTGCGTCCTCCGCGAGCAGTCCCTCCCGCTTGAGCTCGTGCCACAGCTGGTCGGGGATCGGAGTGCCGAGAAGCTCCAGATCCTCGTCGAGCTCCTCGACCGAGCGTGCGCCGATGAGGACCGTGGAGACTTGCGGATGGGCGAGAGGGAACTGGATCGCCGCTGCAGCGAGGGGGACGCCGAACCGCTCGCACACCTCGCGGATCCGGCGTGCCCGGGCGACGATCGTCGTGGACGCCGGGATGTAGTCGAACCGGGCGTCGTCGGACGGATCGATGAGGATCCCGCTGTTGAAGACGCCGCCGACCACCACGCTGGTCCCGTTGTCCCGGCACGCCGGGAGCAGATCGCCCATAGACCCCTGGTCGAGCAGTGTGTAGCGGCCGGCGAGCAGCACCACGTCCAGGTCGAGTTCGGTGACCAGAGTGCACAACATCGCCGTCTGGTTCATCCCCGCTCCGATGCCGCGAACGACACCCTGCTCGCGAAGATCGTGGAGCGCCGCGTACGCCGTCGTGCTCGCCTCGTCGTAGTGGGCGTCCGGATCGTGCAGGTTCAGGACATCGACGCGGTCGAGCGCCAGGCGTGCCAGGCTCTCGTGCAGCGAGGTGACGACGCCGTCGTAGCTGAAGTCCCACACCGGTCCGGCTTCCGGCACGTCGACGTAGAACGGAGCGCCGTCGAAGTACTGGCTCTCGTCCCGCGGGGCGTCGCTGCGCAGCAGCCGTCCGACCTTGGTGGAGACGGTGAACGAGTCACGGGGCTCGGAGCTGATCGTCTCCGCGATCCGTCTCTCGGACAGGCCGTGCCCGTAAAGCGGAGCGGTGTCGTAGGAGCGGATCCCTGCCTCCCACGCCCGGCGGAGAGTCGCGCGCGCTTGCTCGTCGGGAACGACGGAGAGGAAGTTGCCCAGCGCCGCCGTCCCGAGCCCGATCGGGGGAAGGGTGAGACCGTGGTCTCCGACGGCGGTGGCGGGGAGAGTGAGCATGGAGGTCCCTTTCGAAAGGAGGGCGACATCGCCCGCGGGGGCTAGAGGACGGCGCCGATGCGCCAGGGAACGATCTCTTCGGTGCCGAAGCCGAGCTGCTCCGACTTGGTCAGGCGGCCCGATGCCATGTCGATGATGGCCTCGAAGAGGCGGGCTCCGGCCTCACGCTGACGATCGTGGCCGAAGGCCTGTCCGGCGTCGAAGTCCATGTCGCCTTCCATCCGGCGGAAGAGATCGGATGTCGTGCTGATCTTGACGCACGGCACCGGGCGAGAGCCGAAGACCGAACCACGGCCGGTGGTGAAGGCCAGGACGGTGGCCCCACCGGCGACCATGCCGGTCGCCGAGACCGGGTCGTACCCCGGGGTGTCCATGAAGGTCAGGCCGGCTGCCGTCACCGGTGCCGCGTAGTCGACGATGTCGTTGAGAGGGCTCGTGCCCCCCTTGAGCACGGCGCCGAGCGACTTCTCCCAGATGGTGCTGATCCCGCCGGCCCGGTTGCCGCGGGACGGGTTGTTGTCGAGCTCCGCCCCGTTCGTCGCCGTGTAGCGCAGCCACCACTCGATGGTCCGGTCGAGACGTTCCGCGATCGTGTCCGTGGCGGCCCGTGCGCGGAGGAGGTGCTCGGCGCCGAAGATCTCGGGCGTCTCGCCGAGGATCACCTTTCCGCCCGCGGCCACGAGCATGTCGGCAGCGACGCCCAAGGTCGGATTCGCCGTCAGCCCGGAGTATGCGTCGCTCCCACCGCACTGCAAGCCGAGTACGAGCTCGGCGACGGGGATCGGCTCGCGCTGCACCGCGGCGAGGCCGGCGACCATCCGACCGATCTGCCGTACTCCTTCGGCGACGGTCGCTGCGGTTCCGCCCAGCTCCTGGATCGTGAGCCTGCTCAGACCGGGGACGGCGTCCGGCAGGAAGTTCTCCGGCTGGTTGACCTCGCAGCCGAGGCCGACGACCAGGACGCCGGCGAAGTTGGGGTGGGTCGCGTACCCGCGCAGGGTTCGGCGCAGGATGTCGTCGCCGATCGTGTGCTCGGCCAGCGCGCAACCCTGGTCGTGCGGGAGCGGGACGATGCCGTCGAGCCCGGGCGCGCCGGCGAACTCGATCGAGGCGGCTTGCGCGATGAGCTTGCTGACCGTGGAGGAGCAGTTCACGGTCGGGACGATTCCGATGAAGTTGCGGGTCGCCGCCCGGCCGTCCGGGCGGCGGTAGCCGAGGAAGGTGCGCGCGGTGAGATCCGCGTCCACCTCGGAGGCCGTTCCCGAGCCGACTGTCGACACCCCCCGCGTCGAGAGGTCGAGGAGGCCGACGTTGTGGTCGTGCACGTGGGCGCCGGCCGTGATCGGGGCGGTGGCGGCACCGATGACCTGGCCGTACTTGAGCACAGGGTCACCGGGAGCGATGTCGCGCAGAGCGACCTTGTGCGCCTGCGGGATGTCCGTCGCCGCGACGACCTCCACCCCTCCGCCTTCGAGGCGATCGCCGGCGCTCGCACCGTCGACGACGATGCCGACGTTGTCCGTGCCCGGGCGCGCCACGATCAGGGCGGTCGCCGAGCGGGAGGGGGAGGGAAGGGTGCGAGACATGACAGCGTCCTCAATGCTCAGTGTTCTATCCGATTCAGGCTACGTTCGGCCGCGTCGCCCTGCCCACGCCGGATAACGAATGATCACTATCCGCTTGTCGAGCGATCCCGTTCCGGATGGGCCGCTGGCGCCGAACGACCGTCGTTCCCTCCGCGGCGTCCGATCCGGCCGGAGCGAGCGCCTACCTCGGTCGGATCCGCGAGATCTCGGGCGATCCGGCGGTGTCGCCTTGCGTCGTGCCGCGCCGCGGAGACTCGTCCCGTTTACTTTATGGCGTCAAGCGCCAGCTCTCAGAATCGCGATTCCATGCGGGATGCATTAGTTGACACGAAAATATAAACAGGGTTACTCTCTCGACACGTTCTCGGGCCGACGCCCGACGTATCCGCCGGCGAACCCCCTCGGCGAGCAGTTCGAAGGAGAGCACATCGTGGTCATGACTGCTGCGAAACCGACCGCACGGACCGGTCGAAGCAGCCGCCAGGTCGGGCGCAACCCATCGCACCGGGGGGACTGGCGCCTCGCACTCGTCCTGATCCTCCCGGCGGCCGTCGGCTTCATCGTCTTCGCCCTCTACCCGCTCGTCCGCGGCATCTACCTCAGCTTCACCGACTTCCACATCCTCACCCCACCGGTGTGGTCGGGCCTCGCCAACTACCAGCAGCTGCTGGGCGACGGCGTCTTCTGGAACTCGCTCGGAGTCACGGTCTACTTCGTTCTGCTCTCGGTGGTCCTCGGCCTCGCCATCTCGCTGATCACCGCGGTCATCCTCCATCGCCTGACCTCCTCCAGCGTGATCCGCGGCATGGTCCTGCTCCCGTTCCTCATCTCGGGTGTCGTCGCCGCTCTCGTGTGGCAATGGATGCTCGACCCTGGTCTCGGGATCGTGAACGCCGTCATCAAGGCATTCGGCGGGCACCCCATCCTGTTCCTCGGGTCCCAGGACTGGGTCATCCCCACCCTCGCGTTCATCAGTATCTGGAAAGCGATGGGCTACAACGCCATCCTGATCTTCGCGGGCCTCCAGACCATCCCCGGCGAGATCTACGAAGCCGGCCGGATCGACGGCGCCGGCGAGATCCGGATGTTCACCCGACTGACCCTCCCCCTGCTGCGTCCGATCATGGCGATGGTCGTGGTGCTGACCATCATCAGCTCCTTCCAGGTCTTCGACCTCGTCGCGGTGACGACCAAGGGCGGGCCTGCGAACGCCTCCAACGTGCTCCCGCTGTACATCTACAAGACCGGCTTCGCCGAGTTCAACTTCGGCTACGCCTTGACGATGTCGATGGCCCTGTTCGTGATGCTGCTGCTCATCACGTTCTTCCAGATGCGCCTCATGCGCGCCAACGACACGGACACGAACTGAGAACCATGACCACCACACTCCTCCCTCAGCCCGACGTCGCCACCGCGCCTCTTGCGCGGTCCCGGTCCCGCCGCAGGTTCTCCCTCGGGAAGACCATCGCCTGGATCTACTTGTCGCTGTTCCTGCTGGTGACGCTCTTCCCGTTCTACTGGATCCTGCGCACGGCGCTCTCGAACAACTACGCGCTGATCAGCAATCCGACGTCGTTGCTGCCGGTCGGCTTCACCCTCGGACCGTTCCTCCGCGTCCTCGGGATCGCGACGCCCGACGAAGCGATCGCCGAGGGGGGCTCCGGCGCGTCGATCGACCTGGGGCTCTTCGTCCGCAACTCCGTGATCTACGCGACTCTGCTGACGGTGATCGTCGTCTTCTGCTCCTTGCTCGCCGCGTACGCGTTCGCCCGCTTGCAGTGGCGTGGACGCAACATCGTGTTCTCGATCTTCCTCGCCGCGCTGATGATCCCCGGGATCATGACGCTGCTGCCGAACTTCGTGCTCATCCACGACCTCGGCCTGACCAACACGTTCGCCGGACTCATCGCGCCCAGCGCGCTGTTCTCGGCCTTCGCGATCTTCTTCCTCCGGCAGTTCATGCTCGGACTCAGCTCTGAGATCGAGGAGGCGGCCCTGATCGACGGGCTCGGACCGTTCAAGATCCTCTTCAGGATCACCGTGCCGATGACCACCGGACCGCTCATGACCCTGTCGCTCCTCACCTTCATCAATGCCTGGAACGAGTACTTCTGGCCTCTGCTGATCGCCAACGACCCGAGCGTCCGCCCGCTCACCGTCGCACTGGGCGTGTTCCAGCAGGCCTCCCCACAGACCCAGCCCGACTACGCCGGGCTGATGGCGGCCTCGCTGGTCGCCGCACTGCCGATGCTCGTGCTCTTCATGATCTTCGGCAAACGCATCGTCAACTCGATCGGCTTCACCGGAATCAAATAACACCCACTCGTCGACGAGCCGGCGCGAGCAGCGTCGGTGGGACGAGTGCGCTCCAGAACCGGGCGGCACCGACGCCGCCCGGAGACCGCAATCCAGAAAGAGGCACCCAACCGTGAAACTCAAGAAGATCGTCCCCATCGCCGCGGGCGCTGCAGTCCTCATGGCGCTTGCCGGCTGCACCGGCGGCGGCGGATCTGACGGCAAGGTCACCGTCAACTGGTGGACGTGGGACCCGAACCCGGCCGCGGCCTACCAGCAGTGCATCCCGGCGTTCGAGAAGGAGAACCCGGACATCACCGTGAAGATCTCGCAGTACCAGGTCAGCGACTACTTCACGAAGATCACCGCAGGATTCGTGTCCGGCGACGCCCCGGACGCCTTCATGAACAGCGTCACCTACCTGCAGTCGTACGCCAGCCAGCACCAGCTTCTCGCGATGGACGACAAGATCAAGCAGGACACGATCGACATGAGCCAGTACGCCATCGGCACGGATGCGTGGAAGTACACCGACGGCAAGCAGTACGCCCTGCCGATGGACTGGGCGACCGGGGTGCTCTACTTCAACACGGACCTGCTCGAGAAGGCCGGGTACACCGTCGACGACATGGCCAAGGCCACCTGGAACCCCGACGACGGCGGCACCCTCTGGCAGATGATCAAGCACCTCACCGTGGACAAGAACGGCGTCCGCGGCGACCAGCCCGGCTTCGACTCGAAGAACATCGCCACCTACGGCATGAGCAACCTCGAGTCGACGGGCGACCCGTTCGGGCAGAACGCGTGGGGCTGGATCCTGCCGAACGACGGCATCAACATCCCGAACAAGAACCAGTGGGCCACCGTGTTCAACTACAACGACCCGAAGGTCGTCTCCGGGATCAAGCTGGTCCGCACGCTCGCCAACGACGGATATACGCCGCAACTCAACCAGTTCACGACAGCCAGCAACGAGCAGCTGGCCTCGGGCAACGTCGCGATCACCCTCGGCGGCACCTGGGAGGCGTCGACCTACGCCGCACTGAAGACGACCACTGTCGGGATCGCGCCGATGCCGGCCGGAAGCGACGGCAAGCGTCATGCGATGTCCAACTCGAACGGCAACAACATCTGGGCAGGCGGCAAGCACATCGACCAGACCTGGAAGTGGGTCGCGTACCAGGAGAGCGAGGCCTGCCAGACCAAGGCGGCCACGTACAACGCCTCGTTCTTCCCGTCGATCGGCGCGTCGATGGATGCTCTGAGCCAGCAGGAGAGCGCGAAGCTGCCCGACTTCCGGGTGTTCTCCGACTACGTGAAGAACGACGAGCTCTTCCCGAGCCCGATCTACAACAACGGCGCCGCGCTCACCAACGCGATGGTCCCGCAGTTCGAGTCGTACTTCACGAACAAGGCGGATGAGAGCATCTTCCAGAAGATGCAGGAGCAGTCCAAGGAACTGCTCGCGAAGAAGTAGTCGAAGCCAGAAGACCTGCGGCCGCGCGGCCCTGACACCCGCGCGGCCGCAGACCCACGTCACACCCACTCCGGTGAAGAGGACCATGAACACGACGAATCCGATCATCTCCCTCCGCGGCGGCGGCGCCGCGCTGATTGTCGAGGTCGCTCATCCGCGGCCCCGGGTCCTGCACTGGGGGGCGGACCTCGGTGCGCTCAGCGAGGCGGACGTCGCGGCGCTCCTCGCGAGCGCCTCCCCGGCGGCCACCCACAACTCGACGGACGATCCGCGCGACCTGACCATCCTGCCGACCGAGGCGGACGCGTGGTCGGGGACTCCTGCGATCGAAGGCGTCGTGCGTGACGCGAGCCCGTACGCCCGCTTCGTGCTCGACACGTATCGGGCCGACGAGGCGGCCGGCGCGCTCACGATCAGCCTCCGTGACGCACGCGCCGGTCTCGAGGCCACTGTCCGCTATCGCCTCGACATCGCCGGCGTGCTCTCCGTTCAGACCACGATCGGCACCAGCGGCGATGCCGCGGCCGTCTACGATCTGGGCGCGGTCACCGCTCTGTTGCCCCTGCCGGATCGCGCGACCGAATACCTCGATTTCACCGGGAAATGGTCGCGCGAGCGCAGCCCGCAGCGTGGTTCGATCACCCAGGGGACCCGACTCCGGGAGAGCCGGCGAGGGCGATCGAGTCTCGACTCCCCGTACCTGCTGGTCGCCGGCACCGGCGGCTTCGATTTCGGGAGTGGTGAGGTCTGGGCGGTCCACGCGGGATGGTCGGGCAATCAGCGCTATCTGATCGAGCAGCTCCCGGAAGGAGCGGGGGTGTTCCGCTCCACTCTCGGCGCCGGTGAGCTCCTGCTCCCGGGTGAGGTGTCGCTCGCGCCCGGGGACACGTACGAATCGCCGATCGTGTCGTTCGTCTGGTCGCGCGACGGGCTCGACGGGATCGCCCGCGCTCTGCATCGCACGCTGCGTGCCCGCGACACTCACCCGCGCACCCCTCGACCGCTGACTCTGAACACCTGGGAAGCCGTCTACTTCGACCACGACCTCGAGACGCTCGAGCGACTCGTCTCCGCGGCCGCGCGCGTCGGCGTGGAACGGCTGGTGCTCGATGACGGCTGGTTCGACGGTCGCCGTGACGACACGAACGGGCTCGGCGACTGGACCGTCGACGCAGACGTCTGGCCCGCGGGCCTGTGGCCGCTGGTGGACAGGGTGCGCGAGGAAGGCATGCAGTTCGGCCTCTGGTTCGAACCCGAGATGGTCAACCTCGGCTCGCGGCTCGCCCAGGACCATCCCGACTGGATCCTCGCGCCCTCCGACGGGGTGGGTGCGGCGATCCGGCACCAGTACGTCCTGAACCTCGCCCACCCCGACGCCTGGGAGCACGTCTTCGGACGCATCGACGCGCTGGTCACCGAGTACCGCATCGACTACATCAAGTGGGACCACAATCGCGAACTGCACGAGGCAGCGCTCCGCAACGACCACGACCGGGCGGGAGCGCATCGCCAGACGCTCGCCTTCTACCGGATGCTCGACGAGCTGAAGGCTCGCCACCCCGACCTGGAGATCGAGTCGTGTGCGTCCGGCGGCGGCCGCATCGACTTCGGCGTGCTGGCCCGGACCGACCGGGTGTGGGCCTCGGACTGCAACGACCCGGTCGAGCGACAGAACATCCAGCGCTGGACCGCGCAGCTGATCCCGCTCGAGCTGGTCGGGAGCCACGTCGGTGCCGAGGAGGCGCACACCACCCACCGGTCGACGGCGCTGTCCTTCCGGCTGGCGACGGCCCTCTTCGGCCACGCCGGGATCGAGACGGACCTCACTCGTGCCTCGACGGAGGAGCTCGACACGATCACGGCGTTCGCGGCGCTCTACAAGGAACTCCGACCGCTGCTGCACTCCGGGGACCTGGTCCGCGCCGATGTCGCGGACGAGCAGAGCATCCTCACGGGAGTCGTCGCCGCAGACGGAGCGGAAGCCCTCTTCTCGTGGGCGCGCCTCGGTACCTCCGTTCCGACGCAGTCGGGGCGTGTCACGCTGCCAGGGCTGAGCCCGGACCGCAGCTACGTCATCCGGGTCCGGGCTGAGATCGGCCGGACCTCGTTCCACGAGAACCCGCCGGCCTGGCTGCTCCGGGCGGCGGGGGACGGCTTCCCCGTCAGCGGGCGGATCCTCCTCGAGGCGGGCCTGCCGATGCCGACATTGGATGCGCAGCAGGCCGTCCTCCTCCACCTCACCGCCGCGTAAGGAGCGTTCAGACCCCATGCTGAGCATCGACGAGAGCGCCGCCGCCGCGGACGCCGAGCCGGCGACAGCCGGACGACTGCACTACACCGAGCCTGCCGCGAGCTGGTTCGAAGCGCTGCCCATCGGCAACGGCCGACTCGCCGCCATGGTCTACGGAGGAGTCGACGTCGAGCGGATCGACCTCAGCGAGTCGACGGCCTGGTCCGGCCGGCCCGCGAGCACCGACGTCAACCCGGCGGCCGCGGGCTCCCTGGCCAGGATCCGGGAGCTCCTGTTCGCCGGCCGGACGAGAGAGGCGCAGGAACTCGGAGTCCGAGACCTCCTCGGCCGCCCGACGAGCTTCGGGACGAACCTCCCGCTGCCGGACGTCACCCTGACGTTCGCCGATGACCGCACGCTCGCAGGCTACCGGCGCGAGCTCGACCTCGACACCGCCCTCGTGACGACCCTGTCGGACGGCCACTCACGTGAGATCCTCGCCTCCCATCCGCATGGCGTGATCGCCGTCCACCTGCGCAGCGATCGGCCCCGCGGGCTGGCGTTCCGGCTGGGCATCGAGACCGGGGTGATCCCGGGCGCCGTCTCTGCGGACGACGCCACCGTCACCTTCGACGGCGACGCCTTCGAGACGTTGCACAGCGACGGGGCTCAGGGCGTGCGCGTCCTGATCCGCGCGAGGGTCGTGACCGACGACGGCGCCGTCGTCACGGATGCCGGCTCCGTCTCGGTGTCGGACGCGACCACCGCGACGGTGTTCATCGCCGTCGGCACGGATTGGGCGGGCGAGCGCCCGGAGGACCGGGTGGGCGCTCTCCTGGGCCGCGCGGTCGCGACGGGTTACGAGCAGGTCCGAGCCGACCACATCGCCGACCATGGCGAACTCATGGGTCGGTCCACGCTCCGTCTCGGGAGCACCAGCGCCGACGTGCGGGCGCTCCCGACCAGTGAGCGCCATCGTCGGCTCGCGGTCGGAGAGCGGGACGACGACCTCCTCGCGGTCTACTACCAGTACGGCCGCTATCTGACGATCGCAGGCTCGCGGGCGGACTCGCCGCTTCCACTCGCCCTTCAGGGCCAGTGGAACGACGGTCTCGCGAGCAGTGCCTCCTGGACCAACGACTTCCATCTGGACATGAACACGCAGCAGAACTACTGGGCCGCGGAGCCGACGGGTCTGGGCGAGTGCCAGGAGCCGCTGTTCGGCCTGCTCGAGCGGCTGGCGGACAGCGGCCGGGACACGGCGGAGCGGATGTACGCTGCGCGGGGGTGGGTGGCGCACACGGTCACGAACGCCTGGGGGTATTCGGCTCCGGGCTCCGGGGCCGGGTGGGGGATGAACGTCACGGGGGGCGCTTGGCTCGCGCTGCAGCTGTGGGAGAGGTTCGAGTACACCCGGGATCTGGTGTTCCTGCGAGAGCGGGCCTACCCGGTGCTCCGCGGGGCCGCGGAGTTCCTCCTCGACTATCTGGTGACCGACCCGGAAAGCGGCCTGCTCGTCTCCGGGCCGTCGGACAGCCCGGAGAACTGGTACATCGGCCGGGACGGGAGCACGGCGTCCTTGAGCATGGGCAACACCGTCGACCGCGTCTTCTCCGAGGCGATCTTCCGGATCGTCGCTGATGCCGCTGATCTCCTCGGCGTCGACGAGTCCTTGCGCGAGCGCCTGCTGGCCGCGCGCGAGCTCCTGCCGCCCTTCCGGATCGGCCGCCACGGGCAACTGCAGGAGTGGCTGTACGACGTCGACGAGCAGGACCCCGCGCACCGTCACACCTCCCACCTCTGCGCCCTGTATCCCGAGCGGCAGATCGACCCGCGCCGAGACCCGGGCCTGGCGGAGGCCGCGCGGGTGACGATCCAGCGCAGGACGGAGGCACCCGGCTGGGAGCAGGTCGAATGGGTGGAGGCGAACTTCACCGTGTTCTTCGCCCGGCTTCTCGACGGCGACAGCGCTCTTCGGCACTACACCCGCCTGATCACCGACACGAGCGCGGTGAACCTGATGTCGTACTCGGCCGGGGGCGTCGCGGGGGCGGCGCAGAACATCTACGCCTTCGACGGCAATCCCGGAGGGACCGCAGGAGTCGCCGAGATGCTGCTGCAGTCCGACGGCGAGGTGATCGAGCTCCTGCCTGCCCTCCCGGGCGGGTGGACGGACGGCGCCGTGACCGGCCTGCGCGCGAAGGGCGGGTACGTGATCGATATCGCCTGGACCGGCGGTGTCCTCGACCGGGCGATCGTCGCGGTCGCCCCCGGGGCCGTCGCCGCTCCGGTCACCGTTCGCTACGGCGAAGAGACGGTGCGTCTCGTGCCCCCCGCGGGCGCCGTGACCATCCGCGCCGACTGAGAGCACGCCTCCCCTTCGCCCCAGCGGGCCGGGGCGGTGCTTCCGACCAGGAGGGACCCGATGACCGTCGCCGAAGGATTCGCCGGCCAGCGCATGATCGTCGTGCCGCGACCGGTGGCGGCGGAGGCCCTTCGACTGCCCGTGACCAAGCGGCTGCTCGTCACGGACATCGGCTACTACCCGCGCGCCTGCGGTCACGAAGTGGTCCGATCGCGTGGGATCGATCAGGCCATCGTGATCGTCTGCGTCTCCGGCGCCGGCCGGGTGGAGACGCGCACCGGTTCTTGGGGTGTGGGGCCCGGACAGCTGCTGGCGATCCCGCGCGGCGTCGAGCACACCTACGGCGCGGACGACGACGATCCCTGGACGATCTGGTGGATCCATGTCGACGGCACGGATGCAACCGACCTGATCGAGCAGCTGGCGCCCGCGCCCGGCCGTCCACTCCCCGGGGTGGGCGACCTCGTCGGTACGGTCGCCGTGCTCGACGAGATCGCGGCCCACCTCGATCAGGATGTGTCGCGCGCGCGCCTGCTCGCCGCGTCCGGTTGCGCATGGAAACTGTTGGCACTGCGGGCGGCCGATCTGCTCCTGCCCACCCCCGGCGATCCGCTTCAGCGTGCGATGAGCTACGTCCGCGATCGGTTCGACGGCCGCATACGCGTCCCCGAGCTGGCTGCCCTCGTGGGTGTGTCGTCGTCCCACCTGACCGCACTGTTCAGGCGTGCGACGGGTGGGGGAGTCCGTGCCCACCAGACGTCGTTGCGGATGGCGCGGGCGCGGCAGCTTCTGGACACCACAGAGGAGAACGTGGGCGAGATCGCGCGTCGGATCGGGTATGCCGACCCGTTCTACTTCTCCCGGCAGTTCCGTCGGACGCATGGGGTCAGCCCGACCGCGTACCGCGCACGGGACGCGGGGGGCTGGGCCCACCGCCGACCGGGTTAGGACCCTCCGTCGGCGGATCCCTCAGACGTGGAACCGCTCGGCAGCATCCGGAACAGGGCGAACTCGGGCAGCGACGTGGCGAAGTAGTCCGCTGTCGCATCCGGGACGCTCTGCCGGTCCGAGAGGGCTGCCGCCTCCACGTGCGCGCGAACGATTCCTGCGGCTTCCGGACGGCCGTCGCGTTCGAGCAGGTCGGCGATCCGGTTGCGGATGCGGGCGGTCGGCGCGAGAGGATGACGCGCCTCGCCGAGCGTGACCGGCGGAGTCAGCGCTGCCTCGGCCCATCGGAGGGCCTCTGCCGCGTCGCCACCGTGCTCAGCCGCCTCGCTCAGCGCCGCCGTGGCGCGTTCCCAGGCGGCGAGGGCCAGACCCTCGCCGCCTTCCCATGGGGCGAACGAGCGCGAGGCCAGGACGGCGTGGGCACCCGTGACGTCGCCGACGTCCAGGAGCAGGTTCACGAACGAGATCGTCAGGTCGTCGCGTTCGACCACGAGTTCGACGTCGGGGCGAAGAAGCCGGAGCCGCCGCGTCGCGTCGGCGCCGATCACGGCCAGAAGCTGGTCACGCTCGTGCAGGAGGCGGGCGGATCGGTGCAGCTGCAACGCGCGGTCGTACCATTCCAGAGCCTGATCTGCATGGCCCAGCACCGGCACCGAGGCCACGGCCGCATTCCGGTAGGTGGCAGCGTCCGCCTCGCCCGCGTCGATGACGGACCGCCAGAGGTCGAGGGCCTCGTGGGAACGTCCCGCGTCGTACAGGAGGGTGGCGAGGAGGGAGGCGGCGACCTGGTCCTCGTCGTCGTGGGTGAGAGCGTCGCGCAGCACGTCGTGGTCGTCGAGGCCGACAGGGAAGCACCAGCGCGGGTCGGCGCGGCGTGCCTCCCCGACGGCGGAGTCGGCTTCCCCGTTCCTTCCGAGCCGCCGAAGGAGGCGCGCTCGGTAGTAGTGGGCGAGGGGGAGGACGTTCCCCGACGGCCCCGGTCGGGTCTGAGCCGCGTCGGCCAGCAGGCGGAGCGCATGCTCGGTCTCGCCTGCTGCGGCGAGGTCTCCCGCGACGTCGAGGAGGGTGCGACCGTCGACGCTGGTCGGGAGACCGGCGAGCGCTCGCCCGGTCTGGTCGAGCGGGTCGACCTCCAGAAGCCGCGACAAGAGTCCCTCAGCGTCGGTCGGGTTCCCGAGCCGACGCTGAAGGATCACGCGGAGGGCGGTGACGCGGGAGTCCCCGGAGTTGGCTTCGGCGGCTTTCAGAGCGGACTCGAGCGCGGCGCGGTCGTTCCCGGCCGCAGCGTGGAGCCGTGCGATCTCGAGGTGGGCCGGTGCGACCCAATGCAGGTCCCATGCCGCTTTCGCGAGCGCATCGATCGCTTCGCGGGTGCGGCCGAGACGGATCAGGATGAGGCCGTGCAGATAACGGGCCTCGCCGTCGCGCGGGTTGCCGTTGCGTCGTGTCTGTCGCTCGAGCGCGCGGAGGATGTGCGTCTCCGCCTCGGCGTAGCGGCCGTGCCGAAGCCGATGATCGGCGACCGCGGTGTTCGCCCGGCTGTCGAGAGGATCTCTGCGGATGGCTTCGTTCCAGTACGGGAGCGGGGACCGCGACGGATGCCGGTTCTGGGACAGGTGCAGTCCGGTGATGTACAACTCGTCGGAGCCGGCGATGTCCTGCGGCAGGGGCGGCGCGCTGGCCGTCCACGGCTCCCGATCCGGTGCGTCGTCGCGCGGACGCCACCGGATGACGTCGCCGTGGCCGTCGGTGACCGCGAGTTCGTAGTCGGGCAGGTGATCGGACGGAGCGGCGACGGTGAATCGGAACGGCCGCCCGGGTTCGAGGCTCACCGTCTCGTCGAGGATCGTCCGGTCGCCGGCGGCGATCGTCACGCGGGCCTGCCGAACGGTGGCGACGGCGACTCCGCCGACGATGGCGCCGTCCACGAGCTCGAGGTGGACCGCTGCGTCGGTCGTCGCCTGGTGTGCGGGTCCGATGCCGTGGATGGGGAACCAGGTCTGGGTGAACGTCTTGGTCTCGCCGGGTGCGAGCCAGGCGAAGTCCGGTTGGTTGTCGGTGTAGACGCCGGCCATCAACTCGACGTATGGGCCATCGGCATCGGTGAGCTGCCGGTCCCACGCGTGCCCGAACGGCGCATCCCCCCAGGTCCACTGCTTCTTGCCCGGTGCGATGTGCCGGTCTGCGACGTGCACGAAGCCGACCTCTGCCCGGTGGTCGTATCCGCCGAAGAAGTCGTCCTCGGTGTCGGTCACCATGTACGAGGTCGGCACCGGGATGTTGCGGTAGAAGTCGATCCGGTCGCCTCCGTTCCCCGCTCGCGCGGGGTAGTCGACCCCGTAGTAGGGCCGGTCGGCGGCGGGAAAGGCGGTGATCGCCCGCCGGGCGTGATCGGCGACGTAGCGGACATCCGTCGGGAAGAACGATTGATAATCGTCGTGGACCTTCGCCGCGACATTGGCCCACCAGAGGAAGGTCTGGCTGTCGCTGGTCCGGTTGTGCAGCCGCACGACGACCTCGATCGCCGCGCTGTCGGGTCGGAGTCGGATCCCGTGCATTCCTTTCATCCGCGCGAATGGGTCGTGGTCGGAGCACCACACCGTCACCGCACCGTCGTCGTGCTCCTCGATCGTGGTGTCCACGGGAAGGAATGTCGCCGGACGGTGGTGCTGCGGCCAGTTGAACTCGACGCCGCCGGAGATCCACGGTCCCGTCAGGCCGACGAGCGCCGGCTTGATGACCGTGTTGCGGTAGAAGAGGTCGTACCCGGCGGCTTTGTCGTAGGCGACGTGGATCCGTCCGCCGAGCTCCGGGAGGACCACCAGTCTCAGCCAGCGGTTCTCCAGGTGGATCGCCTGCCAGGTGTGCGGCGTCGGGTGGTCGGCGATGGAGTCGATGACGGGCAACGGATACACCCGCCCGCTGGAGCCCTGATAGACCCGGCGGTCGAGGTACATCGGGAGCTCCTCCGGTCGCCCGGGTTCATACGTGGGGATCTCCAGGTGCTGTTCCCAGGCGACGGCGGCTCCGGACTCGAGGCGCTTCTGCAGGGTGGCGGGAGGCGGAGGGAGGAAGGGGTCGGGGCGCATGCCTCCATCCAAACGGCGCGATACGCCGGCAGGAATGCAGAAACCGTGGCCCTCCCTGGACAGATCGACGATGCGCCGGCGCACGCACTCCGCGACCGCGCCGCTGTCGGCCCGGTGATGACCGTCGCAGCGATCCCGCATAGCCTGGGCGGATGAGCACTGACCTGGTCGCATCGCCTCGGCCGCCGCGGGCGGCCGTCGTGGTCAACCCGAGCAAGGTGCGCATGCCCGCGCTCGAGGCCGCGGTGGCGGCGCAAGAGGCGAAGGCCGGCTGGGCGGCGTCGGAATGGTTCGAGACCAGCGCGGACGACGACGGGCGGAGCGCGGTGGAGCGTGCCGCGGAATCGTCGCCCGACCTCATCGTCGTCGCGGGCGGGGACGGGACCCTGCGTGCCGCCGCCGCCGTGCTGGCGGGCAGGGGCATCGCCATCGGTGTCATCCCCGCGGGCACGGGCAACCTGTTCGCCCGCGAGCTCGGCCTCCCGGTCAGCAACCTCGGGTCCGCGGTGGCGACCGCGTTCGACGGCGACGACCGCCCGGTCGATCTCGGCTTCGCCCGGCTGGAGCGCGCCGGCGGCGAGAGCGAGGAGCGGGCGTTCCTCGTCATGGCAGGCATCGGCCTCGACGCCCACATGGCCGCGCACACCAACCAGAAGCTGAAGAAGCGAATCGGCTGGCTCGCGTACTCCGACCCCATCGCCCGCAGCATCCTCGGCAACCGCCGGTTCGACATGACCTACGGCCTGGACGACAAGCCCGACGTCGAGATGCGGGCGCACACGGTGATCGTCGGCAACTCGGGCAGCCTGACGGCCGGCATGCTGCTCATCCCGGACGCGGTCATCGACGACGGGCTGCTCGACGCGGTCGTCATGCGCCCGAAAGGCGGAGGAGGCTGGACCAACATCGGCTACCGTCTCGCCTTCAACCGCGTGCTGCACCGCACCCGCTTCGGCCGGTTCGTCGGGAGGCTGACGCCGAAGCCGCGCGCCATCCTCTATGCGCAGGCGAGGAACCTCCGCGTCCGGTTCCGCGAGCCGCAGGAGATCCAGCTCGACGGCGACCCCAACGGTTCGGTCGTCGGTGCGCAGCTGCGGGTGGAGCACCACGCGCTGGTCATCCGGGTGCCGCAGGCCTGAACAGCGGTCCGGTGCCGGGTTGCGCGCCTACACGCCCCCGCCGCCTCCACCTCCGCCGCCGCCGCCCGAGAAGCCGCCGCCCCCGGTGCCGCCGGACGACGAGCTGCTCGCGATGGTCGTGCTGGAGGAGATGCCGGAGACCATCTGGGAGAGCACGGCCGCGTTGAACGCGGTCTGTCCGGCGTACCAGGTCGGCGACTGCCCGGCCTGCTCGTAGAACCTCCCCAGCTCGGCGAGCCACGTCTTCTCGTCGCCGAACAGCACGGCCCAGGGGAGGAGACGCTCGGTGAGGTGCAGCATCTCGCGGGGGTCGTCCGCCGCGACCGGCACGCGCTCCGCGCCCTGCGGCGACTGCAGGTACCGGATGCGGTCGGCCTCGGCGAGCTCGATGTACATCCGCAGCCCGTCGACGTATTCGCGCAGGGCTGTTCCGCTAGGGGTCAGAGGCGAGCGCGACGTGAGGGCGGCGCTGGTGACGAAGAGCAGGATGGCGCCGACGAGGAGGAGGAACGGTGCCGCTCCGCCGTAGACGCCGACGATGCACAGCACGGAGCCCACGACGGCGAGCACGGTCGCGGCCAGTCCGGTGAAGAACACCGTGCGGACCGGGGCGCGCGGCCCCGAGGTGCGGTAGCCGTAGCCGGTCGCGTCCGTGTGCACGCGCTTCTGCAGGGCGGAGATCGCGCGGGCGACCCGCGAGTCGGACGAGCCGAGCTCGAGCGTCGCACCCGGCACGAGTTCGTCTCCGAAGAGCGCCCGGAGGAACTCCAGCTCGTCGCGTGTCGGGTGCGGCTGCCGGAGCGCCTGGCGCCCGGTCGCCTCCGTCGAGACGAACTCGAGCGCGTACTTCGGCCGACCGAGGAAGCCGGTCGTCTGCAGGACGCGCACCCGGCCCGAGACGGCGAGGTCGAGCGTCTGCGCCGCGACCGCCTTCGTGGTGCGCCGCGTGATGTCCGCCGTCAGCAGCAGTCCCTCCGGCGGCGGGACGTGTTCGGGGATGATGGTGCCGCGCCCCGGAGCGTCGCGCAGCAGGCGCACCCGCACGACGATCGCTCCGACCAGGGAGAGGACGACGAGCATCAGGCCCCCGACGGCGACATGACCCCATCCGGTGTCGAACAGCCCGTCGGCCCGCGCCGTGAACGTGCCGGACGCGAACCCGATCGCGAACGTGAGGTTCTCCCGCGCCCCCAGCCGGTCGGCCGTGAAGCGGAACCCGTCGTCGGTGCGCTCGACGGGCGCCGCCGTCGTCGAGCCCTGAGCCCCGCGGTAGGCGGACGCGTCGCCCTGCAGGGCCTCGCTCAGGCCGGGGCCGAGGTGCACGGTCGCCGTCACCCGGTCGAAGGGCTGCGCCCAGGCGGTGCCGTTGGCGTCCCAGTAGAACTCGTCATCGTCCGTGTCGGAGAAGTGGCGCGTGACGTTCGTCTGCCGGTAGGTGATGACGTAGGTCTGGTCGCCGTGCACGTAGTCCTTCGCGGCGATCGTCAGCGAGAGGATCCCGTCGTCGGAGTCGCTCGTGTACGGTCGCGGGGTGCCGTTCCCGTCGGTCACCGACACGACCTGCAGACCGGTCGGCTGGCCGTCGTAGTCCTCGACCAGCTCCCGCCGGATGCCGTGGTTCTGGTCGGTCGCCGGAAAGCGCGCGACCAGCGTCTCGACCGTCGTGAGCGTGGAATGGCCCTCCGGGTCGCGGCCGAGGCGGTAGTCCCCGTCGAAGCTCGCGAAGGAGAAGTCGTCGACACCGGTGGGAGTGCGGGAGGTGACGACCGGTGCGTCGTTCCCGGCGCGGGCCTGCGCGGGCCCCTCGTCGGCGACCAGCACGCCGCCGGCCGCGGCGAGTGCGCAGAGCGCCGAAGCGATCACGGTCGCGATGAGCCTCCCGGCCCGCCCGCGCGGCCGCCCGTCTCGAGCGCGGACTCCCACGTGCCCTGCCGTCCTCCGCCCCGCCGGCGGTTCGTCTCGACCGCCGGCCTTCCCGGCAGTGCGCCTCCATCCTGACACGGCGGGTTCGCGCCACGGTCCGGGTGCTGGTCAGGGCTTCCGATCCGATTGCGCGATCCTCCAGCGGTCGTGATCCCGCACCAGCTCGTTCCACGATCCCGTGGGCACGCGCAGATCGGTGCGGTCGGGATCGACGGCGCGGAGGATCGGTCGGATCACGGCATCATGCGTCACGACGCAGACGGGGCCGTCCGCCGCCGTCACGAGCAGGTCCAGCGCAGGAAAGGCCCGCTCCAGCACCCGAGACGAGGGCTCCACGCCGGGTGCGGCATCGACGCTCCCGAACTCCGCGACGACCTCGGCCATGAGGTGTCCGGTCCACGGACCGTAGTCGCGATCGTTGAAGGCCGGGTCGGACTCCCACTCGCACCCGGAGCGCTCGGCGATGATCCGCGCGGTCGTCGCCGCTCGGTTGAGCGGGCTGCAGCGCACGGCGACGAGTCCCCGGGAGGCGAGGGCCTCGGCGACCGCCCGGGCTTCCGTGTGACCGATGGCGTCGAGGGGCGGATCGGCCAGTCCGCGCAGACGTCCTTCCGCGTTGAGCGCCGTCCGCCCGTGGCGCACGAGATACAGGGTCTTCCGTCGGTCGTCCATCATGCTCCTCCCCGGGGTTCAGACTGCTGTGTCGGGGCCGCCGCCGTCCAGGGCGCGAGTGGACGGCCGGGAGGTGCGTCCGAAGGTCTCTCCGCGCCGCTCACGCCACGGTCTCGGCGACGGGATCGCCCCCGAACACCCTCAGCTGGTCTGCGCTGCCGCGGTCAACGTCGAGTACCGCGGGATGACGCTCTCCAGGAACGCCCGCAGGATCGGCTCGAGATCGACCGTCTTCCGGTCGTAGAGCCACTGGATCTGGAGACCTTCGATGAGGCCGACGAAGCCCGCGGCCAAATCCTTCGAGCTCAGCGTCGATTCGAGCTCGCCGTGCGCGCGCAGCGCATCGAAGGCGAACGTGAAGTAGTCCCGGAGGTCGGAGTAGCGCTGGCGGAAGTGCTCGTGACCGGGGTGCTCGGGATCCGTTCCCTCGGCGGACAGCACACTGTAGAGCTCGACGAGCCCCGGCCTGTTGTTGTTCTCGGCGACGACGTCGAGCATGCCTGCGAACGCCTCGATCGACGAGCCGAGCGGCGGCATGAGGACCGCGCTCTGCGCTTCGCGGACCTCCAGCACGGCGGCCAGCAGATCGGCCTTGTTGGCGAAGTGATGCACGAGGCCGCGCTGGCTGATCCCTGCGCGTTCGGCGATCTCCTTCATCGTGGTGGCGCGGTAGCCGGTCTCCGCGAAGACATCCATCGCGGCATCGAGGATCCGCCTGCGGACGCCGGCTGTCTTCGCATAGGGGCCGCGCGTCGTGGTGCTCATGAAATGAAACTACCACCACAGCGCGACTTTCGTGCTACAGTCATCGAAAATCGCGCTGGGATGGGGTTTTCGGCGCTCAATCAGACGAAGAGGTCACCATGAGTCACAACGACGAGACGCTTTCCGCCGTCGGGGGCGCGGCAGCCCCCTTGGCAGGTCCGGTCGCTTCCGAAGAGGCGGAGGCGCTGGCCGCTGCAGCGGGATCCGGCCAGCCGGATCTCCCCAGAGTCCGCGCCAGTTTCATCTGGCTCCTCTTTGCGGGTGTCTTCGGCGTCTACCTCGCCTTCGTCACCCCGCTGGCGATCTCGCTCTCCATCCGCGTGAACAGCCTCGATCCCGGACACGCGGAGTACCTCGGCTACATCCTCGGCATCGGCTCCCTGGCCGCCCTGCTCGTCGGTCCCCTCGGCGGTCAGTTGAGCGACCGGACACGCTCCCGTCTCGGCCGCCGCCGGCCGTGGCTGATCGGCGGCATGATCGGCGGGACGATCGCTCTGGTCATCCTCGCGGTGGCGCCGAACCTGATCGTGCTCGCTCTCGGCTGGGTGCTCGCGCAGATGACGTTCAGCCAGGTGATCAACAACTTCGTCGCCATCCAGGCCGACCGGCTGCCTCTCTCGCAGCGCGGCAAGGTCGCCGGCATCACCGGGCTCGCGACCATGGTCGCTCCTGTCTTCGGCTCGGCACTCGCCGGCTCCCTCGCTTCGTCCCCGTTCGCCCTCTTCCTGGTCCCCGGCGCCGTCGCCATCGTCCTGGTCGGTCTGTTCGTGCTGCGCTACAAGGAGGGCGACAGCCGCGGCCTCACCTTCGACACCCGCCTGACCTTCACGTCGGTGATCTCGAAGTATGTCTTCAACCCGATGGAGAATCGCGACTTCGGCTGGAACTGGCTCGGCCGCTTCCTGTTCTTCTTCGGCCTCACCCTCGCCACGACGTTCACCGCCTTCTTCTACGCTGCGCGGCTCGGACTGACCGTCGAGAAGGTCGGCGGGATCATCGCGATCGCCGGCATCATCGGCGTGCTGGGCACGGTCCTCGGCGCCGTCGGCGGCGGCTTCCTCTCGGACCGCCTCAAGCGCCGCAAGCCCTTCATCATCACCGCGGCAGCCGTCTTCCTCGCCGGATCCGTCGTGCAGGCCCTCGCCCCCGACCTGACCCTCCTCATCGTGGGGAGCGTGCTCGCCAACTTCGCCATCGGCGTCTTCTCGGCGGTAGACCAGGCGCTGATGATCGACGTGCTGCCGGAGAAGGACACCGACGCCGGCCGGTACATCAGCATCACCCAGTTCGCCGTCACCATCCCGCAGGCTGTCGCCCCGGTCGCCGCCTCCCTGATCCTCGCCATCGGAGTGAGCGCGGCGGAGAAGAACTACCCGCTGCTCTACATCGTCGCGGGTGTGTTCACCCTGCTCGGCGGTGTGTTCATCCTGCGGATCAAGTCCGTCCGCTGATCCGCCAGGAGTCGCCGAACATGTCGCCCTTCCCTGACGGCTTCCTCTGGGGAGCCTCCACCGCCGCCCATCAGACCGAAGGCAGCAACGTCAACAGCGACTGGTGGCTGCGCGAGGGCATGATGCCGGGAACCGATCCGAGCGGCGATGCCGTCGACAGCTACCACCGCTATCGCGAGGACATGCGGCTCCTGGCGGAGGCGGGACTGACCGCGTACCGGTTCAGCATCGAGTGGGCCCGCATCGAGCCCAAGCAGGGACAGTTCTCGCTTGCCGAGCTGGCCCACTACCGGCGCATGATCGAGACGGCGCTCGAGCTGGGCATCGTCCCGGTGGTCACGCTGCACCACTTCACCGTCCCGGCCTGGTTCGCCCAGGCCGGGGGGTGGACGGCCCCGGATGCGATCGACCGCTTCGCCGCGTATGTGGAGCGGGCGTCCGCCATCCTCGACGGCGTGGAGTGGGTCGTCACCATCAACGAGCCCAACATGCTCGCGATGATGACGATGCTGCAGGAGGCCATGCGCGACGGCCGGCTCTCGACCTGGCAGAGCCCGACGGTCGACGGCGAGGCCGAGCAGGCGCGGATCGCCGCGAACCTCCCCACCCCGACGGCGGAGTACGCGGCGCCCTTCATCGCGGCGCATCACGCGGCGCGCGAGGTGCTGCGCCGGACGACCTCCGCCAAGGTCGGCTGGTCGATCGCCGACCAGGCGTTGGAGGCCCTCCCCGGGAACGAGGCGAAGCTCGCCGAAATCCGCTGGGAGGCGGAGGACATCTACCTGGAGGCGGCGCGCGGCGACGACTTCATCGGCGTGCAGTCGTACAGCTCGCAGAACGTCGACGAGAACGGTGTCGTCCCGCATCCCGAGCACCCGGACAACACCCTCACCGGCGCGGCGTACCGACCCGACGCGCTCGGCATCGCGGTGCGACATGCATCGGAGGTCACGGGGCTGCCCGTCCTCGTCACCGAGAACGGCATCGCCACCGTTGACGACGAGCGGCGCATCGCCTATACGACGGAGGCACTCCGCGGGCTCGCCGCCGCGATCGACGACGGCATCGACGTGCGCGGCTACCTGCACTGGAGCCTGCTCGACAACTACGAGTGGGGTCACTGGGAGCCCACGTTCGGGCTCATCGCGGTGGACCGGACGTCCTTCGTCCGCTCGCCGAAGCGGAGCCTCGCCTGGCTGGGTGGCGTCGCCCGCGACAACGGTCGGAGCCTCACTCCGTGAGTGCGTCAGACGCTCAGCACACCGCAACATTCAGGAGGAATCGATGACCCGGAGCGCGTTCAACGACGGCTGGACCGTCCGGCCCAAGACCAGTATCTTCGCGCAGCTCGGAGGTCAGGGGGAGGCCGCCGTCCCGGTCACTCTGCCGCACGACGCCCTCATCGGGCAGGAGCGCACGTCCGACGGGCTCGGGAAATCCGCCTATTTCCCGCGATCCGCGGCGTTCGAGTACTCCAAGGAGTTCGAGGTGCCGGCCGAGTGGGCGCAGAAGCGCGTCTCGCTCGAGCTGGATGGCGCCTACCGCGACGCCGTCGTCTTCCTCAATGGAGATGTCGTCGGCCAGCGACCCTACGGGTACACGGCGTTTGTACTGCCGCTGGACGACTGCCTCCGCTACGGCGCGACGAACACCCTCCGCGTCGAGGTGCGGGCTCACGACGACTCGCGCTGGTACACGGGCGCAGGCATCACGCGCGGCGCATCGCTGCTGGTGGACGAGTTCGTGCACAGTACCCCGTTCGGTGTGCGCGTGACGACACCCGACGTGGATGCCGAACGCGCCGCGGTCGAGGTCTGCGTGGAGGTCGTCAACGCCTCCACGCGCCTCCGCACGATCAGCGTCGACCTCGACGTCCTCGACGCCGACGGCGCTGTCGTCGCCTCGGGGTCGGCCCCGGTGACGCTGCGAGCAGGCGGCGAGGAACGCGCCAGGATCCGCACGTACGTCTCCGAGCCGGTGCTCTGGAACGTCGACTCGCCCCACCTCTACTCCGCGCGAGTCCGTCTGCGCGACGGCGACGACATCCGTGAGGAACGGATCGAGCGCTTCGGCATCCGCACCATCCGCATCGACCCGCAGCACGGCCTGCGCATCAACGGCGAGACCGTCAAGTTGCGTGGCGCCTGCATCCACCACGACAACGGCCCGCTGGGCGCTGCCGCCTTCCCGGCCGCGGAGGCACGCCGCATCGAACGGTTGAAAGCGGCCGGCTTCAACGCGATCCGCAGCGCCCACAACCCGATCAGCCGCGCGATGCTGGACGCCTGCGATCGGCTCGGGATGCTCGTCATGGACGAGGCCTTCGACATCTGGACCGAGAGCAAGTCCTCCTTCGACTACTCGCTGCGCTTCGCCGACTGGTGGGAGCGCGACATCGAGTCGATGGTCGCCCAGGACTTCAACCACCCCAGCGTCATCTTCTACTCCATCGGCAACGAGATCCCGGAGACCGGCAGCCCGCTCGGCTCCCAGCTCGGTCGCCGCATCGCCGAGAAGGTGCGCGCCCTCGACAGCACCCGGCTCGTCACCAACGGCGTCAACGGCTTCGTCTCGACCATCGCCGACGTGATGGTCATGATGCGCGAACGCGGGGGCGGGGGCGCGGCCGGCGGCGTCAACGACGCCATGGGCAGCGCGGGCGACATGATGAACCGCGTCACCGCCTCCCCGCTGGTCACCGCGAAGACCGAAGAGACCTTCAGCGTCCTCGACGTCGCCGGCCTGAACTACGGCGACGGCCGCTACGAGTTGGACCGGGACCTGTTCCCCAACCGGGTCATCGTCGGCACGGAGACGTTCCCTGGCCACATCGACGTGCTGTGGGACCTGGTGACCCGCAACGTCCACGTCATCGGCGACTTCACCTGGACCGGCTGGGACTACCTCGGCGAGGTCGGCATCGGCCGCGTCCGCTACGCCGACGAGGCGCCCGAGTTCGAGGCGCCGTACCCGTGGCGCACGGCCTGGTGCGGAGACATCGACATCACCGGCCATCGCCGCACCATCTCCTATTACCGCGAGACGGTCTTCGGGCTGCGCAGTGAGCCGTACCTCGCGGTGCACCGACCCGAGACCCGCGGCCGCCAGGCTGCGCCGGGTGGATGGGCGTGGACGGACTCCATCAGTAGCTGGACCTGGTCCGCTGAAGCGGGGACACCGATCGTCGTCGACGTGTACAGCGACGCCGACGAGATCGAACTCATCGTCAACGGCGAGAGCGTCGGCCGATCGAAGGTGGGCGCAGAGCGGGCCTTCCAAGCACGGTTCGACATCGCGTATCAGCCGGGCGAGATCGTCGCCGTCGCGTCGGCAAGGGGTTCAGAGGTCGCCCGCACGGCCCTCACCACGGCCTCCGGCGCGCCGGGACTCGTCGTGGCGGCCGAGCGGAGCGAGCTCCGCGTGGAGGCGGGCGACCTCGCCTACGTGCCGATCGAGCTCCGCGACGAGCGCGGCGTCCTCAGCACGGACTCCGACACCACCGTCACGGTCGAGGTGGAAGGCGCCGGCGTGCTCCAGGCGCTCAGCAGTGGTCGGCCCGACAGCGCGGAGCCGTTCCACAGCTCGAGCTGCACGACCTTCGACGGCCGGGCGCTCGCCATCGTGCGACCCACCGGGACAGGCGACATCACCGTGGTCGTCAGCGCGGACGGGCTCGGGTCGGTCGCGACGACACTGCTTGCCGTCGAGCGTGGACCGGGTCGGAACGCCGCCGTGAGCTGAGTCGACACAGCTCGGAATCTCCATTCGCATCGAAGAAAGGTGGACCCATGTCCGCACACCGCATCGACCCCACGAGCCCGTTCGGCCGCGCTGTCGACCGCATCCGTCACGGCGCCGACGCCCACCAGGAGGCGCGCGACCTGGTCGACTCGCTCAGCCCCGAGGAGCAGCTCTGGCTGCTCGACGGCGACGGCGAGTTCTGGAGCGGGATGGCCGAGATGGGACACGCCTACAACGTGCGCCCCATCGTGATGGGTGAGATCGAGCGCATCGGGCTGCCGGGCATCCGGTTCAGTGACGGACCGCGCGGCGTGGTGATGGGCGCGTCCACGGCGTTTCCGGTGGCCATGGCGCGGGGGGCGACCTGGGACGTCGAGCTCGAGGAGCGTGTCGGGGAGGCCATCGGTGCGGAGATGCGCGCCCAGGGCGGCAACCTGTTCGCCGGCGTCTGCATCAACCTCCCGCGCCATCCCGCCTGGGGGCGTGTGCAGGAGACCTACTCGGAGGACCCGCTGATCCTCGGGGAGATGGGGGCGGCCGTCACCCGCGGAGTCCGTCGGCACGGCATGGCGATGGTCAAGCACTTCGCCCTGAACTCGATGGAGAATGCGCGTTTCTCCGTGGACGTCGCCGTCGACGAGTCCGCGCTGCACGAGGTCTACCTTCCGCACTTCCGGCGCGTCATCGAGGCGGGCGCCGAGGGTGTGATGGCCTCCTACAACTCCGTCAACGGCGAATGGGCCGGCCAGAACGAGCACCTGCTGACCGATATCCTCCGCGACGAGTGGGGCTTCGCCGGCATCACGATCACCGACTTCATCTTCGGGCTCCGCGACACGGCGAAGTCGCTTCGTGCGGGCCTCGACGTGGAGGCGCCATTGCGTCAGCAGCGGGCTCAACGGTTGCCCGGAGACCTCGCCGAAGGCAGGACGTCCTGGGCGGATGTCGACCGCGCGGCGTTGCGGATCGTCGCCACGCAGCTCCGCTTCTACAGCACCGACCTCGCTGCGGAGCCCGGCGACGACGTCGTCTTCTCGGCGGAGCACCGTGCGCTGGCCCGCGAAGTCGCCCGCGAAGCGATCGTGCTGGTGAAGAACGATGTCGTCGGCGATGCGCCACTTCTTCCCCTGGACGCCTCGTCCACGCGTCGGATCGCCCTGGTCGGAACGTTGGCCGACGTCTCGAACACCGGCGACAAGGGTTCCTCGACCGTTCGCACACCCCACGTCGTCACCCCGCTCGAGGGCCTGCAACAGTTCCTTCCCGGAGCGCAGATCGATCACCTGCCCGGTGACGACCTCCATGCCGTGGCCGACTCCGCTGCCGTCGCGGACGTCGCCATCGTCGTCGTCGGCTACACGGCCGCGGACGAGGGGGAGTACCTCGGTGCCGAAGGCATGAGCACGCCTGAGGTGCGCGCGGTCTTCCCGCCGTTCCCGCCCGGAGTGGACCTGGCGAGGATGAGCCAGGAGAGCGGAAATGTCATGGGTGACGCCGACGGCGGCGACCGGGTCTCGCTCCGGCTCCCCGACCACGACGTCGCCCTGATTCGGGCCACCGCCGCTGCCAACCCGCGCACCGTCGTCGTGATGGTCAGCGCCGGTGCCGTCATCACCGAGGAGTGGCGCGACGACGTCGCCGCCGTGGTCTTCGGCTGGTACAGCGGGAGCGAGGGCGGGGCTGCGCTCGCCGAGGTCCTGTTCGGCGAATCGGACGCCGTCGGCAGGCTGCCGTACTCCATCCCCACGAGCGAGGCGCACCTGCCGTACTTCGACCGCAACGCGACGTCGATCACCTACGACCGGTGGTTCGGCCAGCGGCTCCTCGACCGCGACGGCCGCCCAGCGGCATTCCCGCTCGGGTTCGGTCTCTCGTACACCACGTTCTCGATCGACTCCCTCGCCGTCGTGGAGGTCGACGACGAGAGCATCGTGACGACCGTCCGGGTCTCCAACACCGGCTCACGCAGGGGGCGCCAGGTCGTGCAGTTGTATGCACGGCTCAGTGAGGCGGACTTCCCGGAGCGGGTGCTCGTCGGGTTCGCTCCGGTGTGGCTGGATACGGGAGAGAGTGCCGTGGTCCGGGTCGCCGGTTCGCTCCGGCCCACGAAACACTGGTGCGACGGTGGCTTCCACGACCCTGCAGGCGACGTGGTCGTCGAGGCGGCCGCGAATGCCGATGACCCGGGAGTCGCCTCGGTGGTGCCGAGCCTCGTCGGCCTGGGCTGACCAGGAGCCGACACGGCTGAGAGCCCTCATCGCGTTCGCTCTGTCGGCTTCGCGCGTGTGCATTGCTCTGCGATCATCTCGGCGAGCCGGTCGGAGGACGAGCCTCGCGACCGTGTTCGGCCGAGGAACGTGGGCGGCACACTGGTCTCTGTCGGGGCGGTGCTGTCCCGGCTCCATCCGCGCGCATTGCCGAGGCACGTCTCGAGATGTGCGAGAAGGATTCACACCGGAGCTCGTCGAATCGTGGAGCGAGTGACGGGAATCGAACCCGCGCTATCAGCTTGGGAAGCTGAAGTTCTACCATTGAACTACACTCGCGTGGCCGGAGATCCCAGTGAATCAGCGGGCGTCCGGACGTTCAGCCAGACTACCTGCTCGACTGCCTTCGGCCAAACCCTCCTCCGGTCCGTCGGACCTCCCCGGCCGGTCCGAGGAGCCGACGAGCCGGAGTCGCGCGTGCGGATCCATGAGCACGGCCACGGTGTCGGTGCGCTGCTCGATCGAGCCGAGCCCGCGCGGGAGGCGGCGCACCTCGGGGTCGGCGATGCCGTCGAGGAGCTGCGTACCGATCGCCGGGTCCGGGTGCAGGTGCGGTCGGTCCCAGAACGGGACGAGCGCCGTCTCCACCGATGTCAGGCCGAGAGCGTTCTGCTGATCGAGGAGGGCGTCGAGGGCGTCGGCCAGGCCGCGATGCCGGGAGGCCAGGTCGGGTGCGTCGAGGACGGCGGCGATCGCGGGGCCCACGGTGCTGGAGCGCGACAGCCGTGCGAAGCGTGTGCCGAACCATTTCGCGTACGGCGGCCAGGACCGGTCGAGGAGGAAGGCGAGGTGCAGCACTGTCTTGGACAGTCGGGCCGCGATGATCCGTGAGCCGAGCCGGTCCCCCACCTCCGCCGCGCGTGCCACCAGGGGGAGTTCCTGGCCGATCGTGTCCCAGTCGCAGGCGAGCACGTGGCGCCACAGGTCGTCGGGGTACCAGGTCAGCGCGCGGCGCACGGACTCGAGGTCGCCGGTCCGGTCGACGAAGACGGGGCCGGCGGTCACCTCCAGCGCCGCCTGACCGCTGACGGAGAGCCAGTCCTGCACGCCCATGCCGTCGCGCGGATCGAAACCCAGCCGGGCCGAGGCGAAGTCCGCCACCGAGCTCACCTCGACATGGTGCCGGGGTGCGCCCTCCCCGGTGAAGGCGAAGCGGGTGGGGTGGCCGCGGAACGCTGTCGGGAGGTGATCGGCGAGATGCGCGTCCACGCCTGCCGCCAGCCCGGGAGGTACGAAGAGGCTGAGCCGGAGACCCCAATCGTGGTCGCGGGAGACGTCGTCGTCCAGTCCCAGGACGTCCGAGCCGGTTCCGAGCCGTCCGGCGGCGAAAGGGATGCCGGGGAAGCCGTCCACGAGGAGCGGTGCGACCACCTCCGCCAGATAGGCGCGCGACAGCGCGATCCCTGTCGCGGCGTCCTCCGGCACGCCACCCATTCTGCCGTCCGGCCTCAGTCCTCGCGCGCGTACGACGTGAGTTCCGGCCCCGGGTGCAGCACGCCGTTCACGATCGCCTGGATGGCGAACTCGCTGGCGCCGGCGAGGTCGACGGATCCGGGTTCGAGCAGCCATTGGAGCTGGAGTCCGTCCATGACGGCGAGGATCGAGGCCGCGGCCTTATCGATGGTGTCGGGGTCCGTGACGCCCTCCTGGGCGCAGAGCTCGCGGAACGCCTCGTCGATCTCGCGCCGGAGCGTGTGGTAGCGCTCCTCGAAGTACGACTTGGCGGGGTGGTCGTCCGTGACGGACTCCGCCGAGAGCACGGTGTAGACCTGGACGATCCCGGCGCGCTGGGCATTGCGGAACGCGGTCTGCACCAGGTGGGTGAAGAGGGCGGGGCCGCCCGGGATGTGGCGGTCGGCGAGGTGGGCGACGTCGTCCTGGTCGCGGAACTCGAGCACCTCGAGGAGCAGGTTCTGCTTCGACCCGAAGTGGTGCAGCACGCCGGCGTGGGTCATCCCGACCTGCTCGGCGATGTCGGCGAGGGTGCCGTTGGTGGAGCCCTTGGTGCCGAAGACCTCGACGGCCGCACGCAGGATGTCCTTGCGCTTGCGCTCGGTCTCGGGGCGCGGGTTGGCCGTGCCGGCGGTGGTGGCCATCCCGCATCTTCTTTCGCTCTGTGGTGGTTGCGTGGCAGCTTACCACCCAGTAACCTCACGCTAACTTGCTTTCTGACCAGTAAGCAAGTTATGTTCACCATCACACCCCTGCACCACCAGGCACAAGGATTGTGCCGTCACGAAGGAGAAGCAATGAGGCTTAGGAAGCTCTTGATCGCGGGCTCCGCGATCGTCGCTGTCGGCGCGTTGGCGCTGACGGGATGCGCGAGCAACGGCTCGAACGCAGCGAGCGGATCGGGCGGGTCGATCACCGTCGCGAAGCCGGACGGCGCCGCCGTCCTCGCCACGCAGATCAACAACCCGTTCATCGCCACCGGCTCCGGCCAGTCGCTCGGCTACAACCGCATGATCTTCGAGCCGCTGGCCATGGTCAACCCGGTCGGCAAGAACGAGACCACCCCGTGGCTCGCGTCGAAGGTCGAGTGGAACTCCGACTACACGCAGCTGACGGTCACGCCCCGCGAGGGCGTCGAGTGGAGCGACGGCAAGCCCTTCACGGCCGATGACATCGTCTTCACCTTCAACCTCATCAAGAGCACTCCCGCCCTCGACCTCGCCGGCCTGAAGCTCGCCGACGTCAAGAAGGACGGGGACAACGTCGTCCTCAGCTTCACCGAGTCGAAGTTCGTCAAGCAGGGCGATGTGCTCCAGACCGCCATCGTGCCCGAGCACCAGTGGAAGAGCATCGCCGACCCGACCAAGGACGCGATCAAGGACGCGGTCGGCACCGGCCCGTACACGATCAAGACCTTCTCGTCGCAGGGTGTCGTGCTCAAGGCCCGCACCGACTACTGGGGCGGCAAGGTCCCGGTGGGCGAGCTGAAGTACCTCGAGTACAACGACAACACCGGCCTCCTCCGCGGCCTGCAGAACGGCGAGACCGACTGGGCGCAGATCTTCATCACCGACTACCAGAAGAACTACGTCGACAAGGACCCGAAGCACAACGTGTTCTGGGGCGCGAACGTCCTCAGCCCGGACATGATCCTGGTCAACACCACCAAGGCTCCGTTCGACAACGTCGCGTTCCGCAAGGCCGTCAACATGGTCGTCGACCGCAAGGCGCACGCCGAGAAGGCCCGCAGCAACGCCGGTCCCGAGCTCAAGAACGTGACGGGCATCCCGCAGCCGACCGGTGACCAGTACATCGCTCCGGAGTACAAGGACCAGAACTTCTCGATCGACGTCGACGGGGCCAAGAAGGTCCTCACCGACGCCGGCTACACCTGGAAGGACGGCGCCCTCATCGACCCGTCCGGCAACCCGGTCTCCTTCACCCTGCAGGACCCGCAGGGCTGGAACGACTACGTCACCGGCATCCAGCTGGTCGCCACCCAAGTGAAGAACACGCTCGGCGCCGACGCCAAGGTCGCCACCCCGGACGCCGACACCTGGACCACCAACATCGCGACCGGCAACTTCGACGCAGCCCTGCACTGGACCGGCTCCGGCTCGAACCCGTGGCACATCTACGACGACGTCATGAACGGCGCGTACCTCGACCAGGCCGCCGACGGCAAGGTCGCGGACAACTTCGGGCGCTACAACAACCCGGAGGCGACCGCCCTCCTCAAGGAGTACGCGCAGGCGTCCGACGACGCGTCCCGCACCGCCGCTCTCAACAAGATCCAGAAGATCTTCGTCGAGGACGTCCCGGCCATCGCGATCGGCACCCACCCGCAGCTCGCCGAGTACAACACCCGCAAGTACGTCGGGTGGCCCAGCGAGAGCGACCAGTACGCGACCGCTGACCCGACGCAGCCCTCGGCTGTGCAGGTGCTCATGAAGCTGAAGCCCGTCAGCAAGTAGCACATCCCCACCCGTCCGGGGCGGAATCGGTCTCGATCCGACTCCGCCCCGGACGCTTCGCGGTCAGCACGAAAGCGACGTACTCATGACAGACACCCTTCTCTCGGTGCGCGACTTCTCGGTCGTGTACGACGTGGATCCGCCGGTCCAGGCGGTCAAGAACGTCACCCTCGACATCAAGCGCGGCGAGATCGTCGGTCTCGCCGGCGAGAGCGGTTGCGGAAAGACCACCCTCGCCTACGGCGTGCAGCGGCTCCTCCGTCCCCCGGCCGTCATCACCGATGGAAGCGTCGTCTTCCACGACAAGGACGGCGACGACGTCGACATCAACGCCCTCGGCGTCGAGCAGATGCGCCGCTTCCGCTGGGACAAGATCTCCATGGTCTTCCAGGGAGCGATGAACGCCCTCAACCCCGTGGCGACCATCGGTGCGCAGCTCGAAGACGTGTTCATCGTGCACCGGCCGGAGATGAACCGCACGGAGCGGCGCAAGGCCGTCGTCGACCTGCTGGAGATCGTGAAGGTGGGCGGTCAGCGTCTGCGCTCCTATCCGCACGAGCTGTCCGGAGGCATGCGCCAGCGCGTCATGATCGCGATGGCACTCGCCCTCCGCCCGCAACTGATGGTGATGGACGAGCCGACCACCGCACTCGACGTGCTCGTGCAGCGCGAGATCCTGCGTCAGATCTCCCAGCTCCGTCACGAGTTCGGCTTCTCCGTCGTCTTCATCACCCACGACCTCCCCCTGCTGCTGGAGATCAGCGACCGCATCGCGATCATGCGCGAGGGCGAGATCATCGAACTGGCTCCGGCCGAGCAGATCTGGAACGACCCGCAGCACGAGTACACGCGCAAGCTCCTCGCCTCGTTCCCGCGCCTGACCGGAGAGAGAGGAGTGGTCGCGCGATGACGACCCTCGAGTTCAAGAACGTCACCAAGATCTACAACGTCCGCGGGGCCGGTCAGCTCAAGGCCCTCGACGACGTGAGCTTCACCCTGGGCTCGCACCAGACCCTCGGCCTGGTCGGGCAGTCGGGCAGCGGCAAGTCGACGATCGCGAAGATCCTGACGCAACTGGAGACCCCGACGAGCGGGGAGATCCTCCTCGACGGCGTCCCGATCCCGCGCCGCGGCCGTGGGCTGCGGCGCTACCGGCAGCAGCTGCGGATGGTCTTCCAGGACCCGTTCGCCTCGCTGAACCCTTCCCACTCCATCCGCCACCACATCGAGCGCCCCCTGCGACTCGACAACGTCGTCCCCAAGCGCGAGGTCGACGACGAGGTGCGGCGGCTGCTGGAGCGCGTTCGGCTGGACGCCGACACCGTGATCGACCGGCGCCCGCACGAGCTCTCCGGCGGTCAGCGTCAGCGCGTGGCGATCGCCCGCGCCCTGGCCTCGCGCCCGGCGCTGCTGGTCGCCGACGAGCCGGTTTCGATGCTCGACGTCTCCATCCGCCTCGGCGTGCTCAACCTGCTCGCCGATCTGCAGCGCGAGGAGGGGCTCGGCGTCCTCTACATCACGCACGACCTCGCCACGGCGCGGCACTTCAGCGACGAGATCATGGTGCTCAACCAGGGCAAGGTCGTCGAGCGCGGAACCGCCGACGCCGTCATCCTGCACCCGCAGGATCCGTACACCCGCGAGCTGCGCGCCGCGTCGCCCGACCCCGAGAAGCACTTCCGGGAGCTGGCTGCCCAGGCCACCGCGACCGCGCAGACCCCACTGACCACGCAGACTTCGGGAGGTGCGCTGTGAGCGCCGATTCGCAGACCTCGGTCGACCCGACGCTCGTCGGCACGACGGCCGCCCGCACGGAGCGCAGCCGCTCGCGGATCCCGTGGCGCTTCATCGGCGGCCGGGTGGCGTTCTACGCCTTCACCCTGTGGGCCGCCATCACCGTCAACTTCTTCCTCCCGCGCCTGATGAAGGGCGACGCGGTCGACTCGTTCATGGCGCGGAGCCAGGGTCAGTTGACGCCGGACGCCGAGAAGGCGCTCCGCGCGCTGTTCGGCCTGGACAAGTCCGTCCCGCTCTGGGACCAGTACGTCAACTACTGGAACATGCTCCTGCACGGCAACCTGGGCATCTCGATCTCGACCGGCATGGCGCCGGTCGGCGATGCGATCGCGTCGGCCCTGCCCTGGACCCTCGGACTCGTCGGTGTCGCCACGATCATCTCGTTCGTCATCGGAACCAGCCTGGGCGCGGTCGTCGGCTGGAAGCGCGGGAGCCGGCTCGACCTGTTCGTGCCCGTCACGACGTTCCTCGGCACCATCCCCTACTTCTGGCTCGGCCTCATCTTCATCGCCATCTTCTCCACGACCCTCGGTTGGTTCCCCGCAGGGCACGCGTATGAAGTGGGCGTGGAGCCGGGCTGGAACGCGGAGTTCATCTCCGAGGTCGTCTCGCACGCCGTCCTCCCGGTGGCCACGATCGTGGTCGTCTCGCTCGGCGGCTGGGTGCTCGGCATGCGCAACATGATGCTGACCGTGCTCGACGAGGATTACATCACCGTCGCGCAGGCCAAGGGCATGCCGAACCGGCGCGTGCTCTGGCGCTACGCCGCCCGCAACGCGGTGCTGCCGCAGATCCAGAGCTTCGCGCTCGCGATCGGTTTCATCGTCGGCGGCACGCTCGTGATGGAGATGGTGTTCTCGTATCCCGGAATCGGGCTGTTGCTGCTCAACGCGACCAACGCGAAGGACTACGCGCTGATGCAGGGGATCTTCCTCGTCCTCGTCCTGGCCGTGCTGGTGGCGAACATCATCGCGGACATCGCGTACGCCATCCTCGACCCGCGCACCCGCCAGACGGAGGCCTGAACATGACCACCCCCGCCGAAAGAACAGTCCCCGCCGAGACCGCACCGGCCCACGATCAGCCGGTCGGCGTCGGTGCCCCGGCGACCATGGCCGTCCTGGCCGGCCGCCCCCAGCAGGGCTCCGAGCACACCCCGGAGCGGAAGACCTTCTGGTCGCAGCTGAAGGTCTCGCTGGCGATGTTCAGCAACCCGAAGTCCGCCACGGGCCTCATCATCCTCGGGGTGTTCGTCCTCGTCGCGATCTTCGCGCCGTGGATCGCTCCGTACGACCCCAACGCGCAGAACCTCGACGAGACCCTGCAGCCGCCGTCGTTCCAGCACCTCCTGGGCACGACCCACATCGGCCAGGACGTCTTCAGCCAGATCGTCTACGGCACCCGCGGCGTGCTCGTCGTCGGGTTCCTGGCGACGATCATGGCGACGATCGTCGCGATCGCCGTCGGTGTGACAGCCGGCTACCTGCGCGGCTGGAAGAGCGAGTCGCTCTCGGCGCTGTCGAACGTGTTCCTCGTCATCCCCGGCCTCCCGCTGATGATCATCATCGCGTCGCAGTTCGAGGACCCGCCGCTGATCGTCATCGCCGCGGTGCTCGGCCTCACCGGCTGGGCGTGGGGCGCCCGTGTGCTCCGCGCGCAGACCATGTCGCTGCGCAACCGCGACTTCATCCAGGCCGCACGCGCCAACGGGGAGCCGCTGCACCGCATCATCCTGGTCGAGATGCTGCCGAACCTGATGGCGCTCATCGCCTCCAGCTTCGTCGGCACCATGACCGCCGCGGTCCTGGGCCTGACGACCCTGGCGTTCATCGGCGTCATCCCGGTGTCGAACCTCAACTGGGGCACGGTGCTGTTCTGGGCGCAGCAGAACAACGCGTTCCCGGACTACTGGTGGTGGTACGTCCCCGCCGGTCTCTGCATCGCGATCCTGGGCGTCGCCCTCTCGCTGGTCAACTTCGGCATCGACGAGTACGTGAACCCGCGCCTGCGCTCGGCGGGCGAGCGCGCCCGTGCCATGAAGAAGAAGGGCCTGAACATCAACGCGACCGTCACCCAGGTGCGCACCGGGGCGGACGCCCCGAAGCCCGGCAACGGGTCCACCACGACCACCACGGAAGGCGTGACGGAATGACGTCGACCCTGCCCCTCGCGGACACCCTGTCCGCCGACCTCCTCCCCTACCAGGACGCGTCGTTGACGACGGCGGAGCGGGTCGACGACCTGCTCGGCCGGATGACCGTCGAGGAGAAGGTCGGGCAGATGCTCCAACTCGACGCCCGCGACGACCTGCGTGACCACGTCCTCCGGCGTCACGTGGGCTCGATCCTGCACACCTCCCCGGAGCGCATCCTGGAGGCGAACCGGCTCACGGCCGAGACGCGCCTGCGGATCCCGCTCCTGGTCGGCGAGGACTGCATCCACGGGCACTCCTTCTGGCCCGGCGCGACGATCTACCCCACCCAGCTCGGCCTGGCCGCGTCGTGGGACGCGGACCTGATCGAGCGCGTCGCCCGCGCGACGGCCGAGGAGGTCGCCGCCACCGGTGTGCACTGGACCTTCTCTCCAGTGCTCTGCATCGCGCGGGACCTGCGCTGGGGCCGGGTCAGCGAGACGTTCGGAGAGGACCCGCACCTCATCGGCGAGCTGGCGAGCGCCATGGTCCGCGGCTATCAGGGGGACGGTCTCGACGACCCGACCGCGATCCTGGCGACGGCGAAGCACTTCGCCGGCTACTCCGAGACCCAGGGCGGCCGGGACGCCAGCGAAGCGGACATCTCCCGTCGCAAGCTCCGCAGCTGGTTCCTCCCGCCGTTCGAGCGCGTGGCCCGGGAAGGCTGCCGCACCTTCATGCTCGGCTACCAGAGCACCGACGGTGTGCCGATCACGGTGAACGACTGGCTGCTGAACGAGGTCCTCCGCGGCGAGTGGGGCTACACCGGCACCCTCATCACCGACTGGGACAACGTGGGCCGTATGGTCTGGGAGCAGAAGGTCCAGCCCGACTACGCCCACGCCGCCGCCGCGGCCGTGACGGCCGGCAACGACATGGTCATGACCACGCCGCTGTTCTTCGAGGGCGCGCTGGAGGCGGTGGCCCAGGGGCTGCTCGCCGAGGACGCCTTCGACGCCGCGGTCGCGCGCATCCTGACGCTCAAGTTCGACCTCGGACTGTTCGAGGACCCGCGCCTCCCCGCCGATGATCTCGACACGGTCGTCGGCAGCGCCGAGCACGCGGCCCTCAACCTGGACGTCGCGCGCCGCTCCGTCGTGCTGCTGGAGAACGACGGGACGCTGCCGCTGACGGCGGAGTCCGCCGCGCCGGTCCGCGTCGCTCTGGTCGGCCCGCTGGCCGACGACGCGCAGACCCAGCTCGGCGACTGGGCCGGGGGATCCGGCCAGGCCGGCTGGCTCGACGGCCAGCCGCGCGAGATGATCACCACGGTGCTCGACGGGCTGCGCGCCATCGACGGCGTCAGCGTCCGCTACGCACGCGGCGCCGACATCCTGACGCTCGAGGACGACCCCAACGGCCGCACCTTCCCGGACGGTCAGCCCCGGCCCCCGGTGGTCGTGCCCTGCGCACCCGACGAGCGGCTGATCGCGGAGGCCGTGGCCGCGGCCGAGGAGTCGGACGTCGTCGTCGCCGTGGTCGGCGACCGGATCGAGCTCGTCGGCGAGGGGCGCTCCACCGCCACGCTCGAACTGATCGGCGGCCAGAACGCCCTGCTCGACGCGCTCATCGCGACGGGCAAGCCCGTCGTCGTGATCCTGCTCGCCTCCAAGCCGCTGGTCCTCCCCGCCTCGACCGCCCGGGCGGCGGGAGTGATCTGGGCCGCGAACCCCGGGATGCTCGGCGGCCAGGCGCTGGCCGAGCTCCTCGTCGGCCGCATCGAGCCCTCGGGCCGCCTGCCGATCTCGTTCGCGCGCCACGTCGGCCAGCAGCCGACCTACTACAACCAGATCCGCGGGCAGCACGGCGACCGCTACGCCGACCTCACCCAGGCGCCCGCGTGGGCGTTCGGCCAGGGCCGCTCGTACACCACCGTCGAGTACGCGGACCTCGCGCTGGCCCGCACCGCGCTCGCCGCCGGGGACGTCATCGAGGCCGAGGTCACCGTGAGCAACACCGGCGACCGTCCGGTGCGTGAGACCGTGCAGGTGTACGTGCGCGACGCCGTCACCAGCGTGAGCTGGGCCGACCGGGAGCTGAAGGCCTACCGCCAGGTGGACCTGGCGCCGGGCGAGTCCGCCCGCGTCGCGCTCACGCTGCCCGTCGCCGAGTGCACGATCGTGGATGCCGCCGCCGTCCGTCTCGTCGAGGCCGGCACCTTCGAGCTGCTCGTCGGTCCGTCGTCGCGGACCGAGGACCTGCTGGTGGCCGAGTTCGAGGTGCGATGACGCCCGACGGCGCGGGGTGCGGGGGCCGCTCGGCTCCCGCACCCCTCCCGACACCCACCCGATAAGCTGTCCCCGTGCTTCTCTCCGATCGCGACATCAAGGCCGAGCTCGGCGCCGGACGGATCGCCCTGGAGCCGTTCGACTCCCAGATGATCCAGCCGTCGAGCATCGACGTGCGCCTGGACCGGTTCTTCCGGTTGTTCGACAACCACAAGTACCCGTTCATCGACCCGTCGGAGGACCAGCCCGAGCTGACCCGTTTCGTCGAGGTGGAGGCCGACCAGCCGTTCATCCTGCACCCGGGCGAGTTCGTGCTGGGCTCGACGTACGAGCGCGTCTCCCTCCCCGATGACGTCGCCGCGCGGCTGGAGGGCAAGAGCTCACTCGGCCGCCTCGGCCTGCTGACGCACTCGACCGCCGGGTTCATCGACCCGGGGTTCTCGGGGCACGTGACGCTGGAGCTCAGCAACGTCGCGACCCTCCCGATCAAGCTGTGGCCGGGCATGAAGATCGGCCAGATGTGCTTCTTCCGGCTCACCTCGCCGGCCGAGAAGCCCTACGGGTCGAGCGAGTACAGCTCCCGCTACCAGGGGCAGCGCGGGCCGACGGCGTCGCGCTCGCACCTCAACTTCCACCGGACGGATGTGTCCGGCACCGAGGCCGGACGCCCGTCCAGCTGAGACCACGACCCGGGAGGCGCACCATGAGCGAGTCGACCGATGCCCTCTTCGCGAGTGCCCTGATCGCGACCGGCCCCACGCCGGTGCGACCGCAGCGGATGCACCTCTTCGGCCAGTTGGTCGGCAGCTGGCGCGCGGAGTGCCGCTTCCTCGACGAGGAGTCGGGAGCCTGGAGCGAGTTCGAGACCGACTGGCTCTTCGCCTACACGCTCGGCGGGCGCGCGGTGCAGGACGTGCTGGTGGCGCCGGCCGCGGCCGATCCCACCCGCACCGAGTCCAAGGGCACGACGATCCGGGTCTACGACCCGGTGCTGGGCGCGTGGCGGGTGAGCTGGTTCGGCGCCGTGGCGGGGGACTTCTGCACCCTCGTCGCCTCGGGCCACCGCGACGGGATCCGCCAGGACGGCACGCAGACCGACGGCCGCCCGATCCGCTGGAACTTCTCCTCCATCACCGCGGATTCGTTCGAGTGGGACGGCTGGGTCTCCGACGACGAGGGCCGCACCTGGTGGCTCGAGCAGCACATCACCGCGACCCGCACCGCCTAGTCGCCGCCCCGCCCGAGCATCCACTCGTCACAACACGCCGTGCGCGCACGTGGGCGGACGGCGTGTTGCGACCACTGGATGCGCGCCCGCTACGCGACCCACTTCGCGGTCGCGCCGGTGACGCGCGAGCCGTCGAGGTCGGCGAGCGTGATGCCGACGAAGGCGCGAGCGGCGTCCGACGTCTGCACGCGGAACGGCGGCTCCGCCTCGGTCAGCACGCGCTCGATGACCGCGGCGACCTCGGCGGGCTGCTGCGCCGCGGCGAAGGCGCCGGCGGTGCGCTCCAGGTAGGCGGCGAGCTGCGGGGCGTACGGTCCGGCGTCGGCGAGGGCGGCGTCCCGGCCCTCGGTCGCGTTGGCGACGAACTCGCTCGCGACCGCGCCGGGCTCCACCACGATGACGGCGACACCGTGGGCGGCGGCGACCGGGTGGAGGCTCTCCATGAAACCCTCGACCGCGAACTTGGCCGCGCAGTAGGCGTCGTTGAACGGCTGCCCGACGATGCCGCCGACACTCGACACCGTCACCACGCGCCCACCGGAGGCGCGCAGCGCGGGCAGCGCCGCCTGGGTCAACTGCACGACGCCGAAGAAGTTGACCTCCATGGCGGCGCGGACGCGATCGATCCCCATCGTCTCGGCGGTGCCGAGAGCGGCGGCGCCGGCGTTGTTGACCAGGGCGTCGAGGCGACCGCGCTCCGTCGCGACCTGTTCGACGAGCGCTGCGGAGGCCGAGCCGTCCGTCACATCCAGCGCTCGGAGGTCGAGGGACACGCCGGCGGCGGCAGCGGCGTCGTGCAGCCGATCGGCGCGGGAGACGTCGCGGACGGTGGCGACGACATCCCATCCGGAGCGAGCGAGGGCGATCGCGGTCTCGAGTCCGATGCCGGTGGAGGTGCCGGTGACGAGGGCGACGGGAGTGCGGGAGAGAGGGGTCATGCTCTCAGCATGCTCCGTGAAGTGCGCTCGAAGTCAAACGCTGGGCGGTCTCCCACCGAGTCGCTGAGCGCACGAAGGTATTCGGCCGCGGGCATACCCCAGACGTGAGTTATCCACAGGAGTTTTCACAAGTGGAAAATATGAGACGTTCTCACAGCTGGCCCGAAGCTTCGTCGTCCGCCCCGTAGAGCGCCGGGAGCTGGAGGGTGAGCCATGGGCTGAACGCCCAGGGGGTCGCCTCCACCGCGGTGAGCAGTGTGCGCGGGTCCGCCCACTCCCATTCCGCGACCTCTGCGGCGGACGGGGCGAGCTCGCCCGAGATCGTCGCCGTGTAGACGGGGCAGATCTCGTACTCCACGATCCCGCCGGCGTCGACGGCGCGGTAGCGGAAGTCCGGCAGGGCGACCACGAGGTTCTCGATCGACGCCCCGAGCTCCTCCCGGGCGCGGCGGACGATCGCGTCGTCGAACGTCTCGCCGGGGCCGGGGTGCCCGCAGAACGAGTTCGTCCACACGCCGGGCCAGGTGGCTTTGCCCAGCGCGCGGCGGGTGACGAGGATGCGCCCCTCGCCGTCGAAGAGGTGGCAGGAGAACGCCAGGTGCAGCGGTGTCTCGGTGGTGTGCACGGTGGCCTTGTCGGCCGTCCCGATCGGCGTCCCGTCCTCGGCCAGCAGCACGACCTCTTCCCGGGATGGCGTCATGCGTCCATCCTAGGCGTCGCCGGTCGCGAGAGGCCGAGAGGGTTGCGAGTGCGGATGTATGCGCATACACTCGCTCGAAACCGTGACGTCCGCCATTCCGCACACCGCTGTCGGAATGCCGGCGAAAGGACGATGATGCCCCTTCACCTCTCCCGCCGCGCCCTGCGCACCGGCGGAACAGCCCTCGCCGCCGCGCTCGCCGGCGCTGTCGCCCTGGCCGCTCCGGCGGTCGCAGCACCACCGGGTCCCGCCCGCACGGAACCAGCCGCGATCTCCGTCGACACCCACGGTCCCGCCTCCGGCGACGCCACCCCGTTCTCCGCCGACCTGCACCGATGGGCGGCCGACACCTGGCACTCCCTCGACGCGATGACCGACCCGGCCGTCGGCCTCCCTGCCGACAACATCGACGGCAGCCTCGACCCCGCGTCCGCGAGCGGCCACACCTCCCCGACCAACGTCGGCGGCTACCTCTGGTCGACGCTCGCCGCGCGCGGGCTCGGGATCATCTCGGCGGACGAGGCGCGCGACCGGCTCACCACCACCATCGGCACGCTCGAGCACCTCGAACGCAACGCTGCGAGCGGCATGTTCTACAACTGGTACTCGCCCGCCGACGGGCAGAAGCTCACGACGTGGCCGGAGGATGGCTCGGTCGTCCATCCCTTCCTCAGCACGGTCGACAACGGCTGGCTCGCGGCGGCACTGCGCATGGTCGCGAACGGAGAGCCGACGCTGACCGACCGCGCCCGCGCGCTCTACGACTCGATGGACTTCGGCGTCTTCTTCGACCCGACCCCGTACAATCCCCACCTCCCCGCCGGGACGAACAAGGGCGGCTTCTGGGAGGAGCAGCCCGGCGACACCTGCGCCAGCGAGCGGGCCCCGTTCTCCGGGAGCGGCCCGAACGTCTTCTACACCTGCCACTGGTACGACACGACGGTCAGCGAGAGCCGCATCGCCACCTACCTCGGCATCGTCAATGGGCAGATCCCGCCCACCGGCCTGTACGGCACCTTCCGCACCATGCCCGCCGGGTGCGACTACGCGTGGCAGGAGCAGAGCCCCGTCGGCGAGGACCGCGTCTACGGCGGCCTCACCGTCTACGAGGGCGCCTACCGGTACGACGGCATGCGATTCGTCCCGAGCTGGGGCGGCAGCATGTTCGAGGCGCTGATGCCGGACCTCCTGGTGCCCGAGGAGGACTGGGGCCCGACCTCATGGGGCGTGAATCATCCGGTGACGGTCGCCGTGCAGGAGAAGCACGGTCAGGACGCCGGCTACGGTTACTGGGGCTTCTCGCCGGCCAGCAACCCGGACGGCGGCTACCGCGAGTATGGCGTGGATGCTGCCGGGATGCGCGCCGACGGGTATTTCTCCGACCAGGAGAACACCGACGTCGACCTGCCCTTCGAGGGCTGCCCGACAGCCGAACGCGGCACGAATCCGACGCCGACGTACGGCGACGGCGTCGTGACGCCGCACGCGTCGTTCCTGGCGCTCGGCTACGACGCCCACGGCGCGGTCGAGAACCTGCGTGGCATCGAACGCGACCTGCACGCCTATGGCCCCGGCGGCTTCTACGACGCCGTCGCCGTGCACAGCGGTCGCACCGCCGAGCGCTACCTCTCCCTTGACCAGTCGATGATCATGGCCGCCGTCGCCAATGGCCTCGACCACGGCGCGATGCGCACCCTCTTCGCCGACGACGCGGTGCGGGATTCCCTCCAGCCGCTGATGGCGGCGCAGACGTTCTCGGCGGCGTGGGCTCCGCGCTCGGCGGCCGGCGGTGGCGTGGTCGGCGAAGGCGCCGAGGCGGCGGGCGTCGTGCCGGCGAGCATCGCGGCCGGCGAGCTCGCCGCGACGGGCTCGCGCGTGGGAGGCGCGGCCGTCGTCGTGCCCGCGCTGGCCGTGCTGTTCGTGGGAGCCGGGATCACGGCGCTCGCGGTCGTGCGGAGGCGTCGTCGTATCGGGTGACGGCCGGCGCGACCGCGCGACGCAGAGACCGGAGGCCGGGACGCTCGTGCGTCCCGGCCTCCGTACGGTCCGCCGCTGGTCGACGGATGGCGGTCAGTCGTTCTCGGTCCGACCTGTCTCCGCCGCACCCGGCTCGCCGCCAGGCGTCTGCTCCCGCTGCTCCCGCGGCTCCCAGCCGAGGTTGCGGGCCATCGTCTCGAGGGTGGCCAGGGTGGTGGCGAAGTCCTCGTCCGAGATGCCGTCGGCCATGGCCCCGCGCACCTCCTGGATCCGCACGAACGCGGCGTCGTGGGCGGCACGGCCCTCGTCGGTCAGCGTCGCGCGGTCGCCGTCGAACCAGACCCAGCCGCGTTCGGTGAAGTCGGCGAGGATGCGTTCGATGCGTGCTGCGCGGCGGTCGCCGTCGCAGCGTGCCTGCGGACCGCCGTGACCGCGGTGCGGGCCGAAGCCGCGGCCGCCGCGGAAGCCGCCGGGTCCGCCGAACGGTCCGCCGAACGGTCCGCCGAACGCGGGCGCCGCGGCGGAGCCGCGCAGGAACCCGCGCTCGAAGCCGCGCTCGAAGGCGGCCTCGCGGTCGTGGTGGTCGTGGTGTTCGTGGCCGCGCGGCCCGTCGTGACCGTGAGTCTCGGCGTGGGAGTCGGCGTCGTGGCGATCGGGGTGGCCGCCTCCCGGCCCGAACGGGCGCTCGGCGCGCCACGTCTCGCGGCTGTAGGTCCAGGCGGCCTGCGCGCGAGGGTGCGGGTACGGGTGGCGCGCGCCGCCGTCGCGCGGGTCGAAACCGGCGCGTTCGCGCGGGTCGAACCCGCCGCGGTCGAATCCGTCGCGGCCAGTGCCGCGCTCGCCGCGCTCACCACGCTCCGGCGTGCCGGAACCGTCGTGATCGCGACCGCGGCCGAAAGCGCCGTGCCCGTGGCTGTGGTCTCGTCCGTGCCCGCGTCCGTGGCCGCGACGCCCGCGGGGGAGTCGGTCCGCGAGCTCGGCGGCGGTCGCCGGGCCCTCGGAGAGGGAGTGGAGCAGGCGCCAGCCGCCGCGGCGGAGGCCCTGCTCGGCCAGCGCGTCGCGCATGCGGTCGCGCAGCCGGCCCTCGATCTCGCCGAACCAGTATCCGGGCGGAGTCGAGGCAGGGGTGTTGTTCGAGTCGTCGATGTTCGTCATCGGGGACCCCTTCCTATTTGCATGTATCGTGACAAGTAAATGTATAGTTACATACATGGATGACGAGAGTCAAGCTCAGCACGGTTCGCCCTCAGCGGACGTGATCGCTCTGATCGAGAGTGCGCTGGTCGCGGTGCGGCGCGATCAATCGCGCCGTCGTCCGCCCGGCCCCTGGGGGGAGCCGTTCGGCCGTGGCCCGCACGCCTGGGGCCCGCGAGGGCCGTGGGGGGCGTCCGGGGGCGACCGCGACGCTCCGGGCACCGGGGCTCAGGGACACGGCGCTCAGGGGTACGTCGCCCACGACCACGGCGCCCACGACCGCCCCGAACGCGATCGCACCGGACATCATCCCGACCACGACCACCCGCCGTTCGGCGATTCCGCGCGCCCCGGCCCGGGCCGCAGAGGGCGTGACGGCAGCCTCGGCCGCATCGCCCGCATCCGGATGCTGGAGGCGCTGGAGACCGCGGAGGCCGCGGGCAGCCCGCTCTCGATCAGCTCCCTCGCGCAGGCGATCGGCGTCGATCAGCCCCGGGCGAGCCGCCTGGTGCAGGAGGGGGTCGAGCGCGGGCACGTGCGACGCGTCCCGGATCCGTCCGACGCCCGGCGCGCGCTCATCCAGCTCACGGCCGCGGGTCGCGCCCAGCTCGACGAGGTGCGCACGCATCGTCGTAGCGCGGTCGAGTCGGCCCTCGCCGACTTCTCGCCGGAGGAGGCCCGTACCTTCGCCGAGCTCTTCGACCGCTTCGTCCGCGCCTGGCCGCGCGCCTGACCCCTAGCGCGCCCTCCCACGCCCATCCCGCCCGTCGAGTACACGAACGCTCGGCGTACCCGGCGGCGGGGCGGGGGAGCGCGGGGGTCGGCCGGACTACCCCCGCATCGCCAGCGCCGGCGACCGGACCGGGATCAGCAGGGCGAGCCCGAGGGCGAGGACCAGGACGATGCCGAGGATCCCCCAGTACTGCGCGCCGCCCACGGCCACGAAGGTCGCGAACAGCAGCGGCGCGAGGAACGACACCGCGCGCCCGGTCGTCGCGTAGAGACCGAACACCTCGCCCTCCCGACCCGCGGGCGTCACCCGGGTCAGGAACGTCCGGCTGGCCGATTGCGCGGGGCCCACGAAGAGGCAGAGCACGAGGCCGCCGATCCAGAAGGCGGTCGCGCCTCCGTCGTGCAGGAAGAACACGGCGAGACCGGCGACGACCAGCCCGACGAGGGCGGTCATGATCACCGGTTTGGGGCCGTACCGGTCGTCGAAGCGGCCGGAGAGGAGCGTGCTGACACCGGCGACGACGTTGGCGGCGATGGCGAAGATGATCACCTGGCCGCTGGAGAACCCGAAGGTGCCCTGTGCCAGGATGCCGCCGAACGTGAACACGCCGACCAGCCCGTCGCGGAACAGCGCCGAGGCGATCAGGAAGAGCACGGTGTTGCGGCTCTCCTTCCACAGCCTGCCGATGTCCCGCACGAGCACGGCGTAGGAGGCGAAGAAGCCGACGCGCGGGGTTCGCACGTTCTTCTCCATCTCGGGCACGGCGATCAGCACCGGCAGCGAGAACACCAGTGTCCACAGGGCGGCGATCAGGGCGATGATGCGGATGTTGAGGCCCGCGTCCTCCGGCGCATGGAACAGGCCGCCGGTGCCGTCGCCGTTGTCCGTGACGAGGCCGAAGTAGACGATGAGCAGCAGGACGATGCCGCCGAGGTACCCGGCGCCCCAGCCGAAGCCGCTGACCCGGCCCACCGTCTTCGGTGTCGAGACCTGTACGAGCATGGCGTTGTAGTTGACGGTCGCGATCTCGTAGAACACCGTGCCGATCGCGACCAGCGTCACGCCGAGCAGGAAGTACGAAGGCTCGCCGGCGACGAAGAACATCAGCGCCGTCATGACCACGACGATCCCGGTGTTGATGCCGAGCCAGAGCTTGCGTCGTCCGGAGCCGTCCGTCCGCTGGCCCAGCACGGGTGCGAGCAACGCGACGACGATGCCCGCGATGGCGAGCCCCCAGCCCAGCCCGCTCGACAGCGGCGCCTCCGCAGCGGTGACCGCCGCGTGAGCCGGCCCGTTCAGGTCGGTCTCGGCGTCGCGCGCGGCGACCAGCGCAGGGTCGACGAACAGGCTGCCGGTGAGGTACACCGTGAAGACGAAGGTCGTGATGACGGCGTTGAAGGCCGCGCCTCCCCAGTCCCACAGCGCCCACGACACCACCCAGCGGCGCGGGATGCGGCGCTCGGTGGTGGAGTCGGCGAACAGGGGACTCGCCGACGTCACCAGGGCATCGGTCGAGGTGGTGGGGCGTCTCGTGGTCGCGTCGTCGTCGCCGCTCGCACCGCCGCCTCCGGGGAGGTCGCGTGTCATGCCCACAGCGTAGGGGCTGGCGGGGAACAGGCGGTGAACTGCCGCGCGGTCAGCGGACGGTGTCGCGCAGCCACGCCGCGACCGGCTCGCTGTCGCGCAGGAAGCCAGCGACCTGCTCGGCGGCCGCCGGCGAGGCGAACCAGTCCGGGATGCCCCAGTCGGCCCAGGTCACGAGACCCTTGTACTGCAACAGCCCGGCACGTGGATGCGGTGGTTCTCCGGCCGCCGGACGGAAGGCCCGCGGCGCCGTCTTCAAGCGCTCGGGGACGACGATCCCGTGCCCGGCCGCCTCCACCGCCGCGAGTGCGCGTTCGAGCGCCTCGCCTGTCGCCGGGGCATCCACCGCACGACGGTAGCGCTCGAGCTGGTCCCGGTCGAAGAGGTACACCCCCGCACCGGCGGCGAGCCCCTCCGCGGAGACCTGCACGTAGCCGCCCCGCTCGAAGGTCAGCGCGGCGTGCAGCTTGTACGGCGACTTGTCGCGGGAGAACCGCACGTCCCGGTACGGGCGGAACAACCGAGCCGCCCCGAACTCCGGCTCGAGCGCCTCCGCCAGCGCGTGCATCGGCTCGGCGACGCGCTCCTCATAGCGGTCGCGGTTCTCCAGCCAGAAGCCGCGGTCGTTGCGGAGGGTCAGCTCGCGGTAGAAGGCGATCGCGTCCTCGTCGAATCCGTCGAAGTGCATGCTCCGATTCTCCCAGCGCTCGGGCGCCTCACGACCAGAGCGTCAGCTTGTCCGGGTTGCGCATCATCCGGATGTCGGCGACGCGGCCGGCACGCACACTGAACGTCAGGATGCCGGTGACCACTCCTTCCTGCCGCACCTCGAATCCGAGACCGTCGGCCGTCTGCCGCGGCGCGACGACGGACTCGGGGTACTTATCCGCCAGCCCGAGCAGGAAGCGCGCCACGTTCTCCGCCCCCAGCACCGGACGGCGGGCCGCACTGACGCGTCCCCCTCCGTCGGTCGTCAGCACCGCGTCCGGGTCCAGCACGGCCACCAGGGCGGCCAGGTCGCCTCCGGCGGCGGCCGCACCGAACGCCTGCACCACCCGGTCGTGCTCCTCGCGCGGCACGTCGCGCTCGCGGCCGGCCGCGACCCGGCGACGGGCCGAGGTCGCCAGCTGCCGGCACGCCGCGGGCGAGCGGCCGACGACCGCGGCGATCTCGTCGAAGGGGAGGCCGAAGACATCGTGCAGGATGAACGCCACCCGCTCGGCCGGGGTCATCGCTTCGAGCACCACCAGGAGTGCGGAACTCACCGAGTCGTCCAGCGTCACCCGGTCGAGCGGGTCATCGGGCGTCCCCGCGCCCAGCCCACCGAACGCGGCGGAGGGCACCGGCTCCGGCAGCCAGGGGCCGACGTAGCTCTCGCGCCGGACCCGCGCCGAGCCGAGCACGTCGAGGCACACCCGGCTCGCCACGCGGGTCAGCCAGGCGCGCGGTGACGCGATCGCCTCCCGCTCGCTCGGCGTGAGCCGGTACCAGCGCGCGTAGGTCTCCTGCACGGCGTCCTCCGCCTCGGCGACGGTCCCGAGCATCCGGTAGCCGAGCGCCAGCAGGTGGCGCCGCTCCGCGATCACGTCCGCATCCACATCCATCCGGTCCTCCCTCACCCATTAAGACGGATCAGGGGCCCGGGATGTCAGGCCGGCCTCACATTCCGGTTCGCTGTGTCGTCGTGACGGATATGGACACGATTTCACCGACCGTCCGCCGGTCGCTCGCACCCTGCCGCCGCACCGCGTCCCGGGAGGTCGGCCGATGAGGGTCGCGGTCGCCGGAGGAACGGGCGTGGTCGGGCGGCACACGGTCGCTGCAGTGGAGGCGGCCGGTCACGACGCGGTCGTGCTCAGTCGCTCCACCGGCGTCGACGTGCTCACCGGCGCCGGCGTGGCGGCGGCGCTCGCCGGCTGCGCGGCCGTCGTCGATGTGACGAGTGTGCAGACCACCTCGGGTCGGGTGTCGCGCGAGTTCTTCGGCACCGCGACGCGCACCCTTCTCGCGGCGGAACGCGAGGCGGGCGTCCCCCACCACGTCGCCCTCTCGATCGTGGGCGCGGTCGAGGCACCGAGCGCGTACTACGCGGGCAAGGCCCTGCAGGAACGGCTCGTTCGGGAGTCGGGCACGGGGTGGAGCATTCTGCGCGCCACCCAGTTCCACGAGTTCGCGGCGCAGCTCGTCGGGGAACGGGAGCGGCGACTCCATTTCGTTCCGGCGATGCGCTCGCAGCCGGTCGCGGCCGCCGAGGTGGGGGAGGAGCTCGCCGCCATCGCCACCGGTGGGCCGCGGGGACTCGACCGGGATCTGGGCGGGCCGCTGGCCGAGGACATGCCCGACCTCGTCCGCCGCTACCTGGCCGCCACGGAGCGCCGTGGGCGCGCGATCGCGATCCCGCTCCCCGGGCGGTGGGGCCGTGCGCTGCGCGACGGGACGTTGCTTCCCGGTCCGGAGGCGTGCCGCGGGCGCCAGACGTTCGCCGAGTGGCTGACGGCGCGGACGAGCCGTGACGAGCGGTCGGCGACCGCGACCGAGCGCGACGACTAGACCTGCATGGGGAGGCTGTACTGCACGCCGCCTCCGTCGCCCCGCACCTGGCGGTGGATGTCCTCCATCGTGACGTCCAGCTGGGCCGCGGTACCGGCTGCAGCGGTGAGGTCCCGCATCAGATGGTCCGGGATCTCGCCGTCGTACTTGTAGTAGATCTTGTGCTCGAGGCTCGCCCAGAAGTCCATCGCGACCGTGCGCAACTGGATCTCGACCGGCACGTGCACCGGGCCCGCGCTCAGGAAGACCGGGACCTCCGCGATCACGTGCAGGCTCTTGTAGCCGTTGGGCTTGGGGTGGGCGATGTAGTCCTTCACCCGAAGCACGCGGACGTCCTCCTGGGCCACGAGCAGCTCGAACACCCGGTAGACGTCCGACACGAAGGAGCAGACGATGCGCACGCCGGCGATGTCGGTGATCGCGTCGCGGATCGCCTCGAAGGACGGTTCGCAGTTCTTGCGCACGACCTTCTGCTCGATGCTCTCGGCCGACTTCAGGCGGCTGGAGATGTGCTCGATCGGGTTGTAGTCGTGGAGCTCCGCGAACTCCTCGCGGAGGATCGAGACCTTGGTCGAGATCTCGTCGATGCCGAACTTGTACGGCATGATGAACCGCGCGAAATCGTCGCGGAACGCCTGCACCTCGCTGAGCGTGGCGGGGTCGATGCTCTGCAGCGCCTCGATGGCGCGCGACGACAGCAACGGACCTCCGTGCTCCCCTGCGAGTGCGGGTGCGGCGTCGTCGGCAGGGTCCGGATCCATGCCTCCACGGTATCGACGGCGCTTGTGGGAAAAGTGTGAATCGGGAGGGCCCGACCGAGGGCCCCGTCCGTCGAGCCGACGGACGGGTTCAGCGACGCCGACCGTCCGGAGCCGTGCGCCCGCGGTCGCCGAGCGCGCGGAGCAGGGCGGCGCCGGTGGCGGCGTCCGGGGCGGTGACGACGAACCGGCGGCCGTCCGTCCGCTCGACCTCGATGGCGGGTCCGCGGCGCAGGACGACGCCGAACCGGCGTCCGGGGGCCAGGCGCATCCCCCACCCTCCGAACTCCCCCATCGGGTCGACGGACACGCCGCGAACAGAGCCGATCTCCGCGAGCGGGAGGTGGAACCGCGGGAGCCCGACCGCCGAGCTCACCGTGAGGCCGGTCGCGTCCGCGCGCACCCGGAACACGAGGGTCGTCGCGGCCAGGAGAGCCAGCAGCGCGGTGACGGCGGTCAGGAGCCACGCCACGGCCGCGTCCGCGGCGAAGATCCAGACGCAGGTCGAGGCCACGCCCAGACCGAGCACCGCGATGCCCAGAAGGGCGCCGCCGAGCGGGGCGATGGCGGTCTCGCTCGTCCAGACGGCCCGTTCGGTCGATCCCACGGTCAGGGGCTCCGCCGCGAGCGCGGTGGGCGCGGGAGTCGGCTCTGCGGGCTGCAGGAACCACCCCGCCACCCCGACGGCCGCACCGGCGGCGAACCCCGCGATGAGCGGCAGCCAGATCGCCGGCGCATCCTGCGCATCCGTCAGGCCGCGCTGCAGGAGGGTGGACCCGGTGGCCAGGACCGCGATGAGGGCGGAGAGACCGGAGGCGACGGCGCCGAGCAGGCGGTAGCTCGGCCCGCGGGATCCGCGGGTCAGTCCGGGGAGGGCGAAGAGCGAGAGCAGGGCGGGCAGCCCGAGACCGATCGCGGCGGTGAGCACCGGCATCGTCCAGGCGGCCGCGAATCTGTCGGCCGCGCCCGATGCCCCCCAGTGGGTCGCTATCCGGTCCGGGAGGTCGGGGAGGGCGGCGAGCTGCAGGGCGACCGCCGCGGCGGTGAGCACGGCCGGGATACCGAGCGCGACGAGGGCGAACCGGCCGACCGCGCGGTCGGGACGGAGCGCATCGGGGGCGTCGGTCCGGCGGTCAGGGCTGGTCATGGGCGATCTCCTTCACGAGTGCGGCGAGGGTGTCGGGCGCGAGGCCGAGTTCACGGGCCTTGGCGGCGAGCTCGAGGATGTCCGTGCGCATCGCCGCGAGCGTCAGTGCCGCCTCGGTGACGATGGCTCCCCTGCCGCGCCGCAGTTCGATGAGGCCCTCGTCGCGCAGCTGCTGGTAGGCGTGCAGCACGGTGTGCGTGTTGATCCCGAGTCCGTCTGCGACCTCCCGCGCCGCCGGCAGCCGGTCGCCCGGGACCGCCCGCCCCGCCGCCACGTGCGCACGCACGGCCGCGGCGATCTGCGCGAACAGGGGCGTCGCGCTCGCGGTGTCCACTCGAATCAGCACTCGATAATTCTATAACAACTAGAACAATCGGTCGAGGGCGGATGGCTGAATCTGGGAATACCCGGCCCAAGCTGAAAGTTGAGTCAGATGTACTCAAGTTTTGACCCCGCAGCTTGACACCGTTCCGGTGAGGGTGGCAGGCTTGAGCCGTCGCGACTCAAGTCTCGACCCCAGATTTTCATCGGCCAGCGAAACGCAGACCAGCAACAAAGGAGAGAAAGCACATATGTCACGTGCAGTAGGTATCGACCTCGGAACCACCAACTCCGTCGTCTCGGTGCTCGAGGGCGGCGAGCCCACGGTCATCGCCAACGCGGAAGGCTTCCGCACCACCCCGTCCGTCGTCGCGTTCACGAAGGACGGCGAGGTGCTCGTCGGCGAGACCGCGAAGCGCCAGGCCGTCACCAACGTCGACCGCACGATCGCGTCCGTCAAGCGTCACATGGGCACCACCTGGACGCAGGAGATCGACGGCAAGAAGTACACCGCGCAGGAGATCTCGGCGCGCACCCTGCAGAAGCTGAAGCGCGACGCGGAGCAGTACCTCGGTGACACCGTGACCGACGCGGTCATCACGGTGCCGGCCTACTTCAACGACGCCGAGCGCCAGGCGACCAAGGAGGCCGGTGAGATCGCGGGCCTCAACGTGCTCCGCATCATCAACGAGCCCACCGCCGCGGCCCTCGCCTACGGCCTCGACAAGGGCAAGGAGGACGAGCTCATCCTCGTCTTCGACCTCGGTGGCGGCACCTTCGACGTCTCCCTCCTCGAGGTGGGCAAGGACGACGACTTCTCGACCATCCAGGTCCGCTCCACCGCGGGCGACAACCGCCTCGGCGGCGACGACTGGGACCAGCGCATCGTCGAGTGGCTGATCAAGCGCTTCAAGGACTCGACCGGTGTCGACGTGTCCAAGGACAAGATCGCCCTGCAGCGTCTGAAGGAGGCCGCGGAGCAGGCCAAGAAGGAGCTGTCGTCGAGCATGTCGACCAGCATCCAGCTGCCGTACCTCTCCCTCACCGAGAACGGCCCTGCCAACCTCGACGAGACGCTCACCCGCGCCCAGTTCGAGCAGATGACCAGCGACCTCCTCGACCGCACCAAGAAGCCGTTCCAGGACGTCATCCGCGAGGCCGGCATCAAGGTCGGCGACATCGCGCACGTCGTGCTCGTCGGCGGTTCGACCCGTATGCCCGCCGTCTCCGAGCTGGTGAAGCAGGAGACCGGCAAGGAGCCCAACAAGGGCGTCAACCCGGACGAGGTCGTCGCCGTCGGCGCCGCGCTGCAGGCCGGTGTCCTGAAGGGCGAGCGCAAGGACGTCCTCCTCATCGACGTCACCCCGCTGTCCCTCGGCATCGAGACCAAGGGCGGGATCATGACCAAGCTCATCGAGCGCAACACGGCCATCCCCACCAAGCGCAGCGAGACCTTCACCACGGCCGACGACAACCAGCCGTCCGTCGCGATCCAGGTCTTCCAGGGCGAGCGCGAGTTCACCCGCGACAACAAGCCGCTCGGCACCTTCGAGCTCACCGGAATCGCCCCGGCCCCCCGCGGCATCCCGCAGGTCGAGGTCACCTTCGACATCGACGCCAACGGCATCGTGCACGTGTCCGCCAAGGACAAGGGCACCGGCAAGGAGCAGTCGATGACGATCACCGGCGGGTCCAGCCTGCCGAAGGACGACATCGAGCGCATGGTGCGCGAGGCCGAGGAGCACGCGGCGGAGGACAAGAAGCGCCGCGAGTCCGCCGAGACCCGCAACCAGGCCGAGCAGCTCGTCTACCAGATCGAGAAGCTCATCAAGGACAACGAGGACAAGCTCCCCGAGGACGTCAAGAACGAGGTCCAGGGCGACGTCGACGCGCTGAAGACGGCTCTGGCCGGCGAGGACGACGAGGCCGTCAAGACCGCGTTCGAGAAGCTGAGCGCCAGCCAGCAGAAGCTCGGCGAGGCCATCTACTCCTCCAGCCAGGCGGACGCCACGGCACCGGAGGGCGACGCCGCATCCGAGGGTGAGCAGGCGGGTGACTCCTCTGACGAGGACGTCATCGACGCCGAGGTCGTCGAGGACGAGGAGAAGAAGTAATCATGTCGGACAACACCCCGGGCGCTCCCGGGTCGGGCGAGCCCGATCCGGAGCGCGAGGAGCCGATCATCCGCGACAAACGGCGGATCGACCCCGAGACCGGCCAGGTCCGGGAGCCGTCCGAGCACGACCTGTCGCACGAGGAACTCGTCGACGTCGGCCCGGCCGAAGAGGAGGGTCCCGTCCTCTCGGACGACGACCTCGACATCCTCTCCGGCCAGACCACGTCGGACGCCCTCGCGGCCGAGCGGCTCGCCGACCTCCAGCGGGTCACCGCGGAGTACGCGAACTACCGCAAGCGCACGGAGGCGAACCGCGAGATCGAGCGGGAGCGCGCCGTGAGCGAGGCCGTCAAGGGCCTCATCCCGGTGCTCGACGACCTCGAGCGCGCCGAGAAGCACGGCGACCTGACCGAGGGCAGCGCGTTCGCGACCATCGCGGCCAAGCTGCGCTCGAACGTCGAGCGGCTCGGTCTCGCCGCCTACGGCGAGAAGGGCGAGCCCTTCGACCCGCAGATCCACGAGGCGATCTTCCAGCAGCCCACCCCCGGCGTGACGGTCGACACCGTCGCCGACGTGGTCGAGACCGGCTACCGGCTCGGTTCGACCACCGTGCGGGTGGCGAAGGTCGTCGTCGCGGTCCCGGCCTGATCGACCGGATGCACGTGACGACGGAGCGGCGGGACCACGGTCCCGCCGCTCCGCTGGCCCGACGTGCACGCATCATGCAGACTTCATCCACGACCAGAACGATTGAGAGGAGGCGCCGTGGCTAGCCAGGACTGGTTCGACAAGGACTTCTACAAGGTCCTCGGCGTCTCCAAGGACGTCAGCGAAGCGGACCTCAAGAAGGCGTACCGCAAACTCGCCCGCAAGTACCACCCCGACTCCAACCCGGGTGATGACGCCGCCGAGGCCAAGTTCAAGGAGATCAGCGAGGCCTACTCGGTCCTCAGCGATGCCGATGAGCGCAAGGAGTACGACCAGATCCGCGCCATGGGCGGCGGGGCCCGGTTCACGGCCCCCGGTTCGGCCGGTCAGGGCGGCTTCGACGACGTCTTCGGCGGGATGTTCACCGGGCAGCAGCGCGGCGGACAGTACGGGTTCCAGCAGGGCGGCCAGAACGGCGGCTTCGACGACGTCTTCGGCGGTCTCTTCGGCAACGGGCGCTTCGGCCAGACGAGCGGGGGATACCGGGGCTACGGCGGACCGACCCGCGGCCGCGATGTCACGGCGCACACCACCATCGACTTCCTCACCGCGACCCGCGGCGAGACCATCAGCCTGCAGGCCTCGGACGGCAAGCCGTTCAAGGTGAAGATCCCCGCGGGGGTCTCCGACGGGCAGAAGATCAAACTGCGCGGCAAGGGCCAGCCGAGCCCGGACGGCGGCGAGACGGGCGACATCGTCCTCACCGTCACCGTCCGCAAGCACCCGGTGTTCGAGCGCGAAGGCCTCAACCTGCGCGTCACCGTGCCGGTCACCTTCGCCGAGGCCGCGCTCGGCGCCACCATCGAGGTCCCGACCCTCGGCGGCGATCCCGTCAAGCTGCGCGTCGCCCCCGGCACCCCGAGCGGCCGCGTGCTGCGCGTCAAGGGCCGCGGCGTCGAGACGGCGAAGGGCACCGGAGACCTGCTGGCCGTCGTGCAGGTCGCCGTGCCCTCCCACCTGTCCGCCGAGGCGAAGGAGGCCCTCGAGGCGTTCGCGGAGAAGCTCCCGGACGAGAACCCGCGAGAGGACCTCCTGGCGCGGGCGCGAGGCTGACCATGGACGAGAACACAGAGTTCCAGGCCGAGGATCTCCTGGCGTGGGCGCGAGGCTGACCATGGACGAGAACACCCAGGTCTTCGTCATCTCGATCGCGGCCGAGCTCGCCGGGATGCACCCGCAGACCCTCCGCCAGTACGACCGGCTGGGGCTCGTGAGCCCCAGCCGGACGGCCGGCAAGTCGCGCCGCTACTCGATGCGCGACATCGAGAAGCTGCAGGAGATCGCGCGTCTCGGCGCCGAGGGCGTCAGCCTCGAAGGCATCCGCCGCATCCTCGAGCTCGAAGACCAGGTGGGCTCCCTGCGCTCACGCGTGCGCGAACTCGAGGCGGCGCTCGCCGACGAGCTGCTCAACCGCCCGGGCCGGCGCGTGTTCGCCGCCGGCTCCGAGGGCGAGGTCGTCTCGATGCGGGCCGGCACCCGCGTGCGCCGCAGCACCCAGATGGTCGTCTGGCGCCCCCTGGAGCAATAGCCTCCGACCCCGCGATTTGGACCAAATCGCGGCTTTCCCCTGCGCTTTCCCGCGATTTGGTCCAAATCCCCGCCCCCAGCGCGCGAGGGCGTTACCTTTTCGGGCGCTGGATCGTCCCCCTCTCGTAGAGTGCGGATGAGAGGGGCACCGATGACGGACGAGAGCGCCACGAGCGCGGCCTTCGAGGCGCAGCGCGGCCGGCTGACGGCGTTGGCGGCGCGTGCGCTGGGGTCGCGCGCCGACGCGGAGGACGCGGTGCAGGAAGCCTGGCTGCGGCTCTCGCGCCAGGACCCGGCCTCCATCGACAACCTCTCCGCCTGGCTGAGCACCGTCGTCGGCCGGGTCTGCATCGACATCCTGCGCTCGCGGCGCGCCCGCGGCGAGACGGAGTGGGAGGAGCCCGGCCGCGAATGGATCGTCAGCGACGACGTCGACGACCCCGAGTCGAGCGCCGTTCTGAGCGATGCGGTCGGCGTCGCGCTGCTCATGGTGCTGGAGACGCTGACGCCCGACGAAAGGCTCGCCTTCGTCCTGCACGACACCTTCGCCGTCCCGTTCGAGGAGATCGGTCGCGTGCTGGACAAGTCCACCGACGCCGCGAAGATGCTCGCCAGCCGTGCGCGCCGCAAGGTGCGGGGCGCGGATCGGCCGACCGATCGCCGCCGCCAGCGGGAGGTCGTGGACGCGTTCCTCGCGGCCGCCCGACATGGCGACTTCGAAGCGCTGCTGACGGTGCTGGACCCGGATGTCGTGTGGCGGGTGCACACGCCACGCGGCATCGCGGTGCGCCTCGGCGCGGGGGAGCTCGCCCGGCACGCCGCCCTCGGTGAGCGGACGCGCACGATCGCCCGCCGTGTCGACGTGGACGGCGTCCCGGGCATCATGGCGTGGCGGGAGGACGGCACGCCGCTGGCCGTCATGGCCTGCGTCGTCGTGGACGGCCGGATCGTGCAGGTCGACTCGCTCCTGCGTCCCGAACGGCAGGCCACGATCACGGTGGACGTGCCGTCTGTTACCTCTGAGGGCGGCGATCCGTCTTCCTGGTGAGTCCGATTGAAAAGGAGATCACCATGGGACCCAGATTCGACATGTACGCCGCCGCGATCACGCCGAAGTTCGTCAAATACATCGTCTCGGCCAACCGTGTGATCCGGCAATCGACGCTGCCGCCGACGATCGAGGGCCTGGTGGACATCCGTGCCAGCCAGATCAACGGTTGCGGCGCCTGCCTCGACATGCACGTCAAGGAGGCCGTCCAGGCGGGGGAGACCGCCCTGCGGCTCAGCCTCATCGCCGCCTGGCGCGAGACGACCGTGTTCACCGACGCCGAGCGCGCCGCCCTGGAGCTCACCGAACAGGGCACGCGCCTGGCCGACGGGCACGGTGTGGACGACGCCGTGTGGGCGGCCGCGGCATCCCACTTCGACACCGAGCAGCTCGCGGCGCTCGTCGCGCAGATCGCGCTCATCAACGCCTTCAACCGGATGAACGTGATGATCAGGATGCCGGGAGGCTCCTACGAGGTGGGGCAGCTCGAGGAGGCGTGAGACCGTCCTCCGTTCTCGGCCGCTCCGCCGTTCGCCTCCCGGTGACGGCGGGGCGGCCTCCTCCCTTGCCCCGACCGGAACGACCCGCCCGCGGTCGGGACGGCTAGAGCGACGTCGACCCGCCCTGGCCGACGTAGAGGGTGTGGCGGAACTCGCGTCCCTCCTCGGCGGCGATGTCGCTGTCGATCTGCGCCCGCACGTCGTGCATGAGTCTGTGCAGCTCCGCGTGGCGGGCGGGGATCCGAGCGTGGCCGGTGCTGTCCCACAGGTTCGAGACCGGGAGGGCGTCGCCCGCCTCGATCGCGAGCGTCCACTCCTCGGTGGTCGCGACGGCGGCGAACTCGGAGTCCATGGTGACCAGCACGCTGATGTGCAGGGCGTCCGCCGAGATCGAGCCGGCCGGGTTGACGAGGTCGAGGGTGCCGGTCGCGTCGGAGAGGAACTCGACCGTGAAGCCGAGCGCGTGCGCGTCCCGAGCCGTTCCGGCGCAGCAGTGCTGGGTCATGTAGCCGGCGATGGTCACCGTGTCGTACCCGCCGGCCCGCAGCCACTCCTCCAGGTCGGTGCCGGCGAACGCCGAGACGTCGGTCTTCGTGATGAGGTGGTCGGGTGTGCGGTCGGCCACCGAGGAGTGCAGGGCTGCGCCGTCGGAACCGCGGGCGAAGACCGGTGCTCCTTCGTCCTCGATGTGCTGCACGATCACCAGTCCGACCCCGTGGTCGGCGGCCGCATCCATCGCGACCTCGATGTTCGGGATGGAGGTCATCAGATCGGGGTGGCAGATCTTCAGGTTGCCGGTGACGTACTCGTTCTGCACATCGATGACGAGGAGCGCACGCTTCATGAGGGGACTCTAGCGCGCCGGCGTGCCGGTCGACGAGGGCGGGAGGTTCGGTTCACACGTCTTCGGCGCCGTCCGTGCGGGCACGGGCTGAGAGGATGCGGGGCATTGCATCAGAAGGAGGACCGATGCCCGACTACCCCCGGATCGCCTCGGCGCTGTCGTCCCCCGACGGGTTCCTCGCGCTCACCGACGAGCCGCGTGTCTTCGGGGCCAAGCGGCAGGCCGCCGCCGCGTTCGAGCTCTGGAGCAAGGCCGACGAGCGCTACGTCGGCGGGTACCGCGGGTTCGCCGCGGCCGGGGGCACCGGCACGGGGTTCGTGATCCGTCTGTTCTGGGATCCCGCCACCACGAGCCCGGACCTCGCCGCCATCGCCTCCGCGATCGACACCGCGCTGCCGATCGCCCTCGCGCAGGCCGATGAGAAGGCGACCTACAAGGCCCGCGACAAGCGGCAGGGTGTGTTCTTCACCTGGACCGGCATGAGCTCCCGGCCGCTGTCGCAGTGGTTCCGGGAGCGGTTCGGCGTCGGCGCCTGCGCCACCCAGCTGCTCGACTACTCCGACCTGACGCAGGACGTCGCGGTCGTCGCGACGGTCGACGGCGTCGACCACCTGTGGACCCTGACCGCTCCGGAGTGAGGCGCCGCCCCGGAGTGAGGCGCCGCCCCGGAATGAGGCGCGGCCCTGGAGCGAGGCGCGCCCCGAGACGCACCCGACCGGGGCGGCAACCGGTCAGCGCGGGACGTCCTCGTCCGACGAGTACGCCCCGCCGGAGAGGGAGAGCGCGCTGAAGCGGATCGGGCGTGTGACCTTCGTGAAGTCCAGCGGGCAATGCCGCACGCCGGCCGGGATGTAGAGCGAACCCGAGGTGGTCACGCTGTAGGTCTCTCCCTCGATGTCGATCAGGATCTCGCCGCCGAGGTCGTGCGGGTTCTCGGGGTCGCTGCCCGTCCAGATCAGCACCTCGTCGTAGTCGTGCTCGTGCTCGTTCACCCAATGACTGGGCTCGTCGGTGGGGTTGATCCAGCTGTAGGTCATGTGGACCTTGCTCTCCGGGACGTCCTCCGCACGCATCAGGGCGAACGCGTCGCCGATGTGCGCCGGGCGGGGAAGCCCGGTCGCGACCGCCCCCTCGTTGACGAGGTCATCGCTCGCGTCGCCCATGTGGCGCACGAAAAGGTGCTCATACCTGCCGGCCATCGTTCCTCCTGTGTCGTCGCCGCGCGGGTCGCTCCTGCGCGGATGCTCTCCGGCGCACTGCCGGTCCCCCCACGCTAGGGACGCCGTCTCCGACCCTCCAGGCACTGACCTGGGGTCTCCTGTCACTGGTGTCGGCCCGGCCGGGACGCACTTGCCGGGAAGTGCGCGCAGGCTTGCCGATGCGCGCACGATCGGGCCCGATCTGGGATCCCAGACAATGCAGACCCCGCACCGCTTGTCGTCCGGGGGACCCATCCCTGGAATGTCTGCATGACCACACACTTCCTCGACGGCGAGGTCGGACCCCGAGGCTCGGCCCCCGCCGACCGTCTGCATCAGCTCGCCGGCCTCCGGGTGCGCACGAAGTCCCGCATCCTGAGCCGCTGGGTCCCCGCGGCGCTCACCCTCCTCATCGTCGGCGCGATCGCCTGGGCGTTCGTGACGGCCCCCGCCATGAACTGGCCCGTCGTGGGCCAGTACCTGTTCGCGCCGCGCATCCTCACCGGGGTGGCGACGACCGTGCTGTTCACCGTGCTCACCTTCGTGCTCGGACTCCTCATCGGGGTGGTGCTCGCGGTGCTGCGGCAGTCGGGCAACCCCGTGCTGGTGGCGATCGTGGAGGGCTACATCTGGCTGTTCCGCGGCACTCCGCTGCTCGTGCAGCTCGTGTTCTGGTTCAACCTGGCGCTGGTCTTCCCGTACCTCGGCGTCCGGGTGCCCGCACTCGGCATCGAGATCGGCGGCGCCACGAACGAGGTGCTCACGCCGTTCCTGGCCGCCCTGGTCGGTCTCGTGCTGCACACGGCGGCCTACATGGCGGAGGTGGTCAGGGGCGGCTTCCTGGCGGTCCCGCCGGGGCAGATGGATGCGGCGAAGGCCATCGGGATGACCCGGCTCGAAGCGCAGCGGCGCATCGTCATCCCTCAGGCGGTGCGGGTGATCCTCCCGCCGCTGGGCAACCAGTTCATCGACATCCTCAAGGCGACGGCGATCGTCTCGGTGATCGGCGGGGGAGACCTGATGACGCAGGCCCAGCAGATCTACGGGCAGAACTACCAGGTGATCTCGATGCTCGTCGTCGCTTCGCTCTGGTATCTGGTGCTGGTGACGGCGGCGACCGTCGGGCAGCACTTCATCGAACGGGCGCTCGACCGCTCCCGGAGCACTCGTTCGGTCGTCCCGGCGGCGACCGCGGCGACGGCGGTGACGGCATGAGCGCGGCACCGGACCGGGCGACCGGGTCGCCGGCGCCGGGTGCACTCGCGGTGCGCGGAGTGCGCAAGTCGTTCGACGGCGTGGAGATCCTCGCGGGGATCGACCTCGACGTCGCCCCCGGCTCCGTCGTCTGCGTGATCGGCCCGTCGGGGAGCGGCAAGTCCACCCTGCTGCGCTGCATCAACCACCTGGAGCCGATGGATTCCGGACTCGTCGAGGTGGATGGCGAACTGGTCGGGTACACCGCGCACAGTGATCACCTCGCCGAGGACTCCGACCGGCAGACCAGCCGGGTGCGACGCCGGATGGGAATGGTCTTCCAGCAGTTCAACCTGTTCGCCCACCTCTCGGTCCTGCGCAACGTGACCATCGGGCCGACCCGCGTGCTGGGCGTCCCTCGCGCGCAGGCGGAGCGCGAGGGCCGCGAGCTGCTGGATCGGGTCGGGCTCGCCTCCCACGCGGCGAAGTTCCCCGCTCAGCTCTCGGGAGGACAGCAGCAGCGGGTGGCGATCGCCCGGGCGCTCGCGATGAAGCCTGCGATCCTGCTGTTCGACGAACCGACGAGCGCGCTCGACCCGGAGCTGGTCGGCGAGGTGCTCGCCGTCATGCGCGACCTCGCCGCCGCCGGGATGACGATGATCGTCGTCACCCACGAGATCGCTTTCGCCCGCGAGGTCGCGGATGTGGTGGTCTTCATGGAGGGCGGCGTCATCGTCGAGCAGGGCGAGGCGCGCCGAGTCCTCGATGCCCCGGCGTCTGCTCGGACCGCCGCCTTCCTGCGGCACGTCGGGCCGACCGGGGCGGGCACGCCATGACCAGGCGGGCGCCCGCTGCGCTGCCGCCGACGCACACCATCGACGCCACCGCCACGAGCATCGCGGCCCGCTTCCTCGTCGGGCCGTACGAGACCTGCGGGCCGGGGGCGTGGGAGTCGCAGCCGCACCGGCACGACTTCGTCGAACTGGTCTACGTGACCAGCGGGTCGGGCACGCACCACGTCGACACCGACACCTACCCGATCCAGCCCGACCAGCTCTATGTGGTGGCGCCGGGCCGGCTCCATCACTGGCAGCCGGAGGAACCGGTGCGAGGCACCCTCGTGCTGTTCCGGGAGGACTTCCTGACCGGTCTGGGTGGCCCGGACGCCGTCGGCGCGGGAGCGTGGGCCTCCAACGCGCTCCTGCCCGTCGGCGACGATCGCGCACGGATCGAGCGCATCCTGGCCGGTCTGGAGGCGGAGATGGGAATGCGCGACGGGCACCAGGAGCTCGCGCTGCGGAGCCTGCTCACCCTGCTCCTGGTGGAGTGCCGGCGGCTGGCCGTCGACCACGCGGCCGCCCCGATCGGTCCGCGACGCGGCCTCAGCGCGGCGTTCGAACGCATCGTGCGGGAACGCGCGTCGGCCGCGCTGACGGTCGCGGAGTGCGCTCGCCTCCTGGCAGTGACGCCCGGCCATCTGTCGGAGGTGGTCGCCGCCGCCACGGGGCGCACGCCGGGCGAGATCATCCGGAGCGAGGTCTCGCGCGAGGCCCAGCGTCTGCTCGCCCGCACCGAGCTGTCCTGCTCCCAGATCGCGACGCAGCTGGGCTTCGACGACGCCTCCTACTTCTCCCGGTACTTCCGGCGGGAGTGCGGCCTCACCCCGTCGGCCTTCCGCGCCGCCTGAACCGCCGGGACGCGGTCGCGGAAAGTGCCAGGGTCGCCGGGGTGCGTGCATGGATCGCGCCGGGCGTCGTTCATAGCCTGAGGACCACTCACAGCACGGCCCCCGGAAGGAGCCACCATGAACGCCACCCCCACCGCACGCCGACTCGCCCGCACCGGCCTCGTCGCTCTGACCGTCGCCGCGCTCGCGGGCTGCTCCGCCACCGCCGGCGGCACGGGCTCGGGCACCGCCGCCGGGCTCGACGGGCTGGTGAAGCCCGGCACCCTGAGCGTCGGGGTGACCCTCCCGGACGCGCCGTACATCATCCCGGACGCCGACAACGTCCCGGTCTCCGGCATCACCAAGGATCTGCTCGACGCCGTGGCGAAGAAGCTCGGCGTCGAGATCCGGTTCATCCCCGTGGCGTGGGAGGGCGGCATCACCGGTGTCGCCGCCGGCCGCTATGACATCTACGGCGGCAGCCTCTACGACACGACCGAGCGTCAGCAGGCGGGCAGCTTCGTCGACTTCATGAAGGAGCAGGCCACCCTGATCACGACGAAGGCGAACGGTTCGCGCTACGCGAGCCGGCTCGACGTGTGCGGGCTCGCCGTGTCGACGATCCGCGGGACCACCGACGTGACCTACGCGGCTGCGCTCACGAAGGAGTGCGAGGCGGCCGGCAAGCCGGCGATGAAGGTCACCGAGTACCCGACCCAGCAGGACTCGGACCTGGCGCTCACGTCCGGTCGCACGGATGTCGGCATCCAGAGCGTGCCCGGTGCGGCGTACGAGATCGAGCAGGGTGCGGACAAGGCGATCGTCGGCACGCCGTTCGAGGGAGGCTTCTACGTCGGCAGTCTGATGAACGGAACGAAGCCGGAACTGTCCGCCGCCGTGCTCCGGGCGATGACCGACCTCTACACGTCCGGCGAGACGGAGAAGATCTTCGCCCCGTACGGTGTGAAGCCGATCGAGCCGGGGATGAACCTGCAGAAGAAGTAGGCGGGCTCGGGGGTCGCCCGCAGAGTGAGGCGACCCCCGTCCGTCAGGCGAAGGCGTTCGAGATCAGCACGGCGCCGAAGAACAGCAGCACGATCGCGGAGATCGTCGCGGTGTTGCGGATGAGCCAGCGGCGCACCTCCCCGAGAGCGGGGCGGGCGCCGTCGCCGCCGACCAGGACCGCCGCGGACGGCAGGGCGACCGTGACACAGGCGAGAACGGTGAACACCACCACGGCGGCGACCGAGGGCCACCACTCCGTCAGGCTGCTGCCGATGACCAGACCTGCTCCGGCGCCGAAGGCGAGCTCCTTGGGGTTTGCGGCGGAGAGCACGAAGCCCAGCCCGACGGCGCGGGCGCCGCTCAGCGACTCGAGCGAGGACATCCAGCGCGGCGGCGCCTCGGCGTCGTCGCCACGCGGTCGTTTCGTCCACTTGACGACGCCGAGCACCATGAGCAGCAGCCCGAGCAGCAGCCGCACCCAGCCGACCCCCTCGGTCACGGTCTCGCCGCCGAGCTCGGCGAGGTATTCGGCGAGGGCGGTCACCACCCCGACGACGGCCAGCACGCCGAGCGCCCGCCCCGCGAGCAGCGCGAAGCCCCGGCCTGCGCCGTTCGGGGAGAGCGGGACGACGACGCCCGCCACGAGCGGGAGGGGGCTGAGAGCGATGCCGAGCGCGAGAGGGAGGACCTCCGCGAGCACCGGGAGGAGGAGAGGTCGCCATAGCGAGAATCTAGCGTTCCCTCGATCGCTCAGGCGGAGTGACGCTCGACCCGGGACTGCGCGCCTACTTCGACGGCGGACAGGCACGCACCGGACGGGCCGAGCGTGAGAGCCTGGTCTAGGCTGTCAGCGGCGAAACGCTCGTCCTCCCACGCTCACGAGGCCGGGGTCGGGCGTTCGACTCCGCTGGACGCACCCCACGAGGGACGCCGACGAGGAAGGTGGCTATGAAAGCCCTGTACAAGACCGAAGCCGGACCGGGTCTCGAGCTCCGTGAGCTCCCCGAGCCGGAAGCCGGGCCGGACGACGTGAAGATCCGCGTGCTGCGCACCGGCATCTGCGGAACCGACCTGCACATCCAGCGCTGGGACGATTGGGCCGCGTCGGCCGTCGCCGCTCCGCTCATCCCCGGTCACGAGTTCTTCGGCGAGGTCGTCGAGGTCGGACCGCTGGTGCGCGACGTCGCCGTGGGCGATCTGGTCTCGGGCGAGGGGCACATCGTCTGCGGCACGTGCCGCAACTGCCGTGCCGGCCGCCGGCAGATGTGCATCCGGACGCAGGGCGTCGGCGTGCAGCGGGACGGCGCGTTCGCCGAGTTCCTGGTGCTCCCCGCGACCAACGTCTGGGTGCACCACAGCGCGATCGAGCCGGAGGTCGGCGCGCTGTTCGACCCGCTCGGCAACGCCGTGCACACCGCCCTCGCGTTCCCGGTGGTGGGGGAGGACGTGCTGGTGACCGGCTGCGGCCCGATCGGCCTGATGGCGATCGCGGTCGCCCGCCATGTCGGCGCCCGCTTCATCGTCGGCACCGACGTGAGTGCGCAGCGGCTCGCTCTGGCGCAGGGGATGGGAGCCGACTACACCGTGGACGTCTCCCGGTCCGGCATCCGCGAGGCGCAGACCGCGCTCGGGATGCGGGAGGGCTTCGACGTCGGCTTCGAGATGAGCGGAGCACCGACCGCGCTGCCGCAGATGATCGAGAACATGAACCACGGAGGCCGCATCGCGATGCTCGGGCTGCCGTCGGAGAAGATCGCGATCGACTGGGGCATCGTCGTCACCCACATGCTCACGCTGAAGGGCATCTACGGGCGCGAGATGTTCGAGACCTGGAACGCCATGGGCGCGATGCTGCAGACCTCGAAGCCGCTGCACGACGCGATCGCCTCGATCGTCTCGGACCGTTTCCCGGCGCGTGACTGGGAGAAGGGCTTCGCGGCGGCGGCCTCCGCCGGCGGAGGCAAGGTCATCCTCGATTGGACGGAGCTCTGATGTACACGACTTTCCGCGACCACCTGGCCTCGCAGCTCGACGAGATCGAGGCGGCCGGCCTGACCAAGCGCGAGCGGAGCATCCACGGTCCGCAGTCGGCGCAGATCGTGGCCGACGGCGCCGAGGTGCTCAACTTCTGTGCCAACAACTACCTCGGTCTGGCGGACCACCCCGCGCTGCGCGACGCGGCGAAGGCGGCCCTGGACGACTGGGGCTACGGCATGGCCAGTGTGCGCTTCATCTGCGGAACGCAGGAGCAGCACCTCGAGCTGGAGCAGCGGGTGTCGCAGTTCCTCGACACCGAGGCGACCATCCTGTTCTCCTCGTGCTTCGACGCCAACGGTGGCGTCTTCGAGACGCTGTTCGGGCCCGAGGACGCCATCGTCTCGGACGCCCTCAACCACGCGTCGATCATCGACGGCATCCGGCTCTCGAAGGCCCAGCGCTTCCGCTACCGCAACCGCGACCTGGACGACCTGCGCGCGCAGCTCGAAGCGGCGCGGGAGACCGGCGCCCGCTTCACGGTCATCGTCACCGATGGCGTGTTCTCGATGGACGGGTACATCGCGCCGCTGCGCGAGATCTGCGACCTGGCCGACGAGTTCGGCGCCCTCGTCTTCGTGGACGACTCCCACGCGGTCGGCTTCGTGGGCGAGCACGGCCGCGGCACCCCGGAGTTCTGCGGCGTCGCCGACCGCGTCGACATCTACACGGGCACGTTCGGCAAGGCGCTCGGCGGGGCCTCCGGAGGCTATGTCTCCTCGCGCCGGGAGGTCGTCGACCTGCTCCGCCAGCGGTCGCGCCCCTACCTGTTCTCGAACACGCTGGCGCCGTCGATCGTCGCGGGCACCCTCGCCGCCCTCGATCTGCTGGAGGCGTCCGACGACCTGCGCGCCCGCCTCGTGGCGAACGCGCGGCTCTTCCGCGAGCTGATGACCGAGGCCGGCTTCGACCTGCTGCCGGGTGAGCACCCCATCGTCCCGGTCATGTTCCACGACGCCGCCCTGACGGCGCGCATCGCCGACGAGATGCAGCGCCACGGCGTGTACGTCACGGCGTTCTCGTTCCCGGTGGTCCCACGGGGAGAGGCCCGCATCCGCGTGCAGCTCTCGGCGGCCCACACCGACGACGAGATCCGCCGCTGCGTCGCCGCCTTCACCGCGGCACGCGCCACCGTCGCCGCCTGACCCGCGCCTGCCCGCCGCACCCCGCCACACGAGCAGTTTCGCTGCCCGAGCAATTTCGCTGCCCGAGAGATTCCGGAGATCTCCTCGGGAGTTCCACGGATCACCGGTCGAACGGTGAAGTGAGCGGCGAGCCGCACGAGAACTCCGGAGTCATCGTTCAGATGCGGGCCTCCGCAGGAGGCCCTCGGCGCGCGCGTTCGGGCGCCTATGCGGTTCCCGATGGTCCGTTCAGGACCGGTTCGTCCCGGTCGCCGTCGGGCTCCCCGGCCGGGGCGGACTCCCCTGCCGATTCGGGCTCCCCGGCCGATGCGGGCTCTGCCGTCGCCATGGGAGCGGCCACCCCCGCCGGGACGCGGCGGCGCGTGAAGAAGAGCAGCAGCTGGGCGCTCAGGAAGAGGGCGAGCACCGAGAGATCCGCGATCGCGACCGTGCCCGCGACCGCGGTCACCTGCGTCACACCGCAGGAACGGTTCGGCTGATCGTCCTGGCAGAGGAAGCGCTCGCCGCTGGTGATGGCGCCCGACGCCAGCCACATCGGGATGAGCTGGTTGTAGGCGGTCGCGAGGCCCTTGGTGAGGGTCGGACCCGAGTGGCCCTCGCCGGGGACCGCCCAGTAGGTGACCTTCCAGCCGGCGTTCTCCGCCGCCGTCGCCGTGTCCTCCACCTGCTGTCGGAAGTGCGGGTCCTCCGCACCGGCGACGAAGATCCCCCGCATCGGATGGTCGGTGTAGTCCGTGGCGGCCATCACCTTCGCGGGCCAGAACTTCTCGTACTCCGTCTCGCTGTCGTCGTAGTAGCGGGCCCGGGTGCGGTCGGACTTGTACTCGCCCGGCTTGTCCGGACCGGAGACGTCGATGACGTTGGCCCACAGTTCGGGGTGCTTCGCCCCCAGGTACGCGGCGCACTCGCCGCCGTGCGAGAAGCCGGCGATGGCCCAGTCCGCACGATCCCGGGAGACCGGAAGCTCGGACTCCACCCAGCGGGGCACGTCCTGCGTCAGGAAGGTCTCGAGCTGACCGGCCGGGGTGTTGCTGCAGGGCGGGTTCTTGTCGATGGCGCCGATCTGGTCGACGACGAGCACGAACGGTGCGTCGTCGAGGCGTTGCTGGCCGAGCGAGTGGAGGGCGTCCAAGGTCGCGCCGAGGGTCGGGTTGCCTGGCTGGCCCATCATCATGATGACGACCGGACGGGTGCTCGAGGGGTCGCGGATCCACCCGGACGGGACGAAGAGATGCGCGTCGCGCGAGGAGAAGCCGGAGGCGGTCGGCGGGATGTGGACCGCCATCTGGTAGCCCTCGGCGAGCGTCGTCTCGGTCACCGGGACGTGCCGGCCGGCGACGGTCGCGGTGGCGAATGCGGGCGCTGTCGCGATGACGGCGATGCCGGCGCTGAGGAGCCCGGCGATCGCCGCCAGGGCGATGGCGACCGCATGCAGTCGGGTGCTCTGGAGCGCATCTCCGAGCGCGAGCGGGAAGAGTGAGGCGGCCAGCCCGATGGCGAACCAGCCGAGCCCGCCCAGGTCGGGGCGCGGGGTGAGGACCGCGAGCAGGAAGAGGGCGACGAGGGCCGCGACCTGGGTGGCGATCACGGCGACGACGGTCGGTCGGGCGTGGAAGCGCCAGGCGCGTCGGACGAATCGCCAGGCCGGATAGACGCAGACGAGCGCGAGCGCCAGGCTGAGCCAGGCGAGGATCCCCATCCCTCCACCATAGGCGCACGATGGTGCGTGGCCCGGCGAAGTGGGGACGCGCGAGGTGCAAACTCGCCCGAAGCGGGTGAGAGTCGCCTCAGGTCGCGGGGGCGGCGGTCGACTCGCGAACCAGCACGCGCACGGCCGGCGCGTCCACCCGCTCCACCCGGCCGCCGGAGCGCATGGCGGTGTACGCCTCGACCAGATCCCCCGCCAGCGAGTCGGCGTCGAACGTGACCGTGGTCAGGCGCGGGATGAAGTCCGCCGAGGCCGTGTGGTCGTCGGCCCCGATGACCGAGAGGTCCCCGGGAACGCTCAGTCCCGCGTCGGTGAGGGCGCG
>NZ_AYMR01000010.1 GCF_000633535.1 Leifsonia aquatica H1aii | reverse complement strand
CCGGTATCACATTCCCCCCCCCCCCCTTCACAAGAGAGAGGCACAGCCATGCCCGACGCCACCCCTCCCAGCGCTTCCCCGACCCCGGCCCTGCCCGAGAAGCCGAAGAAGTCGAAGACCGGCTGGATCGTCGGAATCGGCGTCGCCGTCGTGGCGGTCGTCGTGGCCGGCGTGCTCATCGCCGTCAACCTCGCGGCCCCCGGCTCGTCGCAGGCCGCCGGGTCGAAGAACGTGACGGTGAAGATCGGCACCACCGAGCAGGCCGCGCCCTACTGGGCCATCCTGAAGAAGAAGGCCGCCGCCGAGGGCATCACCATCGACGTCGTCGGCTTCAGTGACTACACGCAGGCCAACCCGGCGCTCGCCGACGGGCAGATCGACCTCAACCTGTTCCAGCACCTGCAGTTCCTCGCGAACTACGACGTGCAGGCGAAGCAGGATCTGGTCCCGATCGCCTCCACCCTGGTCGTGCCGCTGCCGCTCTACTCGAAGAAGTACGACGCGGTCGACGCGATCCCGCAGGGCGCACAGATCGCCATCCCGAACGACGCGACCAACCAGGCCCGCGCGCTCCTCGTGCTGCAGAAGGCCGGCCTGCTGAAGCTGAAGGACGGCGGCAACACGCTGGCCACCCCGGCCGACATCGACGCCGCGGCCTCGAAGGTCACGGTCATCCCGGTCGACGCCGCCCAGACCGCGCCGGCCCTCAACTCCGCCGACGCCGCGATCGTCAACAATAACTTCGCGCTGACCGCCGGCATCGACCCGAAGTCCGCCATCTTCCAGGACGACCCGAAGTCCGAGACCGCCGAGCCGTACATCAACGCCTTCGTCTCCCGCGAGAAGGACAAGGACAACGCGACCTACCTCAAGGTCGCCGAGCTCTACCACTCGAAGGAGGTCACCGAGTCGGTCCTCGCCGAGTCGAAGAACACGGCCGTGATCGTCGACAAGCCGCAGGCCGATCTGATCGCGGTCCTCGACACGCTCAAGAAGAACATCGAGGCGGCGAAGTAACGGGTGAGCTCCATCATCGAGTTCCGTGGCGTCACCAAGAGCTTCCGCTCGGGTGACGCCACGGTCGCCGCCGTCGAGGGCGTCGACCTCGCGATCCAGCGCGGTGAGATCTTCGGCATCATCGGCTACTCCGGCGCAGGCAAGAGCACGCTCCTGCGGCTGATCAACGCCCTCGAGCACGCCACGAGCGGGTCGATCGTCGTGGACGGCCGTGAGCTCACCGCGCTGAAGGAGCGCGACCTGCGGCGGGTGCGCGCGGGGATCGGGATGATCTTCCAGCAGTTCAACCTGTTCCGCTCCCGCACGGTGTTCGGCAACATCGCCTACCCGCTCAAGGTGGCCGGCTGGCCCGCCGACAGGCGCAAGGAGCGCGTCGCCGAACTGCTCGCCTTCGTCGGGCTGACGGACAAGGCCTGGTCCTACCCCGATCAGCTCTCCGGCGGGCAGAAGCAGCGCGTCGGCATCGCCCGCGCTCTGGCGACCAACCCCTACATCCTGCTCGCCGACGAGGCCACCAGTGCACTGGACCCCGAGACGACGGCCGATGTGCTCGCCCTGCTGAAGCGGGTCAACGCCGAGCTCGGCGTGACGATCGTGGTCATCACGCACGAGATGGAGGTCGTCCGGTCGATCGCCGATCGGGTGGCCGTGCTCGACTCCGGCCGGGTGATCGAGCAGGGGACCGTGTTCGACGTGTTCTCCGCCCCGCAGACCCCGACCGCGCAACGCTTCGTCGGGACGGTCCTGCGCAACCAGCCCGACGCCTCCGACCTCGACCGCCTGCGCGGCGCGCACAGCGGCCGCATCGTCTCGGCGCGCGTCGGCGACGACGGCCGGCTGGGCTCCGTGCTCTCCGACGCGGTCGGCCGGCACGACGTGCGATTCGAGATCGTCTACGGCGGCATCTCCGCGCTCCAGGGTCGCTCGTTCGGCAGCCTGACGCTGGAACTCCTCGGCGAGCCCGCGAACGTGGACGCGCTGATCGCCGAGCTCCGCACGGTCACCGAGGTCGAGGAGGTGCCCGCATGACCGACTGGTCCAGTCTCTGGCCCGTCTACCTGGAGTCGATCGGGCAGACGCTCTGGATGGTCGTCGTCACCCTGGTGCTGGGCGGCATCCTCGGGCTCGTGGTCGGCGTGCTGCTCTACACGACCCGCTCCGGCGGCCTCCTGCAGAACCGGGTCGTCTACACGGTGCTGAACATCCTGGTGAACTTCATCCGACCGATCCCGTTCATCATCTTCATGACCGCGATCGCCCCGCTCACCCAGGCCGTGCTCGGGACGTTCCTCGGCACTCCGGCCGCGATCTTCCCCATGACGATCGCGGCGACGTTCGGCATCTCCCGGATCGTGGAGCAGAACCTCGTGACGATCGAACCGGGCGTGATCGAGGCGGCACGCGCGATGGGCTCGCACCCGCTGCGCATCATCGCGACGCTGCTCATCCCCGAGGCGCTCGGGCCGCTCATCCTGGGCTACACGTTCATCTTCGTCGCGATCGTCGATCTGTCGGCGATCGCCGGCAGCATCGGCGGCGGCGGTCTCGGCGACTTCGCGATCGCGTACGGCTATCACCGCTACGACTGGACGGTGACCTGGATCGCGGTGATCACCATCGTGATCCTCGTGCAGGCGGCCCAGTTCCTGGGCAACCGGCTCGCGCGCAAGGCCCTCCGCCGCTAGCGCCCGCGCCGCTCCCGGGACGACCGCGCTGGTTCGGGACGACCGCGCTGGTTCGGGACGACCGCGCTGGTTCGGGACGACCGCGCTGTTTCGGGACGACCGCGCTGTTTCGGGACGACCGCGCTGTTTCGGGACGACCGCGGCTGCGCGCGCAGCCGCGGTCGTCCCGGGACGCAGCGCTCGCGCGGTCGGCGTCAGAGCGGGCCGGTGTACCGGCCGACGGGGCGCAGCCGGAGGGGCGGCTCCCGGTACTCGGCGAGGGCATGGAGGACGAAGCCGATCGTGCGTGCGGTGGCGAACACCACCTCTCCTGCATCGTCGCGCATCCCGTGCGCGAGCGTGAGCGCCGCGAGCGCGAGATCCACGTTGGGGTGCGCTCCGGCGCGGTCCCGCAGCAGGGCGGCGGTCGCGTCGACCGCCGCGAGGACGGGGGCCGCTCCCGGCTCTGCGGCGAGCAACCCGAGCAACGCGCGGGCCCGCGGATCGCCGTCCGGGTACAGCGGCTGGCCGAACCCGGGGACGGGACCGCCGGCCCCGACCACGGCGTCCGCGACGACCCGCGCGGGATCCGCCCCGGCGACGACCCGGGCGAGCATCCGGTGCGCCGCCCGGCTGGCATTGCCGTGCAACGGGGAGTCGAGCGCGCCCATCCCGGCGATCACCACCCCGTACGGGGTCGCCCGCGCGGACGCGGCGGCCCGGGCGGCAAGGGTGGAGACGGCGAGGTCGTGGTCGATCAGCAGGACCAGCGCCGCGTTCAGGACGGCCACGGCCGTGTCGGTCCCCTCCGCCGCGGCGGTGGCCGTCCCGGCGGCCGCGGCGCCGTCGCTGCCGGCGCCGTCGCTGCCGGCGCCGCCGCTTCCGGCGCCGTCGCTGGCGCTGGCACCGGCATGCGCACGGAGCCGCCGGTGCAGCCGCAGGGCGAGCGTGTCGTCGGCGCGCTCGGCGGTGGCGTTCCCGGCGACCGGGAGCACGTCGACCATCCCCGCCGCCATCGCCTCGGCGGCGCCCGCCACCGTCGCCGGGTCGAGGGAGGTCCGCAGCGGGTCGGCGGCCGCGAGCGCGGTCACGGCGATCAGCTGCCGATCGCGGTCCCCGGCCGCGGCGGGCAGTGCGGCGGCGGCGTCGCGTGCGGCGGCCATCCCGGCGCCGGGAGCGGCGAACCGCGCGGCCGGATCCCAGCCGCCCGTGAGCGCCCAGCGGGCGACGGTCTCGAACGGCTCGGCCGCGAGGTCGACGGCCCGGCGCCCGCGGTAGAGCAGGTCCCCGTCCTCGATGAGCGCGAATCCGGTGTCGATGACCATGAGCGGGCGACCATCGGATCGTCCGCTCGCCGGGCCGCCGGCCGCGGCGCGCCGCCGCCGTGCCGTCGCGAACCGCTCCACCTCCAGCGGGTCGAACGACGAGCCGTCGGTCGTGCGGTCGCGCGTGAGCTTCCCGCGGGCGACGTAGGCGTAGAGGGTCTCCAGTTTGACCCCGAGGCGTTCGGCGGTCTGCTCGGCGGTGAGGCGCGGGAGGGCATCCATGTTGATCCGATCAACGTTGACGTAGTAGAAATCCACGTTCACACTACCGTCATGGACCGGATGAACGACACCCTGATCGACGTCCCGCGCGGACTCACCAACGTGGTCGCCGCCACCACCGCCCTCGGCGACGTGCGCGGCCAGGAGGGCTTCTACCACTACCGGCAGTACCCGGCGATCGACCTGGCACGGGATCGGACGTTCGAGGAGGTGTGGTACCTGCTGCTGCACGGAGAGCTGCCCGGAGCGGACGCCCTCGCGGCGTTCCGCGCGCAGACCGCCCGGGCGCGACGGGTCCCCTCCGAGGTCACCGGGCTGCTGCCCGCCATCGCCCGGATGACGACGGCCGATCCCCTGGCCGGCCTGCGGATGGCGCTCGACGCCGTCGCCGCGGTCGACGGGATCCGGCCGGTCTACGACGAGGACGGTCCGGCACGGCTCCGGGACGCGGTGCGCATCGCGGCGGTGACCCCGGTCCTCCTGGCGCACCTGCACGCCCTCGGCCAGGGGCGCCGGCCGCTCGAGCCGCGCGACGACCTCGGACAGGTGGCCGACTACCTCCGGCTGGTCACCGGCGAGGAGCCGGATCCGCGGAGCGAGCACGCCATCAGCGCCTACATGACGGCGGCCATCGACCACGGGTTCAACGCCTCCACCTTCACCGCCCGGGTCATCGCCTCCACCGGAGCCGACCTCGCCGCGGCAGTGGTGGGCGCCCTCGGCGCGCTGTCCGGACCGCTGCACGGCGGTGCCCCGAGCCGCGCCCTGGACACGCTGGATGCGATCGGCACGCCCGACCGCATCGACGAGTGGGTCACGCGGGCCGTGCTCTCCGGCGACCGCGTGATGGGCTTCGGCCACCCGGTCTACCGCACGGAGGACCCGCGCTCGCGGATGCTGCGGGAGGTCGCGCTGGGCTTCGGCGGGCCGCGTGTCGACTTCGCCGTGCGCGTCGAGGAGCGGGTGCAGCAGCTGCTCGCCGAGCTCAAGCCCGGACGCGAGCTGCACACCAACGTCGAGTTCTACGCCGGCGTCGTGATGGAGCTCTGCGGCATCCCGCGCGCGATGTTCACGCCGACCTTCGCCGCCGCACGTGTCGTCGGCTGGACCGCTCACGTGCTCGAACAGGCCGCAGACGGCAAGATCCTGCGGCCGTCGGCCCGCTACGTGGGGCCGGAGCCGGTCAGATCGCCAGCGCTCCGATGAGCGCGGCACCGCCGATCAGCGAGAGCGCGCCGCGCAGCCCGTTGGCCCGCCGCCAGCGCTGCGCGAACGCCGCGTAGTCCGCGTCACGGGCGAGGCGGTTGTTCAGTGGGACGTTCACCGCGCCGGTGATCAGGAAGGCCGCCACCGCCAGCACCGCGCCGGCCAGCACGAGCAGTGCGTCCGCCCCGGGCAGCCTCCCGATCGTCAGAACGACCGCGACGACCGCGAGCACCGGCGACGCGAGGAAGGCCAGGAGGAACGACGAGCGCGGTGCCCGCACATTGACGGCGTTCATGACGGCGGAGGCGTGCGCCGGGGGAGCGTCGTCGAGCGCGGGCATCACCATCGCGCTGAAGCCGACGTAGACCCCGCCCGTCACCGCGGTGGCGAGGGCGGCCAGTCCGGTCACGATCGAGGTCGCTGCGTCCATGCGGTGAGCGTATCGTGCGGGAGGGGCGGGAGGCGATGACGGTGCGTGGAGCGGTACGGCACGTGGAGTGGGTCGGCGATGAGGACCCGGAGCGGTTGGAGGCGGTGACAGTGACCATGGCGGCCGACCGGCTGGACGCCCTGGGCGTGTCGCGCACGACGGATTACGTGACGAGCTGGTCGCTCGAGACGGGGCCGGAGTGGGTCACCCGTCGTCTCGACGTCTCGGTGGCGGGGCGCGGATTCACCCGCTGGCTCGTTCTGACGCGGGACGACGGGGGACGGTGGACGAGCGAGAGCTGGGCGAACGGCGTCTCCGACGTCCACGGCGAGCCGATGCCCGAGCCGGGTCTCGCCGCGGCCGGTGACGTCGAGGGCGCGCTGGATTGCGATCTCGCGCTCTGCCCGCTGACCAACACGATGCCCGTCCTGCGGCTCGGCGCCCTGCGCGGCGCCGAGGAGACGGAGCTCACGATGGCCTGGGTGGACCTGCCGAGCCTGCAGGTGCGGGCGAGCCGACAGGTGTACGGCACCGTCGCGCCGTTCGACCCCGCGACCGGGCGCGGCGTGGTGCGCTACCGCAGCGCCGACCGCGGCTTCGTCGCGGATCTGGGTGTCGACGAGGACGGCCTGGTGATCGACTACCCGCGACTGGCCCGGCGCATCCGGACCCGCTGAGCGTCGGCAGGCGCCGCGCGATCGCTACGGCGTCGGTTCGAGGGCGTCGTAGCGCCGGAACGCGCCCTGCACCCGCACCACCGTCGCCACCAGCACGATGATGACGAGCCCGCCGAGCAGCGGCGGGAACCACAGCGCACCGGTGAGGGCGAGCAGGCCGATGTAGAGGTCGCCGAGACGCGGGCCTCCGGTCACGACGACCGTGAACACGCCCTGGAGCCGGCCGCGCATCGTGTCCGGCGCCGAGGCCTGCAGGATCGTCATCCGGAAGATGGAGCTGATGTTGTCGGCCGCGCCGGAGGCCGCCAGCATCAGCGTCGCGAGAACGAGCGCCGGGAGGTTGGCCTGGGCGATGGAGGCGCCGCCCCCGTTCCAGCCGCCGATCGCGACGACGGCCAGCACGATCCCGAAGCCGAGGATGCTCGCGCCGTAGACCAGGATGGCGCGCTCGACCGCGCGCCCCTGCCAGCGGACGTGGCCGAGGCGGCCGGAGAACACGCTGGAGACCAGCGTCCCGACCGCTCCCGCCGCCGTGAGGATGCCGACCGTGACCGGGCCGCCGCCGATGAGCAGGGCGCCCACGGCCGGGAACAGGGCGCGCGGCTGGCCGAAGGTCATCGCGATCACGTCCAGGACGAACGTCATGCTGAGATTGGGAGCTGAGCGGACGAAGCGCAGGCCCTGCAGGACCGAGGCGAAGCCGGCGCTCTGCTTCTCGCCCTCCGGCACGATCGCCGGCAGGGTGAAGATGCCGAGGAACGCGGCGGTGAACAGCAGCACGTCGACCGTGTAGGTCCACGGGATGCCGACGGTCGCGACCAGCACGCCGGCGAGGGCGGGCCCGACCGTCACCATGACGCCCATGCTGATGCCGCCGAGGGCGCTCGCCGCCGGCAGCAGCCGGGTGGGCAGCAGCCGCGGTGTGATGGCCTGGCGGGTGCCGCCGATCATCACCGAGGCGACCGCGTTGATCGTCGTCAGCGCGTACAGCGGCCAGACCACCTGGATGTCGAGCCAGGCGAACACCGCGATGCCCGCGGTCGACGCCCACGCGACGATGGCGGTGACCAGCGCGACGAGGCGACGGTCGAACGCGTCGGCGAGGACGCCGCCGTAGAGGCCGAACACGATCATCGGCCCGAGCGCGAACAGGGCGACGAGCGCCACCGCGAGCGTCGAGCCGGTGAGGTCGTAGATGTGGAGGCCGACGGCCACGATGGTCATCTGGCCGCCGATGCCGGAGACGGCGCCGCCGAGCCAGAGCCGCGCGAACGCGGGGGACTCCTTCAGCGGGCTGAGGTCGACGAAGTGGCGCCGGCGGGCCAGCGTCGTATCGTCGGGCTCCTTGGTGGCCGGAGCGTCCTCCGGACTCAGAAGCGGGGCTTCTTGCTGAGCGCGACGGCGGCGGTCGAGAAGACGACGCCGGCGGCCATGATGGTGAAGGTCACCGCCTGCAGCACGGTCTGCCAGAACGGCTCGAACGGCGTGACGGAGACCCAGAGCCAGAGCACGGCGCCGATGAGGGTGATCACGTAGCTGAAGGTCTTGCGGGCGAGGATCGCGTTGCTCGCGACGACCGTGCCGGCGACGAAGACCTGGAAGAGCGGGAGACCCGCGCCCGGGTTGCCGCTCCAGGTCGCGATGAGGCTCCAGATGCCGAAGACGATGGTCGCCAGGACGATGACGGTCGCGATGACCGAGCCGAGCGCGCCGGGGAGGGTGGCGCTGAGGCTGCGGACGAGCGCGCCGTGCTCGTCGTCGGCGGTGACGACCTCGGTGTGGGGCGCGGCGCCGGTGGCGGCCTCGGTGTCCGTCGCAGTGGGGGCAGTAACGTTCGTGCTCACGACGACTACCCTACCTCCCGCACGACCTCCTCCGGCAACTTGTCGGGCCGGAGCCCGCGCCACGACGGCTGCCGGAGACGGCCGGTCCCGGTCCACTCGGCGAACTCGACCTCGCCGACGTGCTCGGGGCGCACCCAGTTCGCCCCGCGGGCATCGACAGAGGGCACCCCCTCCAGCGGGCTGGTCTTCCGCGGGTGCGCGGCCAGCAGGGCGGAGAGCCGGTCGAGGTCGGCGTCCGAGAACCCGGTGCCGACCTTGCCGACGTAACGCAGCGCCCGGCCGTCGGGGATGCCGAGCAGCAGGGCGCCGAGCGTTCCCGTGCGGCGACCGGTGCCGGGGGTCCAGCCGCCGATCACCACCTCCTGGGCCAGGTGGTGCTTGATCTTGATCCACGAGCGGGAGCGCCGGCCGGTCGTGTACGTGCTGTCGCGGCGCTTCGCCATCACCCCCTCCAGCCCGAGCTCGCGCGACGACGAGACGGCGTGGCCGAGGTCGCCCGCGAACGCCGGGGGGACCTGCACCGCGTCGTCGCCGGCGGGGTGCAGCGCGTCCTGCAGCGCGGAACGCCGTTCGTCGTAGGGCGCGCGGCGGAGGCCGCGGCCGTCCCGCTCGAGCAGGTCGAACACGAAGTAGTGGGCGGGGGTGCGCGCCGCGGCCGCGGCCACCTCGGCGGTCCTGGTCAGGCCCATCCGGGACTGCAGGAGCCCGAAGTCGGGTCGCCCGCGCGGGGTGAGGGTGACGATCTCGCCGTCGACGACCAGGTCGTGTCCGTCCGCGAGCCCGACGAGTCCTGCGAGGTCCGGGTAGGTCGCGGTGACGTCGTTGCCGTTGCGGGTGGTGAGCCGCAGCCGGTCGCCGCGCACGACGGCGACGGCGCGGATGCCGTCCCATTTCATCTCGAAGGCCCAGTCGTCCTCGTCGTCGATGTCCTTCTCCGAGCCGAGGGTGGCGAGCATGGGGGAGAGCGGGGGTTCGGTGACGGGGCCTGCACTCTCCTTCGCGCCCGCCGCCGGCTCCTCCTTCATCAGGTGGATGAGCCAGTTCTTCTCGTCTCCGTCGCGACCCCCGGTGCGGATGAGCGCGAACCGGCGCGGTGCGCCGCCGAGGCCGCCGTCGGACTGCCCGTGCAGTGTCACGATCACCTCGTCGTCGCGCCACTTCTCGAGCTCGTACTCGCCGTGGTCCCAGATGTCGACGTGCCCGGCGCCGTACTCGCCGTGCGGGATGTCGCCCTCGAATGTGCCGTACTCGAGCGGGTGGTCCTCGACGTGGACCGCCAGGTGGTTCTGCTTCGGATCGACCGGCGGCCCTTTCGGCAGCGCCCAGCTGACCAGCACCCCGTCGTGCTGGAGCCGGAAGTCCCAGTGCAGTCGCCGCGCGTGGTGCTCCTGGATGACGAACGAGCGACCGTCGACCGCGTCCGGGCTCACCTGCGGGACCGGCTCGGGGGTCTTGGCGGCATCGCGCTTCGCGCGGTAGGTGGTGAGCCGGTCCCCGGCGGTCTCGGCGAGCTGCTCGGCGTCGGCGTGCCCGGCCGCGGCCGTGCCGCCGGTGGACAGGGCCGCGAGCGGGTCGCCGTGCTTCCGCACGCGTGCGAGCACCTCCTCGTACTCCAGCTGGCGCAGCTCCTTCGCGGCGAGTTCGCGCCAGGTGCGCGGTGCCGCGACCGTCGGACGCAGGCGTCCGCGCAGCGAGTAGGGGGCGATCGTGGTCTTGGCGCCGTTGTTCTGGCTCCAGTCCACGAGCACCTTGCCCGCCCGCAGCGCCTTCTTCATGTCGCTGACGACGAGGTCGGGGTGGTCGGCCTCCAGCGCGCGCGCCAGCTCGTGCGCCACCGCGGAGATCTGATCGCTCGTCTGCGACCCGTCCAGCGGGGTGTAGAGGTGGATGCCCTTCGAGCCGCTGGTCACCGGCAGCGGCTCCAACCCCATCCCGTTCAGGATGTCCCGTGCCAGCCGGGCGACCTCCGCGCAATCGTGCAGGGTGACGCCGTCGCCGGGGTCGAGGTCGAGCACCATCCGGTCCGGGTTGCGCCGGGCGTCGCCGCGACCGACGCGCCACTGCGGCACGTGGATCTCGAGGGCGGCGATCTGCGCGAGCCAGACCAGTGTGGCCCGGTCGTTCACCAGCGGATACGTGTTCTCGCTGGTCTTGTGCGTGATGGTGCGCTGCGCGATCCAGCTCGGGGTGGAGGCGGGATCCAGGTTCTTCTGGAAGAACACCTCGCCGGGATGCTCCGCCGTGCCGACGCCGTGCACCCAGCGTTTGCGGGTGGCGATGCGGTCGCGGGTGTGCGGGACCATCGCCTCGGCGATCGCATGGTAGTAGCCGATCACGTCCGCCTTGGTCGTCCCGGTCTCCGGATACATCACCTTGTCGAGGTTCGTGAGCTTCAGCCGGTGACCGTCGATCGAGACGGTCTCGGTGTCGTCCGCTGCCATGCGCCCACCGTACGCCGTCGCCCATCCTTCGATCACTGGTTGATATCGGGGCGACTCGCGGACACGATAGAGGCCATGAGGGCCATATGGACGGGCGCGATCACCTTCGGGCTGGTCAACGTGCCGGTGAAGGTCTACAGCGCGACGGAGGACCACGACGTCGCGCTGCACCAGGTGCACGACGCCGACGGCGGCCGCATCCGGTACCAGCGCCGCTGCGAGATCGACGGCAAGGTCATCCCCTACGAGCACATCGCCAAGGCATACGACGACGGGGAGCGGACGGTGATCCTCACGCCCGACGACCTCGCGTCGCTGCCGGCCGAGCGCAGCCGCGAGATCGACGTCGTCGAGTTCGTGCCCAACGAGCAGATCGACCCGATGATGCTCGACCGCAGCTACTACCTGGAGCCCGACTCCAAATCCCTCAAGGCGTACGCGCTGCTGCGGAAGACGCTGGAGGACGAGGACCGCACCGCCATCGTCAACTTCGCCCTGCGCCAGAAGACACGCCTCGGCGCTCTGCGCGTGCGTGGCAACGTGCTGGTGCTGCAGACGATGCTCTGGCACGACGAGATCCGCGAGGCCGACTTCCCGGCGCTCGACTCCTCGCCGCGCATCACCGAGCGGGAGCTGAAGCTGTCGGCCGCGCTGATGGAGAGTTTCGCCGGCGACTTCGAGCCGGAGAAGTTCACCGACGAGTACCAGGAGGAGCTGCGCCGGCTCATCGACGCCAAGCTCGAGCAGGGCGAGAGCATGGACACCGCCGAGACCTTCGGTGAGGAGCCGGAGAAGGCGAAGGGCGGCGGCGAGGTCATCGACCTCATGGAGGCGCTGCAGCGCAGCGTCGAACGCAGCCGGTCCGGCAAGGACGCGGACACCGCGACAGCGAAGAAGTCGTCCGGCGGCACGACCACGAAGGCCCCCGCGAAGAAGACCAAGAAGCCCGCGTGACGCGCCTGCGCCGTTCCGACCCGTCGGGCCCCGGCTATCACCGCCGTGCGAGCAGGAACGGCCCCGTCTACGAGGACGAGGCGGGAAACCCCGTCGTCGATGAGCGCGAGCTGGAGCGCATCCGCTCGCTCGTCATTCCCCCGGCGTGGGAGGACGTGTGGATCTCGCCCGACGCACGCGGGCACATCCAGGCCGTCGGCACCGACCAGGCCGGCCGACGTCAGTACCGGTACCACGACTCCTGGCGCCTCCATCAGGACCGGGTGAAGTTCGAGCGCGCCGCCCAGCTGGCGGAGACGTTGCCGTCGGCGCGCCGCAAGGTGACGATGGACCTCCGCGAGGAGGGATTCGGCCGGGACCGGGTGCTCGCGGCCGCCTTCCGCATCATCGATCTCGGGAGCGTGCGGATCGGCAGCGAGGAGTACCTGCACGCCAACGGCAGCCGCGGGTTGACCACCCTGCTCTGCCGGCACGCCCGCATCGACGGCGACGAGATCACCCTGACCTTCCCGGCGAAGTCGGCTCAGAAGTGGACCAGCACGATCGTCGACGCCGACCTCGCCGAGCTCCTGACGCAGATCCAGGCGCTGCGGGGGCAGCGGTCGCGGCTGCTCTCGTGGAAGGAGGGCACCTGGCACACCCTCCGGCCCGCCTCCCTCAACGAGTACATCCGGCGTCAGACCGGCGGAGAGTTCACCGCCAAGGACTTCCGCACCCTGCACGGCACCATCGTCGCCGCGGAGGCGCTCGCCGCACTCGGGACCAGCCGGACGGAGTCGCGCCGGAAGAAGCGCGTGACCGCTGCCGTCAACGAGGCCGCCGCAGCGCTCGGCAACACGCCGACGATCGCGCGCAACAGCTACATCGACCCTCGCGTCTTCGACCGCTATCGCCAGGGCGAGGTCATCGACACCTCGGGCGGCCGGGTCCCCGAGCCCGCCCTGCTGGAGCTACTCGCGGGCTGACTGCGCCGGCGTCTGCGCCGACAGCGGCTGGGCGATGTCCTCCAGCGACCGCCCCTCCGCGTTCACACCGAGGAACAGCTCGACCAGACCGGCGGCGATCATCAGTCCGGCGCCGATGTAGTAGCCGATGACCACCGAGTGGATGCCGCCCTCGATCAGCTGACCGAACAGGATCGGGCCGATGATGCCGCCGAGCCCGGTGCCGACGGCGTAGAAGAACGCGATCGACATCGCGCGCGTCTCCATCGGGAAGATCTCGCTGACCGTGAGGTAGGCGCTGCTCGCGCCGGCCGAGGCCAGGAAGAACACGATCATCCAGCACGCCGTCAGCCAGAACGCGTCCAGCGCGCCGGCGTCGAAAAGCAGCGCGGTGCCGACGAGCAGGATGCCGCTTCCGACGTAGGAGAGGGTGATCATGAACCGGCGTCCGATGCTGTCGAAGAGATGCCCGAGCAGCATCGGACCGAGGAAGTTGCCGATCGCGATCGGCACGAGCGCCCAGGGCGCGACATCGTCCGGGACGTGCAGGAGCTTGGTGAGCACGAGCGAGTACGTGAAGAAGACCGCGTTGTAGAGGAAGGCCTGACCGATGAAGAGCGAGAGCCCGAGCACGAACCGCTTCGGGTAGCGGGTGACGGCGGTGCGCACGATCTCGCCGAACCCGGTGGACCGGCGCTGCTTGATCTCGATGCCCTTGTCGTCGTCCACCGTCGGAAGGGCCTCCCCGCTCTCCTTCTCGATGTCGTGCTCGATCCCGTCGACCAGCTTCTCGGCCTCCTCGTCGCGGCCGTGGATGAAGAGCCAGCGCGGCGACTCCGGGACGTTGCGGCGCACCAGGAGGATCACGAGCCCGAGCACGGCGCCCAGGCCGAACGCGATGCGCCAGCCGATGTCGGCGGCGAACAGCTGCTCGTTCAGCAGGAAGACGGTGAGCACCGCCCCGAACGCCGTGCCGAGCCAGTACGAGCCGTTGATCGCCAGGTCCACCATGCCGCGCCGCCGCGCGGGGATCAGCTCGTCGATCGCCGAGTTGATGGCCGCGTACTCGCCGCCGATGCCCGCGCCGGTGAAGAACCGGAAGACGAAGAACATCCACGGGGCGAACGAGAAGGCCGTGAGCACGGTCGCGACCAGGTACAGGCCGAGGGTCAGGATGAACAGCTTCTTGCGTCCGAACCGGTCGGTCAGGTAGCCGAAGACCAGCGAGCCGACGCACGCGCCGGCCACGTAGATGGCGGCGGCCAGGCCGACCTCGGCGGTGGTGAGCCCGAGACCGCTGTCCGGCTCGGTCAGCCGGCTGCCGATCGCGCCGACGATCGTGACCTCCAGCCCGTCGAGGATCCACACGGTGCCGAGCCCCAGCACGACCAGCCAGTGGAAGCGCGACCAGGGCAACCGGTCCATCCGCGCCGGGATCAGCGTGCGGATGGTGGAGAGGGTCGGCGGCTGGGAATCGCGTGTACGTGTGCTCACGATGGCCACGGTAGAAGCTGCGCGAATCCCTCGTCAGCCCTTGACAGGACGGGCTGGGAGGGGGAGAGGTCCGTTCGGCTAGCGCAGCGGAGAGGGCGGTGTCAACCCCTTGTTGGGGGCCATACCCGCCTGCCTACCCTGAATCTGCGCCGACCGGACGAACCCCGGCCGCGCACGCCGAGACACCGAGGCGACGCACGACAGTACGAGCTGATGGGATGACACGATGACTGTGCTCGAAGTGACCAGCGACCCGGTACGCGATTACCTGAACTCGATCGGACGGACGCGCCTGCTGACCGCCGACGAGGAAGTGACGCTCGCCAAGCGCATCGAGGTGGGGGTCCTCGCCGGAGAGCGCCTGGCGACCCGAGCGGGGCTGACCCCCCGCGAGAAGCGCGAACTGCACTACCTCGCCGACGACGGGAAGCGCGCGTTCGAGCGCTTCATCGAGGCGAACCTCCGCCTGGTGGTGAGCATCGCCAAGCGGTACTCCGGCCGCGGACTGCCCGTCATGGACCTGATCCAGGAGGGCAACCTCGGCCTCGTCCGCGCGGTCGAGAAGTTCGACTACCGGACCGGCAACAAGTTCTCCACCTACGCCACCTGGTGGATCCGCCAGTCGATCCTGCGCGGCATCGCCGACACCGCGCGGATGATCCGCATCCCGGTGCACACTGTGGAGAAGATCGACAAGCTCGACCGCATCCGCCGCGACCTGGGCGGCGAGCTCGGACGCACGCCCACGCTGGAGGAGATGGCGGAGGCGGCCAATCTGACCGAGGCCGAGGTGCACAAGCTGCAGATGAGCGACTCCGAGACGGTCTCGCTGGCCGTGCCGGTCGGCGAGAACGAGGGCGCGGAGCTGGGCGACCTGATCGAGGACGACGACTTCCCGGGCCCGCCGGAGGCGGTGGAGGTCGTCTTCCGCCACCGCGACCTGGAGGAGCGCCTGCGCGACCTGCCGCCGCGCGACGCCAAGGTTGTCCGCATGCGTTTCGGCCTGGACGGTCACAAGCCGATGACCCTCGACGAGGTCGGCGAGGTCTACGGGATCACCCGGGAGCGCGTCCGCCAGCTGGAGACGCGCAGCCTCAAGCGCCTGCGCTGCCCCGAACTGCTCGAGTACCTGCGCTGAGCGCGCCGCCCACGTGGACGGGGACCCCGCGCTCAGCCGAGCGCGGGGTTCTCGTGTTCCGCGGCGGCCTGCTCGAAGGGGATGTCGCCGGGCTGCTCACCGGTTCCGCTGCTCTCGGTGGCCTGGTCCGCCTCGGCCGGCGCCGCGGCGGGCTGCCCGGCCGCGCCCGGCGCGCTGCTCACACTGTCGGACGCCCCGGGGTCCTGGCCCGCGGTGGGATCCTCGTCGGTCATGGCGTCGCCTCCTCTCGGTGGCTGGATACGACGTATCCGTTGCTGGATGCGACGGACCTCACGATAGGCGCGGCTCCGTCCGCGATCAAGGCTTCGGGCCGGTCAGCGTCCGGGGCGCGAGTCGGCGTCGACCTCGTCGGCACCGAGCGCGCCGATCTCCTCCGTCAGCTGGAGGCCGGCCGCGCTGTTCGACGAGATCGTCAGCTGTTCGAGCCAGGTCTTGTTGATCTTCGGCGGACGCCCTCCGCTGTAGCGGAAGAGCAGCGGGATGGCGGGGTCGACCCAGATCGCGCTGCGGCCGTCTCCCACCGCCTGCTCGTCGCGCCAGGAGAAGAAGAACCCCTCCTTGCGTCGCAGCTTCAGACCGATCACGATCTGCAGGTGTGCGAGGACCCGGTCCTCGAAGCCGATCTCCGTCGTCCCGGCGTATACGAGCTTGCCCATGCGAGAACCGTACAGGACGAAGCCGACGCAGCGGTGGCGGTTGCGGGCCGCGTGCCGCGGCGTATGGTCGGCGCATGACTCGGCAGCGCGTGCTCGTGACCGGAGCGACCGGGTACGTCGGGGGCCGCCTCGTGCCGCGACTGCTCGCCCGCGGCCACACCGTGCGGGTGCTGGCGCGCTCGCCGCAGAAGCTGGCCGACGTCCCGTGGGCGGACGAGGTGGAGGTCGTCCGCGGCGACCTCGGCGACCCGGATTCGGTGGCGCGGTCGATGGAGGACATCGACGTCGTCTACTACCTGGTGCACTCCATGCGTGCCCGGGGCGACTTCGAGGACGAGGAATCCGCCGCCGCGCGCACGGTCGCGACTGCGGCCCGGGAGGCCGGGGTCCGCCGGATCGTCTACCTCGGCGCCCTGCACCCCGACGGCCCGCTCTCGCGGCACCTGCGCTCTCGGGTCGCCGTGGGGCGCATCCTGCTCGAGTCCGGTGTCCCGACGGTCGTGCTCCAGGCGGGGGTCGTGATCGGGTCGGGGTCGGCGTCGTTCGAGATGATCCGGCACCTCACCGAGGTGCTGCCGTACATGCCCGCGCCGCGCTGGGTCCGCAACCGCATCCAGCCGATCGCCGTCCGCGACGTGCTGCACTATCTCGTCGAGGCCGCCGAGCTCCCCCCGGAGGTGTCGCGCGCGTTCGATGTGGGCGGCCCCGACATCCTGCGCTACGGCCAGATGATGAACGGCTTCGCGGTCGAGGCCGGGCTGCCGCAGCGGCCGATCGCGGCGCTTCCGGTGTTCACGCCGTGGCTCGCCTCGCAGTGGGTCAACCTGGTCACCCCGATCCCGCGCAGCCTCGCGGTGCCGATCATCGAATCGCTGCAGTACGACTGCGTGATGCGGGAGCACGACATCGACGGCGTCATCGCGCCGCCGCCCGGCGGCCTCACCGGCTACCGGACGGCCGTGCGGCTCGCCCTGGCCCGCATGCGCGACGGGGATGTCGAGACCAGCTGGCGCAACTCCTCGGTCGCGGGCGCGCCCAGCGACCCGCTGCCGAGCGATCCGGAGTGGGCGGGTCACACGGTCTACACCGACGTGCGCGAACGCACGTCCGATGCCGAGCCCGCCGAGCTCTGGCGGGTCGTGGAGGGCATCGGCGGCGAACGGGGGTGGTACTCCTTCCCGCTGGCGTGGGCCCTGCGCGGCTGGGCGGACAAGCTGGTCGGCGGCGTCGGGCTGCGGCGGGGCCGCCGGGACGCGGACCGGCTGTCGACCGGCGACGTGCTCGACTGGTGGCGGGTCGAGCGGATCTCCCGCAGCGCGGACGGCGGTGATCTGCGCCTGCGCGCCGAGATGCGGGTGCCCGGCCGGGCCTGGCTGGAGCTGGAGGTGACCCCGGGGGACGGGGGAGGCTCGCGATACCGGCAGCGCGCCGTGTTCTTCCCGCGCGGGCTGGCGGGCCGGCTCTACTGGTATTCGATCCTGCCGTTCCACGGCATCATCTTCAACGGGATGGCGAACCGTATCGTCACCGAGCCGGACCGGCTCCGCTCGGTGGTCAGTCCGCGACCGGCGGAGCGATGACCAGGGTGGTCGCGCTGAGGTCCGTCAGGAACCGCGTGACCACGGCGCGCTCGTCGGAGGTGAGGGCCCGGGCGACCTGGAAACGCCGGGCGTGCTGCAGCCCCATGGTGCGGCGCACCTCGCGGTGCGTCTCCGGGGTGATCTCGACGGTCACGGCGCGGCGGTCGGTGGGGTGCGGCCGGCGAACGACGTGGCCGGACGCCTCCAGCCGATCGAGCAGCTTGGTCGTGGAGGCGGTGGAGATGTGGAGGTGCTCCGCGAGCGCTCCGGCCGTGACGGCGACGCCGGCGTTCATGGAGGCGATGATGTACCGCAGAGCCTTCATGTCGGTCTCGTTGAGGCGGAGCTGGGACCGCGACTCGAAGCTCAGCCGCTGCTCGGCCTCCCGCCAGTCGCGGATCGACGTCAGCAGGCCGACGATCTCGGCGAGCTCACGCTCGGATAGGTCGTCGTGCCGCACCAGTTCCTGTCCGGGGTCGATGACGCGCGGGTCGACCATCGACCCGGAGATGCGGCGCGCATCGTCCCTGGAGCTCATGCGGACATCCTATGCGACGAGTAAGAAGCGTGCTAAGTTATTTTCTATCTTGGCTAGGTATTCTGGTCGTTCGCACACGAGGAGGTTCGGATGACCCGCTTCGATTCCCGCACCGACCGCCCCGAGACGGCACCCGTCCGAACTGCGGACGTGGCGGAGGGGCTCGCGGCCGTCGACGGCAGGCTGGCTGCGTTCTTCGCCGAACGGATCGCGGCATCGGCCGGCTACGGCGAGGACTATCAGCAGCTCTGGGCCGGCGCCCGTGCGGCCGCCGACGGGGGCAAGCGGATGCGGCCCCGATTCGTGCTCTCCACCACGGCATCGCTCGGCGCCGGGATCGACGCGGCGGCGATCGATACCGCGACCGCCTTCGAGCTGCTGCACACGGCCTTCCTCCTCCACGACGACGTCATCGACGGCGACACCGTGCGCCGCGGGAGGCCGAACCTCTCCGGCGAGTTCGCCGGGGACGCCGCGGCCGCGGGCGCCACACCCGCCCAGGCCCGGCTCTGGGGGGAGGCGGCGTCCATCCTCGCCGGCGACCTGCTGCTGCACGCCGCGACCGCACTCGTCGGCCGGCTCGACGTTCCGGCGCCGGCGCGGGAGCGGCTGCTCGACGTGCTGGACCACTCGCTGGTGGTGACCGCGGCGGGCGAACTGGCCGACGTCGCCCTCGCGGTCGGCCTGACACCGCCTTCGCTGCCGGCCGTGCTCGGCATGACCGAGCGCAAGACCGCGGAGTACTCGGTCGCAGGCCCGATCATGGCGGGGGCCATCCTCGCCGGAGCCGACGACGGCCTGCTGTCCGTGCTCGCGGAGTACGGACGGCTCGTCGGGGTGGCGTTCCAGCTCGGCGACGACCTCCTCGGCGTCTACGGAGACCAACGGGCGACGGGCAAGAGCGTGCTGAGCGATCTGCGCGAAGGCAAGAAGACCACGCTGATCGCCTTCGCGCGCACCACCGAGGCGTGGCCGGAGATCGCCGACGGCCTCGGCCGCGACGATCTCACCCCCGCCGGTGCCGCACGGCTTGCGGCGCTGCTGGAGGCCTGCGGGGCCCGGCGGTTCGCCGAGCGGCTCCTCGCCGAGCACGTCGAGCAGGCGATCGCCGCCCTCGACGTGCCGCAGGTCCCGTCGGTCCTCGCGGCCGAGCTCACGGCGATCGCGCGCGGCTGCATCGGGAGGGCCGGATGACCCGGGCGCCGGTCGCCGGCACCGCCCCCGCCGGAGCGCATCCCACCGACCTCGCCCTCTACACCCGTGCGGCGCACGCCGGGGCCGCGACGATCATCCGGGAGTACTCGACCTCCTTCGGGATGGCGACCCGCCTTCTCGGCGCCGAGGTCCGCCCCCGGGTGGAGGACGTGTACTCGCTGGTGCGGGTGGCCGACGAGATCGTCGACGGAGCGGCTGCCGAGGCGGGGCTGACCGTGGCAGACCAGCGCGAGCTGCTCGATGCGCTGGAGGCGGACACCGAACGTGCGATGCGCACCGGGTACAGCGCGAACGTCGTCGTCCACTCGTTCGCGGCGACCGCCCGCAGCGCCGGTTTCGGCACCGAGCTCACCCGCCCGTTCTTCGCGTCGATGCGCCGCGACCTGAGCCCGGTCGATTTCAGCGCGGACGAGCTGCGCGAGTACATCTACGGCTCCGCCGAAGTGATCGGCCTGATGTGCCTCGCCGCGTTCCTCAGCGGCCGCTCGGTGCCCGTGGAGACCCGCCGTCGCCTGGAGGACGGCGCACGCCGGCTCGGCGCGGCCTTCCAGAAGATCAACTTCCTGCGCGACCTCGCCGTCGACTACACCGAGCTCGGCCGCAGCTATTTCCCGGGCATCGACCCGGCCCGGCTCACCGAACGGCAGAAGCTCGCGCTGGTCGTCGACATCGACTGCGACCTCGGTGCGGCCGCCGACGTCATCCCCGAGCTGCCGGACGGCTGCCGACGGGCCGTGCTCGCCGCGCACGGGCTGTTCGCCGAGCTGAGCGACCGCATCCGCTCCACTCCGGCGACCGACCTGCTGCAGCGCCGGGTGAGCGTGCCGACCCGCACCAAGCTCGCCATCCTCGTCCGGGTCGGCGCCGGGTCGCGCCGATGACCGGGCGGCGCCGGGTCGTCGTCGTGGGCGGCGGCATCGCCGGGCTGGCCTCCGCGGCGCTCCTCGCACGCGACGGCCACGAGGTCACCCTGCTGGAGCAGTCCCCGGTGGTCGGCGGCCGGGCCGGCAGCTGGTCGCACGACGGGTTCCGCTTCGACACCGGGCCCTCCTGGTACCTGATGCCGGAGGTGTTCGACCACTTCTTCGGACTGCTGGGCACCAGCACCGCCGAGCAGCTGGACCTCGTCACCCTCGACCCCGGCTACCGGGTGTTCTCGGAGGACGGCCGCGAGCCGCTCGAGGTGCGCGCCGACGGCGCCGCCAACCGCGCCCTGTTCGAGAGTGTCGAGCCCGGGGCCGGCGCCGCGCTCGACCGCTACCTCGCCCGCGCCGGCGAGACGTACCGGATGGCCGTCTCGACCTTCCTCTACGGCACGTTCGCGTCCCTGCGTCCGTTGCTCTCCCGAGCGGTCCTGCGGCGGACGGGCCGACTCCTCCGGCTGCTGCTGGAGCCCCTGGACCGCTATGCCGCCGGGTTCGTGCGCGACGTGCGGCTGCGGCAGATCCTGGGCTATCCCGCAGTCTTCCTCGGCACCTCGCCCGACCGCGCCCCGAGCATGTACAGCCTGATGAGCCACCTCGATCTCGACGACGGCGTGCGCTACCCGCTGGGCGGTTTCGCCGCGCTGATCGACCGGGTCGCGGCGCTCGCCGCCGACGCCGGGGTGCGGATCGTCACCGGCGCCCGGGTCACGGCGATCCGCACCGCGGGAGGACGCTCCCGCGCCCGCGCCACCGGCGTCTCGTACGTCGGCGCCACCGGTGACCTGCAGGAGCTCGGCGCGGACGTGGTCGTCTCGGCCGCCGACCTGCACCACACCGAGACGCGGCTCCTGCCGCCCGAGCTGCGCACCCATCCCGAGCGCGTCTGGGAGAAGCGCGACCCCGGGCCCGGCGCGGTGCTCGTCCTGCTGGGCGTGCGCGGGAGGCTGCCGCAGCTCACCCACCACAACCTGTTCTTCACCACCGACTGGGCCGCCAACTTCGAGCGCATCTACGGTGCGGAGCCCGGCATCCCGGACCCCGCGTCCCTCTACGTGTGCAAACCGAGCGAGACCGATCCGGCGGTCGCGCCGGACGGCTACGAGAACCTGTTCGTGCTCGTCCCTGTTCCGGCGGACGTGTCCATCGGCTCCGGCGGTGTCGACGGCGACGGGGACCGGCTCGTCGAGCGCACCGCCGATGCCGCCATCGCGCAGGTGGCGGCCTGGGCGGGCATCGACGACCTCGCCGACCGCGTCGTGCTGCGCCGGACGATCGGGCCGGAGGACTTCGCGCGCGACGTCAACGCCTGGAGCGGGGGAGCCCTGGGGCCGGCGCACACGCTCCGGCAGAGCGCCTTCTTCCGGCCCGGCAACGCGTCCGAGCGGGTCGACGGCCTCTACTACGCGGGCTGCTCGACCATCCCCGGCATCGGTCTGCCGATGTGCCTGATCAGTGCCGAACTCGTCGTCAAGCGTCTGCGCGGCGACACCACGGCGACGCCGATGCCCGAACCGCTCATGCCGGAGCCGAGCGCCCGTGCGCCGCAGCGGGAGCGTGTGCGGTGAACCTGGTCTACCTGCTCGCCCTGCTGGTCTCGCTGGGCGCGATGGTGCTCCTCGACCGCCGGTTCGGCCTGGTCTTCTGGCGGGATGCGCGGCGCGCCGCCGTCACGCTGGCGGTCGGCCTCGTGTTCTTCCTCGCCTGGGACGCCTTCGGCATCGCGCTGGGCATCTTCGCGCGCGGCGGATCGCGCTTCATGACCGGCATCGAGGTCGCGCCCGAGCTGCCGCTGGAGGAGCTGTTCTTCCTGCTCTTCCTCTGCTACCTGACCCTGGTGCTGATCTTCGGCGCCCGGGCGGTCCTCGACCGGTGGAAGGCGGGCCGCCCATGACCTACCTGTGGCTCAGCCTCGTCTTCCTCGTCGTCGCGGCCGCCGTCCTGGCCGTCGCACTGGTGCGTGCTCCCGATCGCCGGCCGCTGCTGCGCCGCTGGGCCCTCCCGGTGCTCGCGGCCGGAGTGCTGATCGGCGTGCTCACCGCGGTCTTCGACAACCTGATGATCGGCGCCGGGCTGATGACCTACGGCGACGCGCATCTCACCGGCCTCCGTCTCGGCCTGGTGCCGGTGGAGGACTTCGCGTATCCGATCGCCGGGCTCCTGCTGCTCCCGGCCGTGTGGCTGCTGCTGCGCCGGCGGCCGCGCCGCGCCGCGCCGGCGCGCGGACGGGAGGGACGGTGACCACGACGACCGCCCCCGCTCCCTGGCGCCAGCTGCTGATCGCCTCCCGGCCGCTCAGCTGGATCAACACGGCCTTCCCGTTCGCGGCGGCCTTCCTGCTCGTCACCGGACGCGTCGACGTCACGTTCGTCGTGGGCACGCTGTACTTCCTCGTCCCGTACAACCTCACCATGTACGGCGTGAACGACGTCTTCGACTACGAGTCGGATCTGCGCAACCCCCGCAAGGGCGGCGCGGAGGGGGCCCTGCTCGACCGGGGGATGCACCGGCGCACGCTGATCGCCTCGGCGGCGACGAGCCTCCCGTTCCTGATCTACCTGGTCGTCGTCGGCTCTCCGCTGTCGTGGCTCGTGCTCGCCGCCAGCGTGTTCGCCGTGCTCGCGTACTCGGTGCGCGGGCTGCGGTTCAAGGAGATCCCGTTCCTGGACTCTGCGACCTCCAGCTTCCACTTCGTCAGCCCGGGGCTGTACGGCCTCGTGCTCGCCGGAGCCGTCTTCACCCCGCAGCTGTGGCTGCTGCTGCTGGCCTTCTTCCTCTGGGGGATCGGCAGCCACGCCTTCGGGGCCGTGCAGGACGTCGTCCCCGACCGTGAGGGCGGCATCGCCTCCATCGCCACCGTGCTCGGCGCGGCACGGACCACCCGCGTCGCGATCGGGTCCTGGGCACTGGCCGGACTCTGCATGCTCGGCACCGCATGGCCGGGACCGCTGGCGGCGCTCCTCGCGGTGCCGTACATCCTGGCGGCCGCCCCCTACTGGTCGATCCCCGACGCGCAGGCGAGCGCCGCCAACCGGGGCTGGCGGCGCTTCCTCTGGATCAACTACGCCTGCGGCTTCGTCGTCACGATGCTGCTGATCGGCTACGCTCTCGGCTGAGCCGGGCGGCAGGGATCGGCCGGGATCGGCGTGGTCCGGCTACGACCGCTGCGGGAGCTCCTGCAGCGACCACGCGTTGCCGTCCGGGTCGGTGAACGTCACGAAGCGGCCCCAGGCGAGGTCGGCGACGCCCTGCGCCTCGACGCCGTTCTCCTGCAGGTGGGCGAGCGCCGCATCGGCGTCCGGAATCACGATCTGCAGTCCCTGCATGGTGCCCGGCTCCATCTCGGTGAGGCTCTCGCCGAAGGCGATCGAGCAGGCGGATCCGGGCGGCGTCACCTGCACGAAACGCAGCGTGGGGGAGACGCGCTGGTCGTGGTCGGCGTTCCAGCCGAGCTTCTTCACGTAGAACTCCTTCGCCCGGTCGACGTCGGTGACGGGGAGGATGATGAGCTCGATGCGCCAGTCGCTGATGGCCATGGTCGGTGCCTTTCTGTCCGTGTCTTCCGTTGTCCTCCCAGCGTAGGGAGGCAAGCGGTCAGTTATCGTCCGCAATCCGAATTTCGCCCTCGTCGAAATCGAGCAAACGCCCGGACGGGCGCGCTATCGTCGGAATCCGACCCTCCCGCCGACCGAAGGATCACCCGACGCATGAGCGACAGCCCCGCCGCACCCACCCCGTACGAGGTGCTCGGCGTCCGCTCCACGGCGACCCAGGAGGAGCTGCGCCGCGCCTACCGTCGCCTCGCCCGGCAGACCCATCCCGACACCGGCGGCACGGCCGCGGCGTTCCAGGCGGTGCAGGAGGCGTGGGAGCTGATCGGCGAACCGGACGACCGTGCCCGCTACGACCGCGGCGAGACCGTCGTGGTCGACGCCGTGGCCGGCGGGTACGACGGCGACGGCGGAGGCTTCAGCGCGACCTTCCACTCCACCCGGTCGGGCCGCGGCGCCACGGTCAAGGCGCGCAGCTACGGCCACCCGGGGGGACGGGCCCGGGAGCGCTACCTCATCCTGCTGCGCGAGTGGGTCGGCCGCGGCACCGAGCTCGACGACCCTTACGACCCGGCGCTGGTGCGCTCCGCGCCCCGAGAGATCCGCGGGCTCCTCGCGGAGGCGCTCGCCGAGGAGGCGACCGCGCGCGCCGTCTCCGGCCTCGGGATCGGCTTCACCATCTGGAACGACGTCGCCGTCCACCCCTCCTCCGACGCCAAGCTCGACCACATCGTGCTCGGCCCTGCCGGGCTCTTCGCCCTGCGCTCGGCCGATTGGGGAGCCGAGGTCAAGCTGGCCAAGGGCGAGCTGGTCGGCCCCGGCATCGCACCGGGCGAGGAGCCGTTCCACGACCTGCACCGCGCGGCGAAGAGCTTCGGCCGGCAGGCGGGCGTGCGGTTCACGACCCTGATCGTCGTGGTGCCCGACGACGCCCTCGCCGTGCCGGTCGACGTGGTGCAGCGCGGCCGGCTCGCCGGTTCGCTGGTCGTGCGCCGCTCGCTGCTGCCGACCATCCTCCGCGACGGCGCGAACGCCGCCGCCCGCGAGAGCGTCGACCGCGCCTTCGAGCTGCGCACCCGGCTGCAGGAGGCCGTCCGCTTCGTCTAGACGCGGAAGGCCGGGAGGGGCAGAGTGGGCCGCATGGTCACACCACTCGACATCTTCAGCGGTTTCAGCGTCGACGACATCGACGCGGCACGCACGTTCTACCGCGACACCCTTGGACTCGACGTCACCGACGGCCCGATGGGCAACCTCGACATCGCCCTCCCGACCGGCTCCCACGTCTTCGTCTACCCGAAGCCCGACCACCAGCCGGCGACCTTCACCATCCTCAATCTGGTCGTGGCGGACATCGACGCCGCCGTCGACGACCTCAACGCCCGCGGCGTGGCCACGGCGATCTACGACGACGAGAACCTCCCGACCGACGAGAAGGGCGTCCTGCGCGGGCGCAGCCAGAATCGCGGGCCCGACATCGCCTGGTTCCGCGACCCCGCGGGAAACGTGCTCTCGGTCCTCCAGGACTGACCGCCCGCTCCCGGCCCGCGCCGCTCTCGCTTCGCCCGGCCGGCGACCGCTGCGGTTCGGGACGAGCGCGCCGCCGCGCCGCGCCGCGTTCGTCCCGAACCGCAGCGGTCGCGGCCGCTACGCCGGGCGGGAGAGCCGCTCGCGCAGGGCCATCGCGTCGTACGGCGCCCGCACCTTCACGTCGTTGTCGAAGTAGGCGTAGACGTCGAGGCCGTCGCCGAGCCAGGCGTGCACATCGGCGGCCCAGCGGTCGAGCGCCTCGTCCGTGTAGCCGCTCGTGTAGAGCTCCTCGTCGCCGTGCAGCCGCACGTAGACGAAGTCGGCCGTGACCTCGCGCAGCAACGGATAGCGTCCGGCGGTGTCGGCCACCACCACGGCCGCGCCGTGCTCACGGGCGATCCGGGCGAACGCCGGGTCGGCGAAGGACGGGTGCCGGGCCTCCACCGCGTGCCGCAGCGGAAAGTCGGCCGGCACCGTCGCGTCCCTTCTGTCCTCGTCGAGGGTGCTCTCGCCCGCCAGCTCCGCGGCGGCGCGCGCGGTCGTCGGCAGCGAACCGAGGAAGGCATCGAGCGCGTCGGGGTCGAAGGGCAGGTTCGGCGGCAGCTGCCACAGCAGCGGGCCGAGCTTCGGGCCGAGCGTGAGCATGCCGGAGGCGAAGAAGTTCGCCAGCGCCTCCCGCGTGTTCTTCAGGCGCAGGATGTGGGTGATGTACCGGCCGCCCTTCACCGAGAAAACGAAGTCCTCCGGGGTCGCCGCCGCCCAGGTCCGCCAGCTGCTGGGGCGTTGCAGCGCGTAGAAGCTGCCGTTGAGCTCGATCGAGTCGAGCCGCTCGGCCGCGTAGGCCAATTCGGCGCGGTGGGGGAGCCCCGTCGGGTAGAACGCCCCGCGCCAGGGCGCATACGTCCACCCGGCGATCCCGACCCGGGAGGTGCCGACCGCCGGCGACGCCATCAATGCCCCCGCAGCTGCTCGATCAAGCGGCGGTCGCGCTTCGTCGGCCGGCCGGCGCCGCGCTCGCGCGTCACATCGGTCGGCCGCTCGGTCTTCGGAGGCGGGGGAGGGGTGCGGTCCTCGATGCACTCCTCCGCGACCGCGGCGCCCACGCGCTTCACGATGAGGCGCCGGGCGATGTAGATCTTCTCCGAACCGGCCACGAACGCGCGGACTTCGTCGCCGACCTTCACCGGCTGCGAGGGCTTGGCGCGCTCGCCGTTGACCTTCAGGTGCCCGGCCTTGGCCGCGTCGGATGCGGCCGAGCGCGTCTTGAACAGCCGCACGGCCCAGGCCCACGAATCGACGCGGACGCTCGACGGATCGGGCACGGTCAGACCGAGACGGGAGCAGCCTCGGCGGCGGCCTCTTCGGCCAGCTGCGCCTTCCACTTCACCAGGCTGCGGACCGTGCGGCTGCGATCGCCGGCGAGTTTCTCCATCACGTCGGCCGGCACGAAGTAGTTCACGGCCACCCAGCCGCGCACCGTCTCGGAGCGGTCGTCGGCCAGCTCCCGCAGGATGTCGCACGGGGTCGCCTCGTTCTTGGCGACGCAGCCGCGGACGCCCTCGTCGGGATCGGTCGCGAGCGCCTGGAACAGGTCGACGGGGGTGTTGTAGCTGCTCGCGACGGCCTCCCGGATCTTCGGATTGGCGTCGCGGGCGAGCAGGCGCAGCCGGCGGATCTTGCTCTCCGTCACCTCGGGCGCGGGATGCAGTGCCGCCGCCTCCTCCGCCGTGAGCATCGCCGGGCTGTGCTCACGCATCGCCTGACGCTGAGCGGGGGTGTTGAACCGGATGCAGGACATGCCTCCACGGTACGCGCTCCGGCCCTCGAGCGCCCGGATCACCCGCCGGGATCCATGCGGGAGGTACCGTGTTGGCATGGAACATCTGCTGACGCGGCTCGACCGCCTCGCGGGAGGCCGCCACGCCGGATACACGATCTCGGCCGAGGGACGGGACCACCCGCGCACCCGCCGGGCGTTCGTCGTCATCTACTGGCTGCTCCTCGCCGAGCTGGTCATCGGGCTCGCCGCGGTCGTGGTCGCCGTCGTGCTGACGGTCGGCGGGACGACGCTGCCGTTCGCCGTGTGGATGCGGGCGCTCATCGTGCTGGCGATGACCGTCACGCTCTTCTACTTCGCCTGGCGCGCGCAGAAGGGCTACTACTGGGCGTACTCCCGCCTGCGGCTGTTCTCGAAGATCTTCCCCGTGGTGACGCTGGTCCTGGCCGCCGTCCCCGGGCTGTACCCGCTCTGGATGGTGAGCGAGCAGATCCTGTTCAGCCTGCTGCTGATCGGCGTGGCCGACTACCTCGACTCCGACCACATGCGCGCGGTGTTCCCGAAGCCTGGACGACCCGCGCCCGTCGCCCCCTGACTCAGCGCGTCGCCGCGGCGGTCTGGTCGCTACGCCGCCGCGGGAACCACGGCACGATCGGGGAGGTGCGGCGCTGGTACTCGGCGTACTCCGGGTAACGCGACCGCGAGATGCTCTCGGTGAAGACGGTCGACCCGATGAAGAGGCCCGTGAGGAGCACGGGCCCGATCACGGTCCACTGCAGGATCGACCCCGCCGCCGCGCAGCCGAGGAAGAAGAACACCCACCACTGGGCCTGCTCGAAGAAGAAGTTCGGGTGCCGGGAGACCCGGAACAGCCCGGTCTGCAGGAATCGCGGCGACGGGGTGCGCCCGGCGGCCGTCTCCGCCTTCTTCCAGCGGTGGAAGTCCCACTGCTGCTGGTCGGCGACGGTCTCCCCGACCAGGAAGGCCAGGAAGACGACCGCCAGCACGATGTCCAGCGGTCCGAGCGGTGTCCGGTTCTCGAACGCCGTCCAGACGGGCAGCGAGATCAGCAGCAGGAGCACGTTCTGGTAGATCACGATGAAGAACAGGTTGAACAGGGCGAACGCGCCGGCGCCCATCCGGCCGCGCAGCACCTCCCAGCGGTAATCCTCGCCGCCGGGCGCGTAGCCGCCCTTGCGGGCGAAGTTGAACGTGAGCCGCGCGCCCCACAGGCTCACCAGCGCCGCCATCAGGTTCAGCCGCGGGTCCTGGAGGCCCGCGAACCCGGCGAACGTCCACACATAGGCCAACGGCACCAGCGACCAGATGCGGTCGACCCACGAATGCTCGCCGGTGATGAGCGAGAGCACCCAGGTCACGACGCACACACCGGCCAGGATCCAGAGACAGACGATGAAGGGCTCCACGTCGTCATCCTAGGCCGTGGGCCATCGGTCAGTAGAGTGGAGTGGTGGATGGAGTCGGCGCACGCGAGGTGAGTTCCCGTGTCTGGACGATCCCGAACATCCTGAGCTTCGTCCGGCTTGCGCTGGTGCCGGTGTTCCTGGCGTTCGTGATCGCCGGACTCGACGCGCTCGCGCTGCTCGTCCTGGTGGTCTCGAGCATCACCGACTTCCTCGACGGCTATCTCGCGCGACGGCTGAACCAGGTGTCCCGGCTCGGCCAGCTGCTCGACCCCGCCGCCGACCGGCTCTACATCTTCGCGGCCCTGATCGGGCTCGCCTGGCGCGAGGTCATCCCCTGGTGGCTGGTCGCCGTCATCGTCGCCCGCGACGTCATGCTCGCGGTGCTGGGCGTCATCCTCGCGAACCACGGCTTCGGCCCACTGCCGGTGCACCACCTCGGCAAAGTCGCCACGTTCTGCCTGTTCTGGGCGCTCCCGCTGCTCATGCTGGGGGAGGCCTTCACGGCCCTCGCGCCCTTCTCCCTGCCGCTCGGCTGGGCCTTCGCCCTGTGGGGCGCCTTCCTCTACTGGTGGGCCGGAATCGTCTACATCAGCGAAACCGCCCGGGTAATACGACTTCCGGCCGATGACGTGAGCGCGCGATCGGATACGCTGGATCACGAGGAGGTTGACGGTGCCTGACGAGAACGACCTGAACAGACCGGCCGACGACGCCGCGAACAACCCCCTGCGTGATGCCGCGGCAGGGAATGAGGACACCACGGCTCGCTTCGGCGAGGACTTCGTGTCGAAGATGTACCCGCTCGACGGGGAGATCTCCCCGGAGGAGCAGGAGGCGATCAGCGCCCTGCCCTCGGGCTCCGCGCTGCTCGTGGTGCGACGCGGACCGAACGCCGGTGCGCGGTTCCTGCTCGACGCGGATGTGACCACGGCCGGGCGGCATCCGAACGCGGAGATCTTCCTCGACGACGTCACCGTCTCGCGCCGCCACGCGGAGTTCACCCGGCGCGGCACGGCGTTCGAGGTGCGCGATCTGGGATCGCTCAACGGCACCTACTACGACGGTGTCCGCATCGAGAGCGCGCTGCTCTCCGACTCCGCCGAGGTCCAGATCGGCAAGTTCCGCCTGACGTTCTACGCTTCGCGCCAAGACCTCGCCGCCGCGGCGAACGGCTAGTGGCCCGGCAAGCGGCGCGGGCGCCGGACGCCTCCCGCGCCCTGCTGAGCATCGGTCAGGTGCTCGACCGGCTCACGCCCGAGTTCCCCGACCTGTCCTCGTCGAAGCTGCGCTTCCTCGAGGAGCGGGGGCTGGTGTCGCCGGCCCGCACCGCGTCCGGCTACCGCAAGTTCTCCCCGGCCGACGTGGAGCGTCTGCGCATCGTGCTCGGGATGCAGCGCGACCACTACCTGCCGCTGAAGGTCATCAAGGCCTATCTCGCCGATCTGGATGCGGGCCTCGAGCCCGTGCTGCCCGGCGGAGCGCCGGTGCCGTCGATCCTCGTCGACGAGCCGCGGTACCAGCGCGATGAGCTGCTGAGGCGCACGGGCGCGGGCCCGGAGCTGCTGCAGCAAGCGATCAGCGCCTCCCTCATCGCTCCGGCCGACGTCTACGGCGACGACGCGCTGGCCGTGCTCGGCGCGCTCGTCGAGCTGGAGCGCACCGGGATCGAGCCCCGCCACCTGCGCGGCTTCCGGGCGGCGGCGGAGCGCGAGATCGGGCTGATCGAGACGGCTCTGGTGCCGATCGCGCGCCGCAACGACGTCTCCAGCAAGGCCCGCACGGCCGAACTCGCCCGCGAGATCGCCGGTCAGCTCGATGTGGTCCGCGGCAGCATCATCCGTTCGTCGCTGTCCCGGATCCGTCCGTGACTGACGGATCCGCTCGACACGCCGACAGTGAATGGCCGGATGTCGTTGCCCGGGACCTCCGGCATGGGTACCGTGGATGAAGCGCCCCCACCGTCGGCGCACGATCCGAGAACGGGCGAGAGGCGAACATCATGAGCGAAGCGAGTCGTGACGACGGCGCCGCCCGGTACGACCTGGGTCTGCTGTTCACCGACGGCCTCCCCGACATGGACGACGCCAACGGCTACCGCGGTGCGGTCGCCGCACGCGCGGCCGGCATCTCCTACCGGCAGCTCGACTACTGGGCCCGCACGGGCCTGGTCGAGCCGACCGTGCGCGGCGCGGCGGGCTCCGGCTCGCAGCGGCTCTACGGCTTCCGCGACATCCTCGTCCTGAAGCTCGTCAAGCGCCTCCTCGACACCGGCATCTCGTTGCAGCAGATCCGGACGGCGGTCAACCAGCTCCGGGAGTCGGGCGTGAGCGATCTCGCCCAGACCACGCTGATGAGCGACGGCGCCAGTGTCTACCTGTGCACCTCGAACGACGAGGTCATCGACCTCGTGAGCCGGGGACAGGGCGTCTTCGGCATCGCAGTCGGCAAGGTGCTGCGCGAGGTGGAGTCCAGCCTGGTCGAGCTCGACACCCAGGCCGACGCACTCGACGAGCTCGCTCAGCGTCGCGCCTCGAAGTCCCGGGCGTCCTGACGCCCGTCACCGACTGATCGGACGGTCCGCCGACGCGGGCCGTCCTTTTTCGTGCGGGCGAGGCGATGCTTTCGTGCGGGCGAGGCGATGCCGGTCAGGAACCGGCGGTCGCGTACTCGCCGATGCGCGCGGTGCGCAGCACCCGCTCCAGGAGCAGGTCGAAGTTGTGCGCCATCTCCTGTGCGCTCTCGCCCGGCCAGACGTGCAACGGTTTGGCCGCGCCCTGCGCCTGCTGCAGCGAGGTGCGCTCGGGCAGCTGCGGCGCGAGCACGAGCGGGCCGAACATGTCACGCAGCTCCTTGATCCGGAACTGGTGCTCCAGCGACTGCACGCGGGCACGATTGACGATGATGCCCAGCGGCTGGAGTCGCGGCGAGAGCCCGCGGCGGATCTCCTCGATCGCGCGCAGTGCACGATCGGCCGCGGCGACGGAGAACAGGCCGGGCTCGGTCACGACCGCGACGCGGTCGCTCGCCGCCCACGCGGTGCGGGTGAGTGCGTTGAGGGACGGCGCGCAGTCGATCAGCACGAGCTCGTAGTCGTGCTCGACGTTCGCCAGCGCTTCCTCGAGCTTCCAGATGTCGCGGATGCTCGGGTGCGGCCCGTCGAAGTTGATGGCGGACGGGCTGCCGATCATGACGTCGATCTTGCCCGCGCGGCCCTTTGTCCAGCCGGAGGGCGCGATCGCGGCGCGCACGATCTTCTCCTTCGGGGAGGCGAGCACGTCGGCCACGTTGAGGTGACCCGCGACCTGGATGTCCATGCCGGTCGAGACGTCGGACTGCGGATCGAGGTCGACGACCAGCGTCCGCAGACCTTTCGCGAACGCTGCCGAGGCCAACCCGAGCGTCACCGTGGTCTTTCCGACACCGCCCTTGAGGGAACTAACGCTGAGTACGTGCACGAGAGCCACGTTACCTTCACTAGTCTTAGAGAACCTAACCGTTTGCTGTGTGGTGTCGACCCCTGCTCGAAAGGTTCCCATGTTCAGAAAGATCCTCGTCGCCAATCGCGGAGAAATCGCCATCCGTGCGTTCCGCGCCGCCTATGAGCTGGGGGCCGAGACCGTCGCCGTCTTCCCGTACGAAGACCGCAACTCGATGCACCGTCTCAAGGCCGACGAGGCGTACCAGATCGGGGAGCCTGGGCACCCGGTGCGCGCCTACCTCGACGTGAGCGAGATCATCCGCGTCGCCAAGGAGTCCGGCGCCGATGCGATCTATCCGGGATACGGCTTCCTCTCCGAGAACCCCGAGCTCGCCGACGCCGCCCGTGCGGCGGGCATCACCTTCATCGGCCCGCGCGCCGAAGTGCTCGAGATGGCGGGCAACAAGGTCACGGCGAAGGAGCACGCCCTCGCGGCGGGTGTCCCGGTGCTGAAGTCCACCCCGCCGTCGCGCGACATCGACGAGCTGCTGGCGGGCGCGGACGCGATCGGCTTCCCGATCTTCGCCAAGGCGGTCGCGGGAGGCGGCGGACGCGGGATGCGCCGCGTCAACACCAAGGGCGAGCTGCGCGGCGCGCTCGAGGAGGCCATGCGCGAGGCCGACAGCGCCTTCGGCGACCCCACAATGTTCCTGGAGCAGGCCGTGCTGCGCCCGCGCCACATCGAGGTGCAGATCCTGGCCGACGGGTCCGGAGACACCATGCACCTGTTCGAGCGCGACTGCTCGGTGCAGCGCCGCCACCAGAAGGTCGTCGAGATCGCGCCGGCCCCCAACCTCTCCGACGACATCCGCCAGGCGCTCTACCGCGACGCCGTGGCCTTCGCGAAGTCGATCGGCTACGAGAACGCCGGAACGGTCGAGTTCCTGCTCGACACCGCGGGCGAGCGCGCCGGCGAGCACGTCTTCATCGAGATGAACCCGCGCATCCAGGTCGAGCACACGGTCACCGAGGAGATCACCGACGTCGACCTCGTGCAGGCGCAGATGCGCATCGCGGCGGGGGAGACCCTCGCCGAGCTCGGCCTGAGCCAGGACACGGTCCACATCCGTGGCGCAGCCCTGCAGTGCCGCATCACCACAGAGGACCCGACGGCCGGCTTCCGCCCGGACACCGGCAAGATCACCACCTACCGTTCGCCGGGCGGCGGCGGCATCCGCCTCGACGGCGGGACGATCAGCCCCGGCTCGCAGATCAGCCCGCACTTCGACTCGATGCTGGCCAAGCTCATCTGCCGCGGCCGCGACTTCCCGGCGGCCGTGTCGCGCGCCCGCCGCGCCCTGGCGGAGTTCCGCGTGCGCGGCGTCGCCACGAACATCCCGTTCCTCCAGGCCGTCCTCGAAGACCCCGACTTCATGGCCGGCGACGTCTCCACCGCCTTCATCGAGGAGCGTCCCGAGCTGTTCAAGGGCCGGGTGTCGAAGGACCGCGGCACGAAGGTGCTCAACTGGCTCGCCGACGTCACCGTCAACCAGCCGAACGGCCCGCGTCCGGAGACGGCCGAGCCCACGGACAAGCTGCCCCGCATCGACCTGAGCGCCCCGGCTCCCGCCGGATCGCGCCAGCGTCTGCTGGAGCTCGGCCCGAAGGGGTTCGCCGAGGCCCTGCGCGCACAGACGGCGCTGGCCGTCACCGAGACGACCTTCCGCGACGCCCACCAGTCCCTGTTGGCGACCCGCGTCCGCACCAAGGACCTCGTGGCCGTCGCGCCCTACGTCGCCCGGATGACGCCGGAGCTGCTCTCGGTCGAGGCCTGGGGCGGCGCGACCTACGACGTCGCACTCCGGTTCCTCGCCGAGGACCCGTGGGAGCGGCTGGCGACCCTCCGCGAAGCACTGCCGAACATCAACATCCAGATGCTGCTGCGCGGCCGCAACACGGTCGGCTACACGCCGTACCCGACCCAGGTCACCGACGCGTTCGTGCGCGAGGCCGCCGCGACCGGCGTCGACATCTTCCGCATCTTCGACGCCCTGAACGACGTCTCGCAGATGCGTCCCGCGATCGAGTCGGTGCTCGCCACCGGCACCTCCGTCGCCGAGGTAGCCGTCTGCTACACCGGAGACCTGCTCGACCCGGCCGAGGACCTGTACACCCTCGACTACTACCTGAAGCTCGCCGAGCAGATCGTGGAGTCGGGCGCGCACATCCTCGCCATCAAGGACATGGCCGGACTGCTGCGCCCGTCCGCGGCCGAGAAGCTGGTCGCCGCGTTCCGCGAGCGGTTCGACCTCCCGGTGCACGTCCACACGCACGACACCCCGGGCGGCCAGCTCGCGACGCTGCTCGCCGCTGCGCGCGCCGGAGCGGACGCGGTCGACGTGGCCAGCGCGCCGATGGCCGGCACCACCAGCCAGCCGAGCGCCTCCGCCCTCGTCGCCGCACTCGCCCACACCGAGCGCGACACCGGCATCTCGTTGACCGCCGTCGAGGACCTCGAGCCGTACTGGGAGGCCGTGCGTCACGTGTACGCGCCGTTCGAGTCCGGTCTGCCCGGCCCGACCGGACGCGTCTACAAGCACGAGATCCCCGGCGGCCAGCTCTCCAACCTGCGCCAGCAGGCGAAGGCGCTCGGCCTCGCGGAGGACTTCGAGCTCGTCGAGGACATGTACGCCGCCGCAAACAAGATCCTCGGCCGCATCCCCAAGGTGACCCCGTCCTCCAAGGTCGTCGGCGACCTGGCGCTGCACCTCGCGGCCGTCAACGCCGATCCGGCCGACTTCGCCGAGAACCCGCAGAACTACGACATCCCGGACTCGGTCGTCGGCTTCATGGCGGGCGAGCTGGGCGAGCTGCCCGGCGGCTGGCCGGAGCCCTTCCGCACGAAGGTGCTCGCCGGCAAGACCGTGAAGGTCGGCGTGGAGGACGTCCCCGCGGAGGACGCGGCCGCGCTCGAGGGATCGAGCGACGAGCGTCGTGCGGCTCTGAACCGTCTCCTCTTCCCCGCACCCACCCGCATTTACGAGCAGATGCGCGAGCTTTTCGGCGACCTGTCGGTCGTCGACTCGCTCGACTACCTCTACGGCCTCAAGCAGGGCTCGGAGCACGTCATCGAGTTCAGCAAGGGCGTGCGCCTGTACCTCGGGCTGGAGGCCATCGGCGAGGCCGACGAGAAGGGCATGCGCACCGTCATGACCACGCTCAACGGCCAGCTGCGCCCGGTCTTCGTGCGCGACCGCAGCATCGAGGTCGAGACCAAGGCGGCCGAGAAGGCCGACACGGCCAAGCCGGGACAGGTCGCGGCGCCGTTCTCGGGCGTCGTCACACTGCACGCGGCCGTGGGCGACCGGGTCGAGGCGGGTCAGGCCGTCGCATCGATCGAGGCCATGAAGATGGAGGCGGCCATCACCGCGCCCATCGCCGGCACGATCGAGCGCCTCGCCATCCCGAAGACCCAGCAGGTGGACGCCGGCGACCTGCTCGTCGTGATCACCCCCGCCTAGCGCCGTACAATGACGCAGTCGCCTCCGTGAGGAGGCAGAAGGAGACCGAAGAACCGTGGCACAGAAGCCGGAGGAGCCGGAACGCCGCGATCTCATCCCCGTCGACGACGAGCTCACGCTCACGCCGTCCGAGACGCTGAGCATCGCCGTCGACCTTCCGCCGACCCCTCCGCGAGAGGTCCCGGACGACGAGGCCGCCGTCGCGATCGACGACATCCCGGTGGACCCGGGCTTCGTCGCGTCGCCGACCGAGCCGAACACCACGTCGGTCGCCATCGTGGCCTCCCGCCTGGCGACGGGCCCGACCGAGACCGCCGCGGCGGAGCCGGTGGTTCCGCTGCCGGGCGGCGACGCCGCCCACCACGAGCCCTTCGGGCAGTCGCGGCGCGACCGGATGCGTGGCGAGCACTCGCTCCAGCCGGAGCCGGCGGCCATGCTCACCGCGGACCGGCTGCTCGAGGTCAACCGCAAGACGCGTCCCGGTCCGGAGGGCCCGTGGCAACGCTTCGTCTACAACGCGACCTTCCGGACGGTGAACCTGGGCGACTCCGCCAAGGTGCGCGCCCGCAAGGAGCTCGACCACCGCATCCAGAAGCAGTTCGAGGGCGGCACGCGCTTCGTGCCGGTGCTCACCCGCAAGGGCGGTGTCGGCAAGACCACCGTCACCACGCTGCTCGGGATGGCGCTGGCCGACGCCCGCGAAGACCGCATCGTCGCCATCGACGCCAACCCGGATCGCGGCACCCTCTCGGAGCGCGTGCCCAAGCAGACCCGGGCGACCGTGCGCGACGTGGTCCACAAGGCCGCCAGCATCAACGGCTTCACGGACTTCTCCGCCCTCGTCTCGCGCGACGAGACGCGACTCGACATCCTCGCGTCGGACACAGACCCGCTGCTGTCGGAGGCGTTCGACGAGAACGACTACAACGTGGTCGCCGACCTCACCGCGCGGTTCTACTCGATCGTGCTCACCGACTGCGGCACCGGCATCGTCCATTCGGTCATGCGTGCGACGCTGCAGCGTGCCGACTCGCTCGTCATCGTCTCCGGCGGCAGCGTCGACGAGGCGCGCCTCGCCTCCGAGACGCTCACCTGGCTCGAGGCGAACGGCTACGGCGACCTGGTGCGCAATGCGATCGTCGCCCTCAACACCGCGACGCAGGGCACGAACCTGGTCAAGCTCGAGGAGATCGAGGCGCACTTCCGCTCGCGCGTCCGCGAGATCGTCCGCGTCCCGTACGACCCGCAGCTCGCCGCCGGATCGGTGGTGCAGTGGAAGGCGCTCAAGCCGTTGACCAAGCTCTCCGCCCGCACCCTCGCCGCGCTCGTGGTCGAGGGCCTGCCGACCGAGCGCGACTGAGCCCGACCGCCGCCATCGAGCAGCCGCACCATCGAGGAGTACCTGTGACCGAGCGTCAGATCCGCATCTTCGGCGACCCCGTCCTGAAGACCCCGTCCCTGCCCGTCGGTGAGATCGACGAGGGGGTGCGCGGCCTCGTCGAGGACCTGGTCGACAGCGTCCTCCCGCCCGGGCGGGCCGGGGTCGCGGCGCCGCAGATCGGCGTCAATCTGCGCGCGTTCAGCTACAACGTGGACGGCGAGGTCGGCTACGTCATCAACCCGGAGCTGGTGGAGGTGTCCGGCGAGCCCGAGCTCGTCGACGAGGGCTGCCTGTCGGTGCCCGGCCTCTGGTTCAAGACCCTCCGTTATCCCTTCGCCCGCGTGCGCGGGCTCGACGTCGACGGCAACGAGATCGAGGTCTCCGGCACCGGCGTCATGGCGCAGGCGCTCCAGCACGAGACCGACCACCTCGACGGAAAGCTGTACCTCGACCGTCTCGACAAGGAGACCCGGCGCGAGGCCATGAAGCAGGTGCGCGAGAGCGACTGGTTCTGACCCGGGGCGCCCCTCCCGCCTCCTAGACTGACCTCATGCGCATCGCGGTCACCGGAGGATCAGGCAAGCTCGGACGCACCGTCGTCCGCGAACTGCGGGCGGGCGGCGACGACGTCGTCAGCCTCGACGCGGCGGGGGAGCGCGGGCCCGGCTTCGTGCGGGTCGACCTCACCGACTACGGTCAGACCCTCGACGCCATCCTCGGCGTCGACGACCAGCACACCGGCTTCGACGCGATCGTGCACCTGGCCGCCATCCCCGCGCCGGGCATCCTGAGCGACGCGGCGACCTTCCACAACAACATCCGGGTGACCTACAACGTCTTCCAGGCGGCGCGCCGCGCGGGCATCCGGAACATCGTGTACGCGTCGAGCGAGACCGTGCTCGGCCTGCCCTTCGACGTGCCGCCGCCGTACATCCCCGTCGACGAGGACTACCCGGCGCGGCCCGAGTCGACCTACTCGCTGGTCAAGCACCTCGAGGAGCAGATGGCGATCGAGCTCGTGCGCTGGGATCCCTCCCTCAAGATCGTCGCGCTGCGGTTCTCCAACGTCATGGATCCGGCCGACTACGCCGACTTCCCGTCGTACGACGCCGACGCGCGGGCCCGCAAGTGGAACCTGTGGGGCTACATCGACGCCCGCGACGGCGCTCAGGCGATCAAGCGCGCCCTCGACTGGGAGGCCACCGGCTTCGACCGCTTCATCATCGCCGCCGCCGACACCGTGATGACCCGTCCCAACGCCGAGCTCGTCGCCGAGGTCTTCCCCGGCGTCCCCCTGAAGGGCGACCTCGGCGTCAACGACACCCTCCTCTCCATCGCGAAGGCCCGCCGCCTCCTCGGCTACGCCCCCACCCACTCCTGGCGCGACCCCGCCTGACGACATTCGTGCCGAATGTCGCCTTTGCGCGCGGCATTCGCTTCATTCGTGACGAATGTTCCTCCCCAGGCCGTGGAGCGGCGAGGGGTTTTCCACAGAACGGGCAACGCGCAGGACAGCGGCGCGCGGCGCAGCCACGATGAAGGCATGCGAACGCCGGAACCACTGCCCTCCGCTCTGGGGGGAACCTCGTTCACCTCGGAGGACGCCCGCCTCGCCGGGGTGAGCGCATCGCGGTTGCGCGCTCGGGACCTCTCCCATCCGTTCCACGGCGTCCACACCTTCGCGCCGTCGGACGAGGTGGTGGCGCTCTGCCGCGCCTACGTAGGGGTCATGCCCGACGGTGCCTTCTTCAGCCATCAGACGGCCGCTGCGCTGCTCGGCATTCCGCTCCCGCCGGGCGTGGCGCAGAACCCGGTCCGGGTGGCCGTCGCCTTTCCGCGCACGCCGCCACGGCGACGGGGCGTCATCGGTCACAGCCTGGGGAGCGTGGAAGGGACGTTCGTGGACGGCCTGCCCGTCTCGGCTCCAGCGCACGTGTGGTGTCAGCTCTCGGGAATGCTCGATCGCGAGGATCTGGTCGCCGCCGGTGACTTCCTCGTCGGAGCCCGCCTGCGGGCTCCCGTCATCACGTTGGACGACCTCGCGGCGCTTTCGGACGAGTTGCAGCGGACCAAGGGGGCACGGTCGCGCGCCTGGGCGCTGCGGCGGATCCGATTCGGGGCGGACTCCCGACCGGAAACACTGCTGCGGCTGTTCCTCGAGGAGCGCGGGATCGCGGAGGTTCAGGTGAACGCGCCCGTGACGGTCGACGGCGGCGGCCTCGTCCTGCACGCCGATCTCAGCGTCCCCCGGCTCCGACTGGCCTTCGAGTACGAGGGCGACGGGCATCGGGTCGATCAGCGGCAGTGGCATCTCGACATCCACCGGCGTGAGTTGCTGGAGGCCGAGGGATGGCGCGTGGTGCGTGTGACCGCGCGCGACCTCTTCCACGACCGTCCGACGTTCCTCTCCCGCCTCCAACGATTCGTGCCGAATGTCGACTTAGCGCGAGCGTAAGTCGACATTCGGCACGAATGCGACGGGGTCAGTAGGCGAGGGAGATGCCCTGCGTCTTGGGGTTGCCGCTGTAGATGCCGTCGATGACGTCGGCGAAGTCGGCGAGGATGATGTTGCGCTTGATGCTGAGCTTGGGCGTGAGGTGCCCGCTCGCCTCCGTCAGCTCGGTGGCCAGCACGACGAACTTGCGCACGCTCTCGGCCCGGGAGACGCCTGCGTTGGCGGCGTCGATCGCGCGCTGGATCTCGGCGTTGACGGCCGGGTTCACGGACGCCTCGGCCAGCGACATGTCCTTGTCCTCGCCGTTGTTGGCGAGCCAGGTGGGGAGCATCTCGGTGTCGAGGGTGATCAGGGCCGAGATGAACGGCTTCTGGTCGCCGACGACGACGACCTGGCCGACCAGAGGGTTCGATCGGATCGGGTCCTCGAGGGCGGCGGGGGAGACGTTCTTGCCGCCGGCGGTGACGATGATTTCCTTCTTGCGGCCGGTGATCGAGAGGAAGCCGTCCTCGTCGAACGAGCCCAGGTCGCCGGTGCGGAACCAGCCGTCGTCGAACGCGGCCGCGGTCGCCTCGGGGTTCTGCCAGTACTCCTTGAAGACGTTGATGCCCTTGACCTGGATCTCGCCGTCGTCCGCCAAGCGCACGCCGATGCCCGGGAGCACCGGTCCCACCGTGCCGATCTTGAACGTGTCCGGCCGGTTGACCGTCGCCGGCGCGGTCGTCTCGGTCAGGCCGTAGCCTTCCAGGATCTTGATGCCCAGGCTGTGGAAGAAGTGGCCGAGGTGCGCGCCGAGCGGGGCGGATCCCGAGACGGCGTACTTCACCCGTCCGCCCATGGCGGCGCGCAGCTTGCTGAACACCAGCCGGTCGTAGAGCGCGAACTTGAGCTTCAGCCCGAACGGCACGCTGCCGGCCTCGACGGCCTTCGAGTGCTCGACCGCCACGGCGGCGGCCGCGCGGAAGATCTTGCCGCGGCCACCGGCCTCGGCCTTCTGCTCCGCCGAGTTGTAGACCTTCTCGAACACGCGTGGGACGGCCAGGAGGAACGTCGGCTTGAAGCTCGCGAGTGCGGGGAGGAGCTGCTTGGTGTCGGCCTGGTGCCCGACCTTCACGCCGCCGGTGACGCAGAGGACGGCGATGAACCGGGCGAACACGTGCGCCGTGGTGATGAAGAGCAGGGTGGAGGCGCCGCCCGGTTGGCGGATGAGCTCGGAGAGGGCCTCGGCCGAGTTGCGGGACAGTTCGACGAAGTTGGAGTGGGTGAGCACGCAGCCCTTCGGACGGCCGGTGGATCCCGAGGTGTAGATGAGCGTCGCGATGTCCTCGCCGCGGGCGAGATTGCGGCGGCGCTCGATCTCCTCGTCCGGGACGTCCGTGCCGGCGGCGGCCAGCTTGTCGAGGTCGCCGAGGTGCAGCTGCCAGACGTTGCCGATGAGCGGCAGGTCGGCGTGGACCTCGTCGAACCGGGAGTGCATCTCGGCGTTCTCGAGGATCACCGCGATCGCACCGGAGTCGGACATGTTCCACTGCACCTGGGCGGGGGACGACGTCTCGTAGATCGGCACCAGCACGGCGCCCGCGAACCAAGTCGCGAAGTCGATCAGGCTCCACTCGTAGCGGGTCTTGCACATCAGGCCGATCTTGTCGCCGGGCTGGATGCCGGCGGCGACGAGCCCCTTGGCCAGGGCGATCACCTGGCGGTGGAACTCGGCGGTGGAGATGTCCCGCCAGCCATCGCCGTCGGGGACGCTGAAGAGCGGGGCGTCCGGGGTCGCGGCGACACGCTGGACCAGCAGATCGGTCGAGTTGGCCTCGGGGTCGGCAGGGACGACGGCGGGTGATTCGAAACTGATCACGGCAGCTCCTTCGATACCGGTGGACACGGGCCGGCCGAATGGCTTCGGCCGAACTGGTTAACTACACTCTAGATGGTGCGGCTGGAGTCGCCCTGGGCGCCCGGTCTCCACCTCTCCCCACCCGTCACCTCCTGGAAGGTTTCTGCCTGTGCATGCGATCGGGATCGACATCGGAGGCACGAAGATCGCGGGGGCCGTCGTCGACGAGCTCGGCGTCATCGTCCGTGAGGACCGCGTCCCGACCGACGCCTCCCGTCCCGAGGAGATCGAGAACGCCGTCGTCGCCATGATCCAGCGACTCTCCGACGGCCCGGAGGAGATCGCGGGCGCGGGAGTGGCCGCAGCAGGCTTCATCGACGCCGCGCAGTCGACCGTCTACTACGCGCCGAACATCAACTGGCGGCACGAACCCTTCCGGGAGAAGCTCGAGAAGCGCATCGACCTCCCCGTGCTGATCGAGAACGACGCCAACGCGGCGGGCTGGGCCGAGTTCCGTTTCGGGGCCGGCCGGCTCGTGAGCGACATGGTCATCCTCACCATCGGCACGGGCGTCGGCGGCGCGATCGTCAGCAACGACCGGCTGTTCCGCGGCGGCTTCGGCGCGGGAGCCGAGGTCGGGCACATGCGCGTCGTGCCCGACGGCCTGCCCTGCGGATGCGGAGCCCACGGCTGCATCGAGCAGTACGGCTCGGGCCGCGCCCTGCAGCGGATGGCGAACGCGCTGGCCGACGCCGGCGGCATCGGCCAGGCCCTCGCCGACGTGCGCGCGCGCACCGGCACGCTGACGGGCACCGACATCTCCGCCCTCATCATGTCCGGCGACCCCGGCGCCCTCGCGGCGCTGCGCGAGCTCGGCGACTGGCTCGGTCAGGCGTGCGCCAGCCTCGGCGCCGTGCTCGACCCGCAGCTCTTCGTCTTCGGCGGCGGCGTCGCCCAGGCGGGGGAGCTGCTGCTGGAGCCGATCCGTCTCGCCTATCTCGAGAACCTCCCCGCGCGCGGCTACCACCCGGAGCCGGAGTTCAAGATCGCCGAGCTCGTGAACGACGCGGGTGTGGTCGGCGCCGCCGACCTGGCCCGCGTGCACGCCTCCCTCTGAGGCGCGCGGGGGGTTAGGCTTCAGAGCGATGTTCTACTGGCTGATGAAGTACGTGGTCGTGGGCCCGATCCTGCGCGGGATCTTCCGGCCGTGGGTGGTCGGCGTGGAGAACGTGCCCGCCGAGGGCGCGGTCATCCTCGCCAGCAACCACCTGTCGTTCATCGACTCGATCTTCCTGCCGCTCATCGTCGACCGGCACGTGTCCTTCCTGGCCAAGAGCGACTACTTCACCCGCAAAGGCCTGAAGGGTTGGGCGACCAAGACCTTCATGAAGGCCACCGGCCAGCTGCCGATCGACCGCTCCGGGGGCAAGGCGTCGGAGGCGTCACTCAACACGGGCCTTGCCGTCCTGGCCCGCGGTGAGATCCTCGGCATCTACCCGGAGGGCACGCGCAGCCCGGACGGCAAGCTGTACCGGGGCCGCACCGGCGTCGCCCGGATGATCCTGGAGGCGGGCGTACCGGTCGTGCCGGTCGCGATGGTGGACACCGCGGAGATCATGCCCATCGGCAAGAGGCTGCCCAAGATCGGCCGCATCGGGATCGTCATCGGCGAGCCGCTCGACTTCTCCCGGTTCGACGGGATGGAGGGCGACCGGTTCATCCTGCGCTCGGTCACCGACGAGATCATGTACGAGCTGCACGCGCTGGGCGCCCAGGAGTACATGGACGTCTACGCCAGCACGGTCAAGGAGAAGCGGGCCTCGCTCGCCCGGTGAGCGTCACATCCGGTTGCCCGGTCACGCGGGGTCGGCGCAGCACGGTAGGCTCGGTATCCACCAATCCCACCGGCGCGGCCGAGTGCCGGCGCGCCCCCTGAATGAGCGGAAGACCAGTGCTACAGACCACAGATCCCGTCGTGCGACCAGACGAGTCCGTGATCGAGGGCCTGGACTATTGGCGCACCCTCGAGATCAAGCAGCAGCCGACATGGCCGGACCCGGAGGCCGCGGCCGCCGCCTCCGCCGAGATCGCCACCCTGCCGCCCCTCGTCTTCGCGGGCGAGGTGGACCAGCTGCGCACGCGTCTGGCGCGCGCCGCCGAGGGCAAGGCCTTCCTGCTGCAGGGCGGTGACTGCGCGGAGACGTTCGCCGGGGCCACCGCGGATCAGATCCGCAACCGGGTGAAGACCATCCTGCAGATGGCGGTCGTGCTGACCTACGGCGCGTCCGTGCCGGTCATCAAGATGGGCAGGATGGCGGGCCAGTTCGCCAAGCCGCGCTCCAGCGACACCGAGACGCGCGGCGACGTGACGCTGCCGGCGTACCGCGGGGACATCGTCAACGGCTACGACTTCACGCCGGAGTCGCGCCAGGCCGACCCGCGTCGGCTGGTGCAGGGCTACCACACGGCCGCCTCCACGCTGAACCTCATCCGCGCCTTCACGCAGGGTGGTTTCGCCGACCTGCGCGAGGTGCACAGCTGGAACCGCGGCTTCGCCGCCAACCCGGCCAACCAGCGCTACGAGGGCCTGGCCCGCGACATCGACAAGGCCATCAAGTTCATGGAGGCGGCGGGAGCCGACTTCGACGAGCTCAAGCGGGTGGAGTTCTACGCCAGCCACGAGGGTCTGCTGATGGACTACGAGCGGCCGATGACGCGCATCGACTCGCGCACCGGGACGCCGTACAACACCTCGGCGCACTTCATCTGGATCGGCGAGCGCACGCGCAATCTCGACGGCGCCCACGTCGACTTCCTGTCGCGGGTCCGCAACCCGATCGGCGTGAAGCTCGGCCCGACCACGACGCCGGACACCATGCTGCGCCTGATCGACAAGCTGGACCCGGAGCGCGAGCCCGGCCGGCTGACCTTCATCACGCGCATGGGTGCGGGGAAGATCCGGGACGCCCTGCCGCCTCTGCTGGAGGCGATCAAGGGCGCGGACGCGTTGCCGCTGTGGGTGACCGATCCGATGCACGGCAACGGCCTGACCACCCCGAATGGCTACAAGACCCGTCGTTTCGACGACGTGGTCGACGAGGTCAAGGGCTTCTTCGAGGCGCACCGCGCGGTGGGGACCAACCCCGGCGGCATCCACGTGGAGCTCACCGGCGACGACGTGACGGAGTGCCTGGGCGGCTCCGAGCACATCGACGAGGAGACCCTGGCGACCCGCTACGAGTCGCTGTGCGACCCGCGCCTGAACCACATGCAGTCGCTCGAGCTGGCCTTCCTGGTCGCCGAGGAGCTCGGCAACGACTGAGCACTGATCAACGCGAAGAGCCCCGCCGTCCTCGGACGACGGGGCTCTTCGCGTTCATGCGCAGCCCGGAGTCGGGTCAGAAGCCGGAGAAGTTCACCGTGATGGTCGAGCCCTTGGGGGCCTGCTCGCCGCCCGCGGGGGAGATCTTCGACACGACGAACGCCGGCGGCGCCACATCGGCGATCGGACTGTACTTGAGCTGGAAGCCGGCGGCCTGGAGGGCCTTCTTGGCGACATCCCAGGTCTTGCCGACGACGTCGGGGATCTGCACGGGCTCCGGCCCCTTGGAGGTCTCGAGCAGGAGGGTGTCGTTCGGGTGGACCACGTCGCTCTGCGGGTGCGCGGCGATCACGTCGCCTTTCTCCACGGTGTCGCTGTAGCTCTCGGGCCCCTGTCCCACCTTCAGGTTCACCTTGGCCAGGATCGCCGTCGCGTCGCCCACGGATTTGCCGGCGACGTCCGGGATGGCGCCGACGGACACGACCAGGTCGACCGTCGCCGACTCGAAGTATCCGCCGCCCTGGGAGAGGTCGCGGCCGTCGAGGGCGCCGGAGGCGGAGATGACGGTGCCTGCCGGGACCTGGCCGTCGAACTGCTCGACCGTGTTGCCGACGGTCGCCTTCTTGCCCGTGATCTCGGCCTTCGCCTCGTCGAGGGTCTTGCCGGCGAGGGCGCCGAGGGTGATCGGCGCCGGGCCTTGAGAGATCCGTATCGTCACCAGGCTGCCCCGCGCCGCGGATGCGCCCTCTCCCGGGGCGGTGCTGGAGACGAGGCCCTTGTTCACCGTCGTGCTGTACTCGGGCGCCTCCTTGGTCTGGAAGCCGAGCTCCTTGAGCTGCGCGGCGGCCGCGTCCGGCGCGACGTTCACCAGCTTCGGGATCTGGACGAGCGAGCCGGGGCCGGAGCCGAAGTACCAGCCGGTCCCGCCGGCGACGCCGGCGAGCAGGATGATCAGCGCGAACAGCCACCAGCCCTTGCCGCGACGGCGCTTGGCCGCTGCGGTCAGCGCGTCGGCGGTGCTGGGGGTGTTGGCGGCCACCTGCTGGCGGATCGCCGGGTTGATGATCTGGGTATCGCCCTCGTCGACGCTGTACGCCGGGGGCAGCACCATCGTCGGCTGCAGGACTGCCTCGCCGCGGATGGACTTCTCGGCCTCGATGAGGCGGTCGAGCATCTCGCGTGCGTCTTTCGGGCGCCGGTCCGGATCCTTCTCGGTCGCCCAGAGCACGAGTTCGTCGAGCTCCGGGGGCACGCCTGGGTTCTTGCTGCTGGGGGCCGGCACGGCGTCGTTCGCGTGCTGATAGGCGATCTGCATCGGCTGCTCGCCTTGGAAGGGCTGCTCTCCGGTCAGCATCTCGAACATCATGATGCCGAGCGCGTAGATGTCGCTGCGCGCGTCCGCCACGCCTCGGGTGACCAGCTCGGGGGACAGGTAGGCGATGGTTCCGAGCAGTGCCTGCCCGGTGGCGGTGTTGGCGCTGGCGGCGCGCGCGAGCCCGAAGTCGCCGATCTTGATCCGGCCGTCGTCCGCGAGGAGCACGTTCTCGGGCTTGAGGTCGCGGTGCACGATGCCGGCCTTGTGTGCGGCGGCCAGGCCGCCGAGGACGGCTTCCATGATGTCGATGGTCTGCTCGGGCGTCAGCTTGCCGTAGTCCTTGAGCAGGTCGCGCAGGGTGATGCCGGGGAGGTACTCCATGACCAGGTAGGCCATGTCGGAGTCCTGGCCCTGGTCGAAGACGTTGACGACGTTGGGGTGGGCCAGCCGTGCTGCCGAGCGTGCCTCCTGGACGAACCGGCTCTTGAAAGTGCTGTCGTCGGCCAGGTGCCCGTGCATGACCTTGATGGCGACCCGGCGTTCGAGCCGCAGATCGGTGGCGAGGTAGACCGTCGCCATGCCGCCTCGGGCGATCCGCGAGCGCACCTGGTAGCGGCCGTCGATAAGACGGCCGATCAAGGGGTCGGTCTGGCTCGTGGTCACGAGTCGAGTCTAGGGAACGCCGGGTGCGTGGACCCTGCAAAACACCGGTGTGCGCGAGGGCTGTGATCCGGCTGTGACCTTCTGCGGCCCACTCGGGTCAGCCGAGCTGGGTGAGCCAGGCGCGCGCCGAGGTCTCCCACTTGGCGTAGGCATCCGGGTAGGCGGAGATCTGCACGGCCTGGGCTGCCTGGGTGACGGTCATCGACGTCCAGCCCGGGATGTCGAGGAGGCCGCGCGTGCGTCCGGGGTTGGGATTGCCCGACCCGCCGAAGAAGGCGCGGGTGGCGCGCTCCGGGTCCAGCACCTGGGCGGCCGTTCCCCAGCCGGTGCTGGGCCGCTGCTGGAACAGGCCGAGCGAGTCACGGTCGCCGTAGCGGACGTTGCGCAGCCCGGACTCCTGGGCGGCGGCGGCCAGGGCGACGACGATGCCCTGGTCGCTGACGCCCTCCTGGTGGCCGACCCGCACGATCAGGGCGGCGTTGCCGCGCATCTCGTCGGTCAGAGCGACCACCTGGCCGGCGGTCGCGGAGGGGAGGGGTGCCGGAGCGGCGACGGACGGCGGTGCGGGCGCGGCGGCCGGCCGGGGGGTGACGACGGCGGCCGTCGTCATGCCCGGGATCGTGATCTGCTGTCCGGGGAAGATGAGGCTCGAGCTGCTGAGCCCGTTCGCGCTCAGCACGGCGGACGTCGGCACGCCGAAGCGACCCGCGATGCGGCTGATGGTGTCGCCGGCGACGACGGCGTACTTGGTGACGGCGAGCGCGGGTGTCGGTGTCGGGGCCGGTGCCGGTGCCGGTGCGGAACCTCCGCCGAGGGCCAGGACCTGGCCGGGGAAGATCAGGCTCTTCCAGCTGAGTCCGTTCCGGGCGAGCAGGCTGGCGGTCGAGACCCCGAAGCGTGCGGCGATGCCGCTGACGGTGTCTCCGGAGGCGACCGTGTAGCTGGTGGGTGTGCCGGCGACGGTGGTCAGCGGAGCCGAGGTCGTCGCGTCGGCGGCCTGATCGGGCGCCATGCGGGTCGATCCCGTCGGCGGGGCGTCGTCGCGCGGCAGCTCCGCGGTCTGCGGCGGCATGGCCTGTGCCGGTGTCATCAGGTTGAGCGTCACTGCGATGGAGCTCGCCACGGCGATCGGGACCGACCCGAGCACCGACGCCGTCCAGGGGCGGCCGCGCCTCGGTGCGGTCGTCGGTTCCGCAGTGGCATCGTCGTCTCGTACGGACATGGGACCCCCCTTTCGAGTGACACGCCGGACCCCACGGTGACACAGAATGGAGAGGGAGTCAATCAGAGTGACTGGTGTGACAGCAGTTTACCTGATCGTAACAATCGGGCTCGCGCGCGACCCGGCCCGGGACGTGGCACGCTTGATGACGTGAACGAGCGAGTCCAGGCCACCGAGTGGCTCACCATCCCCGACCTCGTCGACCAGCTGGGACTCGGCGTCAGCCGGGTCCGCCGTCTGATCGAGGACCGCCATCTCGGCGCCAAGCGCGTCGACGGCGTCATCAAGGTCCCGGCGTCCTTCCTCCGCGACGGAGAGCCGCTGCCCGAACTGCGGGGCACGCTGGTCGTGCTCGCCGACGCCGGCTTCGGCGACGAGGAGGCGGTCGACTGGATGGTCGACGTCGAGGAGTCGCTCGGCACCTCCCCGATCGAGGCGCTGCGCAACGGGCGCAAGGCCGAGGTGCGTCGCGTCGCGCAGGCGCTCGCCTGACCGATCGGCGTCCCCGCGCCGGCCGGCTCAGGCGGTCCGGCGCGTGACCGTGATCGCGAGATCGCGCAGTTGCGCCTTGGCCTGCTCCCCGATGGGAGCGGCGTCCAGGGCGTCGATGGCACGCCGCACGTTGTCGGCGATCATCCGCTCGACCGTGTCCACCGCGCCCGACTCGCGGATGGTCGACTGCAGCATGGAGACCTGCTGCGCACTGAGGTCCGGATCCCCGAGCAGCTCGTCCAGCGTGGCGCGCACGCCCGTGGGGACCGCTTCGCGCGTGAGGGCGACGAGCACCGTGCGCTTGCCCTCGCGCAGATCGTCGCCGCTCGGCTTGCCGGTCACGTCGGCGTCGCCGAAGACCCCGAGCAGGTCGTCGCGGAGCTGGTAGGCGATTCCGAGCGGGAGCCCGAAGGAGCGCAGGGCGTCCAGCTGGCCGACGGTCGCTCCCGCGAGACTGGCCCCGATGAGCAGCGGTGATTCGATGCTGTACTTCGCGGACTTGTAGACGATGACGCGCTCGGCGCGCGCGAGCTGATCCGCGTCCGGACGACCGGCCCAGCCGATCTCCTCGAAGATGTCGAGGTATTGGCCCGCGGTGACGTCGATCCGCATCCGGTTGAATTCCCGGCGTGCGGCTCGGCGCGCCGACGGGCTGACCGCCTGGGTGAGTCCTTCGTCGAAGAGCTCGTCGCTCAGGATGAGCAAGAGGTCGCCCAGGAGCGTCGCCGCGCCGTGGCCGAAGGTCTCGCCCGAGCCCTTCCATCCCTCCTGGCCGTGAAGGCTCTCGAACCGCCGATGGGCGGACGGAGCGCCCCGGCGGGTGTCGGAGTTGTCGATCAGGTCGTCATGGACCAGGGCCGCGGCGTGGAACAGCTCGAGCGCGCTCGCCACCGAGACGACGGCGTCCAGCGGGCCGCCCGTGGTGACCGGCGCGTCGTCGTCGCCGGCCGCCGTGCGCACGGCCTGCCAGCCCCAGAAGCAGAAGAGAGCACGGAACCGTTTACCGCCGCTGAGAAAATCCCTTGAGAAAGCCGCTATCGGAGAGAGCTCGTCCGCGATGGAGACGAGAATAGAGGCACGGACATCGAAGAATCCATCGATTCTTGACTGGATCAGGTCGACGAATCGGATGCTTTCAGACACATGCCTAGCCTAGTCAGAGACGCACGGCTACAATCAGCCACACAGGCTTGAACCCACGAGAAAGAGGGGGAAACGGATGCCGCTTTCGGAGCACGAGCAGCGCCTCCTCGAAGAGATGGAGCGCAGCCTCTATCAGAACGACGCCGATTTCGTCGCCAAGGTCGGCGGCAAGCGGGTGCGACCCGCGTACCGGTCGATCGTCCTCGGTGTGCTGATCGCGGTGGTCGGCATCGGTGTGCTGATCACTGGAGTCTTCGTCCAGCAGCCGGTCGTCGGCATCCTGGGCTTCGTCGTTATGTTCGGCGGGGTGCTCCTCGCCATCGCTCCGGGCAAGCGGGTCGCGATCGACCCCGACGCGCCTGCGGCGCCGACGAGCGCCAAGGCCGGCCGCGCCGGGCAGAGCGGCTTCATGGACAAGCTCAACGACCGCTGGGACAAGCGGCAGGACGGGCAGGGCTGACCCCCTCCCCGTCGCACCACCCCGCTGCCTGAGTGGCAGCACCGGGCCGATCCTCTGGATCGGCCTTTTTTCATGCCCGGTTTCCTCCCTTTGAGTGCATTTTCGCTCCACTTTCCTCCACCACCGAAATCGTTGATTTTCCGCGGGCCAAACACCCCCTTTTGGGCCAATATTCCCAATGTGCGTGATTTTGTGGATGGAAGTGGAGTAAAGTGGAGGTGCACCACGACCTTGGGCCGGAAGAGTGGGGAGGCGTCCGATGTTCCTCGGTACTCACGCCCCCAAACTGGACGAGAAGGGGCGCATCATCCTGCCCGCCAAGTTCCGCGATGAGCTCGAGTCCGGCCTCGTCCTGACCCGCGGCCAGGAGCACTGCGTCTACGTCTTCAGCCAGCGCGAGTTCGAGGCGCTGCACGAGAAGATTCGCCAGGCGCCGGTGACGAGCAAGCAGGCCCGCGACTATCTGCGCGTCTTCCTCTCCGGGGCGAGCGCGGAGATCCCCGACAAGCAGAACCGGGTGACCATCCCGCAGACGCTGCGCTCATACGCGGGACTCGATCGCGACCTGGTCGTGATCGGTGCGGGCAGCCGCGCCGAGATCTGGGACGCCCAGGCGTGGGAGACCTACCTGGCCGAGCAGGAATCCACATTCGCAGAGACCGACGAGGAGGTGATCCCGGGGCTGTTCTAGCGCCTGACGCCGGACTCCCAGCCATACGCCCTGACGCCACTTCCCCGGCGGCAGGTCGGAATGGATGGGGATCCGGAACCAGGGGCACGGACCTCAGAGACCATGGGCGAATCCACGAATCACGACGACATCCACACTCCGGTACTCCTGGAGCGGTGCATCGAGCTGCTCGCGCCGGCCCTCGAGCGCCCCGGCGCGATCTTCGTCGACGCCACGCTCGGCATGGGCGGCCACTCCGCGGGCGTGCTCGAGCGCTTCCCCGAGGCCGTTCTGGTCGGGCTCGACCGCGACCCCGAGGCCCTGGCCATCGCGGGGGAGCGGCTGGAGCGTTTCGGCGACCGCGTGCACCTCGTGCACACGGTGTACGACGGGATCCGCGAGGCGCTGGACGGTCTCGGCATCGGCGAGGCCGACGGCATCCTCTTCGACCTCGGCGTCTCGTCGCTGCAGCTCGACCGTGTCGAGCGCGGCTTCTCGTACTCCAAGGATGCGCCGCTGGACATGCGCATGGACGGCACGAGCGAGCTCACCGCCGAGGTGATCGTGCGGGAGTACTCCGAGGCCGACCTGCGCCGGATCTTCCGCGAATACGGCGAGGAGAAGCTCGCGGCCCGCTACGCGCAGAAGATCGTCGAGGCGCGTTCGCGCGAGCCGCTGGTCCGCTCGGGGCAGCTGGTCGACGTGATCACCAAGGCGACACCGGTCGCGGTGCAGCGGCAGGGCCACCCCGCCAAGCGCGTGTTCCAGGCGCTGCGCATCGAGGTCAACCAGGAGCTCTCGGTGCTCGAGCACGCCATCCCGGCGGCCATCGACGCCCTGCGCGTCGGCGGCCGCATCGTCGTGGAGGCGTACCAGTCGCTCGAGGACCGCATCGTGAAGCGCGAGCTGCAGACCCGATCGGTCTCCAGCGCGCCTCCCGGCCTCCCCGTGGAGCTGCCGGAGCACCGGCCGGAACTGAAACTGCTGATCCGCGGCGCCGAGCTCGCGGACGACGACGAGAAGGCCGCGAACCCGCGGGCGACTCCGGTGCGCCTGCGGGCCGCCGAACGGGTGAGGAGGGCCTCGTGAGCACGAGTCTGGCCGAATCGACCGCGCGACGCCGTCCCGCGGCGGGATGGATCGGGGGCATCCTCCCGGAGTCGACCGAACAGGAGCGCCGAGGACACCTCGAGGTCGTCTCCACCCGGTCCCAGCGACGGGCGCGTCCGCGTGCGCTCTACGCGGTCATCGCCGTCGGGTCGCTGCTCGTCATCGTCGTGGCCCAGCTGCTCCTAAGCATCGCGATCTCACAGGGCGCGTACACCCTGAACGGCCTCCAGACCCAGCAGACGAGCCTCCAACGCTCCCTGCAGGCGGCGTCGGAGGACCTGACCAGGGTCTCCTCGCCGCAGAACCTCGCGGCGAACGCGAATGCGCTCGGCATGGTCAGCAACAGCAACCCGGCCTATCTGCGGCTCTCCGACGGAGCGGTGCTGGGCGCCCCCATCGCCGCGACGGGCGCGGCGGGGACGGTGACGGGGGGACAGGGCAACCTGGTGCCGAACGCACTGCTCTCCGGCGTCGGCCTGGTTAACGCGCAGCAGCCGGCCGCGCCTCCGGCGACGCAAGCTGGGAATTCCGCAAGCACGGGTGCGGCGACCCCGCCCGCAGGCACCCCGACCGTACCGTTGCAGGGAGCGTTGCCCACGCCGGTGACGCACTGACGACGGGACGGACGCACGCATGACCAGCAAGAAGATGTTGCGGCGGCGCACGGCCGTCACGGTGGCGGCCGTCGCGGTCACCGTCGGCATCCTCGGTGCGAAGCTCGTGGACATCCAGGTGGTGCGCGCCGACGCCCTGCAGGCCCAGTCGGTCGACGCCAAGGAGCAGTCGACGACCCTGTACGGCAACCGCGGCGACATCGTCTCCTCCGACGGCACCGTGCTGGCCACGACGATCTACAAGTACTCCGCCCAGGCCTCGCCGGTCGACGCCGTCGCAGGCACCGACGGTCACAAGAAGATGGAGGAGGCCGCGGCCAAGATCGGGGCGATCACCGGACAGGGCGCCGACGCGGTCGTGAAGCTCTTCGACGACGCGCTGGCGGCGAATCCCAAGTCGCAGTACGTGCTGATCAAGTCGGGGATGGACGTCGGCATGTTCGACAAGCTGAACGCGCTGCCCTACCCGTGGCTCGCCTTCACCAAGGTCCAGACCCGCAGCTACCCGAACGGCGCCGTCGCTGGAAACCTGCTCGGCTATGTGACCGACTCGGGCAAGGGCGGCCTCGAGGAGAGCGAGAACGGCTGCCTCGCCGGTCGCAACGGCAAGGAGACCTACCAGCAGGGCGCGGACGGCGTGGCGATCCCCGGCAGCACCGTCGTGCAGACACCCGCCAAGGACGGCGGGACGGTCAAGCTGACGATCGACAGCGACCTCGAGTGGTTCGCCACCCAGACGCTGGCCCAGCAGGTGCAGGCGACCGGATCGAAGTTCGGCTTCGTGACGGTGGCCGAGGCGAAGACGGGCAAGATCAAGGCCGTCGCGCAGTGGCCGGCGGCCGATCCGAACAACCTGGACGCCACGGATCCGTCGTACTGGCGTCTGCTGCCCCTGACCGACCCGTACGAGCCGGGGTCGACGTTCAAGGCGCTCACGGCAGCCATGCTGATCGACCAGGGCAAGGCCAACCCCGGCTCCCAGGTGCTCGCGCCCTACGAGTGGAAGTCCGGCAACGGCGCCGACCTGCACGACTCCGGGTACCACTCCCCGCTCCGGTTGACGCTGACCGGGGTGCTCATGATGTCGTCGAACACCGGGATGTCACAGCTGGGCCGTGCGCTCACCGACGACACCCGCTACGACTACCTGAAGAAGTTCGGCATCGGCGACAGCAGCGGGTTGCCCTACCCCGGCCAGTCGAACGGCGAGTTGCACCCCGTCTCCGAGTGGGACGACCAGACCAAGTACGCGACCATGTTCGGTCAGGGGGTCTCGGCGACGCAGCTGCAGATGGTCGACGCCTACCAGGCGCTGGCGAACGGCGGCACCCGGATCCCGCTGTCGCTGGTCGAGGGCTGCACGGACTCGGACGGCAAGGTGACCGAGGTGCCGTCCCCGAAGGCGACCCAGGTCGTCTCGCCGGAGGCGGCCAGCACCACGCTCGGGATGATGGAGTCGGTGGTCACCAAGGGCGAGCTGGCGAAGCAGCTCCAGATCCCGGGATACCGCGTCGCAGCGAAGACCGGTACGGCCCAGCAGCCGGACGGAAAGGGCGGCTACCTGCCCTCCTACTACGTCTCGGTCATGGGGGTCGCTCCGGTCGACGATCCCCAGTACGTCGTTTCGGTCAACCTCGGATACCCGACTACCATTACTTCGTCGGCAGCCGCCGCTCCGCTGTTCCACACGATCACGAGCCAGGTGCTGAAGACCTACCGGGTGAAGCCCTCGACGTCGAACCCGGCCGACTACCCTCCGTACTACTGAAAGTGAGCCCCGTGACAGGACCGGCGCCCTCCTCCCTGCGCCCCGAGCATCCCGTCGCCCGCCCGCTCGCCCAGCTGGTCGCGGAGTTCGGGTTGGACTGCCGAGGCGATCTCGACGCCGTCGAGGTGACCGGTGCGGCTCTCGCGAGCTCCGCCGTCGAGCCCGGCGACCTCTACGTCGGCGTTCCCGGCAAGAACGTGCACGGCGCGAGCTACGCGACCGCCGCCGCAGAGGCCGGTGCGGTCGCGGTGCTCACCGACGAGGCCGGCGCCGACCTCGCCGCCGCCTCGGGGCTCCCGGTGATCGTCACGCAGGACCCGCGCGCCGCCCTCGGCGCCGTCGCCGGCTGGATCTACCGCACGGACGAGAACCAGGCCACTCTGTTCGGCGTCACCGGGACCAATGGCAAGACCAGCGTGGTCTACCTGCTCTACGCGATCCTGGGTCAGCTCGGCGTCGTCGCCGGGCTCAGCTCGACCGCGGAGCGCCGCATCGGCGAGCAGGCGATCACGAGCAAGCTGACGACCCCGGAGGCCAGCGAGCTGCACGCACTGCTCGCCCGGATGCGCGAGGAGGGCGTCCGAGCTGTCGCCCTCGAGGTCTCCGCTCAGGCGCTCAGTCGGCACCGTGTCGACGGGATCGAGTTCGACGTCGTCGGCTTCACCAACCTCAGCCACGACCACCTCGACGACTACACGGCGATGGACGACTACTTCGAGGCGAAGCTCGAGCTGTTCCAGCCGGACCGCGCCCGCCGCGGGGTCGTCACGGTCGACTCGGAGTGGGGGCGTGCGCTCGTCCAGCAGTCGCGCATCCCGGTCACCACCCTCTCCAGCTCGCCGGGCATCGACGCCGACTGGAGACTGACGGTGCTCGCCGAGACCCTCGCCGACACCGCCTTCGCACTCGAAGGCCCGGAGGGCCGCCGCCTGGAGTCGTCGGTGCCCTTGGTCGGTGCCTACAACGCCGCCAACGCGGCGCTCGCGATCGTCATGCTCGTCGAGTCGGGCTATGACCTCGACGCGATCGGTGCGGCGCTCGAGCGCGACGGCGGCATCGACGCCTACGTGCCCGGCCGGACCGAACGGCTCTCGGGCGACCGCGGTCCCGTCGTCTTCATCGACTACGGGCACACCCCCGACGCGTTCCTGTCCACCCTGACCGCGCTGCGTCGCGTCACGGACGGACGGATCGTGATGGTCTTCGGCGCCGACGGCGACCGCGACACGACCAAGCGGGCCGACATGGGCGCGATCGCCGCCCGGGGCGCCGACGCCGTCGTCATCACCGACTTCCACCCGCGCTGGGAGGACCCGGCGGCGATCCGTGCCGCCCTGCTCGACGGCGCCCGCGCGGCCGTCCCGGACGGCGAGCTCTACGAGGTCCCCGACCCGCGCTCGGCCTTCCGCGCCGCACTCGCCCTCGCCGGCGAGGGCGATGTCGTGCTGTACGCCGGTCCGGGCCACGAGGACTACCAGGAGGTCGCAGGCGAGCGGCTGGCCTACTCCGCCCGCGACGACGCCCGCCTCGCCCTGCGAGAGGCCGGGTGGCTCTGATGATCGCGCTCACCCTCGCCGAGGTCGCCGCGGCGACCCGCGGCACCCTCCTGCTCGACGGCGCCCTGATCGACGGGGCACCCGCGACGCCCGAGACGGTCGTGACCGGGCTGTCGACCACCGACTCGCGGGAGGTCGTGCCCGGCACCCTGTTCTTCGCCAAGCCCGGCGAGTTCACGGACGGGCACCTGTTCGCCCCGCAGGCCGTCGAGGCGGGGGCCGCGCTCGTCGTGGTCGACCACGCGCTCGATCTGCCGGTCCCGCAGCTGCTCGTCGCGGACACCGTGGTCGCCCTCGGCGACCTCGCCACGGAGGTCATCGCGCGCGTGCGCGCGCTCGGTCGGCTGCGGATCGTCGGCGTCACCGGCTCGAACGGCAAGACAACGACCAAGAACCTCCTGCGGGAGATCCTGGAGGGGGTCGGCCCGACGATCGCGCCGCGCGCCTCCTTCAACAACGAGGTCGGCGCGCCGGTCACCATGCTCGAGGTCACCGAGGAGACGCAGTTCCTCGTCGCCGAGATGGGCGCCAGCGGGATCGGCGAGATCGCCCGGCTCGTGCGCATGGCACGCCCCGACATCGGCATCGTCCTCAAGGTCGGCCTCGCCCACGCGGGGGAGTTCGGCGGGATCGAGCAGACCCTCGCGGCGAAGACCGAGATGGTCGCCGACCTGCTCGAGTCCGATGTGGCCGTCCTGAACCTCGACGACCCGCGGGTCGCCTCGATGGCGGACAAGACCGTCGCGCGCGTGCTCTGGTTCGGCCTCGACGACCGCGCCGCCGTGCGTGCGACCGACGTCGTCTCCAGCGCGCGCGGCACGTCGTTCACGCTGCACCTGCCCGACGGCGCCTCGCGCGAGGTGCGGTTCCGCGTGCTCGGCGAGCACCACGTCATGAACGCCCTCGCGGCCGCCGCGGCGGCGCACACCCTCGGCGTCGACATCGACGGCATCGTCGCCGGACTGCAGGCCGTCCAGCGCGCGGAGCGGTGGCGCATGGAGGTCCTGGGCGGTGCCCGCGGCGTCACCGTGATCAACGACGCCTACAACGCGAGCCCCGACTCGATGGCCGCCGCCATCAAGACCCTCGCCCAGATCGCGGAGCCGGGCACGCGCACCGTCGCTGTACTGGGCGAGATGAGCGAGCTCGGGGAGTTCTCGGGGGAGGAGCACGACCGCATCGGCCTGCTCGCCGTCCGGCTCGGCATCGGCCAGCTCGTCGTGGTCGGCCCCGCGGCCCGGCGGATGCACATCACCGCCATCAACGAGGGTTCGTGGGACGGCGAGTCCCTCTACTTCGAGACCCAGGACGCCGCGTACGAGCACCTGGCGGGTGCGCTCCGCGAGGGCGACACCGTGCTCGTGAAGTCCTCGAACTCCGCGGGGCTGCGCTTCCTCGGCGACCGACTGGGAGAATTGTTCTCGTGAGAGCCCTGCTGACCTCCGGTGCGCTGTCGATGGCGTTCTCGCTGTTCCTGACACCCCTGTTCATCCGGCTGTTCCGCCGGCTGCAGTGGGGGCAGTTCATCCGGGACGACGGACCGCAGAGCCACCACGCCAAGCGCGGCACCGCCACCATGGGCGGCATCATCGTCATCCTCGGCACGCTCTTCGGCTACTTCACCGCCCTGCTGCTGACCGGCGACGAGACCAGCGCGTCCGCGCTGCTGGTGCTGCTGCTGATGGTCGGCCTCGGCGTCGTCGGCTTCATCGACGACTTCCTGAAGACGCGGAACGAGCGCAGCCTGGGTCTGACCGGCTGGGCGAAGGTCGGCGGGCAGGTCATCGTCGCGACGGTCTGGGCCTTCCTGGCGATCTCGTTCCCGAACGGCAACGGGGACACCCCGGCGTCGATGAACGTCTCGTTCATCCGCGACCTGCCGATCGACTTCGGGCACCTCACCCAGTTCGGTGCGATCGGCCTGGTGGTGGGCTACGGCCTCTACCTGATCTGGATCAACTTCATCGTCGCCGCCACCTCCAACGGCGTGAACGTCACGGACGGTCTGGACGGTCTGGCGTCGGGAGCCTCGATCCTCGCGATCGGCGCCTACATCATCATCGGTTTCTGGCAGAGCATCCAGTCCTGCACCAACTCCAGCCTGAACCCGGCGAACGTCCCGAAGTGCTACGAGGTCCGAGACCCGTTCGACCTCGCCATCGTGGCGACCGCGATCGTGGGAGCCGTCGTCGGCTTCCTCTGGTGGAACACGTCGCCCGCCCAGATCTTCCTCGGCGACACCGGCTCCCTCGCCCTCGGCGGCGCGGTCGCCGCGCTGGCGATCCTCAGCCACACCGAGCTGCTGCTCGTCCTCATCGGCGGCCTGTTCGTGATCGAGGCGGGCTCGGTGATCGTCCAGCGGGCCTACTTCAAGCTCACCCACGGCAGGCGCATCTTCCTGATGAGCCCGATCCATCATCACTTCGAGCTCAAAGGCTGGGCGGAGGTGACGGTCGTCGTGCGGTTCTGGATCATCGGCGGTCTGCTCGTCGCCGCCGGCGTCGGCTCGTTCTACCTCGAATGGCTCGCCACGTGAGTGCGGGGGAGCGTAGTGCAGGGGAGCGTCTGGCCGGCCTGACCAGTTGGCACGACGATTGGCGAGGACTGCGGGTCGCGGTCTACGGCCTGGGTGTCACCGGCTTCTCCGTGGCCGACACCCTCGCCGAACTGGGTGCGGAGGTGCTCGTCGTCACGGCGTCCGCCGACGCCGAGCGGGCCATGCTGCTCGAGGTGATCGGCGCAGAGCTGCTGGAGCAGACCGACCTGTCGGCACCGCCCGACCGCCTGAGCGCGTTCGATCCCGAGCTCGTCGTCGTGTCGCCGGGATTCCACTGGGATCACCCGCTGCTGGTCTGGGCCGAGGAGCGCGGGACCGCGGTGTGGGGCGACATCGAGCTCGCCTGGCGGTTGCGCGACAAGGTCGCCGGGCCCGGAACCGGGAACACCCCGGCCGACTGGATCTGCGTCACCGGCACGAACGGCAAGACCACGACCGTCCAGCTGACCGCGACGATGCTCCTCGCCGGCGGCAGCCGGGTGGCGCCGTGCGGCAACATCGGCGTGCCCGTGCTCGACGCCATCCGCGACCCCGAGGGCTTCGACGTGCTCGTGGTCGAGCTCTCCAGCTACCAGCTGCACTGGATCAACCGCAACGCCGGCGGCGAGTTGTACCCATATTCTTCCGCCTGCCTCAACATCGCCGACGACCATCTCGACTGGCACGGCTCGCTCGAGGCGTACATCGCCGCCAAAGCGAAGGTCTACGACAACACCCAGGTCGCCTGCGTCTACAACCGCGCCGACGCGACCACGCTCCGGATGGTCGAGGAGGCGGAGGTCGTCGACGGCGCCCGCGCGATCGGCTTCGGACTGGACGTCCCCGGCCCGAGCGGTTTCGGCGTCGTGGACGGCATCCTGTGCGACCGCGCGTTCCTCGAGGACCGGATGACGACCGCGCTCGAGCTCACCACCCTCGACGAGCTGCGGGAGGCCGGACTCGCCGCGCCCCACGTCGTCGCCAACATCCTCGCCGCCAGCGCTCTGGCCCGCTCCTACGGTGTCGAGCCGCAGACCATCCGCGACGTGCTGACCGCGTTCCGGCTCGACGCCCACCGCATCGAGCTGGTGCGCGTGGAGGCGGGGGTGAGCTGGGTCGACGACTCCAAGGCCACGAACCCGCACGCCGCGGACGCGTCCCTGCGCGCGTACCCGTCGGTGGTCTGGGTCATCGGCGGCCTGCTGAAGGGCGTGGACGTCGACGAACTGGTCCGTATGCACGCCTCGCGACTGCGGGGCGCCGTGTTGATCGGCGTCGATCGCGCGCCGTTGCGCGACGCATTCCGGCGACACGCGCCATCGCTTCCGGTGGTGGAGGTCGACGCCGACGAGACTGAACGGGTCATGCCGATGGCAGTCCGTTCGGCCGGCGGTCTCGCCCGTGAGGGCGACACCGTTCTGCTGGCGCCGGCCGCGGCGTCGATGGACCAGTTCGCCGATTATGCGGAACGGGGGCGCCTGTTCCAGGCGGCCGTCAACGAGTACCTGGGAGGTGAGGCGGATGACTTCTCCGCCTCGCGTCCAGAGCAGGACTGACCGGCAGCGGACCGCTCCCCGCGACGACACCGCAGCGGGCGGCTCGCGCCTGAGCGGGCTGACCGCCCGCATCTCGCTCGGCAAGAACGTGACGGCGGAGTCGGCCAACTACTTCCTCCTGCTCGGCGTCACCTTGTTCATGGTGGCCTTCGGGCTCGTGATGGTGCTCTCATCGTCCGCCGTCGAGTCGCACAGCGACAGCGACAACTTCTTCGCGCGGTTCTGGTCGCAGGGCGCGTTCGCGCTGATCGGACTGCCGCTGATGTTCCTGGTCTCCCGGCTGCCGTCGCGGTTCTGGAAGAAGTCGATCTGGTTCCTGCTGGCGGCGGCCTGCTTCCTGCAGGTGCTCGTGCTCCTCACCCCGCTCGGGGTCGAGATCGGCGGCAACCGCAACTGGCTGCGCATCGGGTCGTTCACCGGGCAGCCGTCGGAGGCGATCAAGGTCGCGCTCGTCGTCTGGCTCGGGGTGGTGCTGGCGCGCAAGAAGGATGTGCTGGACCAGTGGAAGCACGTCGCGGTGCCGGTCGTCCCGGTCGCCGGAGGCGCCATCGCGCTGGTGCTGCTCGGCGGCGATCTCGGCACCACCGTCGTGATGGCGGCGATCGTGCTCGGCGCCCTCTTCTACGCCGGGGTGCGGATGCGCTACCTCGTGATCGGCACCGTCGGCATGGGGGCGATCGCGATCGCCGTCGCCCTGTCGAGCGCCAGCCGCGTCGGCCGCATCGCCGCGTACTTCGGCGGCACGAGCGCGGCGAACCCGGACGTCGACTGGCAGATCAAGAACGGCTTCTACGCGCTCGCCTCCGGCGGCGTCTTCGGCGTGGGCCTCGGCAACTCGCACTCGAAATGGTCGTGGCTGCCGGCGGCGGACACCGACTTCATCTTCGCGATCATCGGCGAGGAGCTGGGCCTCATCGGCGCGATCGTCGTGCTCCTGCTCTTCGTGATGCTCGCCGTCGTCTTCCTGCGCATCATCCACGCCTCCACCGATCCGTTCGCGCGCGTGACGACGGCGGCGATCATGGTCTGGCTGATCGGCCAGGCGTTCGTCAACATCGCGGTCGTGCTCGGGGTGATCCCGGTGCTGGGGGTGCCGCTCCCACTGATCTCTGCGGGAGGGACTGCCATGATCAGTTCCATGGTCGCCATCGGAATCGTCCTCTCGTTCGCGCGGGAGTCGAGCAAGGAATCGCACTCGAACACCACCACCGCACGCTCGGCCGGTCCGCGCGCATGACGCGCTACCTGCTGGCCGGCGGAGGGACCGCCGGCCACGTGAACCCGTTGCTCGCCGTCGCCGACCGGCTCCGCCGCGACGACCCCTCGGCAGAGGTGCTGGTGCTCGGGACCAAGGAAGGGCTGGAGGCGCGGCTCGTCCCCGCCCGCGGCTACGAGCTGGCGACCATCCCGAAGCTGCCGTTCCCGCGTCGCCCGAACGCCGCCGCGCTGCGCTTCCCCGGCGAGTACCGCCGCGCCATCCGCACGGTCGGCGGTCTGATCCGCGACCGCGGCATCGACGTGGTGGTCGGCTTCGGCGGGTACGCCGCCGCTCCCGCGTACTCGGCCGCCCGCAAGGCCGGCGTCCCGCTCGTGCTGCACGAGGCGAATGCCCGTCCGGGCCTGGCGAACCGGTTGGGCGCCCGCTACACGCCGTGGGTCGGCGTCGCGTTCGAGGGCACACCGCTGCCGCACGCGACGTTCGTCGGGATGCCGCTGCGCGTGGAGATCGAGGAGCTGGACCGTGCCGCGGCGCGCCCGGCGGCCCTCGCCGAGTTCGGCCTCGTCGACGACCGTCCCACCCTCCTGGTGACCGGCGGCTCGCTGGGCGCCCGCCGCCTCAACGGGACCGTGTCGGCGCGCGCGCGCGAGCTGACCGCGGCGGGCTGGCAGGTGCTGCACATCCAGGGCGGCCGCGGCGAGTTGACCGACCCCGGCGTCGAGCACTATCGCCTGCTCGACTACTGCGACCGGATGGACCTCGCGTTCGCGCTGACCGACGTCGCCGTGGCACGGGCGGGAGCCGCCACGGTGTGCGAGTTCGCCGCTCTCGGCATCCCGGCGGTGTACGTGCCGTTCCCCATCGGCAACGGCGAGCAGCGCTTCAACGCGGCCGGCGTCGTGGACGCCGGGGGAGGAGTGCTGGTGGACGACGCGGCGTTCCTGCCCGCCTGGGTGGACACCGACCTCCTGCCGCTCCTGGCCGACCGCGACCGCGTGGCCCGGATGTCCGCCGCCGCCGCCGCGGCCGGCGTCCGAGACGGCTCCGACCGGATGGCCGCGCTCGTCCGGCGCTCCCTCGAGCGCGACTAGGCCCGTGAGAAGATGGAGGAAGCCGTGATGGAGACCCTCCTCGTGAACCGAAAGCAGTGCGCGTGATCAAGCCCGACCTCACCATGACCATCCCCGACGACCTCGGAGCCCTGCACTTCGTGGGCATCGGCGGGTCCGGGATGAGCGGCATCGCCCGGCTCTTCCTGGAGGCCGGTTACACGGTGACCGGCTCCGACGTGCGCCACTCGGCGAACATCGACACCCTGCGCGCGCTCGGCGCGACGATCGCCGTCGGCCACGACGCCGCGAACGTGGGCGACGCCGACACCCTGGTCGTCACGGGAGCGCTCTGGCAGGACAACCCCGAGTACCAGCTCGCCCTGGAGAAGGGGCTGCCGGTGCTGCACCGGTCGCAGGCGCTCGCCTGGCTGATCAACCGCAAGCGGCTCGTCGCCGTCGCCGGCGCGCACGGCAAGACCACCTCCACCGGCATGATCATCACCGGCCTGCTCGGCCTCGGCGAGGACCCGAGCTTCGTCAACGGAGGCGTGATCGCCTCTCTCGGCAAGAGCTCGCAGTCGGGCAGCGGCGACCTGTTCGTCGTCGAGGCCGACGAGTCGGACGGCACCTTCCTGCTCTACGACACGGCGGTCGCCCTGATCACCAACGTCGACCCCGACCACCTCGATCACTACGGCTCGCTGGAGGCGTTCGAGGAGGCCTTCGTGACGTTCGCTCGCGAGGCGAGCGAGCTCGTGGTGGTGTCGTCGGACGACGCCGGTGCGACGCACGTGACCGGCCGTCTGCGCGCCTCCGCTCCCGACAAGCGCGTGGTGACCTTCGGTCAGGCGGCCGACGCCGACGTGCGCGTGCACTCGATCGTCACCGACGGTCCCGTCTCCTTCCGACTGACTTACGCCGGCCAGGAGTACGCGGCGCAGCTGCGCGTCCCGGGCACGCACAACGCGATCAACGCCGCCGGCGCGTTCGCGGTGCTCACCGGCCTCGGGTTCGACCCCGCCGCCTCCCTCGCCGCGATCGCCGAGTTCGGCGGGACGGAGCGGCGCTTCGAGCTGCACGGCACCGTCGGCGGTGTGAGCGTGTACGACGACTACGCGCACCACCCCACCGAGGTCGCCGCCGCACTGTCGGCCGCGCGGACCGTCGTCGGCTCGGGGCGGATCATCGCGGTGCACCAGCCCCACCTTTACAGCCGCACCCGGCTGTTCGCGAAGGAGTTCGCGGAGACCCTCGAGACCTACGCCGACGAGACCGTCGTGCTCGACGTCTACGGCGCCCGGGAGGACCCGGAGCCGGGCGTCACCGGAGCGCTCGTCGCCGATCGCTTCGACCATCCCGAGCACGTCGCGTTCATCGCCGACTGGCAGGCCGCGGCCGACCATACGGCCGAGATCGCCCGGGAAGGCGACTTCGTCATCACCCTCGGGTGCGGTGACGTCTACCGCATCGTCCCCCAGCTGCTGGACTCGCTCCGCCGCGTCCGCGAGTAGCCGCCCGTGAAGCGTCCCCAGGGGTACGACCGGCATTCCGCGCCGGAGCAGGCGTCGCCGCCCGCGGCGCGGCCGGGGCCGCGTGCGCCGGAGCCCGAGCGCGACGCGCCGCGGATGCGGGCGGACACCGAGCCCATCCCGATCGTGCCGGCGGTGCCGGATCCGCCGTCGACGCGCGCCGCGCAGCCGTCCGCACCGCAGCCGTCCGCACCGCAGCCGGCCGCGACCGCCGAGACGGCGACGGCCGCCTCCCGCACTCCCGCCGCGTCGCCGTACGACCAGCTGCCCTCGAACCGTGAGATCAGCAAGGCCCTGCGTGCCGCGCGCAAGGAGCGCAAGCGGGTGGAGCGGGGCGAGGTGCGCCGGTTCACCAAGCGGTCGCGCCGTCGCCGCCAGGCCTGGATCGGCGCGGGAGGGGTGCTGGTCGCGCTGGTCCTCGGCGTGACCCTGCTCGCGTTCTCGCCCGTCCTCGCCCTGAAGCACATCGAGGTGGTCGGCGCGTCCCGCCTGGACCCGAAGGCGATCGAGGCGAAGCTCGGCGACCAGCTCGGCACGCCGCTGCCGATGCTCGATCAGGCGGGCATCTCGCACGATCTCGCCGCGTTCCCGCTGATCCGCAGCTATTCGGTGGAGAGCCACCCACCCGACACGATCGTGATCCGCGTGGTCGAGCGGCAGCCGATCGGCGCGGTGCAGAAGGGATCCGCCTTCACACTGGTGGACGCGGCCAAGGTCCCGATCTCGTCGACCGCCGCGCGTCCGGACGGCGTGCCGCTCATCACGGCGGCCGGTGGCTCGGCCGAGAAGGACGCGGACTCGGCGTTCGCGGCCGTCGCCAGCGTCCTCAGCGCGCTGCCCGCCGCCACGCTCGCCCAGGTGGACACGATCACCGCGACCACCAAGGACGACGTCTCGTTCACCCTGCGCGGCAGCGGTGCGACGGTCGTGTGGGGGAGTGCGGAAGACTCCGAGCTGAAGGCCGCCGACCTGGCGGCGCTGCTCGTCGGCGCCGCGGGCGCGAACCACTACGACGTCTCCTCCCCGCACAGCGTGACGACGGGGTGAGGGCGCGATGAGGACGGGTTCGCGGCGCACTTTCCCGACACGCCTGGCCGGTTCCCCCGGGGATGGCCGCGCGCACCTAACGTCGAATTCAGAATTGCATACTCAGCATAACTTTAAGCCTCGACTTGAGGTTGAAGGTTCCCGTGGAGGCCGGACGTGACAGCAAATCAGAACTACCTCGCCGTGATCAAGGTCGTCGGCATCGGCGGAGGCGGCGTCAACGCCGTGAACCGCATGATCGAGCTCGGCCTCCGCGGCGTCGAGTTCATCGCCATCAACACGGACGCGCAGGCGCTGCTCATGAGCGACGCGGACGTCAAACTCGACGTCGGCCGTGAGATCACCCGCGGCCTCGGCGCCGGCGCGGACCCCGAGGTCGGCCGTCGCGCCGCCGAGGATCACGCGGAGGAGATCGAGGAGGCCCTCGCCGGGGCCGACATGGTCTTCGTGACCGCGGGCGAGGGAGGCGGCACCGGCACCGGCGGCGCCCCCGTGGTCGCGCGCATCGCCAAGTCGATCGGCGCGCTCACCATCGGTGTCGTCACCAAGCCGTTCTCGTTCGAGGGCAAGCGCCGCCAGGGGCAGGCCGAGTCCGGCGTGCAGCGGCTCAAGGAAGAGGTCGACACCCTCATCGTCGTCCCCAACGACCGCCTGCTGGAGATCAGCGACCGCGGCATCAGCATGCTGGAGGCGTTCTCCACCGCCGACCAGGTGCTCCTCGCGGGCGTCCAGGGCATCACCGACCTCATCACCACCCCCGGCCTCATCAACCTCGACTTCGCCGACGTGAAGTCGGTCATGCAGGGCGCGGGCAGCGCTCTCATGGGCATCGGCTCCTCCCGGGGTGCGGACCGGGCGATCAAGGCGGCCGAACTGGCCGTGGCATCGCCCCTCCTCGAGGCGAGCATCGACGGCGCCCACGGCGTCCTGCTCTCGATCCAGGGCGGATCGAACCTCGGCATCTTCGAGATCAACGACGCCGCCCGCCTGGTGCAGGAGGCCGTCCACCCCGAGGCGAACATCATCTTCGGTGCGGTCATCGACGACACCCTCGGCGACGAGGTGCGCGTCACGGTCATCGCCGCGGGCTTCGACGGCGGCGAGCCCGGCTCCAAGCCCGTGGTCGACTCCCGTCGCTCGACGTTCGTCGAGGCGGGCTCGGAGGACGCCGCTGCATCCTCCGCCGTGACCGAGGCCGGAGAGGTCGAGGCGCCCGTCGCCGAGACCTGGACCGGTGAGACCCCGGTGACCGAGACCGCCCCCAAAGACCCGGCTTTCGACGACGAGAATGACGACCTCGACATCCCCGACTTCCTCAAGTAGCCCGCTCGCCGAGCGCCTCGCGGCCGTCCGGGCCGGCATCGACGATGCCGCCCGCGCCGTGGGGCGCTCGCCGGCGGAGCTCACCACGATCGTGGTGACGAAGTTCCACCCGGCCTCCCTCGTCCGCGAGCTCGCAGCGCTCGGGGTGCGGGACGTGGGGGAGAACCGTCACCAGGAGGCGCAGGAGAAGTCGGCGGAGCTGACCGACCTTGAGCTGACGTGGCACTTCGTCGGGCAGCTGCAGAGCAAGAAGGCCCGCCAGGCCCGCCGGTACGCATCGGTCATCCACTCGATCGACCGGTTCTCGCTGGTCGATGCCCTGCGGTCCGACGAATCGGACGTCGACGCGTTCGTGCAGCTCAACCTGACCGACGATCCGGCGCGGGGCGGCGTCGCCGACCGCGACCTGGAGCCGCTGGTCGAGCACGTGCTCGACACCCCCGGCCTGCGACTGCTCGGCGTGATGGCGGTCGCCCCGCTGGACGAGGAGCCCGCCCGCGCGTTCGAACGGGTCCGCGCCTCCAGCGACCGCGTCCGCGCGCTCGCCCCAGAGGCCGCGGCCATCTCGGCGGGGATGTCGCAGGACTATCGCGAGGCCATCGCCGCCGGCGCGACACACCTTCGGATCGGGACCGCCATTACCGGGAATCGGCCGGGCGTTGGTTAATCTCGAAGGAGAAGAAGGTTCGCAACACGTGCGTGCGAGGCGTCGACGCACAGTTCTACACGGAGGAAGCGCATGGCCAACCCGCTGAAGAAGACGATGGTCTACCTCGGCCTCGCCGACGAGGAGCTGGAGTTCGACGACCAGCCCGAGCAGGCGCAGCACCAGCCGCGCCGCGAGGCACCCGCCCCCGCGCCCGTCCAGGCCGTCCCGCACCCCGCGCCGGTCGCACCCGTGGCCGGCCGCGCTCCGGTCACGCCGCTGCGCAAATCGTCCACCGCACGGAATGCATCGGTACAGGAAATGAACGAGATCCTCACGGTCCACCCCCGCCAGTACCGCGACGCCCAGGCGATCGCCGAGTCGTTCCGGGAGGGCATCCCGGTCATCATCAACCTCTCTCAGATGAGCGAGGGCGACGCGCGACGCCTCATCGACTTCGCCAGCGGCCTGTCGCAGGGCCTCTACGGGAAGATCGAGCGCGTGACCCCGAAGGTCTTCCTGCTCTCCCCGTCGCACGTGGTCGTCTCCGGCGAGCACGGCGGTGTGGACTCCGAGGTCGACGCCTCCTTCTTCGCCCAGAACTGAATCGGTGGCCTCGCGGCCGCCGACACGACGTGAGCGCACGCCCCCTCGTCAGGGAGGGCGTGCGCTCTCCGTCATACTGGGAGAGTGCTTGCCGTCTCGATAGTCGCGACCATCGCGTACTACCTCCTCCTGATCTACTTCTTCGTCATGTGGGCGCGCTTCGTGCTCGACCTGGTGCGGACCTTCGCCCGGCAGTGGCGGCCGAAGGGCTTCGGTCTGCTGCTGGCCGAGGCGACCTACGCGATCACCGATCCGCCGATCAAGTTCTTCCGGCGCATCATCCCCCCGCTGTCGATGGGGCCCGTCGCGCTCGACTTCGGGTGGAGCCTGACGATGCTCGTCGTGATCATCGGTTTGTACGTGACCCTGGGATTCAGCTGAGCGTCGATCCCTGACGCGGCGCATGCCCCGTTGTAGGGTGGTCGAGCCGACGTGAGCGAGCGCGGCGAAGTGCGCACACCAGGCCCACTTTGCTAGCGTTGGCTGGAAGCAATATCTGTTCGTCTCTTTCAAGATCTAAGGTGGCTTGCCATGGCGCTGACTCCGGAAGATGTAGTCAACAAGCGGTTCCAACCGACGAAGTTCCGCGAGGGCTACGACCAGGACGAGGTCGACGACTTCCTCGATGAGGTCGTGGTCGAGCTCCGTCGCCTGGGCCAGGAGAACGAGGAGCTGAAGCAGCGCCTCGTCGCCGCCGACTCGCGCATCGCCGAGCTGCAGCGCAGCTCCGGCTCGCCCGCGGCGACGCCGGCTCCGGTCGCGGCCGCCCCGGCCGCCGACAACGGCGAGCTGGTCCGCCTCCAGCAGGAGAACGAGGACCTCAAGCAGCGCCTCGCGACCGCGCAGCAGACCGCCGCGGCCGCTGCCGCCGCACCGGTCGCCGTCGCTGCCGCCGCTCCGGCGTTCGCCGCCGACAGCGCGAACGACCCCAACGCGACCAACAACCTCCTGCAGCTCGCGCGTCGCCTCCACGAGGAGCACGTGCGCGAGGGCGTGGAGAAGCGCGACTCGCTCATCGCCGAGGGTCACGCCACCGCCGCCCGCATCGTCGCAGAGGCCGAGTCGAAGCAGCGCGCGCAGATCAGCGCCCTCGACCAGGAGCGCACCCAGCTCGAGCGCCGCATCGACGAGCTCCGCACCTTCGAGCGCGACTACCGCCAGGGCCTCAAGGGCTACATCGAGGGCCAGCTCCGCGACCTCGACGCGCAGCCCGCCGCCGGTGGCGCCGGCTTCGGGCAGAACCGTTCCGCCGCGCCCGTGGGCGCTGGTGTGTCGGCTCCCGTCGCCGCGGACGCCGGCTCGTCGGACCAGGGCAACCAGCCCCCGGTCTTCCCCGGCTTTGGAGGCTAGTCCCTCCCGGCCCTCGGTCAGCGTCCGGGCCTTGGTGATCCTCGGGGTGGTCGCGCTCTGCGTGTACCTCCTCGACCAGATCGCCAAGGTCCTGGTCGTCGCCAACCTCTACGAGGGTCAGCGGGTCGAGGTGCTCGGCCAGCTGCTGCAGTTCAACTTCGTCAAGAACGCCGGCGCCGCCTTCTCGATCGGGAGCGGGTCCACCTGGATCTTCTCGATCGTCGGTGTCGGCGTTCTCGGTTTCGTCATCTGGTACGCGCCCCGCATCAAGTCGGCGGCGTGGGCCATCCTCTTCGGCCTGCTCCTGGGCGGCCTGCTCGGCAACCTGACCGACCGGCTGTTCCGGGAGCCGGGCTTCGGCGTCGGCCACGTGGTCGACTTCCTGCAGATCCCGCTCCTGCCGGCGATCTTCAACCTCGCGGACGTCGCGATCGTGTCGAGCATGGCGCTCTTCCTGATCCTCACCATCCGCGGCGTCGGCCTGGACGGCCGGCGGGCGAGCGAGGACGAGGACGGCGAGGACCAGGACGGCAAGGACGAGGACATCGACGCGGACGTCGGCATCGACGCGCACGCCGAGCGCCAGGACGCCGAGGCGGTGGAGGAGGGCCGGGCGCAGGCGGGCACTGTCGACGCGTCGGCCTCCGCTGCACCGACCGACACCCCGACCGGCGACCACCGCGACGCACCCGTGGACGCCGACCAGCCCGAGAATCCGCAGTCCTAGATGGAGTCGCGCAGCTTCCCCATCCCCGACGGGCTCGAGGGGTCGCGGGTGGACGCGGGGCTCGCCAAGCTCCTCGGCTTCTCGCGCAGCTTCGCCGCCGAGATCGCCGAGGCCGGCGGCGTGACGGTCGACGGCCGGGACGTCGACAAGTCCGACCGGTTGACCGCGGGCTCCTGGCTCGAGGTCTCCTGGCAGCCGCGTGAAGAGGTCAGGATCGTCCCGATCGCCGTCCCGGAGCTCACCATCGTGCACGACGACGACGACATCGTGGTCATCGACAAACCCGTCGGCGTCGCGGCGCACCCTTCGGTCGGCTGGGAGGGGCCTACCGTCCTCGGCGCCCTCGCCGCGGCCGGCTTCCGCATCTCCACCTCGGGCGCCGCCGAGCGTGCCGGCATCGTGCACCGGCTGGACGCCGGGACGAGCGGGCTGATGGTGGTCGCCAAGTCGGAGCGTGCGTACACCGCGCTCAAGCGCGCGTTCCACGACCGCACGGTGGAGAAGATCTATCACGCCGTGGTGCAGGGCCACCCGGATCCGCTCACCGGAACGATCGACGCGCCGATCGGGCGGCACCCGAAGTCCGATTGGAAGTTCGCGGTCGTCGCGGACGGCAAACCGTCGGTCACCCACTACGAGACGATCGAGGCGTTCCCGGCGGCCAGCCTGCTGGAGATCCACCTCGAGACGGGGCGGACGCACCAGATCCGCGTCCACATGTCCGCGCAGCGCCACCCCTGCGTCGGCGACGCGATGTACGGAGCCGACCCGACCCTGTCGGCACGGCTCGGCCTCACCCGGCAGTGGCTGCACGCCGTGCAGCTCGCGTTCGAGCACCCCGGGACGGGGGAGTGGGTCACGTTCGCGACCGGCTACCCGGCCGACCTGCAGCACGCCCTGGACGTCCTCCGCGCCTCCTGACGGCGTCGGAGCGAACGGAGGAGTTCCAGGGCGACTGCCCGCCGATCGCCTCCGTCGCCCGCACGCTGTCGGCGTGTCGTCCGGCATCTCCTCCGTTCGCCGCGCGCGTCCCTCCGGAGGTCCCTGGCACGACGTAGGCTTGTCCCCGACATGAGCGATTCCTTCGTCCACCTCCACGTCCACAGCGAGTACTCGATGCTCGATGGAGCGGCACGCGTCAAGCCGCTGATCGACGCGGCCGTCGAGCAGGGGATGCCCGCCGTCGCCGTCACCGACCATGGCAACATGTTCGGCTCGTTCGACTTCTGGCGCACCGCGACCGATGCCGGCATCAAACCGATCATCGGCACCGAGGCGTACCTCACCCCGCGCACGCACCGCACCGACAAGACCCGCGTCCGCTGGGGCGACGGCGGCGGGGACGACGTGTCGGGCTCGGGCGCGTACACGCACATGACGATGCTCGCGGCGACGACGGAGGGCATGCACAACCTCTTCCGGATGTCGTCGAAGGCGTCGATCGAGGGCTACTACTTCAAGCCGCGCATGGACCGCGAGCTGCTCAGCGAGTACGGCAAGGGGATCATCGCGACCACCGGCTGCCCGTCGGGCGAGGTGCAGACGCGTCTGCGGCTCGGACAGTACGACGAAGCCGTCAAGGCCGCCGCGGAGTTCCGCGACATCTTCGGCAAGGAGAACTTCTACGCCGAGATCATGGACCACGGGCTCGGCATCGAGCGCCGGATCATGAGCGACCTCATCCGGCTGGCGAAGGACCTGGGCATCCCGCTGGTCGCCACGAACGACCTGCACTACACGCACGCCGAGGACGCGAAGAGCCACGCGGCACTGCTGTGCGTGCAGTCCGGCTCCACCCTCGACGACCCCAATCGGTTCAAGTTCGACGCCGACGAGTTCTACCTCAAGTCGGCGGAGCAGATGCGCCAGCTCTTCCGCGACCACCCCGAGGCGTGCGACAACACCCTCGCGATCGCCGAGCGGGTCGACGTGCAGTTCGACACCTCGGCGAACTACATGCCGCGGTTCCCGGTCCCCGACGAGGAGACCGAGCAGACCTGGTTCGTCAAGGAGGTCGAGAAGGGGCTCAACGAGCGCTACCCGGACGGCATCACGCCGGAGGTGCGCAAGCAGGCCGACTACGAGATCGGCGTGATCTCGCAGATGGGCTTCCCCGGCTACTTCCTCGTCGTCGCCGACTTCATCAACTGGTCGAAGCGCAACGGCATCCGCGTCGGACCCGGCCGTGGTTCCGGCGCCGGCTCGATGGCCGCATACGCGATGCGCATCACCGACCTCGATCCGCTGCAGCACGGACTCATCTTCGAGCGGTTCCTCAACCCCGACCGCGTCTCCATGCCCGACTTCGACGTCGACTTCGACGACCGTCGCCGCGGCGAGGTCATCAAGTACGTGACCGAGAAGTACGGCGAGGCGCGCGTCGCCCAGATCGTGACCTACGGCACGATCAAGGCGAAGCAGGCGCTCAAGGACTCCGGCCGTGTGCTGGGCTTCCCGTTCTCGATGGGCGAGAAGCTGACGAAGGCGATGCCGCCGCCCGTCATGGGCAAGGACATCCCGCTCACCGGGATCTTCGACAAGAACCACCCGCGCTACAAGGAGGCGGTGGACATCCGCTCGGTCGTCGAGAGCGACCCGGAGGCCAAGACCGTCTTCGACACCGCGCTCGGGCTGGAGAACCTCAAGCGCCAGTGGGGCGTGCACGCGGCCGGCGTCATCATGTCGTCCGACCCGCTGATCGACGTCATCCCGATCATGAAGCGGGAGCAGGACGGCCAGATCGTCACGCAGTTCGACTACCCGGCGTGCGAGTCGCTCGGGTTGATCAAGATGGACTTCCTGGGTCTGCGCAACCTGACGATCATCAACGACGCGCTCGACAACATCAAGGCCAACCGCGGCGAGGACCTCGTCCTGGAGGACCTGGAGCTCGATGACCGGCCGGCGTACGAGCTGCTCTCGCGCGGCGACACGCTCGGCGTGTTCCAGCTCGACGGCGGGCCGATGCGCTCCCTGCTGCGACTGATGCGCCCCGACAACTTCGAGGACATCTCGGCGCTCATCGCCCTGTACCGGCCGGGCCCGATGGGTGCGAACTCGCACACGAACTACGCGTTGCGCAAGAACGGCCAGCAGGAGATCACCCCGATCCACCCGGAGCTGGCCGAGCCGCTTGCCGACATCCTGTCCACCAGTTACGGCCTCATCATCTATCAGGAGCAGGTGATGGCGATCGCGCAGAAGGTCGCCGGCTTCTCCCTCGGACAGGCGGACATCCTCCGTCGCGCGATGGGCAAGAAGAAGAAGTCCGAGCTGGACAAGCAGTTCGCCGGCTTCGCCCAGGGCATGAACGACAACGGCTACTCGATGGACGCGGTCAACAAGCTGTGGGAGATCCTGCTGCCGTTCTCCGACTACGCGTTCAACAAAGCGCACTCCGCTGCCTACGGCGTCATCTCGTACTGGACCGCGTACCTCAAGGCGCACTACCCGGCCGAGTACATGGCCGCGCTGCTCACCAGCGTCGGCGACTCCAAGGACAAGATGGCGCTCTACCTGAACGAGTGCCGCCGCATGGGCATCAAGGTGCTGCCGCCGGACGTGAACGAGTCCAGCCTGTACTTCGCCGCCGTCGGCGAGGACATCCGCTTCGGGATGGGCGCGGTGCGCAACGTGGGCGCGAACGTCGTCGAGGGCGTGCGCGAGGCGCGCGAGAGCAAGGGACGCTTCGACTCGTTCCACGACTTCCTCTCCAAGGTGCCGATCCACGCCGCGAACAAGCGGACGGTGGAGTCGCTCATCAAGGCGGGCGCGTTCGACTCGCTGGGCCACACCCGGCGGGCTCTGGTCGAGGTGCACGAGGACGCCGTGGAGTCCGCGGTCAAGATCAAGCGCAACGAGGCCAACGGCGATGTCGGGTTCGACTTCGACAGCCTCTGGGGCGACGACGAGCCGGGGCAGGCGCAGCACAACATCCCGGACCGGCCGGAGTGGGGCAAACGCGACAAGCTGGCCTTCGAGCGCGACATGCTGGGCCTGTACGTCTCCGATCACCCGCTCGCGGGCCTCGAGCTGCAGCTGGCGAAGATGGCGAGCACGTCGATCGCGGATCTGGTCGGCTCCGACTCCATCCAGGACGGCGAGACGGTGACGATCGCCGGTCTGGTCACGAGCGTGCAGCACCGCGTCGCCAAGGCGTCGGGCAACCAGTACGGCATGATCACCGTCGAGGACTTCGGCGGCGAGATGACCGTCATGTTCATGGGCAAGGCGTATCAGGAGTTCTCGCCGATGCTCACGGGCGACTCGATCGTCGTCGTGCGCGGCCGGGTCAGTCTGCGCGACGACGGCATGAACCTGCACGCCTTCAGCCTGATGAACCCGGATCTGGGTCCGATCGAGGACAGCAGTCCGCTCCAGATCACCATCCAGGACCGGCGCGCGACACCGGACGTGGTCAGCCGGCTGGGGGAGACGTTCTCCCGGCATCCGGGGGAGAACGAAGTGCGCATCCACCTGGTCACGGGTGGGCGCGTCCGCGTGCTCGGCGTGCCCAGTCACGTCAAGGTCAGCCCGGACCTCTACGGCGAGCTGAAGGGCCTGCTGGGGCCGAACTGCCTGGTCTGAGGTGTGCGGGCTCGCGCCCGGTCCCGTGCTGACGGCCTGGCCCGACCCGGAGGTCCTGGTCTAGCGTTGGGCGCATGAGCGACGGCGTCCGCAACCTGCACGAGGCACTCTCCGGGATCGGCGAGCACTGGCAGCCCCACCGGCTGACCAGTGTCAACGACTACGACGTGAAGGTCGTGAAGCTGCTCGGCGAGTTCGTCTGGCACCAGCACCCGGACACCGACGAGCTCTTCCTCGTGCTGAGCGGCGAGCTCACCATCCGGACCCGTGGGGCGGACGGCGATGTCGTGCTCCGTCCGGGCGATGTGTACGTCGTGCCCCGCGGCGTCGAGCACTGCCCGACGGCCGACGCCGAGGTGGAGGCCGTGCTGTTCGAGCCGAAGGGGACCATCAACACCGGCACGGCCGGAGGCGACCGGACCGCGGAGCTGCGCGAACTGCACTGAACCGCCGAGTCGGTCGGGCCGCCGATTCGGTCGAGCCGCCGGGTCGGTCGCGCCGACGGGCCACCGAGGTCAGTCGAGCTCGGTGGGGCGGTGGTAGCGGCGCTCGTGGTAGAGCAGCGGGGCGTCGTCCTCTCCGAGCTCGCCCTGCTCGATCTGGACGACGACGAGGGCGCTGTTGTGCACGGTGAACCGCTCGATGATGCGGCCCACCACCCACGCCGTGGTGTCCTTGATGATCGGCAGACCGTGCGGGCCGCGGTACCAGTGCTCGCCGTCGAAGCGGCTCGCGTTGTCGCCGGCCAGCTTCTGGGCGGCCCCCTTGTTGCGCACGCCGAGCGTGTGGATGACCACGCGGTCCGTCTCCGCGATGGCGGGCCAGCTGGAGGCCGAGAGCGCCATGTTGAACGTCGCGAGCGGCGGGACGGCCGCGAGGGACGCCAAGGACGTCGCGGTGAAGCCGACGGGGCTGCCGTCCGCGCGCTGTGCGGTGATGATCGCGACACCCGCCGCGTGACGACGGAACGTCTGGCGGAACGCCGCCAGGTCCGGGGTCGCGTCGGAGACGGTGCCGTCGGTGGGGTCGGGGGATGCGCTGTTCATACGTCTACTGCAAGCACCAATCGGCGTCGGGAATTCCTTGTGCGAGAACGGGCACGAGGGAGCGGATAGGCTTGTCGCGCCATGATGCAGACCATCGATCTCCGCGGAGTCCAGCCTACTCGCGCCGCCTTCGAGCGCCTCGTCCCCCGTCCCGTCGTGGACGTCGGGGTGGCGATGCATGTGGCGACCGAGCTGATCGACGATGTGCGCGCGCGCGGCGCCGCGGCCCTGCGCGAGCAGGCGGAGCGGTTCGACGGCGGGACGCCTCCGGCGATCCGCGTCCCGGCCGCCGAGATCGCCGCCGCCGTGGCCGCGCTTCCGTCCGCGGTGCGCGGCGCGCTGGAGGAGGCGATCGCCCGGGTGCGGGAGGCGACCGCGGCGCAGGTCCCGCCGCCGGCGGAGACCCGCATCGGCCAGGGCGCCGTGATCGTGCAGCGTTGGCAGCCGGTCGAGCGCGCCGGCCTCTATGTCCCCGGCGGCAAGGCCGTCTACCCCTCGAGCGTCGTGATGAACGCCGTCCCCGCCCAGGTGGCCGGCGTCTCGTCCATCGCACTGGCGAGCCCGCCGCAGCGCGGGTTCGGCGGGCGGGTGCACCCGACCATCCTCGGCGCGGCCGGGCTGCTGGGCATCGACGAGGTCTACGCGATGGGCGGCGCCGGCGCGATCGGTGCGCTCGCCTGGGGCGTGGAGGACATCGGTCTCGACCCGGTGCAGGTCATCACCGGTCCCGGCAACATCTACGTCGCCGCCGCCAAGCGCGTCGTGCGCGGCCAGACCGGCATCGACTCCGAGGCCGGCACCACCGAGATCCTCGTGATCGCCGACGACAGCGCGAACCCGCGGTACGTCGCCGCCGACCTGGTGAGCCAGGCCGAGCACGACGAGGCTGCCGCCTCCCTGCTGGTGACCGACAGCCCGGAGTTCGCGGAGCGGGTCGCCGCCGAGCTGGAGCGGCTGGCCGGTGCGACCCGGCACAGCGAGCGTGTCCGCACGGCGCTCGCCGGCCCGCAGTCGGGGGTCGTCCTGGTGGACGACCTCGCGGCGGCGGCCGCGTTCAGCAACGCCTACGGCCCGGAGCACCTCGAGATCCAGACGGCCGACGACGACGCCGTGCTCGCCGGCATCCAGAACGCCGGAGCGATCTTCCTCGGCCCGAGCGCACCCGTGAGCCTCGGCGACTACCTCGCCGGCTCCAACCACGTGCTGCCGACCGGGGGACAGGCGCGGTTCTCGCCCGGACTCGGCGCGTACTCCTTCCTGCGGCCGCAGCAGGTCATCCGATACGACCGGGATGCCCTGCGCGACGTCGCCGACCGCATCGTCGCGCTCTCGGGCGCCGAGGACCTGCCCGCGCACGGCGAGGCGGTCACCGCACGCTTCACCGGCTGAGGGCGGGGAGACCGGTAGAATCGGGGCATGTTCTGCCCCTTCTGCCGCCACCCGGACTCCCGCGTCATCGATTCCCGGACAAGCGACGACGGTCTCTCGATCCGCCGCCGCCGGCAGTGCCCCGAGTGCGGGCGCCGGTTCTCGACCACCGAGACGGCCAGCCTCAGCGTGATCAAGCGCAGCGGCGTGGCCGAGCCGTTCAGCCGGGAGAAGATCATGCTCGGCGTGCGCAAGGCGTGCCAGGGGCGGCCGGTGACCGACTCCGACCTCGCCGTGCTCGCGCAGAAGGTCGAGGAGACCATCCGCTCGACCGGCGCCTCCCAGATCGAGGCGAACGAGGTCGGCCTCGCGATCCTGCCCGAGCTGCGGGAGCTGGACGAGGTCGCCTACCTGCGCTTCGCCAGCGTCTACCAGGGCTTCGACTCCCTCGACGACTTCGAGGAGGCGATCCGCCAGCTGCGGGTCGCGCACCACGGCGAACCCGCGGACGTGCAAGCCTGAGCCGGGCGCGCCCGGCCCGTCCGGGGAACCGGGCTGAGGCCACTCGCGCCGCCTGAGTTCGGCGCACGGTATTCTCGTACCGGCATGTATCGCACACTCTTCTCCCTCGTCCTCTCCAAGCTCGACCCCGAGCGCGCCCACCACCTGGCGTTCGTGGTCATCCGGGCGCTGCCGGTGGTCGGGCTCGGCGGCCTGGCCCGCCGGTTCACCGCGGCCGACCCGTCGCTCGCGGTCGACGCGCTCGGACTCCGCTTCGAGTCGCCCTTCGGCGTCGCCGCCGGTTTCGACAAGGACGGCGAGGCGGTCCTCGGACTGGGCGCACTCGGCTTCGGGCACGTCGAGGTCGGCACGATCACGGCGATCGCCCAGCCCGGCAACGACAAGCCGCGGTTGTTCCGGCTCATCCCGGACCGCGCCGTGATCAACCGTATGGGCTTCAACAATCGCGGGGCAGGCGTCGCCGCCGACCGCCTGTTGCGGGTCCGCCGCGCGCGTCGCCGGCCGGTGCTCGGCGTGAACATCGGCAAGAGCCGCGTCGTCGCCGTCGAGGATGCCACGGCGGACTACCTCACCAGCGCCCGTGCGCTCGCCCCCGTCGCCGACTATCTCGTCGTCAACGTGAGCTCCCCGAACACGCCGGGGCTGCGCGGCCTGCAGGAGCTCGACCTCCTCGCCCCGCTGCTGACCGCCGTCCAGGAGGTCGCGGGACGGAAACCGCTGCTGGTGAAGATCGCCCCCGACCTCACCGACGAGCAGGTCCAGCGGATCGCCGAGCTGGTCGTGCGTCTCGGCCTGGCCGGCATCATCGCGACCAACACCACGATCGCACGCGACGGCCTGCGCACCGACCCCGCGGTCGTCGCGGCGGCGGGAGCCGGCGGACTCTCGGGCGCGCCGCTGGCCGACCGCTCGCTCGAGGTGCTCAGACTCATCCGCGCGACCGTTCCGGCCGAGCTCTGCGTCATCTCGGTCGGCGGGGTCGAGACGGCGGAGGACGTGCAGGAGCGCCTGGACGCCGGGGCCACCCTGGTGCAGGGCTACACCGCGTTCCTCTACAGCGGCCCGCTCTGGGCCCGGCAGATCAACCGCGGGCTGCTACGCCTCCGGCGTGCCCTGGTGGAAGCGTAGGCGCCAGCGGTCGCCGCTGCGCTGCCAGAGCGAGCTGCGCAACGTCGCACCGCGGGCGTCCGTCGTCCGCGCGGTGAGCAGCACGACGCCGTCGGCGATCGTCTCGATCGCCAGCACGTCGAGCCCGACGGCCTCGGACTCCTCGCCGGACAGCGCCTGGACGGTGTCGTCCCGGCCCCAGAGCCGGCCGGAGCGGCCGATCTCGGCGAACGCGGGATGCAGCAGACCGGCGACCCGCGACGCATCGGAGCGCACGGCGGGGTCGAGGAGCTCGCGCTCCAGGCGCACCACGACCTCCTCGTCGGTCTCCGCCACGGCGAGGTCGCCGAAGATGTCGAGCTCGAGCGCGTCGTCCGCCTCGACGGCGGGCCCGGGCGAAACGGCGCCGGACGTCGATGCAGGGTCGGGAACAGGGGCGGGAGCAGGAGCGGCGGTCGGCTCCGGCGGAGCCTCGCCCGCATCAGTGCGCGCCGCGTTCGGCCAGCCCGGCCCGATGGGGATGGCGTCGCCCTTCTGGTACGCCGTCGCGACCGCGCGGGCACGGACGTCCGCGGCCTCATTGAGGTCGTGGCCGGCGTGGCCCTTCACCCACTCGAAGGTGTAGCGACGGCCCTGGAGGGCACGGTCCAGCCGCTCCAGCAGTTCGCGGTTGAGGACGGGAGCGCCGTCCGCCTTCCGCCAGCCCTTGCGCTTCCAGCCCGCCATCCATTTCGTCACCGCATTGATGACGTACTGGCTGTCGCAGAGGATGCGCAGGTCGTCGTCGAGGTGGGCCGTCGACTCCAGCAGATCGATGACGGCCATCAGCTCGCCCTGGTTGTTGGTGCCGTGCGGCCAGCCGCCGGCGGACCAGCGGTCGTCATCCACGTACCAGGCCCAGCCGGCCGGACCGGGATTGCCGAGGGCGGAGCCGTCGGCGGCAACGACGATCGTCACGTCAGGCGGGGTACTGGCCGCGCTTGACCTGCGGCTTCGGGAGCCGCATCACACGCAGCTGCAGCGCGCGCATGGCCGCGTACCAGCGCAGGCCGCGCTCGAGCTTGTCGGCGCCGTACTTCGCCGCGATGCGCTTGCGCACCAGGAAGCCGAGCACGATGCAGTCGAGCACCGAGATGAGGAAGAAGGCCCAGAGCGCGAACAGCGCCCATACCTGCAGGAACTGCCACGGCAGGAAGCTCAGGACGATGATGACCAGCATCACCGGGATGAGGAACTCGCCGATGCTGAATCGGGCGTCGACGTAGTCGCGGACGTAGCGCCGCTGCGGTCCCCGGTCGCGCTGGGTGAGGTAGCGCTCGTCGCCGTTGGCCATGCCGATGCGCGCCTTCTCACGCGCCTCCGCCTGCTTGGTGCGCGCATTGCGTGCCGCCTCTTTGCGGTCGCCGGGCACCAGGGGGCGCTTGCGGGCGGCCTCCTGCTCGCGCCGGGAGGGCGTCGGCGCGCCCTTGCCCTGCGTCAGTCGCTCTGCCGTCTCTTCGGGGGTCTCGACGATCGGCGTCTCCGCCTCGGTCGCCGGGTGGTCTCGTTTCGCCAACGCTCAGCCTTCGGTTGTGGGTCACTTAAGATTACCCGCATGACAGACTCCCAGACGTCTTCCGACCAGTATTCGACGCCCGCGGACGATCCTGCGGGCGAGGAGCGGGTCCGCACGGCGGTCGAGACGGGGCTGCCGTCCACGGTGGCCGACCTCTCCCGCCTCGTCCGCATCCCGTCCGTGTCGTGGTCCGCGTTCGACCCGGCCCACGTCCGCGCCAGCGCCGACGCCGTCGCCGCGCTGCTGCGCGACACCGCTGTCTTCGAGAGCGTGGAGGTGAAGCAGGCGCCGATCGAGGGCGACCAGCTCGGTCAGCCCGCCGTGCTGGCGACCCGCGCGGCGCGCAACGGCCGGCCGACCGTGCTGCTGTACGCGCACCACGACGTGCAGCCGCCCGGATCGGATGACGACTGGGACACCCCGCCGTTCGAGCCGACCGTGCGCGGCGACCGCCTCTTCGGTCGCGGTGCCGCGGACGACAAGGCCGGCGTCATGGCGCACGTCGCGAGCATCCGCGCGCTGGTCGAGGCGCTCGGACCGGACTTCGACCTCGGGCTCGCCGTCTTCATCGAGGGTGAGGAGGAGTTCGGCTCCCGCTCCTTCGCGAACTTCCTGCACGAGAACGCCGCCGCCCTCGCCGCCGATGTGATCGTCGTCGCGGACTCCGACAACGTCGATGTGAACACGCCTGCCCTCACCGTCTCGCTGCGCGGCAACGTGACCTTCCGTCTGGCCGTCTCGACGCTCGAGCACGCGTCGCACTCCGGCATGTACGGGGGAGCGGCGCCGGACGCCATGCTCGCACTCGTGAAGCTGCTGGCGACCCTGCACGACGACAACGGAGAGGTCGCCGTCGACGGCGTCCTCTCCTACGACGGCGCCGCGGAGCCGCCGCACCTCAGCGACGAGCAGTTCCACGAGGAGGCCGCCCTGCTGCCGGGCGTCACCCCGGTGGGCACCGGGCCCATCCTGTCGCGCTTGTGGTCCAAGCCGACGATCACCATCACGGGGATCGACGCGCCGAGCGTGGCCAACGCCTCCAACACCCTGCTGCCGAGCGTGGCCGTCCGCGTGAGCGCCCGCGTCGCGCCCGGGCAGCCCGCGGCCGACGCGTACGCGGCGCTGGAGCGGCACCTGCGCGCCCACGCGCCGTTCGGCGCTCACATCGACATCAGCGATGTGGACACCGGCGAGGCGTTCCTCGTCGACACCGCCGGCTGGGCGGCGACCGAGGCCAAGCGCGCGATGGCCGATGCGTGGGGCGCCCCGGCCGCGGAGACCGGCGTCGGAGGCTCGATCCCGTTCATCGCCGACCTCGTGCGCGAGTTCCCGGCGGCGCAGATCCTCGTCACGGGCGTGGAGGACCCCGACTCGCGGGCGCACAGCCCGAACGAGTCGCTCCACCTCGGCGTCTTCGCGCGCGCGATCCTGTCCGAGGCGCTCCTGCTGGCGCGGCTGGACCGCCGCGCCGACTGAGCGCCGTCTGAACGTCTGGACAGCCTCCCGGCTTTCCGACGTACAATCGACGCAGATTTCGCAATCAGAAGTCCCCTTTTCGTGTGAGGAGTTCCATGACCGACACAACGCTGACCGTCCCCAAGGCGCACGGCGTCGGCCTGACCGAGGCCGCAGCAGGCAAGGTCAAGAGCCTGCTCGAGCAGGAGGGCCGCGACGACCTGCGTCTGCGCGTCGCCGTCCAGCCCGGCGGCTGCTCGGGTCTGATCTACCAGCTGTACTTCGACGAGCGCATGCTCGACGGCGACGCGACGGTGGACTTCGACGGCGTCGAGGTCATCGTCGACAAGATGAGCGTGCCCTACCTGGACGGCGCCGCCATCGACTTCGAGGACACCATCCAGAAGCAGGGGTTCACGATCGACAACCCCAACGCGACCGGATCCTGCGCGTGCGGAGACTCGTTCCACTGAGCCGTCCATAGCACAGAAACACATCTCGGGCCGCCCCTTGTGGGCGGCCCGTCGTGTTCGGATCGGGGTGCCAGTCGGAGTAGGGTGGGTAGAGCCACATACAGTTGCATGTGAATCGTACAGTTGCATGTGAATCGTCCAAGAGTCACTCGAAAGGTCACCGGTGCGTCACAATCGCCGTCTCCGATGGGCTGCCATCCCGATCGCCGCGACGCTCGTCGTCGTCCTCGCGGGATGCACGCAGGCACAGCTGAACGGATTCCTCCCGGGATTCGTCGAGGGCGAGCAGCCCGTCACCAACCACACGGAGCGCATCAGCGGCCTGTGGGTGACGAGCTGGATCGTGCTCCTGATCGTGGGTGTCATCGTCTGGGGCCTCATCGTCTGGGCGGTCATCGTGTACCGCCGCCGCAAGGGCCAGACCGGACTGCCGGTCCAGCTGCGGTACAACATGCCGATCGAGATCTTCTACACGATCGTCCCGCTGATCCTGGTGCTCGGCTTCTTCGCCTTCACCGCCCGTGACCAGAACGCGATCGAGAAGCCCTACGCGCACCCCGACCTCACCATCCAGGTCTACGCCAAGCAGTGGGCGTGGGACTTCAACTACGTCGACGACAACGTCTACGACCCGGGCATCCAGGTGCAGCCGGACGACTCCAACGCCACGCCCGGCTCGGTGCAGGAGGGGTCCATCCCGACCCTGTACCTCCCCGAGAACAAGAAGATCACGATCCAGCTGGACTCCCGCGACGTGATCCACTCCTTCTGGGTGCCGGCGATGCTGTACAAGAAGGACGTCATCCCGGGCAAGACCAACTACATGTACTTCGAGACGACGGGCCGCACCGGCACCTTCGTCGGCAAGTGCGCCGAGCTCTGCGGCGAGTACCACTCCGCGATGCTCTTCAACGTGAAGATCGTCCCGCAGGACGTGTACGACGCTCACATCCAGAGCCTGCGCGACCAGGGGTACGAGGGCCAGCTCGGTTCCGAGTACGACCGCAACCAGAACCTGCCCGGAACGGGCGCACCCAAGGGCAACGAGTAGGACACACCGATGACGACGACAGCACCGGCGCCTGGGGCGACCACCGCTCCCGCGCCGAAGCCCACAATGCTCACCGCCAATGGCATCGAGCGCAAGGGCAACATCCTCGTGAACTACATCACGTCGACGGACCACAAGACGATCGGGTACATGTACCTGATCTCGTCCTTCGTGTACTTCCTCATCGGCGGCGTGATGGCGCTCATCATCCGTGCCCAGCTCTTCGAGCCGGGCCTGCAGGTGGTGGCCACCAAGGAGCAGTACAACCAGCTCTTCACCATGCACGGCACGATCATGCTGCTGATGTTCGCGACGCCGCTCTTCGCCGGCTTCGCCAACGTGCTCATGCCGCTGCAGATCGGCGCCCCCGACGTGGCGTTCCCGCGTCTGAACGCGCTGGCCTACTGGTTCTACTCGTTCGGCTCGCTGATCGCGGTCGCCGGATTCCTCACCCCGCAGGGTGCGGCCTCGTTCGGCTGGTTCGCGTATGCGCCCTTGTCGAGCACGACCTTCTCACCGGGGATCGGCGGCAACCTCTGGGTGCTCGGCCTCGGTCTCTCGGGCTTCGGCACCATCCTCGGCGCGGTGAACTTCATCACCACGATCATCACCATGCGCGCCCCGGGCATGACCATGTTCCGCATGCCGATCTTCACCTGGAACACCCTGGTGACCTCGATCCTCGTGCTGATGGCCTTCCCGGTGCTCGCCGCGGCGATGTTCGCCCTCGCGGCCGACCGCGTCTTCGACGCCCACATCTACGATGCGGCCAACGGCGGAGCCCTGCTCTGGCAGCACCTGTTCTGGTTCTTCGGCCATCCCGAGGTGTACATCATCGCGCTGCCGTTCTTCGGCATCGTCTCGGAGATCTTCCCGGTGTTCAGCCGCAAGCCGATCTTCGGGTACAAGACCCTCATCTACGCGACGATCGCGATCGCGGCCCTCTCCGTCACGGTGTGGGCGCACCACATGTACGTGACCGGCTCGGTGCTGCTGCCCTGGTTCTCGCTGATGACGATGCTCATCGCGGTACCGACCGGTGTGAAGATCTTCAACTGGATCGGCACCATGTGGCGCGGGTCGCTGACCTTCGAGTCGCCCATGCTGTGGTCGATCGGCTTCCTGATCACCTTCACCTTCGGTGGTCTGACCGGTGTCATCCTCGCGTCGCCGCCGCTGGACTTCCACGTCTCCGACACGTACTTCGTCGTGGCGCACTTCCACTACGTCGTCTTCGGAACCGTCGTGTTCGCGATGTTCGCCGGCTTCTACTTCTGGTGGCCGAAGTGGACGGGCAAGATGCTCAACGACCGACTGGGCAAGTGGCACTTCTGGCTGCTGTTCATCGGCTTCCACACGACCTTCCTCGTGCAGCACTGGCTCGGCGTCGTGGGCATGCCCCGTCGCTATGCGACCTACCTGCCGTCGGACGGCTTCACCTGGATGAACCAGCTGTCCTCGATCGGTGCCGGCATCCTGGCGATCTCGATGATCCCGTTCTTCGTGAACGTGTACCTGACCGCGCGCAACGCGCCCAAGGTCACGGTCAACGACCCCTGGGGCTACAGCCGCTCGCTCGAATGGGCGACCAGCTGCCCGCCGCCGCGCCACAACTTCACGTCGATCCCGCGCATCCGTTCGGAGTCGCCGGCGTTCGACCTGAACCACCCGGAGGCCGGCATCCCGATCGGTGTCGGCGGCGCCAAGGACGCCCCGGACGCCCCCGTGCTCGACGTCGCGAACAACGAGGTGAAGTAGCCCATGAGAGCCAATGCCATCCTCTTCTGGATCCTCTCGATCTTCTTCATCCTCTCCGCGGTGGTCTACACCGTGTGGAGCCTCCTCGACCCGATGCACCAGAAGGTCGAGTGGGTCGGAACCGTCGCGCTCGTCCTGAGCGCGATCCTGGCGGCGTTCATCGCCTTCTTCATCGGCCGTACGCACGCCTCGCAGGGCGGTGAGCTGCCGGAGGACCGTCTCGACGCCAACATCGACGACGGCGACCCCGAACTCGGGCACTTCAGCCCGTGGAGCTGGTGGCCGATCGCCCTCGCCACCGGGGCCGCTCTGGTGATCCTCGGTCTGGCCGTCGGATTCTGGATCTGCTTCATCGGCGTCGCGTTCAGCCTCATCTGCATCGTCGGCTGGGTGTTCGAGTACTACCGCGGCTACTTCGCCCGCTGAGCCTCGCGCACGCGCTGTACGACAGGGCCGTCTCCTTCGGGAGGCGGCCCTTTCGCGATCCCCGGGGCTGCGCGGTGGTCAGTCCGATGGCGTGTCGAGCTGCTCTATAGTCACACCACGTGAGTATCATGGATACATGACCATAGAACTGCGGGAACCGTCGTTCCTCCTTCTGACGGCCCTGGCGGACGGGCCCAAGCACGGCTACGCGCTCCTGTCGGAGGTGGCCGAGCTCTCGGGCGGCCGGCTTCGTCTGAAGGTCGGCTCGCTGTACGCGATGATCGAGCGCACCGAGGCGGCCGGTCTGGTCGTCCATGTGCGCGACGAGGTCGTCGCAGGCCGCCTGCGACGCTATTTCGACCTCTCCGACGCGGGACGGGAGCGTTTGCAGTCCGAGGCCGCACGGCTCGCGGAGAACGCGCGGCTGGCGACGGAACGCCTCCGGCGAGGACCGCGGCTCGCGATCGTGGGAGCGGGCGAATGAGCCGCGAACTCGAGACGACGTACCGGCGCGCGCTCCGCTGGTACCCCGCGACGTGGCGGGCGCGGAACGCGGACGCGCTTCTGAGCATGCTGCTCGACCGGGCCGAGGGCGAGGGGCGCTCGGCACCTGCCCCCGGGGAGCTGTTCGATCTCGCCGTGCACGGCATGGGAGCCCGCCTGGAAGCGGTCCTGCCGCGGAACGTGCGCTCGGGTGCTGCGACTCTCGCGCTCGGTTACGGGGCGGTGTTCTCGGTCTTCCAGCTCTGGACGAGTTGGTGGGCGCCGCTCTCGCCGGGCACGGCCTGGCTGCGATCGCAGGCGCCGGACGTCAACACGTTCGGACCGTTCCTGAGCCCGGGGGTCGTACTCACCGCGCTCTGGGTGCTGGCGCTTGCACTGGCGTTGACGGGCGCCACGCGGAGCGCCCGCGTGTTGCTGCTCGTCAGTGCGGCGTGCGCTGCGCTGCTGCCGACGATCAACGCAGTGGTCCCGGGCTGGGATGGCCCGAGTACCACGAACCTGCTGTTCTTCGGGCTGTCCGCGCTCATCGCCGCCTCTGCACCGTCGCGCCGCGGGATGCTCGTCATCGGCCTGCCGGCCTGGATCTTGCTCTTCGTCGGTCTCGCGGCGGCGAACCGGATGCTGATCCCCGACTACCCGTACGACCGGCAGTTCTGGATCATCTTCGCCGCGCGCATCCCACCGTCCGTGCTGGTGGCCTCGCTGGCGCTGATCGTCGTACTCCTGCTGCTGGCCCGCAAGCCGGCCGCGGTGCCGGTCTTCGCCATCGCCGTCACGCCGTGGGTGGGCTGCTGGTACGCGGCGACGCTCTCGGACAACCCGTCCGGGGCGCTCTCGTGGGGTATCGCGGGCGCCTTCGCCCTGGTCGTGCTCGTCCTCGTCGCGCTCGGGCTCCGCCGTGCGGGCCTCCGCGTCTCCATCGAGCGCCGGAGCGTGAACGGACGGGCCACCCGCGGCTGAGCCGCGGCCTCCATCCGGCGAGACGCGCCGTCGGGGCGGGTGCGCCGGCGGCGTGTCTCGCCCAGTGGATCGTGGGCGGTGGCCCAGGGTCAGCGGGCGGTGAAGTGCAGGACGTCGACGTCGAGTCGGGTCTCGGTGGGGAGGGGCCGATCGGTGTCGGTCGTGTCGGTGCCGACGTGGTGGGCCGACGGCCCCATGCCGATCAGAGCGTACCGAACGGCGTCATCGACCGGGAGGGGCTGCGAGACGTGTTCGCGCGTCAGGAGGGCGTACAGCGCCTCTGCGGCGGTGATCACATCGTCCGCCTTGTCGGCGGGCACGTCCAGCATGGAGGTCGCGGCGCGCAATGAGCTGAGGTGCCCGGCGCGGGGCACCACGACGATCAGCGTTCCGCCGGGGCGCAGCACGCGCGCGAACTCGGGCAGATTGCGCGGTGCGAAGACATCGAGCACGGCGTCGCACACCCCGTCACGCACCGGGAGAGGGCGCCAGGTGTCCGCGACGAGGCCGTCGATGCGGTCGGAGCTTCGGCTCGCCCGTCCCACAGCAGCGGGGGAGAGGTCCATGGCGAGGCCGACGGAGTCCGGGTGCGTGGCGAGGACGGCGCGCAGGTAGTGGCCGGTACCCGCTCCGGCGTCCAGGACGCGCGGGGCGGCCGCGGGGACCGCGTCGGCGACGGCGCGTGCAATCGGTGCGTAGAGCCCGCTCTCCAGCACGGCGTCGCGAGCATCGAGCATGGCGGCGCTGTCGCCGACGTGCTTGGAGCCGCCGAGCAGGCTGATGTAGCCGCGCTTGTTGACGTCGTGGCGATGCCCCGACGTGCAGCCGAGCACCAGCCGGTCGACGGGGGAGAGGGGGGCGCCGCAGACCGGGCAGCGCAGCCACGACGCGAGGCGTTCGAGATCGGTCATGCCATCCTCCGCGGGGTGACGGGACAGGGGCTGGGGACGCGAAAGCGCCGGCGCGTGAGACGCGCCGGCGCTTTCGTGACGGGAGGTCGGATCAGTGGTGGTCGTGACCCGACTCGAGCTCGCCCTTGGTGGGCGGCACGATGCGGTCCTCGAAGAACCAGCGCGAGAGACCCGCGCGCATCCGGTTGCCCATGGTGATCTTGCCCTGCTTGTTCGGGCGGATCATCAGCGGCTCGTAGGCCTCGAAGCTCACCAGACGCCAGCGCTCGTAGTCGCTCAGCTGCTCGTGCACCTCGATGAACTCGCCGCCGGGCAGCTTCACGATGCGGCCGGTCTCGTAGCCGTGCAGCGCGATCGAGCGGTCCTTCTTCTGGAGCGCGATGCAGACGCGCTTGGTGAGGAAGTAGGCGATGATCGGGCCCAGGATGAGCAGCGCCTGCAGGGAGTGGATCACACCCTCCATCGTCAGCTTGAAGTGCGTCGCGATGAGGTCCGAGCTCGCTGCGGCCCAGAACACGGCGTAGAACGTGACGCCGGCGGCGCCGATCGCCGTGCGGGTGGCCGCGTTGCGCGGGCGGTCCAGGATGTGGTGCTCGCGCTTGTCGCCCGTGACCCACGCCTCGATGAAGGGGTAGATCAGGACGGTCACGATGAACAGACCCAGGATGGCGACCGGCACGATGATGTTGAACGACCAGGTGCGGTCCAGCCAGACGAACTCCCAGCCCGGCGGGACCAGACGCAGGGCGCCGTCCGCGAAGCCGATGTACCAGTCCGGCTGGGTACCCGCCGAGACCGGTGAGGGGTCGTACGGGCCGTAGTTCCAGATCGGGTTGATGGTGAAGAACGACGCCATGGCCGCGACGACACCGAACACGATGAAGAAGAATCCGCCGGCCTTGGCCGCGTACACCGGGAGGACGGGGTAGCCGACCACATTGCCCTGCGTACGGCCGGGGGCCGCGTACTGGGTGTGCTTGTGGATCACCACGAACATCAGGTGCAACGCGATGAAGGCGAGCACCATCGCGGGAAGCAGCAGGATGTGCAACGTGTACAGGCGTCCGACGATCGCGGTGCCCGGGAACTCCCCGCCGAAGAGCAGGAACGAGATCCAGGTGCCGACCACCGGCAGACCCTTGATCAGGCCGTCGATGATGCGGAGGCCGTTGCCCGAGAGCAGGTCGTCCGGGAGGGAGTAGCCGGTGAAGCCCTCGGCCATCGCGAGGATGAACAGGACGAAACCGATGACCCAGTTGAGCTCGCGCGGCTTGCGGAACGCACCCGTGAAGAAGATGCGGAGCATGTGCAGGCCGATGGCCGCCACGAACAGCAGCGCCGCCCAGTGGTGGATCTGACGGACGAGCAGGCCGCCGCGCACCTCGAACGAGATGTTGAGCGTCGACTCCATCGCCGCGGACATGTGGATGCCCTTCAGCGGGACGTACGAGCCGTGGTACACGACCTCGGCCATGGACGCCTGGAAGAAGAACGTCAGGAACGTGCCGGAGAGGAGGATGACGATGAAGCTGTAGAGCGCGACCTCACCGAGCAGGAACGACCAGTGGTCGGGGAAGATCTTGCGCCCGAACTCCTTGACGGCGCCGGAGATGCTGGTGCGGTCCTCGATGTAGTTCGCGGCTGCCGCCGTGAACCCACCGCTCTTGACCGGCGTAGGTGCCGCGGGTGCGGCGGTCGTGGTGCTCAATGGCGCTCCCAGAAGCTCGGGCCGACGGGCTCGTGGAAGTCGCTGCGGGCGACCAGGTAGCCATCGGCGTCAACGGTGATCGGAAGCTGCGGAAGCGGGCGCTTGGCGGGTCCGAAGATGACCTCGGCCTCGTGCGTGATGTCGAACTGCGACTGGTGGCACGGGCAGAGCAGGTGGTGGGTCTGCTGCTCGTAGAGCGCCACCGGGCACCCGACGTGCGTGCAGATCTTCGAGTAGGCGACGATGCCGTCGTAGTTCCAGGTCTCGCGACCCTTCGAGACGTGCAGGTCCTCCGGCTTGAGGCGCATGAGGAGCACGGCGGCCTTGGCCTTCTGCTCGAGCATGTCCTCGGCCTCGTTGAGGCCCTCCGGGATCACGTGGAACGCGCTGCCCAGGGTGACGTCGGCGGCCTTGATCGGCGTGCCGGAGGGGTCGCGGGTGAGGCGGACGCCCTTGGCCCACATGGTCTGCGAGAGCAGCTCGACCGGGTCCTGGTCCTGCGGAGCGAGACCGCGGAACAGCACGACGGCGGGGAGCGGGAAGGCGATGAGCGCGCCGATGAGGCTGTTGCGGACGAGCGTGCGCCGGTTGAAGCCGGACTCCTCGTCGGCCTGGCGGAAGATCTCCACGGCCCGCTCGGTGGTGCCCTCGCTGCCGCGCACGGGGTGGCGGAGGTCGACGCCCTCCTTCTCGTGCATGAGCGCCTTGCCCCAGTGGACGGCCCCGATGCCGATCGCCAACAGGGCGAGCGTGATGCCGACGCCGATGAACAGGTTGTTCAGTCGGACCGAGCTCGGGTCGCTGTCGTGGATCGGGAAGGCCATGTAGGCCGCGACCGCCCAGATGCTGCCGGCGATCGACAGGTAGAAGAGCGTGTAGACGGTGCGCTCCGCGCGCCGCTCCTTCTTGGGGTCGAGGTCGGTGACGCGCGGCCGGTGCGGCGGGAAGCCCGGGTTCTCGGGCGCGTCGCGGACGACGATGGCCGTCCCCGCGTCGCCCGTGCGGTGCACGTCGACATCTGACGAACTGGCTGGCGTCAGCTCGTGACCGCCGTTCTCGTCCTGTGCCATGGTTCTCCTTCTTACGCTTTCTCTACGCTCAGTACCGGCTAGTTGGACTTCGCCGTGATCCAGACGGTCAGTGCGACGATCGCGCCGAGACCGAAGATCCACAGGAACAGACCCTCGGCCACCGGGCCGAGCGAGCCGAGCTCGAAGCCGCCGGGGGACGGGTGCTCCTGGATGTACATGAGGTACGTGATGATGTCGGCCTTGCCCTGCGGGTCGATGTTCAGGTCGTTGAACACCGGCATGTTCTGCGGGCCGGTGACCATGGCCTCGTAGATGTGCTTGGCGCTCACTCCGGTCAGCGGCGGGGCGTACTTGCCCTCGGTGAGCGCGCCACCGGCGCCGGCGACGTTGTGGCACATCGCGCAGTTGATGCGGAAGAGTTCGGCGCCCTTGGCGGCGTCGCCGTTGCCGTCGAGGTACTTCTGCTCGGGGATCGAGGGGCCGGGAGCGAGGGAGGCCACGTAGTCCGCGAGGGCCGAGACCTGCTCGTCGGTGAACTGGACCGGCTTCTCCTGCGCCTGCGGGCCCTGCATCTGCATGGGCATACGGCCGGTGCCGACCTGGAAGTCGACGGCGGCCGAGCCGACGCCGATCAGGCTGGGGGCCTCGGAGGTGCCCTGCGCCTCCATGCCGTGGCACGTGGCGCAGTTGGCCTGGAAGAGCTTCTTGCCCTCGTCGACCGTGGCCTGGGAGGCGACGGCGGGGGCGGTCTCCGCCGAGGCGGTCGTGGTGGTGAAGGCAGCATAGGCGCCGCCGGTGAGGCCGAGTCCGATCGCGAGGAGCGCGACGGTGGCCAGGGGGTGACGGCGACCGCTCTTGCGGACGGGCTTCGCCTTGCTGCGGTTCTGTGGACGCATGGGGTGTGGTCAGCTCCTGATTTCTACTAACGAATGATGTAGATGACCGCGAACAGTCCGATCCACACGACGTCGACGAAGTGCCAGTAGTACGAGACGACGATGGCGCTCGTCGCCTCCTTGTGGCCGAAGTGCTTGACCGCGAACGCGCGGCCGATGACGAGGAGGAAGGCGATGAGGCCGCCGGTCACGTGGAGTCCGTGGAAGCCGGTGGTCAGGTAGAACGCCGAGCCGTAGGCGTTCGAGTGGATGGAGATGCCTTCGCTGACGAGCGTGGCGTACTCGAGGATCTGGCCGGCGACGAAGACGGCACCGAGCGCGTAGGAGAGGAAGAACCACTCGACGAGGCCCCAGCGCTTCAGGTTGAAGAGACCGCCCGTGCGATGCGCCTGCAGGCGCTCCGCTGCGAACACCCCGAACTGGCACGTGACCGAGCTGAGCACGAGGATGGTCGTGTTCGTCAGCGCGTACGGGATGTTCAGGTGGGCCGTCTCGGCGGCCCAGAGGTCCGGCGAGGTCGACTTGAGGGTGAAGTAGATCGCGAACAGTCCCGCGAAGAACATCACCTCCGAGCCGAGCCAGACGATGGTGCCGACGGCCACGACGTTGGGCCGGTTGATCGCCGGCGCGCTCGTTGCAGGGGAGATTGAGGTGCTCGTCACGTAACCCATTATGGCTGAAAAGAACCCGTGGTTTTCTCACCTGATTGATCTGAATTCGCGTCGTCGCTGGTTAGGCTGCCCTTAGTTCGTGCCCGGGAAGCCTGGCTCCCCGTGGCCCACCGCGTCGCAATAGGATCGTTTCATGACGGAATCACAGTCCTGGTCGTCCGTGCTCACCTCCCTGCTCGCCGGGGAGGACCTCAGCGTGGCGGACGCGGCCTGGGCCATGGACCAGGTGATGACCGGGCGATCGACGGACGCCCAACTCGCCGGATTCCTCATCGCCCTGCGGGTCAAGGGGGAGACGGTCGACGAGATCGTCGGCTTCCGCGACGCGATCCTGGACCACGCCGTTCCCCTGCCGGTGGACCCGATGGCCCTCGACATCGTCGGGACGGGCGGCGACCGGTTCGGCACGGTGAACGTGTCGACGACGGCCTCCATCGTGGCCGCCTCCGCCGGCGTGCCGGTCATCAAACACGGCAACAAGGCGGCCAGCTCGTCCTCCGGATCGTCCGACGTCCTGGCCGCTCTGGGCATCGATCTCGCCCTGCCGGCCGCGCGTGTCGCCGAGGTGTTGCAGAAGACCGGCATCACGTTCGCCTATGCCAGCGCGTTCCACCCGGGATTCGCCAACGCCGGTCCCGTGCGATCGCAGCTGGGCGTCCCCACGGTGTTCAACTACCTCGGCCCGCTGTGCAATCCGGCGCGTCCCGAGGCATCGGCGGTCGGCGTCGCGACGCTCGACCGCATCCCGCTCATCGTCGGCGTGTTCCAGACCCGCGGCGCGACCGCGCTGGTCTTCCGCGGCGACGACGGACTGGACGAGCTGTCGACCACCGGTCACAGTCACGTCTGGGAGGTCTCGCGGGGCCTCGTCACCGAGCACGACATCGATCCGCGCGATCTGGGCATCCCGCGCGCGAAGATCGACGATCTGCTCGGAAAGGATGCCGCGTACAACGCGGCAGTTGTGCGTGCCGTGCTCGCGGGCGAAGAAGGCCCCGTGCGCGACATCGTGTTGCTCAACGCGGCGGCCGGACTCGTGTCCTACGAGCTCGCATCCGACCCGTCGAGGGGCCAGGACTCCATCCTGGATCGGTTCCGTACGCACATGGCGGTCGCCGCCGAAGCCATCGACTCCGGGGCCGCGGCCGCGAAGCTCGACGAGTGGGTGGCGGCGACGCACTGATGTAGTGCGACCGGCAGCTGTGGAAGGAAGGGTATTCAATGAAGAAGCTCATCAACGGCGTACCCGACGTCGTGGCCGAGTCCCTGGCGGGGTTCGGCCGAGCTCACGCCGACATCGTCACGGTGTCGGACGATCCTCGCTTCGTGTCGCGGGCCGACGGCCCCGTCCAGGGCAAGGTCGGCCTGGTCAGCGGCGGCGGCAGCGGCCATGAGCCCCTCCACGCCGGCTTCGTCGGCAAGGGGATGCTCGACGCCGCGGTGCCGGGCGAGGTCTTCACCTCGCCGACGCCGATGCCGATCGTGGAGGCGACGAAGGCCGCCGACGGCGGCGCCGGTGTGCTGCACATCGTGAAGAACTACACCGGCGACGTGCTGAACTTCGAGACGGCCGCCGACCTGGTGGGCGCGGAGGGCATCGCGGTCCGCGCCGTCGTCACCAACGACGACGTCGCGGTCCAGGACTCGCTCTACACGGCCGGACGGCGCGGTGTCGCCGGCACCGTGCTGGTCGAGAAGATCGCGGGTGCCGCCGCCGACCGGGGCGACGACCTCGACGGCGTGACCGCCATCGCGGAGCGGGTCAACGCCAACGTGCGCTCGATCGGCCTCGCCCTGACCGACGGCACCGTGCCGCACGCGGGCCAGCCCGGTTTCGTGCTGCCCGAGGACGAGATCGAGTTCGGCGTGGGCATCCACGGCGAGCCCGGCCGCGAGCGGATCAAGATCGAGCCCGCCGACCGTCTGGTGGACCGGATGATGGACGCGATCCTCACCGATCTGCCGTTCTCGTCGGGCGACCAGGTGCTGCTGTTCGTCAACGGGATGGGCGGCACACCGCTCTCGGAGCTCTACATCCTGTTCCGCCGCGCGGCCGAGATCCTCGACGAGAAGGGGATCACGCTCTCCCGCTCGCTGGTCGGCAGCTACGTCACCTCGCTGGAGATGCAGGGCGCCTCGATCTCGGTGCTGAAGCTGGACGACGAGCTCACCGCCCTCTGGGACGCGCCGGTGCACACCGCCGCACTCCGCTGGGGTCTCTAGCCACCACGAGAACACGACAGAGGAGGAGGCGCTGATGGCGCTGGACACGAACTGGGTCTCGGCCTGGCTGACGGCCGGAGCCGCGGCCATCGGGGAGCACAAGCAGGAACTGAACACCCTCGACCGCGAGATCGGCGACGGCGACCACGGCGAGAACATGGACCGCGGACTCCGTGCGTCCGTGGAGGCGCTGGGGAAGCTGCCGGACGACGCGACGCCGAATGCGGCGCTCCGCTCGGTGGCGATGACGCTCATCTCGACCGTGGGAGGTGCGTCGGGACCGCTGTACGGGACCGCGTTCCTCAAGGCGGCCGAGCCGGTCGGCGACGCGACGGAGATCGACGGGGCCACTCTGGTCGCCCTGCTCGCCGGCGCACGCGACGGCATCGTGTCCCGCGGCAAGGCGGAGCCGGGCGACAAGACGATGGTCGACGCGTGGACTCCGGCGGTCGACGCGGCGTCCGCCGCCCAGGCCGCCGGCGCCGACCCCGCGCAGATCCTGTCCGCGGCGGCGGACGCGGCCGAGCAGGGGGCGGCGGCCACGGAGCCGCTCGTCGCCCGCAAGGGCCGGGCGAGCTACCTCGGCGAACGGTCGGCGGGTCACCGCGACCCCGGCGCCCAGTCGACGGCGCTGCTGCTGCGCGCCGCTGCGGAGGCTGCGGGATGACGGAGCGCGTCGGCATCGTCTTCGTGTCCCACAGCGTCCAACTCGCCGACGGTGCCGTCGCCCTCGCCGGGCAGATGGCGCCGTCGGTGCGGCTGGTCGCGGCCGGCGGCACGGAGGACGACGGGATCGGGACCAGCTTCGCCAAGGTGATGGCGGGTGTCGGCGAGGCGGATGCGGGAGCGGGCGTCGTGGTCATCAGCGACCTCGGTTCGGCGCTGCTCACGGCCGAGACCGTGCTCGACATGCTGCCCGACGACCAGCGCGCCCGCGTGCGCGTCGTCGATGTGCCCTACGTCGAGGGCGGCATCGCGGCCTCGGTCGCGGCCGAGACCGGGGCCGATCTGTCCGCGGTCGTCGCCGCCGCCGAGAGCGCCCGCACGTCGTGGGCGGAGGGGGAGGCCGCCTCCGAAGCGCCGGATCCGGCCGCGGCGCCGGCGCCGGCGGACGGTCCCTACGAGCGCGACGTGCTCGTGCGCAACCCCCAGGGGCTGCACGCCCGCCCGGCGGCCGACTTCGTCAAACTGGCCAGCACCTTCCCGGCGAAGGTGACGGTGAACGGCAAGGACGCGAAGAGCCTGCTCGGGGTGATGTCGCTCGGCCTCACGGCCGGGTCCACCGCCCGGATCGCCTCGGACGACCCGGCCGGGACCGAGGCGGTCGATGCGCTGGTCGCGCTCGTCGAGACGGGGTTCGGCGAGGTCTGACCAGGAGACCGACCACGAGGAGGAGGGCCGTCCGCACGCGTGAGGGCGGCCCTCCTCCCGTGCGTCAGGCTCCCGTGCGTCGGCCTTCCGTACGTCAGCGGGGGAGCCGTACGTCAGAGGGGGAGCGCCATCTCCCGCTCCAGAGTGCTGCGGTCCAGCGGGTACGGCTGCGTGCGCCCCGTGAACACGAAGCCGCGGCGCTCGTACGCGCGGATGGCCGCGGGATTGTTCTCGTGCACGTCCAGCAGCAGCCGCTCGCCCCGGCCCTGCGCCCAGTCGATCACGGCGTCGAGGAGCGCGTCCGTCATCCCGACCGCGCGCCCTCGATACTCGGGCGTGACGTAGGCCCCGACGAGGTAGGGGTCGTGCGTGCCGGGAGCCTGGTGGCCGCCCATGCTGCCCAGCCACCGGCCGTCGGCGGCGACCGCGGCGAACAGTCGCGTGGAGGTCGAGGTGCCGGCGGTGCGCCGGCGCCAGTGCTCCTCCGGATGCGTGCGCGCGGTCGCGAGCGTCTCCAGGAACGCCAGCGGGGAGTCCTCCAGCATCTCCAGCCGGAGGGCGCGATACGCGGGCCAGTCGTCCTCGACGCTCGGGCGGACGGTCCAGTCCGACCGGGCGTCGCCGGAGGCGAGCGCGGCGCTCACCGTCGGCTCAGCCCCGCTCGGCCAGCAGTGCCTCGACCTCGGCCAGCAGGATGGCCGTGCACAGGCCGTCGAGGGCGATGCGCAGCTCGTCGACCGGCGGGAAGGTGGGCGCGATGCGGATGTTCGCGTCGCGCGGGTCCTCACCGTACGGGAAGGTCGCTCCGGCGGGGGTGACCGCGATGCCGGCCTCCTTCGCCAGCTGGACGGCGCGTGCGGCGGTGCCGTCGAGCACGTCGAGGCTGACGAAGTAGCCGCCCTTCGGCGCGTTCCAGCTGCCGCCGCCCCAGGGGGCGAGCCGTGCGCGGAAGGTCTCGTCGACGGCCGCGAACTTGGGCGCGATGATCGCGCGGTGCTTCTCCATGTGCGCGGCGAGGCCCTCGGCGTCGCCGAGCAGCTTCACGTGCCGCAGCTGGTTGAGCTTGTCGGGACCGATGCTCTGCGCGCCGAGGTTGCGCTGCAGCCAGCCGATGTTGGTCTCGGAGGCGCCGACGAAGGCGACGCCTGCGCCCGGGAAGGTGACCTTGGAGGTCGAGGCGAACACGAGCGGGCGGTCGGGGTTGCCGGCCTCGGCGGCGAGGGCGAGCACGTCGATCGGTGCCGGGCGCTCGTCGGTCAGGTGGTGGACGGCGTACGCGTTGTCCCAGATCAGGCGGAAGTCGGGCGCGGCGGGCAGCGAGACCAGGGCGCGCACGACCTCCTCGCTGTACACGGCGCCGGTCGGGTTGGCGTACACCGGGACGCACCACATGCCCTTGATGCTGTCGTCCGTCGCCAGCAGGGAGGCCACCGTCTCGATGTCGGGGCCGTCCTCGTTCATCGGGACGGGGATGAGGCGGATGCCGAACCGCTCGCAGATGGTGAAGTGCCGGTCGTAGCCGGGCACCGGCGCGAGGAAGCTGATCGACTGCCCCGCCCAGGGCCGCTCGCCGCCGGGCACGCCGTAGAGCATCGCCTCCACGATGACGTCGTGCATGAGGGTCAGGCTCGCGTTGCCGAGGGCGAGGAGCTGGGGGACCGGGACCTTCAGCGCGTCGGAGAAGATCGCTCGCAGCTCGGGGAGGCCGTTCGGGCCGCCGTAGTTGCGCAGGTCGGTGCCCGCGGCGTCCCGGTACTCGCCGTCGGGCAGGTGCAGCAGGTCGTTCGAGAGGTCGAGCTGCTCCGCCGACGGCTTGCCGCGGGTGATGTCGAGGGAGAGGCCGGCGGCCTTCAGCTCGTCGTACGCACGCGAGAACTCGGCGTGCGCGGCGCGCAGCGCCTCGGTGTCCAGGTCGGTGAGGGGAGTCGCGGGGGAGGTCACGTTCCGATCGTACCGGCGCGGGCGGGGCGGCGGTGCGGACGGCGTGTGCGAACATCCTGAGTGTGACCGACGAAGTGCAGAAGGGCCGCGCGCTGTCGCGTCCGAGGATGTTCGTAGCCCTCGGAGCGGGCGTGCTGGTCGGTGTCGTGGTCGGGCTGCTCGACGCCTGGCACTACGCCGTGATCGCTGGCTGGGCGGGCGCCTGCATCGTCTACATCGTCTGGGTGTGGGCGAAGGTGTGGCGGCTGGACGGGAAGCAGACCCAGGACCATGCCACCCTCGAAGATCCAGGGCGGCGCGTCAGCGATGTGATCCTGCTCGCGGCCTCCGTGGCCTCTGTCGTGGCGGTGGTGTACATCGTGGTGGACGCTCGCCAGCTGAAGGGGGCCCCGCAGCTCGTGGTGGCACTGCTCGCCGTGCTGAGCGTCGCCCTCTCCTGGGCGCTCGTCCACACCGTCTACACGCTGCGCTACGCGCGCATGTACTACCGCAAGGACGGCGGCATCGACTTCAACCAGAAGGAGAGGCCGCGCTACAGCGACTTCGCCTACCTGGCGTTCACGCTCGGGATGACGTTCCAGGTGTCCGACACGAACATCAGCAGCTCATACATCCGCCGCGCGATCCTGCGGCACACCCTGCTGTCCTATCTGTTCGGCTCGGTGATCCTCGCCACGACGGTGAACCTCATCGCAGGGCTCACCTGAGGGAGGTCGCGAACCGGTAGCGCAGGCCGGAGGACGACTCCTGCCATTCGCCCCGCGCGGTGCGCCATCCCTCGCCCAGCGCGGGGGCCCGGGTGTCGCCGGGGACGTCCAGGTCGACCTCGGTGACCTCCACCCGGTCGGCGAGCGGCAGCGCCGCGGCGTAGAGCTGCGCCCCTCCCATCACCCAGACGGTCTCGGCGCCGGCGGCCAGCGCGAGCGCCTCCTCGACGTCGTGCGCGACCTCCGCGCCGGGTGCGGACCACGCGGCCTGCCGGGTGACGACGATGTTCGTGCGCCCGGGGAGCGGCCGGAACCGTTCGGGCAGCGAGTCCCAGGTGCGCCGGCCCATCACGACCGGCGACCCCGATGTCAGCTCGCGGAAGTGCCGCATGTCCTCGGGAAGGTGCCAGGGGATGCCGCCGTCGGCGCCGATCACGCGGTCGTGGGCCTCGGCCCAGATGAGAGCGAGCGACACGCCGGCCTCAGACCGCCACGGCGGCGCGGATGGCCGGGTGGTGCTGGTATCCCTCGACCACGAAGTCCTCGAACCGATAATCGAAGATGCTGTCGGGTGTGCGTGCGAAGCGCAGCGCGGGCGCGGGGTAGGGGGAGCGGGAGAGCTGCTCCTCCACCTGCTCGACATGGTTGTCGTAGATGTGGACGTCGCCGCCGGTCCAGACGAACTCGCCCGGCTCGAGACCGACCTGCTGGGCGACCATCAGGGTCAGCAGCGCGTAGCTCGCGATGTTGAACGGGACGCCGAGGAACATGTCCGCGCTGCGCTGGTAGAGCTGACAGGACAGCCGGCCGTCGGCGACGTAGAACTGGAAGAAGGCGTGGCACGGGGCGAGCGCCATGTTCGGGATGTCGGCGACGTTCCAGGCCGAGACGATGATCCGGCGGGAGTCGGGGTCGTGGCGCAGCTGCTCGATCACCTGGGCGATCTGATCGATGTGCGAGCCGTCGGGCGCGGGCCAGGAGCGCCACTGCACGCCGTAGACCGGGCCGAGCTCGCCGCGATCGTCGGCCCACTCGTCCCAGATCGTAACGCCGTTCTCGCGCAGCCAGCCGACGTTGCTCTCGCCGCGGAGGAACCACAGCAGCTCGTAGGCGATGGACTTGAAGTGCACGCGTTTTGTGGTGATGAGGGGGAAGCCCTCGGCGAGGTCGAAGCGCAGCTGGCGGCCGAACACGCTGCGCGTGCCGGTCCCGGTGCGGTCCGACTTGCGGCTGCCGTTCGCGAGGACGTCGCGGAGCAGGTCTTCGTACGGGGTCGGGATCGTCTCGCTCATCGAGTCGATGGTACTTCGCTTCGCTCACCCCTGACCCCCGCCGGGCGCGAGTCGTAGTCTTTCGACATGGAGACCGGCTCGGGTGCCGACCGTCACAGCGACGACGAGCTCGCCCGCGCGCTCGAAGCGGAGGTGGCGCGCATCACCACGGCCATCCCGATCGTGCCGCCTCCACCGGCGGAGGACATGGCCGAGCCCGAGATCGCGCCGAGGGAGCCGGAGGTCGCGTCGCGCGAGCCCGAGGTCGCAACCGAGCCCGAAGGTGGCGACGACGAGGTCCACGGCGAGGATGCGGACGACGACTGGGTCGGTCCGCCCACGCAGGCCATCAGCTTCGACGACCTGCCCGTGCGCCGCCGCGTGGAGGGTCCGCAGCCGACCTACAGTGCGTGGGTCGGGGCGGCGGCGCCGACGCCGGCGTCGGAGCCCGCGGCCACGACCGCGCCGGCCGAGCCCTCTGCGCCTCCCGTTCCCGAGCCGACCGCGTCGACCCGGGCCGAGCCGCTGTCGTACGTGCCTCCCGAGCTCGCCCCGCGCGACTCCCAGCCGGTGCCGCTGGTGGCGGAGGAGCCGTCTGCGGCAGCCGGCCCGAGCCCCGATCCCGACCTCGAGCCTGCGCCGCCGATCGTCCCGCTGATCGCGATGGCCCCGGTGCTTCCTCCGCTGACGGGGACGGGGACGGGGACGGGGACGGGGACGGGGACGGGGACCGCCACCGTGACCGGCCCGGTGGTGTCGCACCGGCTGGGGACGCTCGACGGGACGCACGAGCACATCGACACGGACCTCCACGACGACGCGGACGATGTGCACGGGACCGCGCCGACACCGCTCGCCTCACCGCGCGTCGCGGACGACGAGACGGTGCTGCACGGCGCCGAGCCGGTGCCCGCGCCGCTGTTCGAGCCCGAGGAGGCCGATCTGGAGCCGTCCCCGCTCGACCGGCGGGTCGGCCGGGCCGCCCGGATGTTCTGGCTCTGGTTCGCCGGCACCTCGTCGCTGATCTCGATCGGCGTCGGAGCCACACTGTTCACGCTCGGCCTCAGCCTCCGGCAGCTGCTCGTCGCGACGCTCGTGGGCGTGGCCCTGTCCTTCCTGCCCCTGGGGCTCGGGACGCTCGCGGGCAAGTGGAGCGGGCAGCCGACGATGGTGGTCTCCCGGGCGACGTTCGGCGTGCGCGGCAACGCGATCCCCGCCGTGCTGGCCCTGGTCACCAAGCTGTTCTGGGGCGCGGTGCTGCTCTGGCTGGCGGGCTCGGCCGCCGGCTCCCTCGCCGTGTCGGGAGGGTGGGCCCGGGACCGCGCGACGCCCACCGCGGTCGCTCTGCTGGTGGCGATCCTGGTGGCCGGAGCGGTGGCCTTCTTCGGGTACTCGCTGGTCGCGCGCGTGCAGCTGCTGCTGACGATCGCCTCCGCCGTGCTCATCGCCGTGATGGTCGCGGCGACCTGGCGACAGGTCGACCTGTCTCGTGCGCTGGCGGTGCCGGACGCGCTCTGGACCCACGTGGTCACCGGGGCCGTCCTGGTGTTCAGCTACCTCGGGCTGGCCTGGGCGATGAGCAGCGCGGAGGTCGCCCGCTACCAGCGCCCGACGTCGTCGGGCGCGGCGGCGATGCTCTGGGCGACCTTCGGGGCGGCCGTCCCGCCGTTCGTCCTCGTCTCGTACGGCGGCCTCCTCGCCGCCTCCCACCCCGGTCTCGCCTCCGAACTCGCCAGCGACCCCGTGGCGGGGTTCGTCCGGCTGGGCCTTCCGTGGTGGTACCCGCTGCCCTTGCTGCTCGCGGTCGGCCTCAGCCTCATCTCGGCGCTGGTGCTGACGATGTACTCGGCGGGGTTCACCCTCGACGCCCTCGGCGTGCGGCTCGGCCGGCGGTGGAGCACCGTCGTCGCCGGAGGCCCGATCGCCCTCGCCGGGATCGTGCTGGCCCTGACCGTGACCGACCTCGACAGTGTGGTGCGAGGCGTGCCGACCGCCCTGTCCGTACCGGTCGCGGCATGGACGGGCCTCTTCGCGGCGGAGACGATGCTGCGCGAACGCCGCTTCCACCAGCCCTCCCTGCTCGCCTCCGGCGGCGTCTACCCGGACTGGCGCTGGGGCAATCTCGGCATGCTGGTCGCGGCCTCCGTCATCGGACTGGGACTCGTCAGCTCCGACCTGCCCTGGCTGGGCTGGGAGGGATACCTGTTCCGGCTGCTCGGCATCGACTCGCAGACCGGGATCGGCACGAGCAACATCGGCGTCATCGTCGCGCTCGCGCTCGGCCTCCTCACCCCGATCGTCGCGGGGTCGCGGGCCGTCCGTCGCCAGGAGCAGCGCGCCGCCTGATCCCGTAGGCTCTATCCCGTGCAGCACACCCTCCGTTCCGTCCGCGAGACCGTCGAGGGGCTCTGGCCGCTCTCCGGCGCCGAGGGCTGGGACGCCCCCGGTCTGCTGTCGGGCGATCCGGCGGCTCCGGTCGAGCGCATCCTGCTGGCCGTGGACGTCGTCGCCGCCACCGTCGACGAGGCGGTCGACTCCCGCGCCGACCTGCTGCTGGCGCACCACCCGCTGCTGCTGCGCGGGGTCACGACCGTCGCCGAGGACCGGTACAAGGGCGCGCTGCTGGCCCGGCTGATCCGCGGCCGCTGCGCGCTCATCGCCGCCCACACCAACGCCGACGTCGTCGAGGACGGCACGAGCGCCGTGCTCGCCGCCCGGCTCGGGCTCACGGACACGACCCCGATCGCACCGGCCGCCGACGGCGTCACCGGCATCGGACGGGTCGGCGTGCTGCCGCAGCCCACCACGCTCGGGGTGCTCGCCCGGGCGCTCGCCGACCTCCTGCCGCCGACGGCCGGAGGAGTGCGCGCTGCCGGCGACTACCACCAGCCCGTCTCGCGCGTCGCCGTGTGCGGGGGCGCGGGCGACTCCCTGCTGGGCGCGGACGCCGTCCGCGAGGCCGATGTCTACATCACCGCCGATCTGCGCCACCATCCCGCGTCGGAAGCGCGGGAGCAGGCGATCCTCGGCGGTGGTCCCGCGCTCCTCGACGTCTCGCACTGGGCGAGCGAGTGGCTCTGGCTCGACACCGCGGCCGGTCAGCTGCGCGCCGCCCTTCCCGGAGTGGAGGTCGTGGTCAGCGAACTGCGCACCGACCCCTGGGACTTCGCCATCCTCCAGTAGCCCTGGAGACACTGTCCGCCACCGAGATGGAGCACCCCACGTGAAAGCCAGCCCCGCCGACCAGAACGAACTGCTGCGCCTGCAGTCCGCCGACACCCGCCTCGCCCAGCTCGACCACGCGGTCAACACGCTGCCGCAGACGAAGGAGCTGGCCGCGCTGCAGCCCGAGGTCGACGCCCTCCGCGCGCGCTGGATCGCCGCGACCGGCGAGCTCGAGGACGCCCGCACCGAGCTGAAGCGGACCGAGTCCGACGTGGAGGTCGTCGAGGCGCGCATCCGGCGCGACAACGACCGGGTGCAGCAGACCGCTTCGGTCAAAGACGTGCAGGCGCTGGAGGCGGAGCTCGCCTCCCTCGCCAAGCGCCGGAACGACCTCGAGGAGATCGAGCTCACCGTGATGGAGCGGGTCGAGGGCCTCGAGTCGGCGCTCGCCGCAGTGGACGCCGAGCGCTCCGAACTCGGCACGCGCGTGGAGGCGTTGGAGGCCGCGCGCGGCGCCGAGGTGGAGAAGCTCGCCGCCCAGCGCGGCGCGCTCGCCGCCGATCGCGCCACCATCGCCGCGGCCATCCCCGACGACCTGGTCGCCCTGTACGAGCGCCAGCGCGCCCGCTACGGGCTCGGTGCCGCTCTGCTGCAGCGCGGCGTGTCGCTGGGATCCAACGTGAAGCTGACCGAGTCCGACCTCGCCGAGATCCGCCGGGCCGCCCCCGACGACGTCGTGCTGTGCCCCGACAGCAGCGCCATCCTGATCCGCAACGAGGAGTCCGGGCTCTGAACCGGCTCTGACCCCGTTCCGAGCGAGTGCCGACCGGACTCGGATCCGGCGCACAGACGCGCTGCGCTATCGTTGACCGCGGAATGGGTCGGCAAGACGGTCGCGTCGGTCCGCGTGAGCGGGCCGCCGAGGAACGTCCGGGCTCCGCAGAGCAGGGTGGTGGGTAACACCCACCCGGGGCAACCCGCGAGACAGTGCAACAGAAAGCAGACCGCCACCGGCTCCGGCCGGTGGTCAGGGTGAAACGGTGGTGTAAGAGACCACCAGCGGCCGGGGTGACCCGGTCGGCTCGGTAAACCTCACCCGGAGCAAGGTCAGACAGGGGACGATGAGGCTGCTCGCCTCGTCCCCGGGTAGACCGCTGGAGGGCGGCGGCGACGTCGCCCCGAGAGAGATGGCCGTCCGCGACACTCCGGTGTCGCGACAGAACCCGGCGTACTAGCCGGCCCATTCCCTGCACGCGGCCCGGTCCTGCGCCGGGCCGGACACGTCGAGGGGAGCACCGCATGGAGGAGCGTTCGGCCCGGCTCCTCCCGCGCGCGGGAGCGCTCGCGGTCGGCGTGTTCGTCCTCGTCGCGATCGGCTACCTGTCGTGCCTGGCCATCCTGCTGGTGTGCCCGTCGATCGTGCCGGAACCCATCTACTGGTCGCTCGACCACACGGTGTTCGCGAGCACGGTCGACGACGTCTTCCGGGTCTCGACCGTCTCGCTCGGGTACTGGATGGTCGCCACCGCCGTCGCCATCGGGCTCGCGCTGGTCATCACGCTCCTCGCCGGCCGGGCGCTCCGTGCGCTGGGCGCGCTGGCCGCGCTGGCCGCGCTCGGCGGGTCGCCTCAGCCGGCCGTCCCGGCCTCGTCCTCGTCCGGCGAGAACCGGTAGCCCATCCCGGGCTCGGTGAGCAGATAGCGCGGACGCGAGGGCTCGGGCTCCAGCTTCTTGCGCAGCTGGGCGAGGTACAGGCGCAGGTAGCCGGTGTCGCTGGTGTACTGCGGTCCCCACACCTGGGTGAGCAGGGCCTGCCGCGTGACCAGACGGCGCGGGTTGCGCAGCAGCAGCTCGAGGATCGCCCACTCCGTCGGGGTGAGACGCACATGCTCCGCTCCGGCCGCGGTCGAGCGCGTCACCTGGTGGGCGGCGAGATCCACGCTCACGCCACCGAAGGTCACGACCGGTTCGTCGGTCGCACCGGTCTGCCGCCGGGTGAGCGCGCGGATCCGCGCCAGCAGCTCGTCGGCGGCGAAAGGCTTGGTCACGTAGTCGTCGGCCCCGGCGTCGAGCGCGTCCACCTTGTCGGCGGATCCGGTACGGCCCGAGACGACCAGGATCGGCACCGTCGACCAGCCGCGCAGCCCCTCGATCACCTCGATCCCGTTCAGCTCGGGCATCCCGAGGTCGAGCATGACGAGATCCGGGTGGTGCTCCACCGCCTCGGACAGCGCCTCGGCCCCGGTGCTCGCCGTCAGCACCTCGTAGCCGCGGGCGGTCAGCAGGATGCGCAGAGCGCGCAGGATCTGCCGGTCGTCGTCGGCGATCAGGATCTTCACGCGCTCGTCCCTTCCGTCGCCGCGGGCAGCGACACCACCATCGTCAGACCGCCGCCCGGGGTGTCCTCCGCGTCGAGCGTGCCGCCCATCCCCTCCACGAAGCCCTTCGAGAGGGCGAGTCCGAGGCCGATCCCCGTGTCGTTGTCCGTGTCGCCGAGACGCTGGAACGGCAGGAAGACGGCATCGCGGCGCTCGCTCGGGATGCCCGGTCCGCGGTCGATGACGCGCACCTGCACCGTGCCGCCGAACTCGCTCGCCGCGAGCACCGGACGCTGACCGGCCGGACTGTAGCGCAGCGCGTTGCCCAGCAGGTTCACCACGACGCGCTGCAAGAGGACGCCGTCCGCCGCGAGCAGGGGCAGCTCGGGTGCGATGTCGAGCTCGACGTCCGCGGGCCCGACGCCCAGCTCGTCCAGCGCGGGCGAGATCACGTCGTCCAGCTCCGTCGGCGCGATCGAGACCCCCAGGACGCCGGCCTCGACGCGACTCACGTCGAGGAGGTTGGTCACCAGGGCGGCGAGACCGCCCAGGCTATCCTCCGCCGTCTCCAGCAGGTCCTCCCGGTCGGTCTCGCTGAGGGCGAGGTCGGTCTGGCGCAGCGTGGTGACGGCCGCGGTCGCGGCGGCCAGGGGGCGGCGCAGGTCGTGGCCGACGGCGGCGAGCAGGGCGCTGCGCACCCGGTCGGCCTCGGCGAGCGGTCCCAGTTCCGACGCCGTCGCGGACAGGTCGCGGTGCTCGAGGGCCGCGTCGAGCTGGGCGACGATCGCGCCGAGCAGCCGGCGGTCGCTCGCCTCCAGATCGCGACCGGAGAGCTCGAGGGTCCCGCGCGTTCCGACGGCGAGCCGCTGGGTGTGCTCGGCGTCGGCGGGCTCGCCGTCGGTGGAGACCACCTCGCCGCCGTCCAGGAGTCGTACGCCCGCTAGCCCGAAGGCCTCCCGGGTGCGGGTCACCAGCGCCTGCAGCGCGTCCTGACCGCGGATGACACCGCCCGCGATCGTCGCCAGCAGTTCCGCCTCCGCCGCGGCGCGCTGCGCCGAGCGGGTGCGCCGCGCGGCCTGGTCGACGACCAGGCTCACCAGGGCGGCGATGATCACGTAGAGGACGAGGGCCAGCAGGTGCAGCGGCTCGTTGATGGTGATCGTGTAGAGCGGCGCGACGAAGAAGTAGTCGAGCGTGATGCCCGAGAGCAGCGCCGCGAACAGCGCGGGCCAGATCCCTCCCACGAGGGAGACGATCACCACCAGCAGCTGGTAGCTCAGCACGTCCGCGGTCATCGAGTCGCCCGAGCGCACGCTCGTGAGCAGCAGGGTCAGCAGCGGTCCGCCGACGAGCGCCAGGGCGAAACCGATGACCCGCCGGCGCAGCGTGAGGCCGCCCGTCGGGCGGGGGAGGGAGAATCGTCCGCCGGCCCGGGAGTGCGACACGATGTGCACGTCGATGTCGCCGGACTCGCGGATGACGGTGGAACCGATCCCCGGCCCGGTGAGCAGCGCGGCCAGCCGGCTGCGTCGCGAGACGCCGATCACGAGCTGGGTCGCGTTCTCGCCGCGCGCGAACTGGACCAGGGCGCGCGGGATGTCGGCTCCGACGACCTGGTGGTAGCTGCCGCCCAGCTGCTCGACCAGCGCTCGCTGTGCGGCCAGCGTTCCCGGTGCTCCCGTGCGCAGGCCGTCTTCGCTGGTCACGTGCACCGCGAGCAGCTCGCCGCCGGCGGAGCGCGCGGCGATCCGGGCGCCGCGTCGCAGCAGGGTCTCGCCCTCCGGCCCGCCGGTGAGGGCGACCACGACCCGCTCCCTGGCCTCCCACTTTCCGGCGATGCCGTGCTCGGCGCGGTACTTCAGCAGGGCGTTGTCGACCTCGTCGGCCAGCCAGAGCAGCGCGAGCTCGCGCAGCGCGGTCAGATTGCCGAGGCGGAAGTAGTTCGAGAGCGCGGCGTCGATGCGGGAGGCGGGGTAGACGTCGCCCTCCGCGAGCCGGTCCCGCAGCGCCTGCGGGGCGAGGTCGACCACCTCGATCACGTCCGCCCGGCGCAGCACGGCGTCCGGGATGGTCTCCCGCTGCTGCACGCCGGTGATCTGCTCGACCACGTCGTTGAGGGATTCGATGTGCTGGATGTTCACCGTCGACATCACGTCGATGCCCGCGTCGAGCATGGCGTCGACGTCCTCCCAGCGCTTCGCGTGCTCGGTGCCGGGGGCATCGGTGTGCGCGAGCTCGTCCACCAGGGCGAGCTGCGGCGCGCGCGCCAGCACGGCCGCCAGATCCAGCTCGGTCAGCTCCACGCCGCGATGCTCGACCACCCGCCGGGGGACGACCTCCAGCCCGTCGAGCATCGCGGCGGTGGCGGCGCGGCCGTGGGTCTCCACGACCGCGACCACCACGTCCTTGCCCAGGGCCTGCAGGCGCTTGCCCTCCTCGAGCATCGCGTAGGTCTTGCCGACGCCCGGTGCTGCGCCGAGCATCACCCGCAGGCGGCCACGTGGCATGTCTACTTGTCCATCTCCGAAAGGGCCAGGTTGAGCTGGAGCACGTTCACGGTCGGATCCCCGAGGTAGCCGAGGTCCCGTCCCTGAATCCTAGACTCGACCAGCGCCCGCACGCGGTCGGCGGAGAGGCCGCGCGCCGCGGCGACGCGGTCGACCTGCAGCAGCGCGTAGGCGGGGGAGATGTGCGGATCGAGACCCGAGCCGGAGGCCGTGACGGCATCGTTCGGGATGCTGCCCGCGCTCACGCCGTCGGAGGTCTCGATCGCCGCGGTGCGCTCCTTCACCGCCTTCTGCTGCACCGGGTTGGAGGCCGCGAGGTTGCTCCCGGAGGAGGCCGTGCCGTCGTAGCCGTCTCCGGCCGCGGACGGTCGGGACTGGAACCACTGCGGCAGCGCCGCTCCGTGCTTGTCGGTGAAGCTCTGGCCGATGAGGGAGGAGCCGATGGGCTTCCCGCCGACCGAGACGATCGATCCGTTCGCCTGAGCCGGGAGGGCGAGCTGCCCGATCCCGGTGACGACGAAGGTGTAGCCGATGCCGAGTGCGACCGTCAGGACGATCATCGCGCGCAGGGCGACCCAGTACTGGCGCCAAGCGCCGCGGAGCCGGTTCATCTGTCCAGCGTCCTTTCCGTGAGTGTCAGAATCCGGGGATCAGCGCGACCAGGAGGTCGATCAGCTTGATCCCGATGAAGGGGGCGATGATCCCGCCGAGGCCGTAGATCAGCAGGTTGCGGCCGAGCAGGGAGGAAGCGGCGGCCGGCCGGTAGCGCACCCCGCGCAAGGCGAGGGGGATGAGCGCCACGATCACGATCGCGTTGAAGATCACGGCGGAGAGGATCGCCGAGGCGGGGGAGTGCAGCCCCATCACGTTGAGCGCGGCCAGGCCGGGGAAGGAGGCCACGAACATCGCCGGGATGATCGCGAAGTACTTCGCGACGTCGTTGGCGATCGAGAACGTGGTGAGCGCTCCGCGGGTGATCAGCAGCTGCTTGCCGATCCGGACGATGTCGATCAGCTTGGTCGGGTCGGAATCCAGGTCGACCATGTTGCCGGCCTCCTTCGCCGCCGACGTGCCCGTGTTCATCGCCACGCCGACATCCGCCTGGGCGAGCGCCGGAGCGTCGTTCGTGCCGTCGCCGGTCATCGCGACCAGGGCGCCGCCCTCCTGCTCCCGCCGGATCAGGGCCAGCTTGTCCTCCGGCTTGGCCTCGGCCAGGAAGTCGTCGACCCCCGCCTCGGCGGCGATGGCCTTCGCCGTCAGCGGGTTGTCGCCGGTGACCATGACGGTGCGGATGCCCATCCGGCGAAGGTCCGCGAACCGCTCGGCCAGGCCCTCCTTTACGATGTCCTTGAGGTAGATCGCTCCGAGCAGGGTGGCCGCACCGTCCGCGCTCCGCGTCGCGACGGCGAGCGGGGTGCCGCCGACCTGGGAGATGCGCTCGACCTCGGCATCCAGCTCGCGGAGGGCGCTCGCCGACGGCGGCTCGGTGCCCGCCTCGGCGGCGCGTTCGCGCACCCAGGTGACCACGGCGCTCGCGGCGCCCTTGCGCACCTGCGATCCGTCGGGCAGATCGAGCCCGCTCATCCGGGTCTGCGCGGTGAACGGTACGATCTCGCCGTTCGCCGTCGTCGGGCGCTCGTATCCGAGCGTCTCGGCGAGTTCGACGACCGAGACGCCCTCGGGCGTGGGATCGCTGAGCGAGGAGAGGGCGGCCGCCCGGACCAGCGCGTCGCGGTCGGCGCCGCCCACCGCGGCGAACTCGCTCGCCCGCCGGTTGCCGTACGTGATGGTTCCGGTCTTGTCGAGGAGCAGCGTGGTGACGTCGCCGGCGGCCTCCACCGCGCGTCCGGACATCGCGAGCACGTTGTGCTGCACGAGGCGGTCCATCCCGGCGATGCCGATGGCCGAGATCAGGGCGCCGATGGTGGTCGGGATGAGGCAGACCAGGAGCGCGATCAGTACGGGGACGGTCGGTGCCGCGTCGGAGTAGCCCGCCACGGGCTGCAGCACGAGGACCACGATCACGAAGATGATCGAGAGGCTCGCGAGCAGGATGTTCAGCGCGATCTCATTCGGGGTCTTCTGCCGGGACGCGCCCTCGACGAGTGCGATCATCCGGTCGACGAAGGTCTCGCCGGGCTTCGAGGTGATGCGCACGACGATGCGGTCGGAGAGCACGCGGGTTCCGCCGGTGACCGCGCTGCGGTCTCCGCCGGACTCGCGCACCACCGGTGCGGACTCGCCCGTGATGGCCGACTCGTCCACGGTCGCGATGCCGTGGATCACGTCGCCGTCGCCCGGGACGAGCTCCCCGGCGGCGACGACCACCACATCGCCCAGCGCGAGCTCGCTCGAGGCGACCTGGGCCGTCTCGGCGCGGCTCGCCGCCGAGTCGGCTCCCTCGTCGTAGCCGAGGACGCGGGTGGCGAGGGTGGTGGAGCGCGTGGTGCGCAGCGTGGCCGCCTGCGCCTTGCCCCGGCCCTCGGCGACCGATTCCGCCAGGTTGGCGAAGATCACGGTGAGCCAGAGCCAGACGGCGATGCTCCAGGTGAAGGTCAGCGTGGCCGGGCCGGTCCCGCCCGCACCGAGGAACGGCTGGGCCACGGCGACGACGGTCGTCAGCGCGGCGCCCGCCTCGACGATGAACATGACCGGGTTGCGCCACATCTGGCGCGGGTCGAGCTTGCGCAGCGCGCCGGGGAGTGCGGCGACGAGCTGGGCGCCGCTGAAGGCGCCTGCGGTGGTGGCGCGCTGTTTCGGAGCGCGGACGCCGGAGTGAGGGGTGAGCGTTGTCATGGTGTTACTGCAGCCCTTCCGCCAGGGGACCCAGCGCGAGAACGGGGAAGTAGGTGAGTGCGGAGACCAGCACGACGGTGCCGATCATCAGGCCGACGAATTGCGGCCGGTGGGTGGGCAGGGTGCCTGCCGTCGCCGGGATGCGGCCCTGCTGGGCGAGCGAGCCGGCCAGCGCCAGCACGAAGACGATCGGCAGGAAGCGGCCGAGGAACATCGCCACGCCGAGCGCGGTGTTGAGCCAGGGCGTCGCGGCGGTGAGTCCGCCGAAGGCCGACCCGTTGTTGTTCGCGGCGGAGGTGAATGCGTAGAGCACCTCGCTGAAGCCGTGCAGACCCGGGTTCAGGATCGACGTCTTCTCGATGTCGGCGCGCACCGCCGGGATGGCGAAGCTCAGGCCGGTGCCGATGAGCACGAGTGTCGGCGTGGTCAGGATGTAGAGACTGGCCAGCTTGATCTCGCGCGGGCCGAGCTTCTTTCCCAGGTACTCCGGGGTGCGGCCGACCATGAGCCCGGCGACGAACACCGCGATCACCGCGATGACCAGGATCCCGTAGAGGCCGGAGCCGACGCCGCCCGGCACGATCTCGCCGAGCATCATGTTGATCATCGCCATCATGCCGCCGAGCGGGCTGTAGCTGTCGAGCATCGAGTTGACGGCGCCGGTCGACGTCGCGGTGCTCGTCGTGTCGAACAGCGTCGAGCCGAGCACCCCGAACGCGGTCTCCTTGCCCTCCATCGACCCGCTCGACGCCTCGAACAGTGTCATCGCGACGAGCGAGACGGCGAACAGCGTCGCCATCGTGCCGAGGATCGCGTAGCCCTGGCGCTTGTCCCCGACCATCGTGCCGAAGGTGCGCGGCAGCGAGAACGGGATGATGAGCATGAGCAGCACCTCGACGAGGTTCGTCCACGCGGTGGGGTTCTCGAACGGATGCGCCGAGTTCGCGTTGAAGAAGCCGCCGCCGTTGGTGCCGAGCAGCTTGATGGCCTCCTGCGAGGCGACCGGTCCGCCGGGGAGGGACTGCGCGGCTCCCGTGAGGGTGGTGATGTGGTCGAACCCGTTGAGGTTCTGCACCGCGCCTCCGGCGATCAGCACGATCGCGGCGACGAGGGAGAGCGGCAGCAGGATGCGCACCGTCCCGCGCAGCATGTCCACCCAGAAGTTGCCGATCGTCCCGGTGGAGCGCGAGGCGAACCCGCGTACCAGGGCGACCGCGACCGCCATGCCGACCGCGGCGGAGACGAAGTTCTGCACGGCGAGGCCGGCGAACTGCACGGTGTAGCCGAGGGTGGCGTCGGGGGAGTACGACTGCCAGTTCGTGTTGGTGACGAACGAGATCGCGGTGTTGAACGCGGTCCCCTCTGGCACGGCGGGCATGCCCAGCGAGTACGGCAGGAACTGCTGCAGGCGCTGCAGGCCGTAGACGATCAGGATGCCGACCACCGAGAAGGCCAGCACTCCGCGCAGGTAGGCGGGCCAGGTCTGGCCGGCGCGGGCGTCCACGCCGATCAGGCGGTAGACGCCGCGCTCGACGGCGAGGTCGCGGTCGGAGGTGTACACGCGCGCCATGAAGTCCCCGAGGGGCCGATAGGCGACGGCGAGCAGCAGCACGAGCGTCGCCAGCTGGGCGACGAACAGCCAGGTGCCCGTCACGGAGTCCGCGCCCATCTCAGAACCGCTCCGGCTTCACGAGGGCGACGACCAGGTAGGCGATCGCGGCGACCGCGAGCAGGGCCGCGATCGCGTCGATGACGATCACAGCTTCTCGACCCCCCGGCCGGCCACGCCCACGATCACCGCGAGCAGGACGACACCGAGGAGGTAGACGACGTCTAGCAAGACTCTCTCCATCCGTGAGGATGCCGCGGCCAGTCGGCCGCGGCAGGAGAGAGTCCACACCCGCGGTGGGCGCCGGGAGCCGGTCCTAACGCATCCCTAACGCCGCGCCGGACGATCCTCGCGGGACGCTAACGCGACGAGGCGGAGCGGCGACGACCGGCGCGCGCGGCGAAATCGTCGAGGGCGGACAGGATCGGTTGGGCGTACCAGATGCGGTTGCGGTGCTGCGAGGTGGCGCTGGCGAGCAGACCCCGCTCGACGAGGGCGCCGATCGCGTTGTAAGCCCCCTGGGGAGAGACCCCCAGTCCGGACGAGACGAACGGTTGGTTCACCACGGGCTGCGAGAACAACAGATCGGCGAGGCGTCGCGCGCCGGCGTCGGCCCGGATGCCCATGAGGGCGTCCTCCCATCCCGCGCGAACCTCCGCGAGGTCGGCTACGAGTGCGCGACCGTTCCGCACGGCATAGCCGGCCGCTTCGGAGAAGACTCCGACGATGCGGTCGGCGTCGCCCTTCCGGTAGGCGTCGAGTGCACCGTAGTAGCGGTCCACGTCGTGAAGCAGGCCGGCGGAGACGGGGACGGCGACGCTGGTCGTCACGCGCGAGGCCCGGAGCATCGCCTGCACCAAGGCGCGGCCCGTGCGGCCGTTGCCGTCGGGGAATGGGTGGACGGTCTCGAAGTGGGCGTGCGCGAGCGCGGCGTGCGCCAGGGCCGGGACGTCCGTGCGGTGGATGAAGGCGACCAGATCATTCATCGCGCCCGCGACTCGATTGTGGTGTGGTGGCACGAAGTCGGCGCCGTGCGGGCTGACGCCTCCTCCTCCGATCCAGACCTGTTCCGTCCGGTACTCGCCGACGAGCTGTGGGGCGTGGTGCTCGAGAAGGGCCGCCTGCATCGCGACGATGCTCGCCTCGTCGATATGATCGGCCAGCTGGATCGCAGCCGTCATCGCCTCGACGTTGCGGACGACCAGTCCGGCGTTCCCCCGGTCGCGTTCACCGAGGACGGTCTCGGCTATCGCGCGCGCACCGCTCGTCAGGTTCTCGATCTCCGAGGACGACGCGGATTCCGAGCGCAACAGCACATCAGAGAACGGGAGCAGTTGGGCCCCGACTTCTGCGTCGAAACGTGCGAGGAGTGTGCTCGCCTCGGTCGCCTCGGCCACGCTCTCGCTGGACAGCGCCACCCGTGCGCCTGCGATCCGGGGAGGGATGGCCGCGCGGTACGGTGCACGGCTGTTCTCCCATTGGCGGCGACTCAGTGCGTCTCGCGGGAATCGCGAGATCCAGGGCAGCTCCTCGTAGGCCACGGCCGGCCATGGGTCTCGTTCGTTCATGGCAATGTCCCCCTCTTATTCAAGGTTAGGCGATATCCTTGAATAAGAGGGGTGGTCTTTCGAGGATCAGCCCTTCACGGCCAGTGCGGCCGCGCCCAGGATGCCCGCGTTGTTGCGGTGGACGGCGGGCACGATCTCCGTCTTCAGCTCGAGCAGCGGCAGGAACTCCTTGTAGTTCTTGGAGACGCCGCCGCCGACGATGAAGAGGTCGGGGGTGAAGAGGAACTCGAGGGTCGAGTAATACTTCTGCAGACGCTTGGCCCACTTCTCCCAGCTCAGGTCGTCGCGCTCCTTGGCCGAGTAGGCCGCCTTCGACTCGGCGTCGTGACCGTCGACCTCGAGGTGGCCGAGCTCGGCGTTCGGGATGAGGACGCCGTCGTAGATCAGGGCGGAGCCGATGCCGGTGCCGAGCGTGGTCATGATGACCAGGCCGTCCTTGTCCTTCGCGGCGCCGAAGCGCGTCTCCGCGTAGCCGGCGGCGTCTGCGTCGTTGACGAAGTGGATGTCACGGCCCAGCGCCTTCTCGAACAGGTCCTCCGCGCGGAGATCGATCCACTTCTTGGAGACGTTCGCGGCCGAGAGGGTGACGCCGTGGCTGACGATGGCGGGGAAGCAGACGCCGACGGGGGCGTCGGGCTCCTCCTTCGCCAGCTGGTCGACGATCTCCTTGGTGACCTCGACGATGCCGTCGGGCTCGCCTCCCTCGGGGGTGGGCAGCTTGATCCGGTCGCTCAGGAGCTCGCCGCTCTCGAGATCGACCAGCCCTCCCTTGATGCCCGTTCCGCCGATGTCGATGCCGATTGCGTGCTTCTGACCGCTCATGCCCACGAATCTACCGCGCGTCGCCTCCCGCGGGGGTGCGCGTGGCCGTGGCGAGCGGCAGGAACAGGTCGTCGACGATCGAGACCAGCGTCGCCTCGTCGGGGGCATGCAGGGTCATCAGCATCTCGTGGCGGAGGGCCATCGTCGGCAGGTTCGCGACGATGTCCGGCATCCGGCCGCGGTCGATCTCGCCGCGGGCGTCCGCACGCTCCAGGATCGTGTCGAGCCAGGAGGGGCCGGGGGAGAGCAGGCGCTCGCGCAGGCCGGCCATGCCGCCGTCGGCCTCACTGAGGATGCCCCCGAAGCGCAGCATGATCAGCACGACCATCCCGCTGCGGCGGTCGCCGAACTGGCGCAGGAGGTCGAGCACGTCCTCGCGCAGGCTTCCGTGATCGGGCACCTCGATGGGGTCGCCGTCGTAGCGGTGGCGGATGGCGGCGAGGGCGAGGTCGCTGCGGCTCGGCCAGCGGCGGGCGAGGACCGGGCGGCTCGTCCCGGCCCGGGCGGCGACGGCCTCCATCGTCAGCCCGGCGTAGCCGTTGGCGTCGAGCTCCTCCCACGCCGCGTCGAGCAGCGCGTCCTCGAGCTCGGTGCCTCGGCGGCGTCGTGCGGGCGGGGATTTAGAGTCCATTTGCGCATCTTATCCGATCGGCGTATCGTCAGCCTTTAGATACGGCAAGGCATCTTAAGGAGTGGGTCGATGGCTGCAGAGAAACTCGACAAGGCTGTGGTGCGCACGGCGACGGCGCTGGTCATCGGCGCGCTCGCCGTGGTCTTCGACACCACCATCCTCAGCATCGCCCTGCACTCGCTGGCCACCGACCTCCACACGGACGTCGCGCACATCCAGTGGGTCACCACGGGCTACCTGCTCGCCCTCGCCGCGACCGTGCCGCTGTCGGCCTGGTGCCTCGCCCGGTTCGGGGGCAAGCGGGTGTGGATGGTCGCGCTCGCGATCTTCCTCGTCGGATCCGTGCTCTCGGGGCTCGCCTGGAACGCCGACAGCCTCATCGCGTTCCGGGTGCTCCAGGGCGTCGGAGGCGGCCTCATGCTCCCGGTGATGACCACGATGGTGATGGAGGTCGCCGGCGGCAAGCAGCTGGGCCGCGTCTCGGCCGTGGTCGGCCTCCCCGCGATGGCGGGTCCCGTGCTGGGGCCGGTGCTCGGCGGGCTGATCCTCGCCTTCGGAGACTGGCGCTGGGTGTTCTGGGTGAACATCCCGTTCTGCGTCGCCGGACTGATCCTGGCCTGGCGGATGCTGCCCTCCGACCGTGGGCGCGACCCGCGCCGCCGCCTCGACCTCGTCGGCGTGCTGCTCCTCGTCCCCGGCCTCGTCGGCCTGCTGCTCGGCCTCTCCGACTCCGTCCTCGACGGCGGGTTCGCCCGCCTCGACGCGTGGATCCCGCTGGTCGCCGGGGTCGTGCTGATCGCAGCGTTCGGGTTCTGGGCCGTCCACCGCCGTGGCGAGGCGTTGGTGGACGTGCGGCTGCTGCGGGTGCGCTCGGTCTGGTCGGCGTCGTCCCTGCTCTTCCTCTCCGGCGTCGCCCTCTACGGCGCGATGCTGCTGCTGCCGCTGTTCTTCCAGCAGGTGCGCGGCACGGACGCGCTCGGTGCCGGTCTGCTGCTCGTGCCGCAGGGGCTCGGGACGCTCGCCTGCCGTCCCCTCGCCGGTCGGCTGATCGATCGCATCGGGGCGCGCTGGATCGCGGTCGTCGGCTTCGCGATCGTCGCCATCGCGACGGTGCCGTTCGCGTTCGGCCTGCCGTCCTCCGCCGACCCGCTTCTCCTCGTGGCGCTGTTCGTGCGCGGCTTCGGCCTCGGCGCGGTGACGATGCCGCTGATGGTGGCCTCCTACCAGGGGCTGAGCGGCGAGCAGATCGCGCACTCCAGCATCCTCACCCGCACGGCCCAGCAGCTCGGCGGGTCGTTCGGCACGGCGATCTTCGCGGTGCTGCTGCAGGCCGCGGTGCTGGGAGGCGCCACGCTCGGAGGCGCGTTCGATGTCGCGTTCTGGGTGGCCGTCGGCGTCACCGTGCTCGGCGTGGCGATCTCGTTCGTGCTGCCCGGTGGACCGAAGCGATCGGCGTCGGCGCGCGAGACGGCCCCGATCCCGGAACCCGTCGCCGAGCCGGTGGGCGGAGCGGCCGAGGTCGGCCAGGCGGGGGTCAGGGGAGCGTGAGCACCTCGGCGCCGCGCTCCGTGACGACCAGGGTGTGCTCGAACTGCGCCGTGATGCTGCGGTCGCGCGTCACCACCGTCCAGTCGTCCTCCCACATGTCCCACTCGTGCGTGCCGAGGGTGAGCATCGGCTCGATGGTGAACACCATCCCGACCTCCATCACGTCGTCGTAGGTCGGCGCGGAGTCGTAGTGCGGGATGATCAGCCCGGAATGGAACGAGGAACCGACCCCGTGGCCGGTGAAGTCGCGGACCACTCCGTAGCCGAACCGCTTGGCGTAGGACTCGATGGCGCGGCCGATCACGTTGACCTGACGGCCCGGCGCGACCGCCTTGATGCCGCGGTTCAGCGCCTCGCGGGTCCGCTCGACGAGGAGCGTGATCTCCTCGCTCGCGGTGCCGGCGATGAACGTCTGGTTGCTGTCGCCGTGGAAGCCGTCCTTGTACGCCGTGATGTCGATGTTGACGATGTCCCCATCGTCGATCACCGTGTCGTCGGGGATGCCGTGGCAGACGACCTCGTTCACCGAGCTGCAGATCGACTTCGGGTAGCCGCGGTAGCCGAGGGTGGAGGGGTAGGCGTCGTGCGCGATCAGGAACTCGTGGCCGATCGCATCCAGCTCCTCCGTCGTCACGCCCGGGCGCACCGCTTCGCCCACCAGCGCGATCGCCTGCGCCGCGATCCGGCCGGACTCGCGGATCAGTGCGATCTCGTCCGACGTGTAGACGTCGCCGCGGGTGTTCGGCGCCGGCGACGGCCTGCCGACGTACTCCGGCCGCGGGATGCGGGTGGGCACGGGGCGCATCGCGGTGACACGTCCGGGGATCAGGTGACCGGCGGAATCCTTGGGCATAGGATCAAGCTTATGACCGGTGAGAACGAGTACGGCATCGCGCAGGACGCTGAGCACAAGTACTGGTACAACATGAAGACCGGCGCGGTGGAGCAGGGCTTCCTGTCGCCCGCGCCCGATCGCGTCGGCCCGTTCGACACCCGCGACGAGGCCGAGCACGCACTCGAGAAGCTGCGCGAGAACAGCGCCAAGTGGGCCGAGGACGACGCGGCGGAGAACCGCTAGAAGCTGTGGTCCGGGCCCGGGAACGAGCCCGACTGCACATCCGCCCTGTAGGCCGCCGCCGCATCCGCGAGCACCGTCTTCAGGTCGGCGTATTGCTTGACGAAACTCGGGACGCGGCCCGTCGTGAAGCCGGCCCAGTCCGTCCAGACCAGCAGCTGGCCGTCCACGTGCGGGCCCGCGCCGACACCGATCGTGGGGATGCGCAGCTCCTGGGTGACCCGCTGGGCCACGTCGGCCGGGACCATCTCGAGCACGACCGCGAATGCGCCGGCGTCCTCGACCGCGTGCGCGTCGGCCAGGAGCCGCTCCGCACCGTCGCCGCGGCCCTGGATCAGGTGCCCGCCGAGCCCGTGCTCGCTCTGCGGGGTGAAGCCGATGTGCGCCATGACCGGGATGCCCGCGTCGACGATGCGACGGATCTGGTCGGCGCTGCGCACGCCGCCCTCCAGCTTCACCGCGTGCGCACCGGTCTCCTTCATGAACCGCACCGCGGTGTGCAGCGCTTCCAGCGCGCCCGTCTCGTAGGAGCCGAACGGCATGTCCGCCACGACGAACGCTCGCTTGACGGCCTTCGCCACCGCGCGGGTGAGCGGGATGAGCTCGTCGACGGTCACGGGCAGCGTGGTGTCGTAGCCGAGCACGTTGTTGCCGGCCGAGTCTCCGACGAGCAGGAAGTCGATCCCGGCCTCGTCGAAGATCTGAGCGGTCAGCATGTCGTAGCTGGTGAGGCCGGTGAAGGTCGAGCCTTCGTCCTTCGACGCCTGGAAGTGCCGCGTCCTGACCCGCTTCAGGGACTGCATCGAACTGGTGGCGGGGTGGACGCTCGGAACGGGTGACTGGTCGGTCATGCGCCTCAGTCTAGTGACGCGTTCCGAGCCCGCTGGGAGGCCGGGAACCACTAGTCTGGAGGGGCTGACGAAAGGGGCAGGATGGACAAGCAGCGCGACTTCGTTCTTCGGACGATCGAGGAACGTGGCATCAAGTTCGTGAGGCTGTGGTTCACCGATGTCGTCGGCACTCTGAAGTCGGTCGCGATCGCGCCGGCGGAGGTCGAGGGCGCGTTCAGCGAGGGCCTCGGGTTCGACGGCTCCGCGATCGAGGGCCTCACCCGCGCCTACGAGTCCGACCTGCTGGCCCATCCCGACCCCACCACGTTCCAGATCCTGCCGTGGCGCGGCGAGATCGACCCGACTGCGCGCATGTTCTGCGACATCACGACGCCCGACGGCCAGCCGTCCGTGTCCGACCCGCGCAACGTGCTCAAGCGGACGCTCGAGAAGGCGGCCGACCGCGGCTTCACCTTCTACACGCACCCCGAGATCGAGTTCTACCTGCTCAAGTCGTCGTCGTTCGGCGACGGCGGCCCCGAGCCCGTCGACTCGGCCGGCTACTTCGACAACGTCCCCGGCGGCACCGCGCACGACTTCCGCCGCCGCTCCGTGCGGATGCTCGAGGACCTCGGCATCTCCGTCGAGTTCAGCCACCACGAGGCGGGTCCCGGCCAGAACGAGATCGACCTGCGCTACGCGGATGCGCTGACCACGGCCGACAACATCATGACCTTCCGCACCGTGATCAAAGAGGTCGCCATCGAGCAGGGTGTCTACGCGACGTTCATGCCCAAGCCGATGTCGGGTCACCCGGGCAGCGGGATGCACACTCACATGTCGCTCTTCGAGGGCGACACCAACGCCTTCTACGAGGCGGGTGCGCAGTACCAGCTGTCGAAGGTGGGCCGTCAGTTCATCGCGGGCCTGCTCAAGCACGCTCCCGAGATCACGGCGGTGACGAACCAGTTCGTCAACTCCTACAAGCGCCTGTGGGGCGGCGACGAGGCGCCCAGCTTCGTGTGCTGGGGCCACAACAACCGCTCGGCGCTCGTGCGCGTGCCGCTCTACAAGCCCAACAAGGGGCAGAGCTCCCGCGTCGAGTACCGGGCGATCGACTCCGCCGCGAACCCGTACCTCGCGTTCTCGCTCATGCTGGCCGCCGGCCTGAAGGGCATCGAGGGCCAGTACGAGCTGCCGCCGGAGGCCGAGGACAACGTGTGGGCGCTGAGCGACACCGAGCGCCGCGCGCTCGGCTACAGCCAGCTGCCGGCCAGCCTCGACCACGCCATCTCGCTGATGGAGGACTCCGAGCTGGTCGCCGAGACGCTGGGGGAGCAGGTCTTCAACTACGTGCTCCTCAACAAGCGCAAGGAGTGGGCGGAGTACCGCGCGCAGGTCACCCCGTACGAGCTGCGCTCCAACCTCGAGATCCTCTGACCGGGACGTGACGCGCGAGCAGCTCTCCCTGACGGTGCTGGCGCGCGCCGGCTTCGTCGGGCTGAGCTCCGTGCGCGCCCAGCTCGACGAGCTAGCGGAGCTCACCGGCTTCCCCGTGGACGACCTGCTGCCCGCGCTGGGCGCCGCCGCGGATCCGGACAACGCGCTGACGCTCGCCCTGCGCCTGCTCCAGCACGCGCCGGTGCAGGCCGCGCGCTACGTGCCGTCGCGCAACGACGCCCGGCGGGTTCTGCGAGTGATCGGCGCATCCGAGGGCGCCGCCGAGTTCTTCCTGCGGCAACCGGCGGAGCTGGGCGCCCTCGACTACCCGATAACGGCCCTCCCGACCGCCGACGAGTTGCGCGCCGACCTGCTCGACGCGGTGGGCGCAGTGGACGGGTTCGCCGCCATCGTCGAGGAGGAGGCCTGGACGGCGCTGCGCGTGCGCTATCGCCGCCGGCTCGTCCAGCTCGCCAGCTTCGACCTGGAGCAGGACGACCCGGTCGCGGGGTTCGACGCCGTCGCGGCTGCGCTCTCCGACCTCGCCGCCGCCGCCTTGGAGGCCTCCCTCGCCGTCGCGCGCCGCCAGACCAGCGGTACGGGGCCCGGGCGGTTCCCCGAGGCCGAGGTGCGGGCCACCCCGCTGGCGATCATCGGGATGGGCAAGGCCGGCGCCCGCGAACTCAACTACGTCAGTGACGTCGACGTGATCTTCGTGACCGAAGGGGACGAGGAGGCCGGACTCGCGTCCGGTCGGGCGGTCGACATCGCCACCCGGCTCGCGATGCTGACCATGCGCGGCATCCACGAACCCGCGATCGAGCCCGGGCTCTGGGAGGTCGACCCCAACCTGCGACCCGAGGGCAAGGACGGCGCTCTCGTCCGCACGCTGGAGTCGCACATCGCCTACTACGACCGCTGGGCGAAGGGCTGGGAGTTCCAGGCGCTGCTCAAGGCCCGGCCGCTCGCCGGCGACCGGGAGCTGGGCGACCGGTACACGGCCGCGCTCGCCCCCAAGGTGTGGAGCAGCGCATCGCGGGAGAACTTCGTCGAGTCGGTGCAGCGGATGCGCGAGCGCGTCACCGACCACATCCCGGACGACGAGGTGCACTACCAGCTGAAGCTCGGGCCGGGCGGCCTCCGTGACGTCGAGTTCACCGTGCAGCTGCTGCAGCTCGTTCATGGGCAGACCGACGACCAGGTGCGGCAGCGCGACACGCTCTCGGCCCTGGCCGCCCTCGCGGCGCAGGGCTACATCGGCCGGGAGGAGGCCGCGGCCTTCTCGCAGGACTACCGCACCCTCCGCCTGATGGAGCACCGCATCCAGCTGCGCCACTTGAGCCGCACGCACCTGATGCCGCGCGACGAGGGCGACCAGCGCATCCTGGCGCGGGCGACCGGCCTCGCGCCGAGCGCGCAGCAGCTGTTCACCCGCTGGAACGAGATCAAGCACCGGGTGCGCGGCCTGCACGAGCGCCTGTTCTACCGGCCGCTGCTGAGCGCCGTCGCCGCCATGCCGAGCGAGGACTTCGCGCTCACCAGCGCCCAGGCCGAGGCCCGGCTCGCGGCGATCGGCTTCCGCGACCCGCGTGGCGCGCTCGCCCACATCGGCGCCCTCACCTCCGGTGTCTCGCGCCGGGCCACGATCCAGCGGCACCTGCTGCCGGTGATGCTGCAGTGGTTCGCCGACGGCGCCGACCCCGACTACGGCCTGCTGACCTTCCGCCGCCTCAGCGAGGACCTCGGCTCCACCCATTGGTATCTGCGGATGCTGCGCGACTCCACCGGCGCCGCCGAGCGCCTGACCCGGGTGCTGTCCGGGTCGCGGTTCGCCGGCGAACTGCTCGGACGCATCCCGGAATCGGTCGCGTGGCTGGAATCGGAGGACGAGCTGCGGCCGCGGTCGGCCGAGCTGCTGCGGGAGGAGACGGCGGCGATCCTCGCGCGGCACGAGTCCGCCGACACCGCCGCGGCCGCCCTGCGCGCGGTGCGCCGGCGCGAGGTGCTGCGGCTCGCGTTCTCGGGCATCCTCGGCTTCGCGACGATCGAAGAGCTGGCGCACGGATTGAGCGCCGTCGCCGAGAACGTGATCGGCGGCGTGCTCGCCGCCATCCGGTCGGCCCGTGGCGACGCGGGGGCGTTCGAGTTCGCCGTGATCGGCATGGGACGCTTCGGCGGCCGCGAGCTGGGCTTCGGCTCCGACGCCGACGTCATGTACGTCTTCCGTCCGCTCGCCGCCGATCAGGACGACGCGCACCGGGCCGCCCTCGCGATCGTGTCCGAGCTGTCACGGCTCACCGAGGACAACATCCTCCCGCTCGACCTCGACATCGGGCTGCGACCCGAGGGCAAGAACGGCACGCCGGTGCGCTCCCTCGACTCGTACCGCGCCTACTACCAGCGCTGGTCGCTCACGTGGGAGGCGCAGGCGCTGCTGCGGGCGCGCGGCGTCGCGGGGGACGCGGCCCTGCTGGACGACTTCTCGGCCCTCGCGGACGAGGTCCGCTACCCGGCCGAGATCGGCGAGCGCGAGATCCGCGAGGTCAAACGCATCAAGGCACGCGTCGAGAACGAGCGGCTGCCGCAGGGCGCCGACCCGTCCCGCCACCTGAAGTTCGGCCGCGGCTCCCTGAGCGACGTCGAGTGGTTCGTCCAGCTCATCCAGCTGGAGCACGGGGCCGCGATCCCCGCCTTGCGCACCCCGAGCACCCTCGACGCCCTGGCCGTCGCCGCTGAGCACGGCTTCGTCACCGAGAAGGACGCCGCCAAGCTGCACGAGGCGTGGGTCTTCGCCTCCCGCGCCCGCTCGGCGATGACCCTGTGGACGAACAAGACCGCCGACGTCCTCCCCTCCGACCGCGTCGCCCTCGACGGCGTCGCGCGCCTGATGGAGTACCCGCCCGGCTCGGCGTCGCGGCTGGAGGAGGACTACCTCGCGGTCACCCGCCGCGCCCGCGCCGTCTTCGAGCGCGCCTTCTACGGAATCCCGGACCGCCCCGCGCCCACCGGCTGAGCCTTCGCCCGCCACCTCATTGTCACGACACGCCGCCAGGGCGTGCGCCGTGACGGCGTGTCGCGACAACTGGATGCGGCGGCGACGCGGAAGGGCCGCATCCCGAGTGGGATGCGGCCCTTCCGTGCGGAGCGGGGAGCGTCAGACGCCGAAGTACAGCTCGTACTCGAACGGGTGCGGACGCTGCGCGAGGGGCTTGAT